>CAZRBV010000121.1:0-1612 GCA_964598425.1 uncultured Isosphaeraceae bacterium | reverse complement strand
TCCCTCGCCGCGCACGGTGTTGAGGACGAGGAGATGAACCAGGCCAATCGCGCCGCAGCGCACGGCGGGGTGTGAGGCGTCATACTGCTCAATGGGAGGACGCCGCAGTGAGTGATTCAATCCCGGTTCAACATGTCGATGATGAGGGTCGCCTGCATCTCAACATCATGGACGATGTCCACTGGGAGTTTGCCAGGAGTTCCAAGAGGCAGCGCATCCTCGAGTGCGTTCGTGAACTCGGTGAAGCTTCTATAGCAACATTGGCGAAACACCTTGGCGTTTCTGCCCAGCACGTCCAATACCACATTGATTGGCTTGTTTCGGCCGGGTTCGCAACACGGCTTCTGGGCAAGTCAGACTCCGGAAGACGCCCCGCCTCAGTCTACGCGAGCATCATGCCTCGAGGACAAGTCGTTTTGCACGTTGACTCAACAGACCCCGCCGCCAAGGACCGGCTGGATCAGTCAATGCGGAGCTGGACGCGAGTGATGCGAGATTCCTTTGAGGAGAGTTACCGGATTCGGCGTGAACAGCAATGCGATGATCACTTGGCACTCATCTATCGGTGGGTGAGCGTGACGCCACAGCAGCGGGCGCGAATTGAGTCGCTGTATGAGCAGCTTGGCGATGCCATCGCTGAAAGTGACGAGGTCCGCGATCTGGAGGGCCAGGAGTTGGTGCGGATGCAGTTCGCACTGTCCTATATCGGCGACTACGCCAGCCGCGGGCCGCTGCCCAACATGTCGATCGACGTGCAGCAGCCCGCGGATGACCCGGCAACCTGAGCGGAATTGAAACAGCGACGTTGTGGACCGCGCATTCGCAGGAGATTGACGCGGCGATCTGCGATGCAGGCGGGCGATTGCGACTTCACATCGTGTTGGCAAACACCATCAAATTGACGCCTTGTATTTTGGTTTTTCGTCTCGCGATTCAGGCCTTGAGCTTCGAAAGGGAGCTCGGCATGATCGGGTCGTAGCGGGTGCAGGTCGCATTCGTTTACGCCGACAATCGCTTGATGGCAATCGGGCGAAAGGAGACAGCGCCGGTGGAGTCGGCCCATCGGGCACAGCATTCTTAGTAGGAGAACAAGGAAGATGAGGAGTTCAATTGTGATCAGTGCCGTCACGGTGGCGGCAACATGCGTGATCGGCGTGGCGCAAGCGGACCTTGCGTGGCATGACACAGAGGCCGCCGGCAATGGATCCAGCTCAACGGATCTCGCCTGGGATCTTGGCGATGGGTACAACGGCGCATTTTCGACTGATGGCGCCAGCGGTGTCTTTGCCGATGATCTGTACATCAACGGCTTTTTCACGCTGGATGTGGCAACCCTGTTTGACTACGCCATTGGGTTCTCGACGCCATCAGAGAGCATGATTCTGCGAGACTCGGATTACAACATTCTGCACTGGTGGAGCATCTATGGCCCCAGCGGGAGTTTCGAGCTCGCCGCAGGTGACTATCAGTTGACCGGTTCCTTCTATGCGAGCGGGGACTACTCACTGGTTGGGACGCCGACTGAAGTGCCCGCGCCAGGACCGCTGGCCGTCCTGGGCCTCGCCGGCCTGGCAGGTCGTCGTCGACGTCGCTGAAGCAATACGGGGTCAGG
>CAZRBV010000120.1:0-1627 GCA_964598425.1 uncultured Isosphaeraceae bacterium | reverse complement strand
CAGGCGGTGAGCGCCATGATGCAGGCTATCGCGGTGTACTTGATGGAGTGCTTGAACATCTATCTGAATCTCCCCAGTTGTGCTGCCTGGTGCAGCGGAGTTGGTGGCTCCTCGCTCACTGTCCGTCACGGCTGAGTTGGCTGCGGTCTCGACATTCGAATCTCCCCAAGCTCCAATGTGAATGGCTCCGGGAGGGGCTTTGATTCCATCGCCCGCTTGTCGGTGGGACTGAACTCCGGCCTCCTGAAGACCTGCGCCAATTCGCCACGAGCCGTCGCCTCACGCCACTGCGGTGCATCCGCGTCGTAGACATATGTCACGTTGATGTTGACCGCCGTCTCGGCGATGAAGTGCATGTAGCGGGAATTCGCTTCCTCCGCCCTGCCGTTCTTGTCTACATGTTGGGCACGCCGGAGCACAACATCCGCACCAATGACCCTCTTCAAGTCATCAATGGTGTATTGGAAGTCGTACTCCCAATCGTCGTCGTTACACTGTCCAACCGAACTGATGTTACTTACTGCGCCATTGCTGTAGGACACGTCCCAATTCATCACGCACCCTGGCTTCTTGCCGCTATGGACATCGTCAAAAAGTCCATTGGCGACAACAGCCATTGAAGATGGCTCGGCACTTGAGCCATACTCAAACCGAAGCAGGTCGCCTGCGTGCTCACCCCGCTCGTCGAACATGGTCACGCACGAGACGCGGTCGGCCTCATCTCGGGTGAATCCCCAGAACATTGCCTCCCCAAATCGAGCCATTTTGACCCGATCGACGAGGTCTCCGACCTGTGACGCGATCGAAAACTCAACATTGTCGATGTCTGCCGGTTGCCACGACATTGATGCCGCAAGAGAGAACTTCACTGCTGGATCTCGCAACGACTCGGGCGGATCCCCGAGTTGCTTCAACAAGTACAGCAACGTCGCCGCGGAGAGATCTGGCTCCGGCTGCTGACTCATGCTGCCGTCTGCGTCAAACCACTTCTCGACATTGAACTGCTTCGCCGGATAGAGGTACTTCGTCCTCGTCGCCACACCGCTTGCGGGACGATCGACGTAAAGCAGTTGGGGGAGGAGAAGGCCATCTTCAGGCAGAACTGACAGCACAGACAGGGAGTCACGATAGTCCCGAGTGTCCCAACCCAACCTCTTTTCGCGGAAGAAAGCGTGCCCGATTGCCCGCAGCCCACCTAGAACCGGCAATCGCAACCGCTCCTCAATCCAGAGCGGGCTCGTTGGGGGCTTTGCAATTCCTGCCGCCAACTCGCTTGGCGGCATCGAAACACCTGCCGCAGACGCAACAGTCTCCACGGTGCTACTGAGCGTCCCTCCTATGGTCCCGGTGACCTCCTCCCACTGCGATTCGTCCAGTAAGAACCATGCCGCGACGCCACCACCCACTGCGAGAACGCCCAGCACCACGCAAACGGTGACGGCGCGGCGAACGAGACGTGTGACTCGGTGTTTCAACGATCCAGCAGCCTCACGCGCAGGCTCGTCAGCGGGCGGCTTGCTGCGGGACTCTGCAGAGGCTGCAGCGGCAGGAGTCGACGTCTCAGGAAACCGCAGCCCCTTCACGCCCCCAAGCGGATGCCATGTCGTTCGGCCTACTTTCCGGATCT
>CAZRBV010000119.1:0-1672 GCA_964598425.1 uncultured Isosphaeraceae bacterium | reverse complement strand
GGCATGGTGGCCATGTCGTACTACGGCGCCGTCGGTCATGAGCGGCGCTGCCCGATTGGCCATCGCGGCGTACGTCCACGCCGAAATGTCCATCGCCTGCGTAAAGACCTCGCGTGGCGTGGCGGTGAACTTGCCCTCCTGCAGCCAGTCCCTGTCGGCGAAGGCAATGGAGTGCACCAGATAGTCAAGCCGCCCGACCTGATCGCCGATGGCGGCGAATGCAGCGTCCATCGACTCGTCTGAGGAGGCGTCCATGGGCATCAGCCAGGGGTCTTCCACGCCCAGGGCGTTGATGGCCTTGCGAACCCGCCGCTCCATCTTCTCGCCGGGAAGATGCGTGAAGAGACACGTGCCGCCCTCCCGAATGATCGACTGCGCGATGTACCACGCATACGAGCGGTCGTTGGCGACCCCGACGATCAGACCAGTCTTGCCATCCATGCAGCCCATGTCAGATGCTCCTTGTCGCCGTTGTGGCGAGCGGCAAAGGGTAGCCCCGTGGCCCGAATGTGCAAGCGGCGGCGGTCAGCCCCCGCAGGTGCCCCAGGATTGCAGCATCAGCAGCAGGTCAAGCACCCCTACGACGCCCGATTGGTCCAGATCGAGGCTGCCGCGGCAGGTGGCCGGTGCGCCCCAGTCTTCGAGAATCAGCATGACGTCGTCCGCATCCACGGCGCCGCTGCAGTCGACGTCACCCTGACAGGAAGAACAGTCAGGCGTGCAAGTGCTTCCACCGCCCAGCCACTGGCCGTCGCAGGAGTGCTCGATGGTCTCGACACACGCCCCGGCGGCGCAGCACGCCCCCACTGCAGGCCCGACCACGGCGCCATCGATCAGGCAGAAGTCATCGCCATACATCTGGTTCCAGTTGAAGGAACTCACGGTGCCCCAGGAGTAGACACCGTAGCCCAGCGTTGCCGTCGTCTCCCATGATCCACCGCCCCTGAAGTTAGACAACACCCATGGAGTCGGGCCATACAGGGCATCGCTCAGGTACAGACGGTCGTAGTAGGCGTCGTACCAGATGTACGTCGTACCGGAGAGTTCATCGAAGTAGTAATCGCTCTCCACCTCTGCGTAGGCATCGTTGGTCCATCGATTGAGCACCTGATAGCGAAAGTCGTAAACCCACCCGTCGTAGATCTCGTGATAGAGCCCGGTACTCATCGTCATGCCGTACCGCAGGGCGGGCACTTCCGGATCGACATCGAGCAGCACACCGATTGCAAGACCAACCTCGCCGTAATCACCGGCCGGAGCCGGCGCATTGCAGTTCCACGTGGCCGAGATCGCCCAGTTCTGCGTCATGTCGAGTTCCCACCCGCTGGACCAGCCAAATGCGAGATCGTAGGACCCGTAGTTCACAGTTCCAGCAAAGTTGATTCGGTTGTAAAGCTCGCCCACCTGCACGGATGATCCCGGACTCGTCGAATGGGTCCAGACTCCCAAGGGAGTTCCGTCACTGAAGTCGTCAGCAACGACGCAATCCGCCCCTGCAGGCGACGCGGCGGCAGCCGCAGCGGAAAGTGCAAGTGGACACCAGGCTCGCCTGATCGACTTCTTCATCTCTCAACTCTCCAATTGACTGACACCCGCACCCCGCTGGGCGGAACGATACTACCATACCACCACTTGCGCGCGTAGCTCAAGTGGATAGAGCATCGGCCTTCGA
>CAZRBV010000118.1:0-1705 GCA_964598425.1 uncultured Isosphaeraceae bacterium | reverse complement strand
TGATCGTGCTCTTCTATGGCATGCTCAGCTGGCAGGGGACCAGTGGCTACAACGCATCGGCCGTGACGGCGCATGAAGCCAAGATGGCAAACATTCTGGCAGGCTGGCGGTTCCGCGTACTCATGCTGGTGACGCTCATTCTGCCGATCTGCATTCGGGCCGTGCAGGTGGACCCGCAGTTCGCGGGCGTCGCTGAGGGCATCGACGTTGTGACCGGCGCGCAGGCAACCGAGGCGTTGCAGGCCGAAGTCAGAGCGCCCGCCGCGGCGGCGCTCATGCTGCCCAGCGGACTGCTTGGCCTGTTCGCCGCGGCGCTGCTCGGCGCATTCATCTCGACAAACGACACCTATCTGCACTCATGGGGCTCGATCTTCATCCAGGACGTCGTGCTGCCGTTTCGACGGAGGCCACTCTCTGCGCGGGCGCACCTGTGGCTGCTGCGGGCGAGCATCTTTGGCGTGGCGGTCTTCGCATTCATCTTCTCGATGCTGTACACGCCGACGCAGTACGTCGCGATGTTCCTGGCGCTCACGGGCGCCATCTTCGTCGGCGGCGCCGGCAGCGCGATCATCGGCGGCCTCTATTGGTCACGCGGCACGACGGCGGGCGCGTGGGCGGCGATGGTGTCTGGCATGACGCTCTCGTGCAGCGGGATTGTCGTCAAGCAGTTGCCTGACGATGTGGTGCGCGGCGACGGGGCGGTGTTTGATCTCATGCGATGGATGCGTGAGGGCGTGACGGGACAGGAACTCACGTTCTGGTCAATCGTGGTATCCATCTGCCTGTATGTCGTCGTGTCGCTGGCGACCAGCCGCGAGCGATTCAATATGGATCGCATGTTGCATCGCGGCCGATACGCCCGCGCCGATGAACAGGCTGCCCTGGAGTCGCCGGACGCCGCAGCGGCGGCCACGGGCTGGCGTCTCGTGCTGGAGCGGCTCGGCTTTGATCGTGAAATGACCAGGCGCGACCGTGCGGTGACGGCGATCACGCTCGCCTGGCCGGTGGTCTTTACCGTCATTTTCTTCGCCGCGCTCATCGCCCATGCCGCCGGCTGGTCGCCCGGTGGCGCCTTCTGGGCGAGCGCCTGGGGCTGGTACACAGCGATCGCACTCGGCGTGGCCGCGATCGTCGTCATCTGGTTCACCGTCGGCGGCCTCATCGACCTGCGAGCGATGTTCGCCCGCCTCCGCGCCTACCACGCCGACGCCCGCGACGACGGCACCGTCGTCGATCATCACAATGCGGATGAGTGATCAGGAGTCCGGGGCGTCGAGGAGCTGTTCATAGAGGCAAAGCGCCTCGCTGAAGAAGCCGCAGGCCTGCGCGTCACGATTGCCTGTTCCATCGGGATCTGATCGGCTGCCAGCCACAAGTGTGCCACCCGTGCGCCGGGCGAGCAGGTCATGTGCACGCCACAGGCGAATGCAGGCATAGATTTGCGTCGAGCTGATGTGCACCGAACCGGCACGGCCCTCGCGCGTCGCTGGCGTGGTCTCGAATGCCAGGGCCACGCTGGTATCACCCGGTACGGCCGTGTGGGCGACCCTGAAGAGGCGGTTTCGAAAACTCGTGGGGTCCTCATCGGCGTTCGGCGGCTTCTGCAACTCAGCTGCGGTGCACCTGCCTTGCTCAAATAGTTCCCATGCGGCGCGGGCTGCCGTCACGACGTATCGCTCCCGAGAGACGCTGACGCCTCTGGTGG
>CAZRBV010000117.1:0-1714 GCA_964598425.1 uncultured Isosphaeraceae bacterium | reverse complement strand
AACCCGGCGACGGGTGAGGTCATCGCCGAGGTCCCCCTCGATGGAGCGGCCGCGGTGGATGCCGCGGTCCGATCGGCGGCGGACGCCTTCCCGGCGTGGTCGCAGACGCCCGTGGGCGAGCGCTGCCAGATTCTGTTTGCATACAAGCAGGTGCTCGAAAAGCACTTCGACGAACTCACCGACATGATCGTTGAGGAGCACGGCAAGAACGTGCCCGAGGCGCGAGGTGATGTGCGGCGGGGGATCGACTGCATCGAGTACGCGTGCGGCGCGCCGTCGCTCATGATGGGGCGGACGCTCCCGCGAATCGCTGTCTCAAGCTCCTTCAGCCGCGAGCGTGACGAGAACATTCCGCTTGACAGCACGATGGAGCGGGTGCCGCTCGGCGTCTGTGCGGGCATCACGCCCTTCAACTTCCCGATCATGGTCCCCATGTGGATGTGGCCGATGGCCATAGCCTGCGGCAACACCTTCGTACTCAAGCCCAGTGAGAAAGTGTCGCTGTGCGCGGTGCGTGAAGTGGAACTCGCCTACGAAGCGGGTCTGCCCGAAGGCGTGCTCAACCTCGTGTTGGGCGGTGTCGAGGCATCGACCGCGCTCATTATCCATGAGGAAGTCAAGGCCGTCTCCTTTGTCGGCTCGACGCCGGTCGCCAGAAAGGTGTACGCCGCAGCAACGGCTGCGGGCAAACGCGCGCAGTGCATGGGCGGGGCGAAGAATTGCATGGTCATCATGCCAGACGCCAATCGCGAAGCCGCGATTGATGGTGTGCTCGGTTCGGCGTTCGGCAATACCGGGCAACGGTGCCTTGCTGGCTCCGTGGCGATTCCCGTTGGCGAAGCGGCTGAATGGTTCGTGCCTGCCATCGTCGAGGCTGCGAAAGGAATCAAGACCAGTGCAGGCAGCGATGCAGATTGTGGGATGGGGCCACTCATCGACGCGGCGAGTTGCGAGCGCGTCACCAGCGCGATCGTCGCCGGCGTCGAGGAAGGGGCGAACCTGCTGCTCGATGGACGCGAGACACCTCTGCCCGACGGCGACTGTTTTGTCGGGCCCACGGTCTTTGATGGTGTGATGCCTGGCATGACGCTGGCCGATCAGGAAATCTTCGGCCCGGTTCTATCCATCATGCGGCGCGAGACGCTTGACGATGCCATCGAGATCACGCAGCTCTCGCCGTTTGGCAACATGGCCGTCATGTTCACGTCAAGCGGATACGCAGCGAACCGTTTCAGGACGGAGGCGGGCGCCGGCATGATCGGCATCAATGTGGGCGTGCCCGCGCCGATGGCGGTATTCCCGTTCTCGGGCTGGAAAGATTCATTCTTCGGCACGCTTCATGCCAATGGAGAGGATGCGGTGCGGTTCTTCACCGAGTGCCGCATTCTCGTCAGCCGCTGGTTCTGATTGGAAAGGACATGCATGGCCCGCATCACCCGAGCTGCTCTCATTCAGGCTGCGAACGCACTCCCTGATTCCACCGATGTGCACGCGATCAAGCAGGCGATGATCGACAAACACCTTCCGCTGATCGCGGAAGCGGCAGAAAAGGGGGCGCAGGTGTGCTGCCTGCAGGAGATCTTCTCGGGGCCGTACTTCTGCGCCGAGCAGGACACCCGCTGGTACGAGACAGCAGAGCCGGTTCCGGATGGACCAACTGTCAGGTTGATGCAGGAAGTTGCCAGGCAGCACAGCATGATCATGGTTGTGCCGA
>CAZRBV010000116.1:0-1736 GCA_964598425.1 uncultured Isosphaeraceae bacterium | reverse complement strand
GCTGACGATGACGTTGACGTTTACGATCTGCTTGACTTGCTGGAATCTTGGGGATCGTGTCCCTAGCAGGGCGGTCCCAAGAAGGGTGGCAAGGACGATCACGGGTGAGATCTCTCCCCGATCGCCGAGATCGAACCGCCAGCGTTGTTGAATGGCCTGTGACCGGGCAACGTGGGATGGCATCCCTCTGACGTGGCCTCATGGCTCAGGATTCGACAAATCGCTGCGTTGGTGGGCGGCCAATCATTGACCCAATCATTGACCTCCAGCGATGTCATTGGCAGTATCACACACCCGCCGCACCCGTTGCGAGGGTGCTGGCAGGCATCAAAGCCACCGCGAACGACCGACCTTTCTACAATGCGGGGCTCCTCACACCTCACCCTCTATCAGCCGAGAGCGAAGCCATGCGTCGAGCCAAGATCAGCGTCATCGGAGCCGGAAACGTCGGAGCGTCCTGCGCCATGTGGGCCGCCGCCAAGGAGCTCGGGGACATTGTGCTCGTCGACATTCCCGACAAGGTCGGTGTCGCCCAGGGCAAGGCACTCGACCTCGCATGCTGCGGGCCAATCGAACGGTTTGACGCGAGCATCACCGGCACGAGCGACTACGCGGACGTCGCCGGCAGCGATGTCGTCATTGTGACCGCAGGCATTCCCCGTAAGCCCGGCATGAGCCGTGATGACCTCATCGCCACCAATGTCAAGATCGTCCGAAGCGTCAGCGAGCAGATCGCCACGCACGCTTCGGACGCCGTCGTGATTCTGGTGAGTAATCCGCTCGACGCAATGGTCTACACCGCGTGGAAAACGACTGGGTTCCCCACCAATCGCATCGTGGGCCAGGCGGGCTGCCTGGATGTCGCCCGTTTCCGCACGTTCATCGCTGGGAAGATCGGCTGCAGCATCGAAGATGTGTCCGCGCTCCTGCTCGGCGGCCACGGCGACGACATGGTCCCGTTGGCAAGCTACACCAGCGTGCACGGTATCCCGGTCAGCCAGTTGCTCTCCGCCGACACCATCAATGAGTGCGTTGAGCGTGCCAAGATGGGCGGCGGCGAAGTCGTCAAGCTCATGGGCACGAGCGCCTACTACGCGCCAGCAAGCGGCAGCGTGCAGATGGCCGAAGCGATCATCAAGGACAAGAAGCGGATTCTCCCCTGCGCCGCCTACTGCGACAGCGAATACGGCGTCGGCGGCTACTTCGTCGGAGCCCCGGCCGTCCTCGGCAGTGGGGGCGTCGAGAAGGTCATCGAAATCGACCTCAATGAGGGTGAGAAGGCGCTCATGGACGAGTCCGTCAGCCACGTCAAGGACCTCGTCGGCACCGTCCGCGAGACCTTCCCGGATCTGGCGTAAGCGGTGGCCGGATCGTCAGTCGCCCGCAGCCAACTGCACGACCCGGTCCGGGTGCCCCTCCATGCGCACACGCACCGCGCCGCGCGTGAAACCCGGCGAAACCTCAAAGTCGAGCCGCCGCTCAAACCGGCGTGATCCGCCCTGCCCAATCAGCACTTGCTGCCAGGCGGCGAGGTGGCTTGTGACGCCATCGGGGCACTCGACCATCAACTCGGGCATGGGGCTGCCGCTTGGAAGAACGAGCGAAAGACTGACCGAAGCCTGATGCAGCTCATCGGCACGGGCCACTTCCGGTCGCACCAAGAGCGCCCGACGCAGCACTCCCTGACCTGCAAGATGCAACATCAATGGAGGAATCTGATCGTCCTCAAACTGGAG
>CAZRBV010000115.1:0-1771 GCA_964598425.1 uncultured Isosphaeraceae bacterium | reverse complement strand
ACCATTTCCGGAAAGGGTGTTGGCAGCGACTCGGGCGGGGACGCTGGAGCCGGTTCGGGGGGTGATTCGGGGGGTAGTTCCGGGGGTGGCGATGGAGACGGGCTTGGATTCCTTGGCGTAGGAAACGCCACTTCCATCGCGCTTGATCCGGGCGTCCACCGATTCGCCGTTTCGGGCGTGACGCCCTCGACAACGGTCCGCACCAACGCCCCCGATGTGATCTCCGTTTCGATTGAGAACGATGAAGTCGTCGTGCAGTCGCAGCGTGCCGGGTTCGCGTCGATCCGCGTTGAGGATGCGTCGTCGGGCGCCGCCGCGCTCCTTGGCATCGCCGTTCGTCGGCCGAATGGAGACATGCCCGGCCTTCCTCCATATCTGTCGGTGGGCAGCGTGAGTGAGGACGCCCCGTCTCATCTCGAGTTCTTCCGCGACTTCGGCAGTGGCGACGAGAATCGCCGCGTCGACGTGCGCTACATCTACATCAACGGCGGTCCGCACAATGGTTGGCGAACCTGGACGAACACTCCGGGCGACCGCGTCCGCAACTACATCCGGCACAGCCGGCAGATGGGGATGATCCCCTGCTTCGTCTGGTACAACGTTCCGGACGGCGGCGAGTCGTACTGGACCGACAGCGAGCACCTGTTCGATGCCGGGTACATGGCCGCCTATTGGCGCGATCTTGATCTGATGCTCGACATCGCCCGTGAGGAAACGTCGGACGGCTGGCCTGTCATGATTGTCATCGAGCCGGATCTGCTGGGCTACTTCGCTCAGGCTGGTCTTTCGCCAACGCAGCAGGAGTGGTCCGTCGGCGTGACGGGATCACCTCAGGTCGACTCGGCATACACGGCGACCGGATTCGATGGTGAGTCGATTCTGGTGGCTGGCGAGGATCCTGACTTCAGCAACTCCATCGACGGATTCGTTGAGGCCGTGAACTACATCATTGACCGAGATCTGCCGAACGCCATCTTCGGTTGGCAGTTCAATCTCTGGGCCTCCCCCGCAGGCGGACATACCGGCATAGGGATTCCTGGAACCGGACTGGTACACCTCAGTGACACACTCGGAATCGACGCGGGCCGGGCCGCCATCGAAGCGGAAGCCGCCGCCATGGCGCAGTGGTATGTCGATGCGGGCGTGATGCGGCGCGGCGCCGACTTCATTTCGCTCGATAAGTACGGTCTTGACGCAGGTGGCACTACGGCGTCTGCCCCCAGTGACCCGGCGTCATCCGCCTGGTTCTGGAACAACGACCATTGGTTGAACTATCTGGCCGTTGCCGAGGCAGTAGGCGACGCCGGATCGTGTCCCACGGTGTTGTGGCAGATCCCGGTGGGCCACATCAATGAGAGCCAGACCGTGGATGCAGCAGGGAATCCATTCCCGGTGCTCGACAACACCCACCAGCACTACGAGGACTCTGCCGGCACCTTCTTCCTTGGGGACTCCTTCTCGACATCGGGCGCACGCTTTGACCACTTCTCGGCGAACGCATCCGGTGACCCGTCGGTGACGTCCAGCGGTGAGGAGATTCAGTGGGGTGCGCACATGCAGGCGGCCGCGGACGCGGGCATCGTCTCGGTGCTCTTCGGCGCCGGCGTCGGATCCAGTACGCAAGGCACACCCCGAAGCGACACCACTGCGGGCGTTCCCACGGATGGTGGATGGTGGATCACCAAGATCCAGCGCTATTACGACGCGCCTGTCGAACTGGAGGAGTCGATTGACGGCGGATCCTCCAGCGGTTGCGCCGGCGATCTGACCG
>CAZRBV010000114.1:0-1772 GCA_964598425.1 uncultured Isosphaeraceae bacterium | reverse complement strand
CCGGTTGATGGCGTCATGAACGCCTGGGTGCAGCCGGTCGATGGCGGCGAGGCCCGCGCCTTGACGAGCTTCACCGACCGTCCGATCAGTGGACTCTCGTGGTCGTGGAATGGAGAGCAACTGCTTTTCAACAAGGACGCTGGCGGTGACGAGAACTACCACGTCTATGTGGTTGATGTTGCGGGCGGCGAGCCGCGTGATCTGACGCCCATCGACGGTGTCCGGGCGGGCATCAGCGACGCCTCGCGTGAGCGTCCCGACGAGATCGTCATCAACATGAATGACATGAACCCGCAGTTCATGAATGTCTACCGCGTCAACACGCGGACAGGCGAGCGCGAACTCCTGCAGGAGAACGACGGCTACCTCGGCTACACCCTCGACGACGACTGGAACGTGCGGGGCCGGGCGAAGATGAACGACGATGGGGCGCTGGTGACCGAACTACGCGACCTCGGCAGCGACGAGTGGTATGAGTTCATGACCATTCCGTCGGACGAGATGATGACGACATCTGTCAGTGGGTTCAACAAGAAGGGCGATCGCCTCTACGGCGCCTCTTCACTGGGCCGCGACAAAGCCGCGCTCGTCTGGTGGGAGCCGAAGAAGGGCGGCGCGGCGAATCCGACGGTTGTGTTTGAATCTGACAAGGCCGATGTATCTGGCGGCATCGGCAACCCCGACACGTATGAGCCCGAGGCGGTCGTGGTCAACTACCTCCGCCCCGAGTGGCACGTGCTCAGTGATGACATCGCAGCCGATATCGAAGCGCTCAAGGCGCTCGATCAGGGCGACTTCGGCATCACCAGCCGCACCCGGGACAACCGCACCTGGATCGTGGCGTACAACCGCGACAATGGCCCGCCGCGTTATTGGCTGTGGGATCGCGACGCGCAGCAGGGCCGCTTCCTCTTCACGACGTGGCCGTCGCTGGAAGGCAAGCCGCTTGCGGACATGAAAGCCATCGAGATTCCCACGCGCGATGGACTGGTCATGCCCTCCTACCTCACGGTGCCCGAGGGGTCCGATGGCAAGAACCTACCGTTGGTCCTCTTCGTGCACGGCGGCCCGTGGGCCCGCGACGGATGGGGCTACAACCCGTATCACCAGTGGCTGGCCAACCGCGGCTATGCCGTACTGAGTCCGAATTTCCGTGGCTCGACCGGGTTCGGGAAGAACTTTGTCAACGCCGGAGACCGCGAGTGGTACGGCAAGATGCAGGATGATCTCAACGACGCCGTCGATTGGGCCGTCGCGCAGGGCGTGGCGGATCCCAGGCGGGTTGCCATCATGGGCGGCTCCTACGGCGGATACGCCACGCTTGCAGGTCTGACGCGGGACCCGGAGAAGTTCGCTGCAGGTGTCGACATCGTCGGACCGTCGCACGTTGGCACGCTGATCAAGTCGGTGCCACCGTACTGGAAGCCGATGATGAAGATGTTCGACGAGCGCGTCGGGAGTCTCGAGGAGCCGGCGTTCCTCGACGCCATCTCGCCGCTCACCCATGTCGAGTACATCAACAAGCCGCTGCTCATCGGGCAGGGGGCCAACGATCCGCGTGTCAAGATTGCGGAGAGCGACCAGATCGTGGAGGCCATGAACAAGCGTGGCCTTCCCGTCACGTATGTTGTCTTCCCGGATGAAGGCCACGGCTTCCACAAGCCCGAGAACAGCATGGCGTTCAACGCCGTGACCGAAGCGTTCCTGGCCGAGCACCTCGGCGGACGGGCCGAGCCTGTGGGCGGCGACCTTGCTGACTCCACCGCGCAGGT
>CAZRBV010000113.1:0-1899 GCA_964598425.1 uncultured Isosphaeraceae bacterium | reverse complement strand
TTTCCGATCTTTGCGGCTGCGGGAAACGACTCGGTGCTTCCTCGGTGGGGGCTCCCCGCATCCTGCCAGTCCGTGACGACGGTTGGCGCGACCAATGTGTTTGACCACCCGACACTCTTCTCATGCAGCGGCCCGACTGTTGATATCTGGGCCCCCGGTGGAGGCATCCTCTCTGCCGATTGGGAGCACCCCGATGGTGGCAGGAAGTTCGACAGCGGCACATCGCAGGCGACGCCCGCCGCAGCCGGCGTGGCCATGCTCTTCTGTGAGCGGCATGTGTCGGCGGACGACATTGCCAATGAACCCGACCTCATCGGTGGCCGCGTTGCCATTGCGCTGGCGCGATCCGCAGCGGTGGGGAAGTTGACCCCATATGACGATCCGATTCTGGGATCACCCGGCGGGAACGGCGTGCTGGGTGGTTCGGTCAACCGGCTCCTGCAGGCCTGCGATGCCGCCGCCGGCATCGCGTGTGACGAGGACGAACCGTGGCTCGATGCTACGCAAAGCATGGTGCTCGGAGACGGCATCACGCCGATTCCAGGCTCATTTCAGTGCGCCCGTCAGGTGCAGCATCCCGGCGGCCCCGTTCGGGTTACCGTCAACAGGTATGCCATTGCCGGGTGGCCGCTCAATCCCGCGGGCACTGTGACCATCGATGATGCCGCGACCGGGCAGACGCTCTGGTCGAGTGATGTGTCGAGCCTGCTTGAGGACGATTATGACTTGTATCGCTGGGCCTACACGCGAACGGTGACGTCATCGTCAGTGGCCGGGCTCACTGTGACGTGGACGAGCCACACGAGTGATGCATCTTCCGGCTATGGCTACGTGATGACGGCCAATGTGGCGAGCAGTTGCCCGAGTGATATCACGGGCGATGGGTCCGTCGACACCAACGACCTGCTCGCGGTCATCGGATCGTGGGGGCCGTGTCCGCCCACGGGCGACTGCGCGGCCGACCTGGATGGCACCGGCGACGTTGGCGTGGACGATCTCATGCTCGTGCTGACGGCGTGGGGCGCGTGCCCGCTGTACACACCGCCCTCACTCATGCGTGACTGCAACGGCAACCTGGTGCCCACAAGCATGCTCGGAGACTCGGTGCTTGATAATGGTGTGCGAGAGATCCTGCTTGACCCAGTGCTAGCGCCGACTGAACCGACGGTTGTTGACTTGAACTGCGAAGCACTCGGGTGGGACACGCTCGATGGGAACAGTTTCACGATCTCGCCGGACGACCCACGCCTTGGCGCCTGCGGCGCGGTGGATGGGGAGTGTGTCCAGGCGACCTGGGCAGCGTGCCAGCAGGCAGGCGGTCAGTTCTGGGGCAGGGGCGTGCCATGTGGCGACACACAGACCATTCTGGCGGCCAATGCGCCGGTGTGCGTTGGCGGCGAGCTTGGGTACGGTTCAGTCATTGACTTCGACGCCGGCTTCATGGGTGTGGTAAACGATGGATACACGTCCTGGCGGCAGCAGGTGAGTGCCGGGCTGACGTCGATTTCCAAGTTGCGATGGGCGGCGCTTGGTTCATCTCTGGCGAGCAGCAAGGCCAATGTCAATGCCGCCGGCGGCTCGCACGGGCTTCCGGTGTTTGCGCGCCCCTGTGGCATCACGATCTACTACACGGACGGTGGATCGCCGGACTTCATCAGGCGGGTGCCCACGACACATCTAACCAACGGTCACATCGGCGCGGCACCGATTGTGGTGTTGGAGTTCGATGATGTGCTTGCAGACGGCGTCCGGGAAATCCACTCGATCCGACTCACCATCGATCCCGACGCGCCCGGAACCCAGAGCAGCACCATCTTCACGAGGTATCTCGGGGCGCCGCTCGATGCCGGGGCGACCGATCCGACGGCCGAGTACTCGCGTGATGGTGGCAAGACCTGG
>CAZRBV010000112.1:0-1941 GCA_964598425.1 uncultured Isosphaeraceae bacterium | reverse complement strand
CGATCAGGATCATCAGGTCGTCGACGTTCACGATGCCGTTGATGTCGAAGTCGCCAATGATGATGCAGCTAGGCATATCGGCACAGATCGTATCCGTGCAGATCTCACCGCTGTCAAACACGATCTCGAGTTCGATGCACAGCGTTTCACCCGGCATGGGTCCCGTCAGCACCGTGCTGAACGAGGAGGAAGACGAAGGAGGAATGTTCAAGGCGACGTTGGCCGGCATGAGGGTGTTGCCGAACGGAACGCTCATCGAAACGCCGGTGATGAGGTCCGAACTGTCGACATTACTCAGCCCGATCTCCAGGCTGAACTCCGCCGGCGGACCCGCCGTGATGCAGATGATGTCCAGGAGACCGACGATAGGGCAATCCGGGCCCGGCTCATCTTCTTCCCCTGGCGCAACGACGAGGTCGCCCAGGAGCGTCTTGTCCTGAACGGACAAGTCGCCGTTGTAATCGATGAGCCAGCTGTCGGCGATGGATCCACCAACGGCGGGAAGTCCCTGGAAACCGTAGATGTTGTCGCCAGCGGCGATGTGCATGCCGTCGCCCGAGGCCCAGACACGCGCCTCGTTGGCATCAACGCCGCCCGCTGCGGACTCGGCGATCTGGCCGACGTGGAAGACATGCGACGTAAGAACCCACGCGCCGTCCACGCACTCGTACTCCAGAACGCGGGCCTGGTGGGCCGTGACATTGTCGATGCCGATCTGTGACCGTTCACCCAGGACCAGCGTGCCGGTCGGGCTGAAGTCCATGTCCGCAACGGGGGATGAGAACTCTAAGTTCCCGTTCAAAGAATAGTTGGGCAGTGTTATTTCCAATACCTCGGCACCGGCAAGCGGCATGCCCGTGGCATCAAGTTGAACGGACCAGATCTCGTTGTACATGGTCAAGGAAGGATTGTTGTAGTCCTTGTTCCACAGGCTGTAGTAGAGACGCTCACCGTTGACCTCGACGGCGAATGGGCGGTCGCCCAACGCCACGGGGCCGGTGTTGCCGGTCCAAGGCGTGCCGTGATCGAAGGTGTCGAGGACCGCACCGGTGGTGTAGTCGAGCCGATAGATCAACCCGTCCTCGAAACTCGAAACGAAGAACTGGCCGTGCTCGCAGTCATAGGTAATCGAACCGAGGCTGCTACCGGCGGTGGGAAGTACCGCAAAGGTCGTGATCGCCGCACTGTAGGCGTCGATGCGATACACAGCGCCCCAGCCGGAGGGGCCGACCACATCGAAGTTCCACGTCTGGCTCGCAGTGACGAATATGTTGCCAGATTCGTCGATGGCCAGGCCGAGGATGCTGCCGAGGTTGGCGGCGTTCCAACTGCCGTGGGCGTACCGCTTGATCGGAAAATCAGCGTTGAAGGGTGCAGCGCTGATGCCAGTGAGGTCAAAGACGCTGAGCATCCGACCACCGGGGATGCCAGGGGAGACGGTCTGCACCGCCACGGGGCCTGATCCAAAGTTCAGGAATTCCTGGTCGTCGTACTGGGGCCGCCTCGCGCAGTCGCTGCCAGCGGAACTGTCGCAGTCCTCGATTGGGTCGCAGTTGACACCTGAATCGGTGCAGTGCGAGCCAAGGCCGTACCAGACACCGAGTTGATCCTGGCAGTCGAACTGCGTCGTTTCGATGCAGTACCAGAAGCCACTGCCCTGTCCTTCCTCGACACAGCAAGCGCCGCTCTCGGGCAGCGGATCACACTCGACAAAGGGATCGCTGCACACGGTGCCGGGACCGTACCAGTAGCCGCCAAGATCGGCGCAGGAAGCATCAGTCATCTCGTCACAGATGAGCCCGAAGGTGTCGTGCGAATAGCAACAGGCGCCCTCTGCGGGGAGCGAATCACACTCGACGATTGGGTCGCTGCAGATCGTGCCGGCGCCATACCAATAGCCGCCGAGATCGGCACAATACTCTTCGATCATCACGTCGCAGA
>CAZRBV010000111.1:0-1949 GCA_964598425.1 uncultured Isosphaeraceae bacterium | reverse complement strand
GGCATGGCAGGCGGCACACGGCAGCCCGAACAGGCTTCTCAGATACAAGCGCCCCAACTGCCTAGATGGCCAGGGCTGCTGTAATCACTGACAGTCAATGGTGAGCGTGCCGGTTCCGCTGCTGCTGGTGTCCCAGCCGCCGAGGCGAATGAGGTACTGCTCGCCTTCGGTGACAGGTACGGTCACGGTGGATGTGTAGCCCGAGCAGTTCCCGTCGTCGCCACTGCAACCAATCTGCACCTTGTCTTCGCATGCGCCCTGGTACACCACGAGGTCCGTATCGAATGTGGCGGCGTCGCATGTTGAGACGGTCAGTGTGCCGGTGCAGCTGGCCTCATAGGCAAACCAGATGTCGGCAAAGAGTGCGCCGAGATAGGAACCAGCGCATTGGGCGTCATCGTACGCATCGATACTGGTAGACCCATCGACAGTGCTGAAGGGGGTCGCTCCATTGCCGACAACTGCGGCGTCGACGCACTCGTCGTGCGCCGTAGTTGAGCAGCTCGCTGTGACGCATGATGAACCCTCGCCATTCCAGATGCCTTCGGCCGCGGCGCATTCGGCGCTCTTGATGTATTCGCATGTGCCGTCAGTCAGGCAGCACGCTCCGTAGATGTCGCAGGTCGCGCCCCAGTATTGAATCATGGCCAGCACATCTTCGACATCCACATCCCCGTCACCATCGAGGTCGCCCTGACAATCGCCAGTGCAGACGGAGAATTCGCCAAGCAACTCCAGCAGGTCATTGACGCCAACCTCACCGTCACCGTCAATGTCACCAATGCATGAGAATGCCGAGCGTCCCGCAAAGAAGTTCCAGGCTTCGATGGTCGCGTGAATGTCCATATTGCCCCACACGCCCGGGTAGTCATGCCCGCCTCCAATGACCGTGTAGAACCAGAGTTCGAGATCGTGGTCCGGGCTGTTGTAGACATCAAGTGTGACGGTGCTTCCGTCGTTGGGGTGCGTGTCAGGGAGATCAGTCGACGTCATGTTCGGCGTACCGAGGATGTCGGCCCAGAAGGCAATCATCTCAGGGATTGGGCGGTAGGGGCCCCAGCCGGCGGCATCATCCATGTCGCCATCCCACCAGGTCGTGTCGTCTGCCGTTCCATTGAGCGCCAGGATGGGCCGTGCGACGGCGGGGTTGCAATCCGTAAAGAGCGTGTCCATCATCATGCCGACAATTGGTGCCAGCGCTTCAAACGTTTCAGACTCGCGGCATGCCAACTGAAAACTCATTTCAGCCCCGTTCGAGAAGCCCGTTGCATAGGTCTTGTTGGAGTCCGTGGCGTGCAGTTCCTGCAGGTGCAGGGCGAGTTCACGGAGGAATCCATCGTCGTCGATGTCGAGCCCATCGTGAAACGAGTAGTCGACATCCCAGAAACGATTGTTCCACGAGTCACGTGTGCCGTTTGGGAACGCGACGACAAAGCCTCGCTCGTCCGCGAGTTGCGTCCACCCGTAGTTGTTCATCATGTCGTTGTTGTTTCCGCCGTAGCCGTGCATGGCGAGCACCAGTGCGGGCGAATCAGGAAGTTGATCGGGAACATGTATCCGATACTGCCGGTCAAGCCCGTCATGGGGAAAGGTGATGTTCTGTGCCTGCGTTGTTGCAGTGACAGCGAGGCCAATGGCCGATACAGCGATTGCGCGTTGGAATTGCATAGGTCGAAGGTAGCGTGGGCATTGCGGTGGTCAACCAACAAGCTTCTCATTGTCGTGACTTTCCATCGACTTCCGATGTGCGCCATCAAGTGAGATGTTCGTGAATGGGCCGCCTGGCCAGCTGGCGGCGCCCTGCGGCAACACGATTGGAGCGGGGCGGGGGGGGTAGAGAGGGGGACGCAATCGCGCCCCGCACTCTCTGTCCCCTCCCTCGCTATGGGCACGCCCCCTGACCTTACCCCGTTCTTAGGTCCACCCTAAGTGAGAGAGTTCAGCGTCGC
>CAZRBV010000110.1:0-2093 GCA_964598425.1 uncultured Isosphaeraceae bacterium | reverse complement strand
GACCATCACCGAGCACGAATTCATCGAACGACTGAAACAGGATCTTGCATAGGGGGCATCACATGGCGAACGAGCTTTCGGGCGGACAGGAACTCATGATCGAACATTCGCATGGGCACCTCTTCCACGTTGTAGATGGCAAACGGATGCTGCTCGATACCGGGGCGCCGACGAGTATGGGCAACTGCGAGATTCCCTGGCGGGGCGATGTGGTTGATCTGGCGGGCCGAATGTCGCTCGTGGGTCTTGGTGACTTGAGCGAACTTGTTGGCGCGCAGCTGGACGGCCTGATCGGCGCGGACCTGCTGCTTGACCAGGACATGACGCTCGATATCCCGGGAGGGCGATTGTGGTGGGGGCCGCCGCGCGAGGGTGGTGACCATGCTGCCGACGATGGCCAGACTGCGCGAGCCGCCGCCATGCCCATGCGGCAGATGCTGGGCGTGCCGATCTGTGATGTGCAGGTTGGCGACGCATCACATGCCTTCGCCATCGACACCGGGGCCTCGCGGACATTCATCGGCGCCCGCATGGCCGATGGACTCCCTCGCACCGGTACGATCGAGGACTTCTATCCGGGAATGGGCAGCTTCGAGACGCCCACCGTGTCACTCAATGCAGAAGCCGGCGCGCACCGCAGCAGCATCGACGCCGGCATTCTTCCACCACAACTCGACGGAATCATGCAGATGTTCAACATCGAGGGGATCGTCGGGTTGGATGTGCTGGCCGCAGGACCCATGTCGTTTGGTGTTTCCGAGGGGCAATTCCACCCTCGCGTCGGCTTGGGATGTGCCGGGACGCTGCATGTGTGACTTTGGCGATCAACTCGACGGGCTCTACGACACCTGGCTGCCGCAGCGCGAGGCGTTGAAGGAGCAGGATCTCCACGAAGACATCCGCATCAGAATCCACCGCTCGATGTCCTGGCTCAAACGGGTGCCGGCACTTCGGGAGGCGGAAGATGCAGACGCCGTGGTGCTCTACGCCTGGATCGCCATCAACGCGCTCTACGCGAGCTGGTCGCAGGATGGCGCGGCGACAGAGGACTGGCGGCTTCGGCATGAATTCGTCAAGGCGATGGTGAAGCTTGATACGAAATCACGCATCAAGGAACTGTTGCAGCCCGGCCTGCGAAGCGTCTGCGAGTCGATACTGGGAAACCAGTTTCTGCATCAGTCTTTCTGGCGGGACCCGACAGCTCAAAGTGGCCAACGCGCCCGCTCCAGCGTGCGGAGGGTGTGGCCAAAGATTCACCGCGATGACACCGTGCATGAAGTCGTGAACCAACTGCTCGACCGCCTGTCCCTGCTCCGCAATCAACTCTGCCACGGTCAGTCCACCTACGGCGGAAGCGCCAATCGCACCATCATCAAGCCTGCATCCGAAGTGCTGCCGAAACTCGCCATGACGCTTCTTCAGATCATCATCCTCGATGACGGTTGGAAGCAGGAGCAGCTCTGGAAGCCGGTGCCCTATCCGCCGGTTGAGTCGCGGTACCGGGTAGATCGCTAGCCGGCACCGCCATCGATTGTGGTGGCAGTACCGGGGGCGGCATTCCTGGGCGGCATGTCTGGGGACCCGCAAAAACAACGCCACAGTCCCAGTTCACGGATGAGTCGGACTGTTGGTGGGAGTCCAATCTGCTCCACAAGACATACAACCCCACACCGCGCATAGCGGCAAGGGAAATCAAGGTGTTCGTTGATACAAGGAGTATCTCATCAATGACAAGCACACAATCGTTTCGTGACAAGATCAACACACGAATGGACCAACTCGAGGCCCTCATGAAAGATGGCAAGTACGACGAGGCCGCGGAGCTGTTGCCCGAGTGCTCAAAGTTCTGGTCCGTGCTCAGCGAGGCAGACAGGGATTTCATCCAATGTGCGCGGTTGGCGATCGAAGAAGGCCGCCCGTGGAACACATCGACGAGTTCTGGTGATGCTACTGAGTAGCGTGTGGGGCCGGATTCAAGCGATTGTGCGAACCGTGGAAACCACACGTCTCGACCCGCAGTCCCAGATGGAGCCCGACACCGGAAATGGCCCCGCGATTCCGCGGTGGGTATCATGGCCACTTCGGTAGGAGAC
>CAZRBV010000109.1:0-2097 GCA_964598425.1 uncultured Isosphaeraceae bacterium | reverse complement strand
GGAGTGCGGCGTCGTGGCGATCGGCGGCGCCAGCGCCGGGGGCAACCTGGCCGCTGTGGCGTCGCTGGCGGCGCGGGACACCGGCAGCAAGCCGCCCGCCAGTCAACTCCTGGTGTACCCGGCGACCGATGCAGTGCGCACATCAGCGTCCATGCGAACCTACGCCGACGGGCCGGTGTTGCACGGATCTCATATGCGATGGTTCTATGACCACTACCTTCCGCCTGGCGTGGACAGGAAGTTGGACAGCATCTCACCCATGTTCGCAAAGACGCTGAGAGCGCTACCACCTGCCATGGTCGTCGTTGCCGAACACGATCCCCTGCATGATGAGGGCTGCGCGTACGCCGCCCGCCTTCGGGAGGCGGGCGGCGATGTGGAGTGCGTCGTGTGCGAAGGTCTCGTGCACGGGTTCTTTGGCATGACGAGTGTTGTGCCGCAGGCCCGCAGCCAAGTGGACCGGGCTGCCGCCGGGTTCGGAGCCCTGCTGCCGCGTCAATAGCAGCGTCAGCCGCAGGAACCCCACGCCTCGATCGTGGCGAGAATGTCGTTGACGTCCGTGAGGTCGTCGCCGGTTGTGTCGCCGAATGGTGTGTTCCAGCCACTGAGCAGGTCGAGCAGATCGTTCACGCCGACAACGCCGTCGCGGTCAAGATCTGCCGGGCACGTCGGCGCGGACACTTCGAAGTTCCGCATCATCCCCATGTCTTCGTGGGGCAGGTTGTGGCAGTGGTAGACGAAGAGCCCGGGGTGCTTGCCCCACCGAACGAGAAACTTCACCGTCTCGCCCGGCATAATGACGAACGTGTCCTTCCAGCCGTCGTCGATGTAGCCGTCCTTGACGGTGTTCCAGTTGGCCTGATCGGACGATGCGACCGTGCGGCTCTGGATCTGGAACTGCCGGCCGTGGAAGTGCATCGGGTGCGCAATCGGCGCGCCGGAGGTGTTCGTGATGGTGATTTCGTCCACGGTGTCGCCGATCACCTGCTCGTTCTCCGCGGCGTAGTACATCGAGAACAATCCGCCGTTGATCATAAACGTCATCTGCGCCATGGTGATGGGCCAGGACTTCGCACTGGTGACGTCTGCGTAGGAGAGCGTCTCGCCGATCGAGCCGAATGACGCCGGGAGCGTGATCGTCTCCGCTTCCTCGGTGGTCACTTCGAAGCGGACGACGTCATGTACTTCGCCCTGGCCAGCGCCAGCGCCGCTGAATGACAGCGTCTCCATCGTGACGACGTCGCCGACACTCTTGTCGGTGAAGTCCGCCCAGAGCTCCACACGCTCGCCCGGACCGACGATGACGTAGGGCAGTTCGAGTGGGTCTTCGAGCATGCCGCCGTCGGTCGCGATGGCGACGACAGGCGTGCCGTCGTCGAAGGCGAGTTTGTAAATGCGGGACTGGCTGCCGTTGAGTACGCGCAAGCGGTGGGCGCGTGTCGAGACAGGGATGGTGACGTCCGGGTTGCCGTTGACCAGCAGCGTACTGCCGAAGAACCCCATCATGTTGGGGCTGTACGTGAACTGGTTTCCGCCGTCGAAGGAGGCGTCCTGCAGGCATAGTGGAATGTCCTGCGCGCCGCGGGGCAGCTCAAGCGCCTGCTCGGCGGGATCGGTCACAATGAAGTACCCGGCCAGGCCGCGGTAGGCCTGCTCGCCCGTCATCATGTCCGGGTGCGGGTGGTACCAGTAGGTGCCGGCGCGGTTGCGGACGATGAAGTCGTAGGTGTAGGTGCCGCCAGCGGGCATGGCGTCCTTGGGGTGGCCGTCGGCCGGATCAGGGATGTCCAGCCCGTGCCAGTGCGTGCACGTTTCGTGCTCAAGTTCGTTGTGGAAGTTGATCGTGACGTGGTCGCCGGTCTGCACGGTGATTGTCGGCGCGAGGTACGAACCTTCGACGGGGGTCACCGTTCCTTCAGGGCCAGCGACGAGGGTGGCTTCGTATTCCCACGTCACGGTTTCGGCGCCTGGCAGGATCTGCTGCGTGTCTGGTCGCGCTGTCATGTCGATGATGATGTGTTCAGCGGCTGCTGCCGACGTCGGGATGATCGCCGCGGCGATCAGGCTCTTGAGGTGCATGGGGCGTCTCTCTTGCTG
>CAZRBV010000108.1:0-2104 GCA_964598425.1 uncultured Isosphaeraceae bacterium | reverse complement strand
GGTTTGGTGGGTGTCCGGAATGGCCCGGTAGTTCATACGCGCCGAATCGGAAGCTCGACCCGCGCCCCATCGCTTTCGGCTGAGCACATCAGCCCGTCTACAACAACCTGCGTGCAGAGAGACGCCCGAGGCCAGGCCGGGTCGACCGGCGTGTGCCCGAGGGCGATCGACGAAAACGTCTCGAGCATCTGAACAACTTCGGGTGTGCCGGGAGCGAGGATCTTCTGCGTAGTCGGGGCTGCGTTGATCTCCGTCGCTGCGGTTTCCAGTTCAAAGGCTGCATCGGGGGCGGTGTTGTGCACAAAGTCGTTGATGCGCAGGACGCCGCACTCGCCACACACTTCTGCCCATTGCCGCCGTGGATGATGAAACGAGCAGTGGAATGTTGACACCATGCCGGTGGGAAAGAGCAGTTCTGCTGTGGCGTGCGTCGGGACGCCGTTGACGCGATGATGCGCCACGCAGCGGACCGCCTCAGGGCACACGCCGTCGGCGAGTTCGATCGACAGTCGAACGTTGTACCACCCAAGGTCACCGATCGCGCCGAGCGGCTCTGTACTTGCGGAGACGCGGATGTTCGATTCGAAGAATGTTGCAGTGCCTCTGAATGAGTGGGCGCTTGCAATGTATCCCACGTGGTCACCAAGTTCCGGCAGGTGTGACTGGATGGCCCGAAGCCGCGCATGATGAACAAAAGTGACGCCATCCATCAGTTGCACGTTGTTGGCAGCGCAGGCGTCGATCATTGCAGTGGCGTCAGCAACACTTGGCGCCAGAGGCTTCTCACACAAGACATGCTTGCCTGATTCGGCCGCGCGAATGGTCCAGTCTCGGTGGAGGCTGGTGGGCAGCGGAAGGTAGACGGCATGAAGGGAAGGATCCGCGAGCAGCGCTTCGTATGAGCCAAATGACCGCTCAAGCTGATGCTGGGTACGAAACGCGTCTGCGCGCGTCATGTCCCGGCTCGCAATGGCAACAGGTTCGGTCCGTGCCGCGTCATGCATCGCCGAGACGGTCTTGCGGGCGATTCGGGCCGTGCCGAGTATGCCCCACCGACAGGACGGAGTGCTTTCTCCTGGCATGAGGCGATGGTAGCAGTGGGGGGTCGGGGTCTGGCGAAGTGGAGGAGGCGGGCGAAGAGGCCGGTGGAGTGGGGTTGGGCGCTGTGCTCGGCTTCACTGCTCAAGGGCACGAGCGTGACGCGCTGAGCGTCAGTCGAGTCTCGAGGGAAGTGAACCTTGGGTGAGTCTCGAGTGAGTCTCGAGTGAGTCTCGGACACCCACCAATCCGCCTCAAGACCAGAGTTTACTGGGGCCGTTTGATGGATGGCCGCTGAATCACAGGAAGTGTTCGTCCGCAGGGCATCTCGCATCGGGACAACTGAGGACAACTGAGGACACCCACCAACTGCCTCTGAATCGGCATGCTCAAAGCGGTAGCGGCTGATTGGTGGGTGTACGGAGTTGCTCGGAGTCGCGCCGGAGTTGCTCAGCATTCCATGCGGAGTCATCCCGGGGTTACTCGGAGGCGATACCTTCTTCGTGATGCACGACGATGCCCGCCAGTCCGGCGCCGCGGTGTGTATGCGGCTCGCTGCAAGTGTGCTGATGTTCTTGCTTGCGGCCTTCTGCGCCTACGGCTTTCTCGCGTCCTTTGAGTTTCCCGGCGTCACCCTCTGGAAGATCGGCTACGCCACCCTGGCAACCGGCTTTGGCCTCGCAGGGCTCGCCATCATCCGATCCATCTGGCGAGCCGCCCGCAACGTCCGGAGCGAAAGCCGATAGAGGCGGTACGAATTGTGATTGCTTGTGATTGCTGTGATTGCTTGTGATTGCTGGACACCCACCAACTGAGTGTGATTGCTGGACACCCACCAACTGAGTGATTGCCAGTGATTGCTGAGTGATTGCTGGACACCCACCAACTGCCGGCAAATCGGTCTTCTTGGTCCTGCTGCGGCGGTTTGGTGGGTGTCCGGAGTTGGGGGCGAAGTCTCATGGCAGGCTTGTGGGCGGCCCGTCACAGGTCTGCCCCAATTCTTATTTGAGAAACGGATAAGAATATCCTATTCTTCGGACATGACATGCCCATTCGCCCACAACCA
>CAZRBV010000107.1:0-2120 GCA_964598425.1 uncultured Isosphaeraceae bacterium | reverse complement strand
AACTCGCGGGGTTTGTTGTTGCATGCTGCAAGGTCCGGCCTGGAGGAATTGACGGGCTGACACCGAAGTCGGTTCGCAAGAAGCTCAAGACGGCGAACTTTGCAGCCGCAGTGAGCCGAGACGACATTGCCGCCGGATGCGAGGAGTTGGGCCTTGAGCCCGCCGAGCACATTCAGTGGTGCATCGATGGATTGCGAGGGTCAGGGCTCATCGAATCGTGACGTAGGCTTCGAGTGCGTGAATGGTGGCGTCCTGCTCGTCTGCCTGGGCGCGGTTGAGATCTCCAATAGAGATCATGGCAATTGGAATGCCGTTCTCGACGATTGGGATGTGCCGAATGTGCGCATCGCGCATGAGCGTTCGGAGCAGCGTGAGGGGCGCGTTCGGCGCCGCTGTGGTGACGGGCGCGGACATGACGTCAGCGACGGCGGTGGATGAAGGATCACGTCCCTCTGCCACAACGCGCTGCAGGACATCTCGCTCGGTAAAGATTCCGGCAAGTTGCTCACCATCGAGAACCGGCAGTGCCCCGATGTGATGTTCGTTCATTCGGCGAGCGGCGTCGAGCACGGTGTCGCCCAGCGGGCACGAGATAAGCGGTCTGCGATCGCTTCGATCGAGATAACAGGAAACAGTTGGCATGTCGCACCTCCCGGGGGAGACTGGCTCCCACCACAATCATGCCGCGCCGTTTCTGGCGATGCAAGTGTGAAGAAGTTCACAGGCAGCGGCCGCTGTCCTGTTCTCTCCCTTGGGGAGAGATGTCCGCGCCTCGCTGACAGCGGGGGGTGATCGCGGTGCAGTTGGTTGCGTCCGCTTGCACGGAACACATTCCTCTCTGCCCTTGCCCTCACTTCTCTCCCCCTCTCCCCGCAGGGGAGAGCAGGGGAGAGATGTCCGCGCCTCGCGGACAGAGGGGGGTGACCGCCTGTGAAACTGAGAGAATTCTGGCGAGTTCAGCTTGTCGCATAACGTTATGCGTTATATTATGGCAGTGATTCGGAGTTTCAGATGTCGAATGACCGAGCGGCTCTTTGTCAGGGAGCGAGTCAAGGGGATCCCTCACACGATTCACCGTGTCGCGCTGAGAAAGTTGCGGATGATCCACAACGCGGTGTCATTGACGGACCTCCGCGTGCCGCCAGCCAACCAGCTCGAGTTGCTCAAGGGGGATCGGCGAGGCCAGCACAGCATTCGCATCAATGCGCAGTACCGGATCTGCTTCGTCTGGCGTTCGGGCGACGCGTATGACGTTGAGATCGTGGATTACCACTGAAGAGGCTGCATGATGGCGACACACACGAAGCTGACACCGGTTCACCCTGGGGAAGTTCTTCTGGAGGAGTTCCTCATTCCGATGGAGCTGAGCCAATCATCGGTTGCTCGGAGTATCGGCGTGTCGCCTCGCAGGATCAATGAGATTGTGCATGGAACGCGGCGGATGACGGCAGATACGGCTGTTCGCCTTTCGCTCTTCTTCGGAAACTCCGCTGCGTTCTGGATGGGGCTTCAGATGGACTACGAACTGGACTCGGTTCTTGACAGCGAGGGTGACGCCCTCGCTCAAGAAGTGATTCCGCTCCCAAAGTCTGGGTAGCGCACCGCCGCAGTCAGTCAGCCCGATTGGCCCACCGTCACTTCAACAATCGGAAACACGCACCGATCCGCCCCTCGCGACATGGTCTGGTAGCGGGACGTGTCAAACCGCAAGCCGTGTTTCTGTGAGTCAATTCGATCAAACCAGAGCGAGTCGAGTCGGCAAAGCACGGTCGTGAGCTGCGGAAGATCGTGCGCTCGGAAGAAGTCGACGTAGAAACAACGGCTGATCTGCATGTCGACTTCGGCGTCCTGCTCAAGCATCGCCCAATCGAAACTGGCGCCGTACTGTGTGAGCATGGAGGCGAGTACCGCCTTCGTGCGGCCGAGGTTTCCTTTGCAGGCCCGCAGCACGAGCCGTACGCCAAGCCGCATCAGCGGCGTGTCGAATCCTCGCATCGAAGCGTCGCCGAGATAGTCGATGGTCTCCCCGTCCGAATCGAATCGCGGCCTGAGCACCTGATAGGCCGCGAGGATCCACGCGCTCCACTCGAGATGCCCTCGAGAGGGCGGGTCGATGATCC
>CAZRBV010000106.1:0-2242 GCA_964598425.1 uncultured Isosphaeraceae bacterium | reverse complement strand
TCGTTGATGCGCTCCAGCCCATTCTGGAGCAGGCCGCGCGGAGAGGTGTGCTTGTCAACTTTGACATGGAGCACTACGCGCTCAAGGACCTCACGCTCAATCTCTTTGAGCGATGCTGCGAGGAAGTCGACTTCACGGCCGGATTGGCCATGCAGGCCTACCTCAGAAGCGGCGATCAGGATGCCCAGCGTGTCATCCAGTGGGCCCAACGCACCGGACGACAAGTCACGGTCCGGCTCGTCAAGGGTGCCTATTGGGATGCTGAAACGATCGAGGCAGAGATGCATGGCTGGCCAGTACCAGTCTGGTCACGAAAGCAAGACACCGACGCATGCTTTGAGCGTATGACGGCTGCATTCATCAAGGGCATTCCAACTTCGCCAGACGAAGGTGGCGTCAAACTTGCCTTGGGATCGCACAATCTTCGCTCCATCGCAGTTGCCATGGCCCTGCTCGAACAGCGTGGGCTCCCGCCTGCTGCGATCGAGTTACAAATGCTGCACGGTATGGCGGACCAACTCAAAGCAGTAGCGGTCGAGCGAGGCCTGAGACTGCGAGAGTACGTCCCCGTTGGTGAAATGATTCCGGGCATGGCCTATCTCGTCCGGCGTCTACTCGAGAACACGTCTAATGAGTCATGGTTGCGTGGCAGTGCCGTTGGCTCAGCAGGCGCAGCCACGCTTCTTGCCTCGCCACATGGCTCTGACATCAAGACTGATCCAGGTCTCATTCACATGGATGAAGCCCCAGAACGTCATGCGCTTTCCGCAGCCGTAGAAGGTGTCGGTGATAACCGACCATTCTGCACGGAACCACTCCGCGACTTCTCTCGCTCAGAGGCGAGGTCGAAGTTCCAAGCAGCCATCGAGAACACCTCCGCTACTCAAACAGTTGCCATTGATGCCACTGTGTCGCAGGCCGACGCAGCCCTTCGCGCAGCGCATGCAGCATTCCCCGCATGGCGAGATACCAGCCCACGCGAGCGTTCCGCGACACTTATCCGGTGCGCCGCCATCATGCGATCAAGGCGAGATGAGTTGGCCTGCGTAATGATTCGCGAGTCAGGTAAGACTTGGCGAGAGGCCGATGCTGACGTGTGCGAAGCCATCGACTTCTGCGAGTACTACGCGCGGCAAGCCATCGCCCTCTTTGAGCCTCATCGTCTCGGCGCCTACATCGGCGAACTCGACACCGAATTCCACGAGCCACGCGGCGTCGCCGTGGTGATCAGCCCATGGAATTTTCCGCTGGCCATCTGCTGCGGCATGACCGTCGCGGCGCTCGTGACGGGAAATCCGGTCGTTGTCAAGCCCGCTGAACAGACTCCTTTCATCGCCAAGCTGCTTGTGGACATGCTTCATGAGGCAGGCGTACCACGCAACGTTCTGCACTTCTTGGCTGGCGCGGGCGAGACAGTTGGAGCACATCTCGTACGCGACCCTCGGACATCGCTCGTCGCATTCACCGGGTCCAAGGCCGTTGGGCTCGACATTGTGCAGGCATGTGGTGTGGTCCCGGAGGGGCAAGGCCACGTCAAGCGAGTGATCTGCGAAATGGGCGGCAAGAACGCCATCATCGTCGACACTTCTGCGGATCTCGACGAAGCAGTGCTTGGTGTGCGAGCCAGCGCGTTCAATTTCCAAGGTCAGAAGTGCTCCGCATGCAGCCGGGTCATTGTGGTCGGCGCAGCCCTTGAGCCCTTTATCGAGCGATTGCTGCCCTCAGTTGAGACGTTGATTGTCGGCGATCCGCTTGCACCAGGCACCGATATCGGCCCGGTGATTGACGAGCAAGCTGCCGAAAAGATCCGCTCCTATATCGCCATCGGCAGCGAGGAAGGCACGCTTGCTGCCACTGCACCGATTCCAGACGGGCTTACCGAAGCAGAAGGCAAACCATTTGTTGCGCCGCACGTCTTTACCGGCATCCAGCCGCAGCACCGACTTGCAAGCGAAGAGATCTTTGGTCCAGTGCTCGCCGTCATGCACGCGGCCACAATTGAAGAAGCAATTGAAATTGCCAATAGCACCGAGTACCGACTCACTGGCGCCGTATACAGTCGCAGGCCCGCCCACCTTGAATATGCTCGAAAAGAGTTTCGAGTTGGCAATCTCTATCTCAACCGCACAAGCACGGGCGCCCTCGTTGGCCGCCAACCCTTTGGTGGTTTCGGTATGTCCGGTGTTGGGGCCAAGGCAGGAGGTAGCGAGTATCTGTCGCAGTTCGTAGTGCCACGAGCCAT
>CAZRBV010000105.1:0-2267 GCA_964598425.1 uncultured Isosphaeraceae bacterium | reverse complement strand
CAGAATCGTCGTTCTTGGGGCCGTGAGGGCGATTTGGTGGGTGTCCAGCATTGGGGTGGCTCCGGGAGATTTCTATGCGATTTGGCGGAAATTGCGGGCCTCGTAAAGGGGGCCTGACGCATGAGTAAGTGGACGGTGGGCAGGGAGTTCTGTCCGTCGCGAGCGGGATTGAGGATGAAGACGAGGAGCGAGGCTCATGCAGGCCACACACACACACACATGAGGTAATTCTGGGGCTGATCTGTGGGCTGGCCCTGCTTCCGGCGGGCATCGCGCTCGGGGGCGAGACCTCCTACGGCCCATTCGAATGGGCCGAAGCGGACGGCGGGAACGGGCATTCGTACGAACTCATCGACTCGGGCAACATCACGTGGCCGGACGCCAAGGCGGCGGCGGAAGCGCGGGGCGGCTACCTCGCCACGATCACCAGCCCGAAAGAGGACGCCTTTCTCAAGTCGGTCTTTGATCTAGGTCTTTTTGAACCTTGGTTCGGGCTCTGGCAGAACACGGACTCGCCGGACTACAGCGAGCCGAATAACTCTGGGGGGGAGGACCACGGGCAATGCTGGTATGGAACAACGAATCAGTGGAACGACTACAGCCATGCATCCCCTTCCTCCTACCTCATCGAATACGCCCCGCCCTCCAACATCGTCTTCTTCGACAACTTCGATCAGGAAGAAGGAAATGGGACCAACTACACCGACTTCGCGCAATGGACGGTCGTGGACGGTTGCGTTGATCTCTATTTTGCTGTCGAGGGAAACCACTACTACGGCGACTGGTACGAGGGAAACCACTACCTCGATCTCGACGGATCCTGCGGCAACGCGGGCACGATGCAGAGCGATGAGTTCACGCTCACCCCAGGCGGCTACGCGCTGTCCTTTGATGTCCCCGGCTACAACGACCAGGGTGGCCCTGCCAACAACGCCTTCGGCATCACCCTCGGCGCGTTCGTCGGCGCCACGATCACACAGGCCGACATCTCGCCAGAGTCCTACATCTTCACCTATACCTTCACCGTGACAAGCGAGACGCAGGCCTCCATCCTCGTCGCCCACGCGGGTGGTGACGGCCATGGTCTCTTCTTCGACAACGTCAAGGTCGAACGCATCTCCGACGTCCCGCTCGGCGGCTGCTGCATTCAAGGCACGTGCCTGCCCGGCACGCTCGAAGACTGCTTCGCCGCCGCAGGCTCCTTCGCGGGCGTGGGCGTCATGTGCGACGATCTGGAATGCCCGACGCTTCCGTGCCCGGGCGACACCAATGGCGACGGCAGTGTAGGTGTCGGTGACGTCCTCACGGTTATTGGCAACTGGGGCCCGTGCCCCTGAATGACTCGGCGGTTCCATCAATTCAGGGCCACCAACGGACTCGGCGCACCTGAGATCCAGGCCGTACAGCCAGTATCTCTCGAAGAAGAGAATGATTGGATTGGCTGCGCACCCGGAGTGAAATCGTAGGATCCTGATGAACAGGAGCCAAAGCGATGGATCGGTGTGTAGTGAGTGTTCTGGTGTTGTGCGCGGGTGAATCGGTACTGGCGAGCGAGATTCCCGTCGTCGAAGTCCATGCAGATCAGACGATCGGCGTGATTCCTCGCATCCACGGCACCGTCAACGGTCCGCTTGTGGAGAAGTGGTGGCGAGACGGCTCGGCGGCCTGCGATAACTACCCGAACTGGTGGACGGCCGACTTCACCGAGCGATTTGAGCAGGTCGATATTCCGGCCGTCCGCCCGCACGGCGCAGGCGCGATCGATATCAACGCGATCTGGACGCCATGGCCGTCGTATGACGCCGATGTTGATCATCCGGCGAACTATGACTTCACGATTGCGGATCGGTTCGTTGCCTCAACGATCGGCGTCACCGACGTCATCGGCCGATTCGGCTTCAGCAAGGGCAACATCAACCTCGAAGGGTGCGACTGGGCGCACCCGCCTCCGCCGCTGGAGTTTGCGGCGGTATGTGGCCGAATCATCGCGCACTTCAATCAGGGCTGGAACTGGGATGAAGCGACGTGGGGACCGTGGCACGAAGGATGGCGAATCGGAGACTGGATCGTATGGAACGAACCCGGGTACAACGTCAATGCGCAGGGCTGGTGGACCGGAACACCGCAGGAGTTCGCCGAACTCTACGACGCGGTCGTCACCGAAGTGAAGCGGGTCGATCCCTCGGTGCACATCGGTCCATCCATGGACAAAGGTGACTTCGGCGACGGATTCTTTGAGGCATGGGCGACCATCAATCCACGCCCCG
>CAZRBV010000104.1:0-2280 GCA_964598425.1 uncultured Isosphaeraceae bacterium | reverse complement strand
CGGCGACCTGCTTGTCGGTGACGAGCGGCGGCGGGTGCATCGGCTGCCGGTGGTCACATCACCCCTCGGGTAGAAGGTGGCGCTCGATCATGGTGCCGGGAACGAATCACTTCTTCTGTCGAGCCTCGAGGTGGCCAGGGGCGACTGCTGGGGCTGACATCCGATGCTCGTGCCAGATGGCCACGATGGAAGCTGAACAGATCACCCGTATCACTTCCGCCCACCCTGCTCACTGACGCATGGATCTAGGGAGCCGAGTCCAGCCATTCGAGTCTGGTCAAGGCAAGTCACAGAGGAGTTCGTGATGGGATATGGGAACTGCCCCAAGTGCGGAAACCACGGTCTGGTATCCATGTGTGAGAAGTGCGGGGACGTCAAGTGCCAGTCGTGCCGCCAGAAGGACGCAACAGGCACGACCGTGTGCCCGAACTGCCGGGGAAAGGTCAAGCCGCTATAGCAGCAACTGGGTGGCATGTGTATGCGGGCGAACCGCTTCGGGGAACTCCCCTGGCCTTGCTCCGACGTACCACCGATGGTGGCGACGTCGATCGCATGGAACGGCTGCGGCGGCTAGCCGCCAATAGCTGAACTTCAAAGGATCCTTGCCGTGATCCCACGGTGCAAACGTACAAACAATTGAAGAGGTGGCTTCCATGGAGGTACTGTTCATTTGGCGGGTCAAAGTGTGGGGAGTATGGGGCGAGCGGGAACTGCACGTGAAGGCGAAGACCTCAGAAGACGCCGTCACACGGGCGAAGGAACTCGAACCGAACGCCGTTCAGGCGGTCGCCTACGAAGTGATTGGCACCACGCTCTAGCGGCGGCATCCGCCTATATGCGGCCGTGGCTTGCCCCGTGGCTTGCCATCCCGCCACAGCCTGCAGGGATTCGCCCACCGCTGCGCAACACCTCAGCTGCGAGGATCCTCCGACATTTCTTGACCCATAGCACGCTGCTGGGGACGCGGGAAGTTGCATTTCCTTGTATTTTCTTGTTTTTCTCTGTGGTATTGATATGCTCTGGGCGTGACTCCCGACCTCGCCGACGTGACCGAAGCCGTACGCCAACTGGCTGCCTCGCAGCCTCTGCTGCGACCACGGGACCTCATTGCGGAGGGCATCCCCAGGCAGGTGATCTACCAGCTTCATGCCAGGCACATGCTCATCCGGGTTGGGCGGGGGCTGTACCAGCTCGCCGAGGATGAGGGGCCCGCTGCATCTGATCTGGCGCAGTGGTCGAGGCGGGTTCCGCAGGGCGTTGTGTGCCTCCAGTCCGCGCTCCACCTGCACGCGCTGATTCCGCAGCAACCCCCCCACGTGTGGATGGCCATCGGGAACCGCGCCTGGAAACCCGCCGCAGCCCCACATGACATCCGGTTCGTCCGCATGTCACCGGGCACACTCAAAGCGGGGCAGACGCAGGCGCACCATGGCGGCATACCGATCACGGTGACCGATCCGGCCAAGACGGTCGCCGACTGCTTCAAGTACCGCAACAAGATTGGCGAGGATGTCGCGATCCAGGCACTGTGGGCGTTGCAGGAATCCTTCCCGGGCGACATGCACAGATTGGCCACGTACGCGCGGCTGAACCGTGTGTCACGCGTCATGGCGCCCTATCTCGCAGTGGTTGAAACCAGAACGGGTACGACGTCGCGTGCGCCGACGCTTGCGAGCATCGGCCGCAAACGCCAGGCGATTCTCGACATCGCAGCGGCCCACCACCTCTCGCATGTGCGGGTCTTCGGTTCGGTGGCGAGGGGCGACTCGACGCGGGGCAGCGACATCGACCTGCTTGTGCGGTGCGATGAAGACTGCTCGCTCTTTGATCTGATCAACTTCTCAGAGTCGGCAAGCACGGTACTGGGCGCCAAGGTCGACGTACTCAGCGACGCATCGATCGATCCACTGATCAAGCCGACCATCGAGCAGGAGGCCGTCTCACTGTGAGCCGCGATGCTGCAGCGCTGCATCACATGCTCGCCGCCATCGACCGGATTGAGCAGTATCTCCCGCAGTCCCGGGCGTCCTTCATGGGAGACCTGAAGACGCAGGATGCCGTCATCCGGTGCCTGGAGATCATCGGCGAAGCGAGCAAACGCGTTTCGACTGAGCTTCGCGCCCGGCATCCGGATGTCCCATGGCGGCAGGCGGCGGCGCTTCGCGACGTGCTGAGCCATGACTACATGAGCATCAACATGGCGACCGTATGGAACGCTGCCACCAAGCACCTGCCGCCCCTTCGCGGTGACATTGAACGTGTCCTCGATGACCTGCCCCA
>CAZRBV010000103.1:0-2408 GCA_964598425.1 uncultured Isosphaeraceae bacterium | reverse complement strand
ATGCAGTGCGTGACTGGCTTGGCAAAGTAGGCGTGCAGACGCTCTTCATCGAGCCGGGAAGTCCATGGGAGAACGGCTACTGCGAGAGCTTCAACGGCAAGCTCAGAGACGAACTGCTCAACGGAGAGATCTTCTTTACGCTGCAGGAAGCCAAACCACATCGACCGCCGGTCACTTTATGTCGTTGCGCCACAAGGGGTTACAAAACTGCGGTTTTTGTAAGTCGTGCTGTGACAGACAGATAAAGTGACCGGCGGTCGATGGGCTAGGGGCCGCAGGGGCCCCATCGGGCGAGGATCACCATGACGTCGGCCACTCCGATGGTGCCGTCGCCGTCGCAGTCGGCGGTTTTGCACGCCCCGCCGCTTTCGTTCCAGCATCCGACAACTGCAAGAAGGTCGTCAGCTCCAACGAGACCATCACCCGAGATGTCGGCCGCGCATGGACTGAGCCCATCCAGAAACGTCCGCACACCGTCATAGAACACGCTGCGTGAGGGCTCCGGGTTGAGATGTGCTGCGTGCACGCCCACCGACTCGTCAAAGAGCATGAACGTGCTGCCCGGGATCTCCTCGTGTACCCACTGCATGACCTCCCAGTGAACGATGCTCACCTTGCCGCCGTAAATGAGCACAGGCACGCCGGACTCCCGAATCGTGGTCATCACATCGGTGTAGGTCGACACCAGCGTGTTCCAGAAGAGCAGGCTGAGCATCTTGCCATTGAGCCGGTATGAAAAGTCTGTCCACCGGTTCCACGCATCAATCGTCATCACGAACGACGCCTGCGGATCGTCGGGGTCGAGCACCGATGGCTGGCCATCGACTCCGCCGAGCATCTGCGTCACGCCGGCCTCAACGTTGACATAGCCATCCTCATCCGTCCACTCGGGCAATTCCGCCACCATGTCGAGAAAGGCGTCCATCGGGTACGAGGCATACTCGGTCGGGAATGTGGCGTCGGCCGCCGTGCCCGGCTCGAGGTTCTTGGGCGACTGGTCATAGATGAAGAGGCCGTTCAGACGCCGGGTGCCGAACTGGCTGACGTACGAGTACAGCACGTTGCCACCGAGGCTGTGCCCGGCGAGCACGAAGCGATCGAGACACAGAAAGTGCGCCGCCTCGCGGACATCCTCTGCGAGCCGCGCAATCCGCATGCCGTAGTACCGACCGTCATCCGGCGCCTGCTGGTCCGAGCACCAGTCCAGATCGCCCCAGTCGCACCCACCGCCGCGGCCGTGCCCGCGGAGTTGAATGGCGACGACGTGGTAGTCCGGCAGCCGCTCGCCGAAGCGCCGCGCATACGAGCGGGCCGAGCCGGTGAAGGCCGGAGAAATCACAAGTGTCGGCGCATCGGCCGGCCCGTGCTCGAAGAACTGCACGCTGGCGCCGTCGCCAGCGGTGAAATGGCCGCCCGTGACGCCGTCGATCGCGGCGGACGCAACACCTCCGGATACTCCAGTTGCAAGAACCGCCGCTAGGCATGCCAACCACATCTGCCTCGGCCCTCCTTCAATCGACCCACAGGCTACTGAGGCCGCGGCGGGCGGCCAACAAATTTCCTTGACCCACGCAAGCGACCTACCATACTGGAGCGTTCAGAGGAAGAGGACCTCATTCATGCCCAACGCCGCCCTTGCAACCACCCTCGCGGTGGGAGCGTTTGCCGCCACATCCCTCGGCGGCCCGCTCTCGTGGATCTCGTCCTCACCCACCTACCGACTCCTCAAGCAGGACATCCTGATCAATGCCGACTGTTGGGACACCGAGCCCCGCATTCTCGCTTCTGGCCTGGGCTTCACGAACATCATCGGCGTGCCGGGCCTGAGCATCCCCGGATTCGGCGAGTGGATCTGCCGCGCGGCGGGCGGCACGTGGAACGACGTTCCGGGCGACGACGTACCGCTGCGGTCGTACACCTCCGCCGCATCGCCGATCACGACCTGGATCTCCTATGGCCGCTTCGTCTTCGGCCTCGACGGCTACCCCACCGAGTTCTCGTGGCCCGTGCAGCCCAGCACCGTCGACCCCACCGACTTCGCCGTCACGCTGAGCGACGGTTCGGTCGTGACGCCCGAGGCCGCGTCGATCTTCCCCAACTTCGAGTTCAACGAACGCAGCACGGTCGTGATCTTCGGCGCCTTTGGCAACCGCCTCGACCCAACCACCGATCCGGACGCCGTGTACGTCGTCAAGTTCGAGGTCGTGCAGGACGACACGCCGCTCACACTCATCGGACCGGGCGGAAAGATGGCCTCGGCCGTCGGTATGAGTTACGGCGACGGCGTCACGCCCATGACCGCGTACGCGACGGGCAGTGGACCGACGCTGTGCGCCGCGAAGATCTCCCGCCTTCGCACGATCGGCGACAACGGCCCACGCCCCTTCCAAGGCGCCCTTCCCAATCAC
>CAZRBV010000102.1:0-2599 GCA_964598425.1 uncultured Isosphaeraceae bacterium | reverse complement strand
CATTCGAGGCAATCGAAGTTCTGGTGGACTAGACGGCGAAGCCGCCGGTGGCGGCCTCCTCTTCGTTGAGTCAAGTGAGTTCGCCGTGACACACTGCCGGGTGAAAGCCAACACGGCCGACGGTGGTGGTGGCGGCGGCATCGCGATGTACCAGAGCACTGTCCAAGTTTCCGAGTGTACCATTCAGAGCAACACCGCGCTCGGCGGTGGAGGGATTGGCGCCGCCGAATGCACCCTCACACTGGCTGATTGCACCGTTTCGGAGAATCTGGCCAGCGTAGGCGGCGGCGTGGGACTCTATGGGTGCGACAGTGAACTTGACCGCTGCGCGATTCACGACAACCTGAGCGAGTCCGGTGCCGGCATGTCCATGTATGAGGGCAGCCACACCCTGGACGCATGCAGCATTGCCGGCAACACAGCCTCAGAGTCCGGCGGCGGCATCTACGCAGCGTGGTGCGCCCCCACCCTAACTGACTGTCACGTCACAGCAAATCACGCGTCGGTTGATGGCGGTGGGATCTACCTCGACCTGGTAAGCACCAGCACGCTCGTTGGCACCACCGTGTGCAGCAACGGCACGACGCTGGACGGTGGATCGATGCAGATTTCCGGCACGTGGACTGACGTGCATGACAACACAGTCGCCGAGACCTGCGATCCAACCTGCCCCGGCGACTTCGACTATGACAACAGTGTGACAGCATCCGATCTGCGATCGCTCCTGCTCGCCTGGGAGAACGTCGACGTGGACCACGACCTCGACGGAGACAACCTCGTCAATGTCTTTGATGCCCTCGTGCTGCTCTCCCGGTGGGGCAGTTGCCCCTAGCGATTCTCACTCATCGAATGAACACCCAACCACTGGAGGTTGACACATGCAATTCATCCTGATGGCCGGAGCCACGATCCTTCACACGGCTGCCGCTGCGTCACCTGCAGCCATGCCGTCGGACGCAACCACGATTCAGTCGCTTCTGAATCGACTTGAGGCTGCCGAAGCTCGCATCAACACCGCAGATGAGCACATTTCCGATCTTACGATGAAGCAGGGCGCCGACTGGATGACCCAGGAGCGAAGTGAGCAGATCAAAGGCATCGTTCAGGACGTTCTGGCGGATGCCGATACTCGAGCAACACTGCAAGGTAGCGGCGCCACCTCCGGCTACGACAAGGGCTTCTTCATCCGAAGCGAGGATGGGCAGTGGTCCCTGAAAATGAATGGGCTCCTCCAGCAGCGCTGGAATGTTGGCCATCAGTCAGGAAGCGCGGTCGGAGTCACCCGAACCTATCCCGGTGTTGGCACGGCCACGCTGGCATCGGCCTCATCCAACCCGATCTCCGTTAATCACAACACAGCCTTCGGCTTTGAAACCACCCGCATGATGACGCAGTTGTCGGGAACCATGCCTGGCGACAGCTTCTTCAGTGCCAGAGTCGAGTACACGCCGTACAACGGCGGTGGATTTCAAAGCGACTTCAGGGATGCCGACTCGTGGGTCATCGGCGGCACGGGCGCAGCTGGCGATCCCTACACCATTCAGTACAACGGCACACGATCAGGCGGAGGCCTCTCAAGTGGGCCACTTGAATGGGCGTACGCGGGTTGGAATATCGATGACACCTGGTCGATTCGCATCGGCAAGCAGAAGATTGATGTCTCCCGAGGCTTCATCGTCAATGCAGAGGATCAGCAGGCGATTGAACGCTCGGCCCAGACGTACTACTGGGTGACGTCCAATGTCACCGAGGGGATAAGGCTCGGCGGCGACTTTGGCTCGGCGCGAGTCAGCGCAATGGTAAGCAATGGATCAAACGCCACAGTAGACGACGGCCGGTGGATCGACAACAACCACGGTTGGGGCGTGACCGGCCGAGCGGAGTTTCTTCTGGATGGCACCTGGGATCAATTCGATCGCATCGGATCCGTGACCGGCGATGCAGGCGTCCTCGCAGGCATTGGCGCCGGCTATCTTCGCAACGGTGATCAGTCACGAAGCAACTGGGTCATCAGCGGCGACGTGTCGTACCAGGCCAACGGATGGAACGTGTACGCCTCCGCCACAGCGGGTGACAACGATCTTGGTGTCGGCAGCACACTGAATTCCCTCGTGAATGAAGACCTCGGCATCACAACATTTGATGGATTCCAGGACAACGACGGCACTTCGGTGGGCTTTGAAGTCGGCGGGGGCCTGTTTGTCACTGACAACTCAGAACTGTATGCACGCTGGCAATGGCTCTCCCCGGGCGTCGGCGCCAGCAATGCGCCTCTGTCGCTCGCGGGCGATCCAAGCGCCAAACTCAACATGGTGACGCTGGGACTGAACCACTATCTGGTCAATCCCAACGTGAAGCTCAGCCTGGATTGGACATGGTCCTTCACCGATCCCTCGACCGCGCTTGCGTACGGAAGCAGGTCCTGGGGCCCAACTGGGTGGTGGGTCAGCCAGAACGGCACGACCACGGGCAGTCTCTGGCTCCTGCGGACACAGATGCAGCTCAGTTTCTAGTGGTCAGATCCAGCAGCGGCCCCTCTTCGCGCCGAATCCCCAGCCACAGCCGGTTCGCTGCGAGGTTGATACAGCGGGCCGAGTGA
>CAZRBV010000101.1:0-2705 GCA_964598425.1 uncultured Isosphaeraceae bacterium | reverse complement strand
CTATTTGCATGATTGCCACGCATTCAACGTATGCTCGTGCCTTCTTAAGCAGAGGCAGGTTGGCCCACCTGGAGAGTGGTCGTGCATTCACAACCGGAACATCCTGACGAGCAGACACCCGAGCCCGGCACCCAAGACGTGACGGTTCCCGGCCACCCCCACAAGGACACCATCCCCCTGGGTTCACAGCCAGCCAAGTCCGCCGGCGACCCAGAGATGATTGGGCCATACCGCATCCTGGGGCGTATCGGCGCAGGCGGGATGGGTGTCGTGTATAGAGCGGAGCAAACGTCGCCAAGGCGAGTCGTTGCACTCAAGGTCATTCGTAGTCAAGCCGTCACCGCGTCGGCGGTCAGGCGATTCAAACTGGAGTCGCAGATCCTCGGCCGACTTCGCCATCAAGGCATTGCGCAGATCTACGAAGCCGGCACATGGAGTACCCCCGAGGGCGAACTTCCCTTCTATGCAATGGAATATGTGCCCGAAGCCATGACGCTCTCAGAGTGGGTACGTGTCAAATCGCTTGACACGAAGGCCATCCTGCAACTCTTTACGAATATCTGTAGTGCAGTCGGCCACGCGCATCTCAAGGGTGTCATCCATCGCGACCTCAAGCCTGCCAATATTCTCATGACACAAGACGGGCAACCCAAGATCATCGACTTCGGCGTCGCTCGCAGCACCGACCCCGAAATTGCCATTACGACGCTCGAAACCGTGGTTGGCGTACTCATTGGGACGCTGCAATACATGTCACCCGAGCAGTGCGGTGGAGATCCCCTTGAGATCGATACGCGCAGCGATGTCTATGCGCTCGGCGTCATCTTGTACGAACTGCTTTGTGGCGTACCGCCCTACGATATTCGTGGTCAGGCGATTCAAGCAGCGGTTCGTGTGGTCCAGCAGGACGACCCAGTCCTCCCAAGCACTGTCAACCGAAGGTTGCGGGGCGACGTTGAGATCATCACGCTCAAGGCACTCGAGAAGAGTCGCGACCGGCGGTACCAAGCCGCTTCCGAGATGAGCGCCGACATTCAACGATTCCTCGACGGCATGCCCATTGAAGCCGTTCGGCCAACGGCGTTGTATCGACTCAAGAAGTATGTCAACCGCCACCGGCTTGGGACCACGATCGCGACCCTTCTGACTGTTTCCGCAGTTATTAGTCTCATCGCAGCATGGCAATGGTCCCGCGCCGATGCTGCCCGGCAAGAGCGAAACCGCATGGTGGCCGAACTGATCGACTTCTACATGGTCGAGCACTTCCAATCAATTTCGAGACTGGCTGGCAGTCAACCCGCTCGCGAGGTGATCATCGATCGCAGCCTTGAGTACCTCGATGCCCTACGCCGCGATGCTGAAGACGACCCTGACCTTCAGCTCATTCTTTCCCAAGGACTTCAGGCTGTCGGCAACAACCACTGGTCCATGCGGATGGGAAGCCGGGGCGAACTCGCTGAGGCCATCGAAGCCTGGGAGGCATCGCTGGCCTCGCTACGCAGCCTCCGAGCAGCATCGCCCAATGATGAACGCCTGATGGAAGCGGCAACTCGGGTTCGAACGCTGCTTGTTGATGCGTACATCCGTGCAGGTCGCGTGCGGGACGCAGCCACCGCCGAGCTGCAAGCCTTCGGCATGCTGGCCGAACTTGGCGATCCACTCAGAAGCCTCGACCGGGCTCGGCTGCACATCGACGTGCTACTCGACCACGCAAACCTCGCAGCGGACTCGACGGTAAAGAGGACAACCCTGCTTGAGGCAGTGGCCATCGCAGAGCAAGCTCGCTCCAACTGGCCTGATGACGCCATGCTGCTGCGAGATCTGTCCGTGTTGAAGAACCGACTTGGCAGCAACGCCATGCAACTAGGTTCCTTCGATGAGGCGCTCGCTCACTTCGAGGCGTCACTTGTAATGAGACACGAACGGTTGGTTGCGGAGCCAGCTGGGAACTCCGAGCAGCGAGATGTCATGCTCACCAACAGATACATCGCTCAAACGCTGCTGCGGCTTGGTCGCGTCGAAGAAGCTCGGGCGTTGTGCGAAGATGAGGTGTTGCCCATGGCCGAGCGGCTCATGGCACAGAACACGCTAGAGGATGGCTCGGTCGATATGCGATCACATCGGGATTTATGCATTGCGCAACGGGAGTACGGCGAAATGCTGCTGGCGGTGCAGGAAGGCGACGATGCCGCTGAAGTGCTCTCAGCGGCATTTGTATGCGGCGAAGCGTTTCTGCAAGCGCATCCGAACGACATGACGGCTTTACGTGATTACGGTCGATGCGGTGCTTCGCTGGCCGGATCGCTGATCGAACTGGATCGGGGGGCGGATGCCGCCATTGTGATTGATGCCGTTCGCAGCCACCTGATCGATGCGGGTGACACCACTCCCGCCGCAGGGTTCGGGCAGATACTGGCCTATCTGGAGGAGCTTGAAGAAGCGATTCAGGCCCCGGAAAGGAGCCCCTGACGGGTGCCGCGGAGACACCCGCCCAATTCTGAACTTTATGACGCACGATCCGCCGGTTTAGGTCTTGATTGGAGGGTCGGCCACGGCATACTTGTACATGGTTGAGGGGTGCGGAATTGATGTTGAGAATAATCAACGGACAACCTAGGCGAGCTGGCAAAGTGATTGCCGGGCTTGTCATAGTACTTCTTGGATCGGGGGCCGCCGAAGCTGGTAACACCAGTGTTATTCAAGCC
>CAZRBV010000100.1:0-2738 GCA_964598425.1 uncultured Isosphaeraceae bacterium | reverse complement strand
CATCGCCCGAGACTATCACTCGGACTGGACTGGATTTAGGGGGAAAGGTCAACTCCACGTTACTTGTCTGCTGGTCTCGGCGGATGCCCGTTGCGGATGTCGTCCAGAGTCAAGCCGGGTCTAAACGTACCGAACCCGAATTGTGACGGGTCCCAGTCGCCAACGATGGGGGCGTCGCAGCCACCTTCCGGAATCTTCACTTCGTCTCCGAGTTGCCAGAGCGCAGCATTGAGCAGCAGTTTCCGGAGGTCTTCGCTCGACCAGTCCTGCGCGGTGCCCATGGTGGTGACGAAGATGCGCTGTACGCCGCCGCCGGGCAGTGCTCGCTCTCGCAGCCACGCAACCGGGTGCATGGGGGTGTTCCGCTCGTCGGTGACTGGGACGTCATCTGGCGACATGCCTTCGAGGATTGCGCCGCGAAGCAGAACAGTGGCGTCGTCCGGAAGATCGCGGATGGCATAGACATCGGTCGGGCCGAAGACATCGTCAACACCGCGGAGGACAGGGTGGGCGGCATTGGCTGGTTCAACCACACCCCGCGTTGCTTCGCGGCCGTGCCCCCCGTGATGGGCCACCCACGTCTCGCCGAGAATCCGCTTGCCGAAGCCGCCGCCTTTGTTCCAGGACCAGTCGGCGTAGGCACTCTTTCGCTCGTCAGGGATCGCGAATGCATGCGTTGATGTGCGAATGCCCGTGAGCGGTTTGCCGGACGCGATGTAGTCGTCGACGTGCTTCATGTCCTCATCGGGCAGGTCGCGGAAGCGCCACTGCATGATGCAGAGGTCGGCGTCCTTGAGCAGATGCAGGCCGGGAATGTGGCGGCGGTTGTCCGGGTCGATCTCGCCAGTGTCGGGATTCTGGCTCAGCAGCACGATCGTCTCGAAGCCGGCACGCGCAAACATCCGGGCGAGCATCGGAAGGCCTTCCTCGGATCGGTACTCCTCGTCGCCGGCGAGGAAGACGACCCGTTGAGGCCTGGCGCTCCCGTCCGGGTTCGCTGCCCCACTGGAGGGTGTGTAGTGCAGCCATTGTTGCGGTGCGGCGCCTGGGATGACCGATGTCAGAGACGTCGATGCGACCAGCAGCAGGAGAGGGGCTTCATACATCATGGACGCAGTCTACGACTGCGGGCGGGATCCATCGATCTGGTGGCTTCTCCCGCAAATCGCGAGTACGCTTGGTGGATTCATGCAGCCTGCGGGCGAGGAGATGCGGCAATGACCCTTCGGATGATGGTGGCCCTGATGGTGGTTCTCATGGTGTCAATGACCGCCCGGGCGGGCTTGGTCTGCCCGACTGTGACGACGGTTGAGCGGGGCGAGCATGGGGGCGTACGCCACGGCAGGGCTCTTGCATTGGACTGGAATGTGGCTGTCACGGGCGATTACAGCTTTGATAGTTACAGGGGCTGCGCCTACATTTCCCGATTCCTCGGAGGGGAGTGGGAAGACACGGTCGTGGTCGAGGGGCTCGGCGCCGCTGAGGAGTTTGGGGTGGGTGTGGCGACGTCCGAGTACTACGTCCTTGTTGGAGTTGGCAACACGCCAGATGGGCTTGGAGCGGTCGATGTGTTTACGCTCGACGGGGGTACGTGGGAGCGGGTGAGTTCCATTCCGCCGCCCACCGGGTGGGCCCTTCAGCCCTGGGTGATGGCCATGAGCGGGGGCTGGGTTGCAATCGCGGCCCAGGAGGAGGCAACCGGGTATGGCGGCGTTGCGCTCTATCTCAGGTCCGGCGACACGTTTTCGCATGAAGAGACGATCGAGAGCGGTGGCGTGACCGGTGCCCGGATCGACCTGAGCGGCTCGACACTGGTGATCGGGTGGCCTGGGCTCGAAGTGGTTGTTGATGATGAGAGCGGAGCCGTGGAAATGTATCGGTTCATCTCAGGAGGCGAAGGAGGCTGGCAGTGGCAGTGGGGTATCTGGGGGGCGACGGGTACAAACACAGGGGCGTACGTCGCAACCGACGGAAGAGATGCGGTGTGTTCAACCGGCGGCTTCTATGAGAGCATGGAGGGTGACCAGTCACGGCTGATGTTTCTTCCCCAGAACGGGAATGTGTACTACAGCACTTGGTTTGACTGCGGTGTCATGAGCCAGATCACGGATCTCGGATTCAATGACGGTGTCGTAGCGGCGAGTATCTGGGTGGCTGGCGGAGTGAACAGCACGGTGCTCCTTGACGCAAACACTGCAGCGAAGTTGCCCTTCACGGACTCCGAAGACACGGCGGGGCGGCGGTATCAGGTAGCCATTGACGATGGATCCGTGCTGTACGACTACAACACGCTGCCCAACGATGACCTTGGCCGGGAAGTTCGATTCGGACCGGTACACGATTGTGACGGCAATGGGCTGATGGATGCGTGTGACGTTGGTGGCACCAACTCAGATCTCGATGGAGATGGGCGATTCGACTGGTGTGTCTGTCCGGGAAACATCAACCCGCACGTGGACTCTGTCATCGATGACGCAGACCTGTTCGGTGTGCTGTATCTCTATTGGGGCGACGCGACCGGCTATGGCGACTGCGACGGTGATAGCCTGTGCGGCGTCCGGGACCTCCTGATCATTCTGGAGAACTGGGGGTCGTGCTCGTAGCTTCGGGCTCTGGCTGGGGTTTGCTTCGCACGCACCGGAACCCGACGTGCGGGAACGAACTGTCGGGCGTGCTGGTCGCCCGGGCACTCGGCCGGTACGCACCGCAGTAGGAGTCGTGGCAGAGAAACGACCCGC
>CAZRBV010000099.1:0-2751 GCA_964598425.1 uncultured Isosphaeraceae bacterium | reverse complement strand
GGTGACTTCGGCGACGGATTCTTTGAGGCATGGGCGACCATCAATCCACGCCCCGCGATTGATCATGTTGATATTCACATGTACGGCGACTCCCCGCTTCAACTTCCGTGGCAGGTATACGCCGCGCCGCCGGATGACGACGGACCGGCCAATTGGGAAGACTACTTTGAGTCGGTCGGCCTGCCGCGGTCAACACCAATCATTCTCGGAGAGTGGAGCCGACGGATTCCCCACTACGCCGTCGACGGTCCGGGCGGGGCGTACATCATGTGCGGGCTTTCGCTCCTGGCCGATATGGCCGAGCAACCGAGTGGATTGCACCACATCAAGATGGCCTGCCTCTTCTCAGTTGGGAAGATCTGGAGCGGCGCCACGCAGGCGCCGCAGAATCCGACGCTTGGCGGGGTCGCAATGCACGTGTATGGCGAGCAGCTCGCCGCGAGAACCCCGAACCGATTGGCCGTTGAGTCGCCTCCAAACGAGTCCAAGGACGTGCCGACGCTCACCGGAATCGCCGGCGTCAGTGCCTCCGGTCGGCGGATGGCGCTGGTGGTGTCGCAGTACGACCGGACGATTCCGGACGCATATGGCGATGCATTCCCGATTGATGTGGTGTGGCGCAACCTGCCCGGTGGGCCATTTCAGTACGCGAGGTGGTCCTATCTGGGCGCTGGCTCGGGGGTGCCTGTTGAAGTGGGATTTGCCCAGGGCGAGCACTTTGAGCGGTTGGGCGTTGAGATGATCGGTAACAGCATCGAGGCGTGGTGGATTCGGTATTGCCCTCAGGACGTCAACGACTCCGGCGAAACCGATGCTGACGATCTGCTTGCAATCGTCGCGCGGTGGGAATCGACCGAGCCAATGGATACGAGTGACGTCACCCTCGACGGGATGGTCGATGCCGATGACCTCATGGCGGTTCTCGCCGGGTGGGGTTCCTGCCAGTAGCGGGGGAGGGGGCAGGTTTGGATGCGCGCGGATCTGACGACGCATCCTGCGCCGCCGATCTGCCGGTGAAGGTGCTGCCAGTGGTCATTATCTCATGCGCACGATTGGTGCCCGGGGGCCGGGTTCCCTCAATTTCTTGCGTTCTGAAGTATTGCCGCGCGGTCCGGAGGCTGAACTGCGGACAAAGTGGGCCGATTTCGCTTGGTGGGTGGAGGCCCCATCATGCACCATGATCGAATGGCAACGGCACTTCTGACACTGGGTATCTGCGCGTATGCGCTGGGCGGAGAGGCGCCGCCGAACGATGTGTGTGAGTCTGCGCTGCCGTTGACGCTGGGCGCCGTCCCCATCGATACGTCCAACGCCACCACGGGACCGCCGTGGAATGACTTCCAGAACTGTGAGAACTTCGGCTTCTTTCAGGTGTACAGCGACATCTGGTACGAGTGGACGGCGCCGGATTCGAATGATCTGCGGCTCGACCTCTGCGACGCCGCGACCTTTGATACGCGAATCGCATTCTACGAGGGCACCTGCGCAGGGCTGGAGCTCATCGCCTGCAACGATGACGGCCTGTCGTGCCACGACAACACGTCCCAGTTGGATGTTTCGGTCATCGGAGGGACGCGGTATCTCGTCCGGATCGGTTCGTTTTCGGAGGGCGGCGGGACCGGGACGATGACCGTGACCTTTCCCTGGCACGAGTGCCTGACACCGTTGCCGCCGTGCCCCGAGGATTTCGACGGCGATCTGCAGGTCGATGTCGATGACATTCTGGTGGTGCTCGGAAGTTGGGGCGCCTGGGGACCACCGCGGCCGAGCGGCGACTGCGCGCCGCTGCCGAATGGCGACTGCGCAGCCGGTGTTGACGATCTGCTGGCGGTGCTCGCTGCCATGGGGCCGTGCGATCTGACGTGCGATCAGCCGTGGATGTGTGGCGACCACCCACCGGACTTCCGATGCGACGCGGAACTCGACACCTGCATCTGCATGCTCGGGTTCGATGGCAACCCGCATTGCATCAACATCGCCCAGGACCGGCCGTGCTATGAGATTCAATCCTGCCCGGATGGCACCTGCCCGCCGGGATGGGTGTGCACCATCACCTGCTGCAACGATCCGAAGTGCATGCCACTGTGTGAGACGCCGATACCAGGTGCGTGCTGCATCGACTACGCCTGCACGATCGACTTTGAAGATATCTGTGTGGCAGCCGGCGGTACGTGGCTCGGCCCGTACACGACCTGCGAAGGCAATCCGTGCTTCGATCCATCGTGCGCCGATGGGTTTGAGTGTGGTGATGATCACACGCTCTTCGGCTGCGATGAAGATGATGAGGAGTGCCTGTGCTTTGCAACCGTTGACGGAGGCGCCACGTGCATCACGCTGGAGTTTGGGCACGAGTGCGGCGAGCTCTACGCGCCGTGCCTGGATGGCGATTGCCCGGATGGATACGTCTGCGCGGAAGCCTGCTGCGGGACACCCTTGTGCTGGCCGGTATGCGGAACCGAGTCTCCGACGGGCGCGTGCTGCCTGGAGGATGCGTGCGTTCAGATGGAATACGAGCCCTGCTTCGCCGTGGATGGTCAGTGGCAGGGGTGGGGGGTCTCATGCGATGCAGTGACGTGCCCGCCGGCCTGCACGCTGGGCGAGGTGCCGGATTGCAACGGCGTCTGCGCACCGGCCGAGTGGATCGGCGACGGCACTTGCGACGATGGCACCTACCTCTGGAACGGCATTCCCATCTACTTCAACTGCGAGGCCTTTGGCTGCGATGGCGGCGATTGCGTCTGCCTGAAGTAG
>CAZRBV010000098.1:0-2766 GCA_964598425.1 uncultured Isosphaeraceae bacterium | reverse complement strand
CCATGTTCACGCTGATCGATTGGCTCGTCGTCGCTGTGTATCTGGGCGTCGTCGTCGTGATTGGCGGCGTGGCATCGCGGCGGCACGAGCAGGGAGATGACTTCTTCCTCGCCGGTCGCTCCATGCCCGTCTGGGCCGTGGCAGTCTCCACGCTCGCCACGGCTGTGAGCGCCGCCACATTCATTGGCGGCCCCCAGCAGGGCTTCCGCGGCGACCTTACGTATCTCACCTTCAAGTTCGCCGGACTGGCCGCATTCATCATCGTGGGCTTCGTCTTCCTGCCGGCGATCTTCCGGGCAGGCACCCCGAGCGTCTACGGCCTCATCACGCAGCGGTTCGGCACCAGCGCCGGCGGCAGCGCCGCGGCGATGTTCGGCATCGGACGACTCCTCGCCAGCGGGGCCCGGCTCTTCATGACCGCCATCCCCTTCTCGCTTGTGGCATTCGGAGACGCAACCGGAGGTTCGCTCGCTGTCGCCATCGTGCTCGTTGCCGCCGCGGCCTGCGTCTACACCATGCTCGGCGGCGTGCGGGCTGTCATCTGGACGGATGTCCTGCAAGCGTGCGTACTTGTGGGCACCGTCTCCGTTGCGGTGTGGCTGCTCTGGGGCACGGTCGACATGCCAGTCTCCGAGGCGGTCACCCGCATGGAATCCGCTGGCAAACTCCGCATGATCGACTGGTCGTTCTCGTGGACCAACCCCTACACCGTGTGGGGCGCGGCGATCGGCATGACGCTCTTTCTGGTCGCTGCGTACGGCACCGATCAGGATCTCGCTCAGCGACTGCTCACCTGCCGCACACCGCGCAAAGCTGCCTGGGCCGGCATTCTCTCGAATCTCATCGGCTGGCCGGTGACGTTTCTCTTTCTGGCGCTCGGCGTACTGCTGTGGCTGGAGACTGAAACGCACGGGCCGATCATCTCGACGGTTGTACCCGAAGGTGATCGCGACGTCTTTCTGCACTTCATTCTTCGTGACATGCCCACGGGTCTGCGCGGACTCATGATGGCCGGCCTCTTTGCCGCGGCCATGAGCAGCCTCGACTCAGCGCTCAATGCGCTGGCGGCCTCGACGACGTCGGACATCATCCGCCCCTGGCGCGCCGCCACCGGCCGCCCCGCCATGACTGCTCGGCGTGAAACGGCGATGGCCCGATGGATCATCGCCGCGTGGGCCTCTGCGCTCACCCTCTTCGCCATGCTGTGCGCGTTCTGGCAGTCGGCCAGCGGCGAAACGCTCCTCGACTTTGCGCTTGGCGTCATGGTGTTCGCCTATGCAGGTCTCCTCGGCGTCTTCCTGACCGCCCTGCTGACTCCGCGTGGCAATGCCACCTCGGCCGTCGCAGCCATGCTGGTGGGACTCGTGGTCGTTCTGCTGCTGCAACCCTTTGCGTGGCACGCCTGGATGCCGCTCATCGACGACAGCGACACCGCGCTGCCCCCTCCGGCGTTCCCATGGCGAATGGCGATCGCCACGAGCCTGGCAATGTCCGTGTGCGTACTTGGAACCCGGGCCACGACCGACGGCTCAGCCGCTGGCCAACAACTCCGCTGGGAACGGTGACTCTGAAAGCCACCACACCCAAGGCTGCAAGGCCCTGGGTGTGGTCAAGGATTGAGTTGATCTTGTCTCTCAGGCCCTCCGACGGCGCTGGCGGAGCCCCACGGCGCCCAGCGCAAGCACTGCCAACCCACCGGGCGCTGGCAACGGCGTCAGGCTTCCTGCTGCCAGTCCGTTTCCTTCTGTGTCGTAGGCCCACTCGTTGACGGTGAGACTGAGATAGCCATTGTTGTTGATGCCGGTGAGGCTCATCCATCCGTATCGGAGTCCTTCACCAGCGTCGAAAGCAAAGCCCATGTAGCCGGTAGTTCCATTGAACTCGCCGCCAGAGCTGAAGCTCCATTCGCCTGAGATACTTTGATTCCCGCTGCGGCGGAGCAGATCTCCGCCGGTGTTCCAGAACCCCGCGTAGCCGCTGACTACCTGACCGCTGGCAAGGTTGTCGACACGCCACTGCCCGAGAACCTGCGGCCCACCACCGCCGTTCCAGACGCTGATCTTGTCATATTGGCTGAAACTACCGTGGAGCTCGGCCTGTTTGATACCGATTGATGACGCTGCATCAAGGTCCGGATACTGGCTTGTGCCAGCGTGCTCGATCGTTCCATTGACCAGGTTGATTCGCCAGTTGCTCCAGTCGGCGTCCCAATTCCAGTAATCCAGATGTTGGTTGGCCACGTGGTGGCTGACTTCAGCACCAGCGATGGCGGTTACCCCGGCAGCGCCAGCCAGCGCCACGAAGCGATTCAAACGATCAGAAGTCGTTGGCATGATTCTTCCTCCCACCCGGATCCTTCTTCAGCACCCAGTTTGTCAAGTCTGGTCACGAATATCAACCCAAGAATGGACAATTACATCCACAGAGCAGCGCCCTCTTGAAGTGCATGCAGGGCCGTTCCGGCGGCCAGCACGCGCTGATCTGGGGCGCTTCTCGACATTCGAAGGCCCATTGGAGGGGTGCAGTGCATGAACGCCGCATCAGCCCCGCAACAGCGAGAGGCGCCTGATCGCCTCCTCAAGAACCGGCATCGTCTTGCAGAATGCGAACCGCACGAGGTCGCGGCCATCAGCCGGGTTCACATAAAACGATCCAGGAGGAATGGCAGCGACTCCGACATGTTCAACGAGATGCGAGCAAAACGCCTCGGCGCTCTCATACCCGAACGGCGTGTGATCGCACATGACAAAGTACGTCCCCGCCGGC
>CAZRBV010000097.1:0-2799 GCA_964598425.1 uncultured Isosphaeraceae bacterium | reverse complement strand
TGCACGATCTCGGACAACACCGCCAGCGACGACGGCGGCGGGATCTACTGCTACGACAACAGCAGCCCCACGATCACCGATTGCACAATCTCAGGCAACACCGCCAGCTTCTACGGCGGCGGGATCTACTGCTACTACTACAGCAGCCCCACGATCACAGGCTGCACAATCTCGAACAACACCGCCAACGACGGCGGCGGGATCCACTGCTCCAACAGCTGCAGCCCCACGCTGACGGATACGGTGGTGTGCGGGAATGATCCTGATCAAATTCACGGCGGCTCTTGGATAGACAACGGCGGCAACTGCATCGAAGACGACTGCTACGACTGCGAGTTTCATCTTCCTGACGAACCTGCGGGCCAGGATGAGGAGCCGGAGTATGGTGAGGAAGAGATCCCTGCGGGTGGAAACAAACTTGTCATCGTGACGCATGGGATATTGACGAGCGAGAACGACTTCCTGAATGGCGGCTGGGGCACGCAGCTCATCAACGCCATCGATGCCGAACTTGGGGATGACTGGGGTGTGTATGCGTTCTACTACGGCTACTGGGGCCCCTTCTCGGCCATGGCGACAGGTTCTCTTTACGGCTATGCCTACGGAGATGTCATCGCCGAGTTGGGATACGAGCACGTCCATCTGATTGGGCACTCGGCAGGTGCGTACTTCCTCGACGTGTGCGCCACGTCAATCAAACTCCATGCTCCTTCGACGACGGTTCACTTGACGTACCTTGACCCGGCGGCGTTCTTGCCTGATGACTGGGACATCGGTGTTCGTGGCGCCGCGGGCGACTTCGCCGAGAACTACTTCTCTCGGCAGGGGCAGGGACCGGCATGTCTGGTGGATGCGGTGATTTCTGGCATGACACAGCAGGTGTATGACCGCTGTGTCAACATCGACGTGAGCCAACTCGACCCAGGCTACGATGATGACGGCTGGGTGCACTGCCTCTCCAGCCATTCGTGGCCGCACTGCTTCTACCGGTTGTCGGCAGCTGCCGATGTCAGCGCCGATGATGAGTGCGACACCATCAGCGGTTTGTACGCTCCATATGGCTTCGATCTCGCACGCGAGAACTTCAGCAGTGAACTCGCGTGGCTGGGTGTCGTGTCGCAGTTCGACGAAGGGGACCTCATCGAACTTCCCGATGGCGGTGGCCTCGGAGGCGGCGCGAGCGCCAACGAGGACTGGATCAACTTCAGCCGCCTCGACGATCCACTCGACCCAACTGCATGGCCCAGCGTGACTCAAGGCACGGTCACCACGACCAGTACCGATGTGACGCTTTCCGCTTCCGGCGCTGGTGCCGCTTCCTGGATCAACGTCGAACTCACCCCAACCGAACCGATCAACATCGTGCAACTCCACCTCGACCCCGGGACCATCACCAATGCCATTGGTATGACGACCGTCCTCCTCGACGGCGCGCAGATCGGCATCGTCGACGAGCGGCACATCCCCGGCGAAGGCGATACGTTTGTCTTCGGCACCAGCCGCATTGCCCCACCCGGCGAAACGCTCATCCTGAGCATCCGCCTTGACACGATCAACGCTGGCGGGGCCTCGGTGACCGCATCGTCCATTCGCACCGGGCTTTCTGACACGAGGTGGCATTGTCTGGCCGATCTGGCGTCGGTTGACAACGGACAGGGCGACATGGACGGCACGGTGGACCTCACGGATCTGCACGTCATCCTTGACGAGTGGGGCACATTTTGCGCTGCAGACTGCGCGCAGTCCGCCTGCGCGGGCGACATCGATCTTGACTGCCGAGTGGGAATACAGGACCTGCTGGCAGTGCTGACATCGTGGGGCGCGTGTGAATAGGCCAATAGGCTGGTGCGTGCATCATGGAGCAACACGCGAACACTCGGGCGTGCTGCGCCTCGCGCCGGCCAGGAAGGTGCAATCTACGCAGGACTCGATCGACTGGCGGAGTCGAAGCTCGGCCGCGAGTGGCGTCGCGACGATGGCGCCATGGTGCGCATCGACCGGTGCCTTATCGACGCCAACTGGGGCGTGTCAACGGATGTCGTGTACCAGTTCTGCCGTCAGTCGGCCCATGCGGGCGTGGTGTTGCCCAGCCACGGGCGGTACGTCGGGGCGTCGAGTCTTCCATTCAGCGAGTACAAACGCAAACGCGGCGATCGCGTCGGGCACAACTGGCGCATTCCAAACGTCACGGGCAAGCGTGCCGTGCGGCACGTGCTCTTCGACACGAACTACTGGAAGTCGTTTGTGCAGGCGCGGCTGGCAGTTCCCATTGGTGATCCGGGATGCCTGTCACTGCATGGGCGAAAGCCCGAGCGTCATCGCCTACTTGCCGACCATCTGACGGCGGAGTACCGCGTCAAGACTGAAGGTCGCGGCCGCACGGTTGATGAGTGGAAGCTGCGCGCGTCGGGGCAGGACAATCACTGGCTCGATTGTCTTGTGGGCACAGCAGTCGCGGCGTCGATTCAGGGGGCGAGTTTGTTTGGGGCAGCGCACACGCCCAAGGCAAAGACCCGCCTGCGACTCTCTGAGATCCGTGATTTGAAGCGGTAAACGGGCACGGTCGCGCCCAACTCGCACTGAGCCCGCTCATCCGTATCGGGTTGCCTAGATATCGATCGCCGCAGTCCCCCTCGTGTGTTACCGTCAGCCCGACGGAGCTCGAATTCTGGGACCCGGAGGAGATGAGAGATGAGTCGAATTGCGGTTGGAGTGATGGCGTTGGCGCTTGCGAGCGCGGCGGGCGCCGCGACGATCAACGTGCCGGCTGACTACGCGAGCATTCAGGAAGCGGTCGAT
>CAZRBV010000096.1:0-2908 GCA_964598425.1 uncultured Isosphaeraceae bacterium | reverse complement strand
TGGCGGTTGTGAACGAGATGCGGGCGAGACCCCGAACCTCCGATGCGTTTGTGCGCGCCAATGTCATCGGTATTGCTGCGCACGTTGCCGGCAACATTGTGGAGCTCAATGTTCGGGACAACGAGCGTGTGAGTGCGGGTGATGTCCTGTTTGTGGTCGACCCTCGGCCCTACGAGGCGGCTGCTGCGGAGATTCGAGCAAACCTGGAGTTGACGGATCTGGAGATTGACGCCTATCGCAAGGCAGTTGTCAGCGAGCAGGAGAAACTCGTTGAGGCGAGGGCGGAGGCGGCTTATGCGATCAAACACCTGGAGCGGCTGCAGCCGCTTCTGGAGCGGCAATTCGTGACGCCGGACGAGGTGCAGAAGGCGCAAAGCGAAGCGCAGGCCGCCGAAAGTCGCGTGCGAGCGGCAGAAGCTCGCGTTTTGCAGGCTGCGCGGTTGGTTGGTGATGACGGTGCGACCAATGTTCGTCGCCGCAAGGTAGAGGCGGCGTTGGCAAACGCTGAATTGAATCTTGAGTACTGCGTCGTCCGGGCGCCGGTTGACGGGTACGTCACCAACCTCAACATCGCGAAGGGCGAGTACGCGAATGAAGGCCAGAATGTCTTTTCGATCGTAGACGACTCGCGGTGGTATGTGCTCGCGAATTACCGCGAGACGTTGCTTGAGAGAATAGAGCCCGGCATGATTGCGGAGGTGTGGCTTCTCTCATGCCCCGGGCGTCCGCTTCGGGGCGTCGTCGAAGGTGTCGGGAAGGCGATTTATCAGCCGCTTGGCTCTGGCGGCGGTGAACTTGCGGCCCCGCCGCCAGCACTGGACTGGGTACGCCTCGCGCAGCGGTTTCCGGTCCGGATCATCCTCGAGGAGACACCCGAGTGCAGTTTGCACAGTGGGTCGACTGCGACCGTGCGTATCAACCCCGGGGCGTAGATCACTTGCTCAATGCAAACGACGCATCCCCGGCTGAAGCCGAGGATGCGTCGTTTGGAAGAGGAGCAACCGCTGCACGCCACCGTGACGTGCAGCGGGGAGGGGGTCACAGTTCGGCGAGCAGGATGAGCAGGTCGTTGACATCGACCGTGCCGTCGCCGTTGAGGTCCGCATTGGCGTCGCTGGTGCCCCAGGCCGCGAGCATCGCCAGGACGTCGTTGATGTCGGCATCGCCGTCGCCGTCGACATCGCCGGGCACGGCGGGGTCGGTGGCTTCCGCTGCGAAGCAGTCAACCCAGTATTCCTGGCCGCCCATGCGAAGGTACTCGACGTCGCCGGTGAGGCTTACCTGCCCGCAGTCGTTGCCGGTGCCGCCCCAGTCCACGGTCACCGTGACGCCGCCGATGACAGCGCCATTGATGTCGAGCATGTTCTCGAAGTTGGCGAAGACGCCGTTGATTTCGAGGTTGATGTTGCCACCGTACTCGCCAAACTTGAAGGAGACGTCCTTCATCCAGCGGCCGTCAAGACGCTTGATGGTGGTGGTGGCGTTGTTGTAGTGCAGTTCATTGTCCATGCTGCATGCCATGCCGCTGTTCTCGACGGAGACATAGCCGTTGTACGTGTCTGTGCCGTTGCTCCAGGTGAAGTGCTCGACGCCGTAGTGGTAGTCGCCAGTGGCGAAACCGTCTGCTACGACGTAGACGTCGCCTGAGTTGAGGTCCTCGTAGGAGGGCTCGCAGTCCTGGGGGTCGTCGAGCCAGTCCCATTCCAGGCAATCGACGGCGTCCTGCTGGCCACCGAGCACCAGGTGGTTGACGACACCGGTCAACTCGACGCGGCCGCAGTCGTCGCCGTATCCACCTTCGACGACGTCGAAGTACACGCCGCCGATGGTCTCTTCGTCGAGGTCCATGTAGTTCATGACGTTTCGGAAGTCGCCATTGATGGCCACGTTGATGTTGTTGGTTCCTTCGCCTGCGGCGTCGAAGAAGCGGAATGACACGTTCTCGGCAGGGCTGATCGCATGGAAGCGGAATGCGGCGTTGGCGTTGGTGGGTAGGATTTCATTGCCCGAGCCACAGGCGAGCATGGCGTCACTGACGATCACACGGCCGGCTGTGTAGGGCGACCCATCGGAGAGAATGAAGGTCTGTACGTCCACCGGGACGCCATCGGTCCAGAAGGTCGTGCCGTGCCAGTACTCGTCACCGACTGGGAGACCATCAAAGGAGATCTCGCAGTCGTCGCCGTCGATGTCTACAGCGAGTTCCTGGCCGCCGATGGTCAACTCCTCGATCAAGTCGTCTGTGCCAGCCTCGATGCGGAGGGCACCGTGGTCGTTGCCGAAGCCACCATAGAGCACAGTGATTGAGCAGCCGCCCAAGGTGGCGCCGTGGACGTCGATGAAGTTGTGGACATTGGTGAAGTCGCCGTTGACGGCGATGTTGATGTTGCCGCCGTATTCGCCGAAGAGCAGGGTGACGCTGGTCTGCGCGCCGATGGTGTCGACGAAGTTGTAGCGGGCATTGATGTTGTTCGTGTTGAGCTCATTGGCCGAGCCGTGGGCCCAGAGGTCGGTTGTGACCCTGGCCTCTCCGCCGTTGGTCCAATTGCCGTTGGCCCATTGGAAAGCGTCCAGTTTCACCAGAACGCCATCAGACGTGAATGAGTCGCCGGGCAGGTACGTGGTACCGACGGCGAGGTCGTCAAAGGAGGGGAATGCCGCCATGGCGGATCCCGTGATGGCGAGTACAAGGCCCGCAGCGGTGGTTTGTGTCTTGTTCATGGGTGTGTCTCTCAACGGCTACCCGCCGTGGGGGTGAACTCTCTTGCGGTCCACCTACGGGGCTGTTAGCGCCGCGTGTGAGGGCACGTCAAAAAAATCGTGGCAGGGAAGGTGGAGCGGTCCGTGGGGCTCCGTCGACGCCGTTTGGCGGCAGGTGACAGGGCGCTGAGGATGCAGGGCCTGCTGG
>CAZRBV010000095.1:0-2913 GCA_964598425.1 uncultured Isosphaeraceae bacterium | reverse complement strand
GGTGGACTGTTGATGCAGGACGACCAAATGGAGAAGTTGGGAATCAGTTCTCAGCGCTTTCCGAGTCCGACCGGTCGTTTCCCGGTCGTCGATCATCCGGTCCATCTCGACCCGCTTTTCACGGCGGATCCCGGCGCACCGATCGCTGATTTCATAGCCGAGCTGCGGAAGAAGATCTCGGATCCATTGAGCCTGAGTTGGGAGCCGATGGCGACGTGGACTTACCAGCACGCCACCAAGGTGCGCCCGGGCGCCCCGCATGCCAAGTCGCTTCTCTGGACGGCGGTGGCCAGCACCTGGACGTTGTGGCAGGACCACGGCGACTACGGGCAGATCTCCTGTCTGTTTCAGAACAATGTGGGCGTCGGGACGCCCCTTGAGCCCTACATGGGACCAGGTGTCGGCAATCCGACGATTGTCAACAACATCCTTGTGGGGCCCGGAGCCTCGGTGCAGCTCTACTGGCAGCAGTCCTTTTACGAAGACAGAGTTCGTTGGCGCATCGGCAAGATCAGTGATGCGAGTTTCTTTGATCGCAACGCCGTTGCGTATGACCCGGTCAGTGGGTTTATGGCGCTTGACTTCAACCAGAGCCTGACGAATCCGTTTCCATCACGCGGCGCTGGCATGACGCTCTCGACCGATCTGGGCGACAACGCCACGATTCGGGCAGGCACGCTGAATTCAGAAAGCGCCGGCGACACCAGCGGCTTTGATGGGCTCGCGTTGTCGCATCTCTTTACGATCTGCGAACTGGACCTGCGGATGTTTCCGGAGATCAATGGTCGGCAGCGTGAAGGCCACCTGCGGTTCATGGGTTGGTACAACGCGATCGAAAACCCACTGGGCGAGGGCAATATCGGCGCGCCGGGCGTGACATTCAATATGGACCAGGCGGTCGCCGACCACGCCACCGTCTTTGCGCGGGTTGGGTGGGGAAGCCAGGACGTCACCGTGTCCAACTTTGCGGTGTCCTGCGGCTTTGCGGTGTCACACCCCTTTGGCTTGCGGAGCTCCGCGACCGGCATCGCGTTTGAGTATGCCAAGATCACCCCGTACGGTCGCGCGTCCGCGGGGATCTTCGAGCCAGGTACGTCGACCCCGCTCCCGGGCGGCGAGCAACTGATGCTCGAGTGGTACTGGCGGGTCCGGGCGACCAAGTCGACGGACACTGGTCCGGTCATTCAGGTCGTGCGGGATCCCGGCGTGGGCATCGATACCTCGGTCATCTGGGGGTGGCGGACGAGTGTCAGCTTCTGACCGCCGGTCAGCACCTGACCGCCGGTCACTTTATCTCGTTGTGGCACAACGACTTACAGAACTCAACATTCGCTAAGTGCTTGTGTGACAGGAGGATAAAGTGACCGGCGGTCACTTGCGTTTCCCGCGCGGCCGCCTGATCTGCGGCGGCAACGGTGTCGCTGCTGACGCCTGGAATCGTGGCCACCTCACCAAGCACCAGCGCCGCTGCGGCGATCGAGAGGATCGCCAGCAGCCACGAGAGATTGCCCGGCAGGGCACAACACCGCGCGAGTGCGTCGCGATTGACGAGGGTCTTGTCGAAGCCTTCCCAGTTCGTGACCCCATTGCATCGGCTTCCAGTCGTCCACGGAGCAGCCCCTTATCCCAAGGCACCGATCTGAGTCCCAGAACCTCCCCACCAAGTACCATCGCGCGGCCGGGGCAGGAGGAGAATCGCCTGATGCTCGCCATGTTGTTCGCTGCTGCGCTGACCGGTCCTGATGGCACGCCAACGGTTCCCGATGGGTACAGGATCGAGGTCGCCGCGGAACATCCCACGATGCTCGACACCGCCGCCTTCTGTTTCGGCACCGACGGCTCGCTCTACGTGGCGGAGACGCAGCGGCAGGATCGAGGCGTCGAAGACAACCGAAACTCGCCGTTCTGGCTCGTGGATGACCTGGCCTCGCGGACGGTCGATGACCGCTACCGCGTGTTCGAGAAGTGGGCGCACAAGCGTGAGAACGGAATCGACTTCTATCGCGAGTGGGCAGACGACGTCGTGCGCCTGCGTGATACCGATGGCGACGGCCTGTTCGACCAGCGCGTGCACTTCGCCGGGCCGTTCAATGAGGTGCTCGACGGTGGTGGCGCTGGCCTCATGGAGGTGGGCGGCGACATCTGGTACACGAATATCCCGCACCTCTGGCGGCTCCGTGACGATGATGGCGACGGTACAGCCGATTCCCAGGAGTCGCTCTATCGGGGCTTCGGTGTCCGGGTGGCGCTGCGTGGCCATGACATGCACGGACTGGTGATGGGACCGGATGGGCGGATCTACTGGTCGATTGGGGACCGCGGGTATCACGTTCCGCTGCCGGACGGGCGTGTTCTGGAGGATCCGCACAGCGGCGCCGTGTTTCGCTGCGAGCCTGACGGCAGCGACCTGGAGGTCTTCTACACCGGACTGCGGAATCCGCAGGAACTCGCCTTCGATCGCTGGGGCAACCTCTTCACCGGCGACAACAACTCCGACAGCGAGGACCGCGCCCGCGTCGTCTACGTCGCTGAGGGCGGTGAGACCGGTTGGGACATGGCATATCAGACGCTTGGCGGGGACAACGAGCGCGGCCCTTGGGTGCAGGAGGGCGTATGGAAGACCGATCACCCCGGCCGCCCGGCCTGGGTGCTGCCACCGCTCTCCTACATCGGAAGCGGTCCGTCAGGACTGACCTACCTGCCCGGGCCCGCGCACGATGATCGATACGACGACTGCTTTCTGCTGTGCGACTTCCGTGGCAGCCCTCAGCACAGCAGCGTGCTCGCATTCGGCGTCGAGCCGAAGGGGGCAGGCTTTGAGGTCGTGGACATTCATCCGTTCGTCGATGGCGTGCTGTGCACAGATGTGGACATGGGCTGGGATGGTTCGGTCTACGTGACCGACTGGGTGCA
>CAZRBV010000094.1:0-3413 GCA_964598425.1 uncultured Isosphaeraceae bacterium | reverse complement strand
TGGCGGTTGTGAACGAGATGCGGGCGAGACCCCGAACCTCCGATGCGTTTGTGCGGGCCAACGTCATCGGAATTGCTGCTCATGTTGCAGGCAGCATTGTGGAACTCAATGTGCGGGACAATGAGCGGGTGAGTGCGGGTGATGTTCTGTTCGTGGTCGACCCTCGGCCGTATGAGGCGGCGGCTGCGGAGATTCGGGCGAATCTTGAGTTGACGGATCTGGAGATCGACGCCTATCGCAAGGCAGTTGTGAGCGAGCGGGAGAAGCTTCTGGAGGCGGAGGCTGAGGCGGCTTATGCCATCGACCACCTGAAGCGGCTGCAGCCGCTTCTGGATCGGCAGTTCGTGACGCCGGACGAGGTGCAAAAGGCGCAAAGCGAAGCGGAGGCCGCCGCAAGCCGTGTGCGCGCAGCAGAGGCTCGCGTTTCGCAGGCAGCGCGGCTGGTGGGTGATGAAGGAACGGTCAATGTTCGTCGTCGCAAGGTGGAGGCGGCTCTGGCCAACGCTGAGTTGAACCTTGAATATTGCGTCGTTCGCGCGCCGGTTGGCGGATACGTCACCAACCTCAACATCGCGAAGGGCGAATATGCGAACGAAGGGCAGAATGTCTTTTCGATCGTTGATGACTCGAGGTGGTATGTGCTTGCGAACTACCGCGAGACGTTGCTTGAGCGGATTGAGCCCGGCATGGTTGCGGAGGTCTGGCTTCTCTCCTGCCCCGGCCGCCCGCTTCGCGGCGTCGTCGAGGGAGTCGGCAAGGCGATCTATCAGCCGCTGGGCTCAGGCGGCGGCGAACTGGCGGCCCCGCCGCCCGCACTGGACTGGGTGCGGCTCGCGCAGCGATTTCCGGTTCGGATCATCCTCGAGGAGACGCCCGAGTGCAGCCTGCACAGCGGGTCGACCGCGACCGTTCGCATCGATCCCACCCGGCAGGCGGGACACATTCGACCCGACGGGTCGTTGGTTGTGAAATGACCCGCCCCCAGCCATAGCTGAGGGCGGGTCGTGCGTTCACGCGGGGGGTTTGTTCACGCAGTGATCACAGATGTCCGAGCAGCAACAGCAGGTCGTTGACGTCGACGATGCCGTCGCCGTTGAGGTCGGCGGCCGGATCGGCGGTTCCCCAGGCACCGATGAGCGCCAGCAGGTCATCGACATCCGCATCACCGTCGCCATCGACGTCGCCGGGCACGGGGGGCTCGGTGGCTTCGGCTGCGAAGCAGTCGACCCAGTACTCCTGGCCGCCCATGCGGAGGTACTCGACGTCACCGGTCAGGCTCACCTGGCCGCAGTCGTTGCCGGCGCCGCCCCAGTCGACGTTCACCGTGACACCGCCGATGACAGCGCCGTGGATGTCAAGCATGTTGTTGAAGTTGCCCAGGTCGCCGTTGATCTCGAGGTTGATGTTTCCACCGTACTCACCGAACTTGAAGGAGAGGTCTTTCATCCAACGTCCGTCGAGGCGTTTGATGATCGTCGTGGCGTTGTTGTAGTGCAGTTCGTTGTCCATGCTGCACGCCATGCCACTGTTTTCGACGGACACATAGCCGCCGTAGAAGTCGGTGCCGTCGCTCCATGTGAAGTGCTCGACGCCGTAGTGGTAGTCGCCGGTGGAGAAGGTGTCACCGTTGATGTAGACGTCGCCAACGGCGAGGTCCTCGTAGGACGGTTCGCAGTCGTCAATCTGGAGCCAGTTGAACTCGAGGCAGTCGATGAAGTGCTCCTGTCCGCCGAGCGTCAGCGAGTTGACGACGCCATCACACTCGACGCGGCCGCAATCGTTGCCCCAGCCGCCAGCGACGACGTTGAAGGTCACGCCGCCGATGATCATGCCATCGAGGTTGCGATAGTTGCCGACATTGCGGAAATCTCCGTTGATCTCGACGTTGATGGTGCCACCGTACTCGCCAAATTCAAATGCCAGCTCATCCACGGGGCTGACGGAAGCGAAGTCAAATGCGACATTGGCGTTGTTGGTGAAGAGTTCCTGGCCAGTACCACAGGCCTGGTTCCAGTCCTCGACGAGTACGTATCCATCCGGATAGGACGTGCCATCCGGGAAGATGAATGGCACGACATTGACGGGTACGCCGCCGGTGACGAATGCATCGCCGTTGAAGTACGCGCTGTCGAGTGGGAGGTCCTCAAATGCTGGCTCGCACTCATCTTCGCCGCGAATGTCGACGGCGAGCTCTTGTCCGCCAATCGCAAGCTTCTCAATGGCGCCCGTAATCACGAGTTCGCCGGCGTCCGTGCCGAATCCGCCGGACACGACGGTGAGCAGGCAGCCTCCGAGCGTTGCGCCATCCACATCGATGAAGTTGTCTACGTTGGCGGGATCGCCGTTCACGACGATGTTGATGTTTCCGCCGTACTCGCCGAAGAGAAGCTCGACTTGCGTTTGCGTTCCGATGGAGCCCGCAAAGTCGTACAGCGCATTGATATTGTTGGTGTTGAGCTCGTTCGCCGAGCCGTTGGCCCAGAGGTCGGTCGTGACCTTCGCCTCGCCGGAACTGGTCCAGCCCCCGCTTGCCCATTGGAATGGGACAAGCTTGACGAAGATGCCGTCTGAAGTGAACGTGTCACCGACGACGTAGGAGTCACCGGCGGTCAGGTCGTCAAACGACGGGAAAGCCGCCATCGCGGTACTGCCGGCGGCGAGTACAACGATTGCGGAAACAGTCATTGGGGTACGTGTCTTGAACATGGTTTGAGTCTCTCTGCGGCTACCCGCCGCCTTGGTATCTCGTCCCTGCGTCCCACCTAGAGGGCCCCCTCCTCGGTGTGTGGCGGCGACCTGAAGATATTGGAATTCCCGCTCAGAATCGAGGAAAAGCGTCGCTAAGTGATGGGCGGGGAAGCACATAGCGATCGTGGGATGTCTGGTCCGATTCGGCGCTGGTTTGCTCGCAGGTGGTCGAGAGAGCATCTGGCAGGCCGCGTCGCGTGCTTTGGGGGCTATCCACCACTCCGCCAGCCGGGCTGGGACGCCGCTGGACGTCGGCTACTCCGCCTACGAGTCGTCGGGCAGCGGGTGACCGGTCTCTGGGGGCGGCTTGCGGATGCCCCTCCAAACCGACTCCCTTACTGCGGTATCAGCCAGTAGCCGTGATCCGCGTCATCATGCCTGCGGCCCGCTGGCGTATCGCGGAGGTATTCGGTCTGTGAACTCGGATGAATGACGACCGAGCCACCATTTCCGTCGGGTACTACGCAGCCAAGCGGCCCCAGCACGATCGCAGCGCCCGCAAGGAGCCCCAGTGCACGCCTGCCAAAGCTCAGCACGTTGCCAATGCCATCATCGTCGTAATGCGTCATACAAGCACCTGCGTCAACCGCCGCCAACTGCGCAGGAGAATTGAAGAATTGAGGACACCCACCCAATCCCGTTTCTTCCCAGGTCATCCCTGCGGT
>CAZRBV010000093.1:0-3449 GCA_964598425.1 uncultured Isosphaeraceae bacterium | reverse complement strand
CCGGCGTTGCCCTCTACTTCGAGTCAGTTACTCGAGGCCACCGACCATCGATAGTCCGTTGGTGATGCAATCGGACCGACATCGACCCACGACCACGTCTCACTCACGCCGCCAAGGGGCGTCACCGTGTACTGGGTGGACGCTGCCACACGCTCTTCTTGTTGCAGCACCTGAGACATGCCGCTCAGCGGGGCGAGCAGCCCCAGCCGTGTGGACACGCCGATGGCAACCTGGGAGGTGCCACCGGCCGAGGCCGGAAGCACCACCTTTGTCACTGTTCGGAACGGCCTGTTGCCCGCAACTGTTCTGTTTCCGGAGAGCAGAATCGCCTCGGCGATCGGATCACCGCCGCGATCGGTCCCGATGACCAGCACTGATCCGGACGCAAACGGCGTGTTTCCAGTAACTGAAACCGTTCTTAGCACATCCGGATTGGAGAGTCCGGAAGCGATCTCCTGTTCGGCAGCAGTGAGCTGTGTCCACCCCAGGATGGCGGTCGATGTCCCCGGCTGCGGGGCCAGGACGGATTCCACGACAGGCGACGGCAGTACTGCTGGAGTGACTGGCCCAAACCAGGACGTGCATCGAACCCCGGACACCCGAAGCAATCCGGGCACGGCCCCGGCGGTTCGCTTGAGGTCGTACACCTCGGTTGCTCGTTCATCGTCTGAAGACGCGGAGATGCTCCCCCCTCGAACCGTGACATCCGGCTCGATGCCACTTCCTTCTCCTGCGTACACGCCGCACACGTTTCCCGTTGCGCCGATGGCCTGAATCTCACACACTTCAACCACGGGACCGTCGTCCGCATCCGTCTGCACCCCGATCGTCTCCGTTGCCTGTGGATGCGCGTTCCGCACCGCGATTGAACATCCCATGGCAGTCCGAGTCGCTGCCTCCGACGGGCCGGCACCGGTCATCCGATCAAAGAATAATCCAACTGTTTCAGTGTGAGGATTCGCTGCAGTGCTGTTGTCCACTGCGATGACGCAATCTTGCAGGCGAATTCGCTCGCCGGAGAGAAGTCGCACGCCGATCCACTCACTTGCAATGGAGCAATTCAGTATTGACACATCGGACGAGTTCCCATGCGCATGAACGCACCAACTCCGACGGCATGCCAGCGTCGTAGTCTGCACCATCACCTTCGTACAGTCATTGAGATGCATCGAATTGGCATCTTCTGACTTGAGCTCGCAGAATCTGGCCTCGATCACGTCAGCGTTGGTCATACGGACAGCTTCATTGCCCGCTCCGGAACTCGTGACGACGATGTTGTCCAGCGTGACGTTGAACGGTCGAATCTGACCGTTCCCGACTATCTCAACGCCATGCCCGCGATGCGTCCTGACGGTGAGGTTCCTCAAGGCGTTGCGGCGATCGGCGGTGTTGAACGCAGAGATCGTGACGCCATTTCCCTCAGGGGGTTCAATGATGACCGCATCGCGATCAATGCCAACAATGTCAATGTTCGCCCTGTGCAGGCCCAATGAGATTGACTCTGGATACACGCCTGCGTACACGAGAATCGTCTGTTGGACCGTCGACGACTGTGCGACAAGGAGGGCTGCCGATATCGTCGTGTAGTCAGCAGCGCCCGATGGATCTACGGTGTATGTATTCTCAAAAGCGTGCTGGCCGAGTGCTGCTGGGCAGCACAGGCCGACCAGTGCAGCCGCTGCCAGAACTCGCCTGTGATGCCGAAAAACAGAATTCAGCATGCCACGTACCCTCCTGGAGTTGGCGGATATGTACTCAGGTACTACTTGCGTAGCGAGTTCTTGACTCACAAACCCTTTCGGTTTATACCACGAAGGGGCGAGGGCCGCCTCGCTGATCGAGGGCAGGGAGATGCTGGTGAGATTGATCACGTTGGCCACATTGCTTGGTACTGCGGCGAACGCCGAAAGTGCGCCGCACCCGAGCCCGCCGCGTGGGCTGACCCCGACCTCGGTGTGGGTGGAGGGCTTGGACTCCGTACCTGAAACCCGGGACGTTCAGTTCCACGCCTTTGCTGCATTCAATGATGGATCCACATGGGATGTCACCCTCATGTGCGATTGGGCGGTCGAACCGCATCATGCGGGGACCGTCAGTTCCGGCGGCCTCCTGACCACTTCAGAGGTTGACGAGGATGTCGCGGCGAGTTTGATAGCGTCGCTGACGTGGGATGACTTTCTGTTCGGTGATGCGCATCCCATCACAATCTGGAACATTCCGAGCGATCCAGAAACCGGCCACCAATGGCCCTGCGAGGGTGGCGGACCAAGGCGCCTGGGCAGAACCAGTGCAGTAGGTCCTGTCAATCCCGTAGAAAAGTGGCGACTTGCCGTCAACCAGGGGTTTCCAGAGGACTATGGATGGCTTGATCCACTCGTGATCGATGGCCACAATCGCGGGTTCTGCAACGGCCTGGGACCGGTCGCCATCGACTTGACGACCGGATCACAGCTGTGGTCGGCCGAGGACATGATCACCGAGTCTCCCGGCGTTCTGCATGAGGACACCATTGTTACGATTCTCAACGCCGAGCCGCCGCAGATCAAGGCTCGAGTTGCCGCCACCGGCAAAGTCCGCTGGGACCAGGAGTGGAGCGAATTCGGCGGGCCCAGTTATCCGGTCGGCGACCCTGTGATCGGGCAGGATGGAATGCTGTATTCCGGTGTCGCTGTCCAGATGCCTGTAGTCGAGTACTACCTGCTGAAAGTGGACCCATCCAATGGATCGCTCGTTTGGAAGGTGGCCGGGTGTGGGACACGCCCATTCGCTGCGGTCGGGTGGCCGGTCTTAGTCTTGTCCAGCAAGGATCAAGGCTGGGCTGCGATCGCGGGATACGACCCCGTGGATGGCCAGCTGCTCTGGACTGTTCAGACGGAACGAGAATTGATGGCACCGGGGGCCATTTACAATGGTCGCGTCTACCAGACCAGTAATGACAATCACTTCTATGTCATCGACGAGTTGACCGGCGACTTGCTTGTGCGGCATGATCTTGAGCAGTACACCATATCAACCCCTACCGTGGGGTGGGGTGGCACCGTCTACGTGACGACCACAGGCAACATTGGTTATCTCTATGCATTTACGGCCGATGGCGAACTGCTCTGGCGGGTGAATCTCCCCGGGCTCTCCTACGCCGCGCCGATTGTGGATGCCACCGGAACGATATATGTGGTTTCCACATTTCACTGTGACTACGGACAGAACAACAAGATCTGTGGTTGGGTTGAAGCGTACAACCCGGATGGCAGCCTGATGTGGCAGCGGGAGTACTACGACCAGGGGTGGTTTGGGAATTCCCCGACCATTGGCGCCGACGGCACCTTGTACGTCATCTCCGGGCATAGCGAACTGCTGGCACTTGGCGACCCCTGCCCGACCGATCTCAATGCTGACTTCAGTGTTGACGTAGGGGATCTGCTGCTCGTCATTGGCCAGTGGGGAACAGC
>CAZRBV010000092.1:0-3848 GCA_964598425.1 uncultured Isosphaeraceae bacterium | reverse complement strand
ACGAGTAGGGCCGCACTGTGTGGGTCCCACACCTGCACGCGGCCGTCGCTGGCGGCGGTGACGAGCCACTGGCCGTCCTCCGTCCACAGCAGATTCGGAATGGTGGCGAGATTGCCGGTGAGCGTCGCGGTGACTTTCCGCCGCGCGATGTCGTAAATCAGCACCTCCTTCGACTGCACCGCGATCGCGAGCCGATCACCCGCCGGATCAAAGGCCAGCGCATCGGTCCAGCCGACGTCGCCAACAAGCACCTCGAATGCGTTGGAGGATGGCCACCATGCGAATACGTCCGGCCCTCGTCCGCCGCCCGCCATCCAATCGCCGTCTTGGTGCCATGTCAACTGCGTGACAGATTGGAGTTTCGGAATGGAACGACGGGCGTGCACATCGAGACCTGGCATGGAGACCACCGCGACTTCGGCCGTGTGGATCCGATCGCGGGCTGCTTGTCCCACCGCCATATCCATGGTCGTGGGGTGTCGAGCGCAGCCTCCAAGCCCCTCCCAGTCAAGTGCACCGATGTCCACATCGCATGGCGGCGGCAGAGGTTGTTGTTGCAAGTGCGGCGGCCATGGGATCCACATCGCTTCGTTGCGTTCGCCAGTCGTTGCGATGTGTTCATCGATAAAGGCCACGTCCCACACGATGTGAGCGGGCCCGGCAATCACGTCAGCCTGTGTCAGTGGTTCTGTAGCGAACACGCGAACGGTCCGGTCATTGCCCGCCGTGGCAATCCACTGGTCATCTTCACTGATCGCCACCCCATGGATTGACCCGTCATGGGGCTTGATACTGGTGCGAGCGGTTCGCCGTGCCACATCCCACTGCACCAGTTGCCCGTCGATGCCGACCGAAGCCGCCCATTCGCCTGAGTTTGAAAGTGCGACGTCATCGACCCGGTGCGTGTGCTGTCGTGGAAGCCAATGCGCCGCTCCGTGCTCGATGAGCGCCACGTCACCGTTCAACATGCCTACGATGATCCGGTCGTCGTTCGCGTCGAGGACGCGAATGTCATTACGCTGGAGTTCGACCCTTCTCGTCGGTGAGTTGGAGTCACGCCCCCACTCGATGTCGCCGTTCCGGTACGCGATCACCGGGCCACGCTCATGGCCCGTGATGGCGGCGACACCCGTCGACACCTGTCGTGGCGGATCGTCCTCCGGTATCTCCCAGAGTCTTCCGTCAAGATCAAGGACGAGCAGGCTTCCGTCTGGAAGCCACGCGGCCTGCCAGGGGACGCCAGTGAGATCAATGCGGTGGCATCGGTCATGCAGGGGTGGTGCCCACCAGGTTCGATCATCCGTGCAGATGGCCGTTGGTCGCTCGCCAAGGGCGTCCGCCATGGCGTAGGCGTTCCCTCTGCTCGGGGTTGGAAGGAGGAGCCTGCGTGACGCACCGACTGATCCGGCGAGAAGCCGCCACGGCCAATGCCGGTGGTCTTCCGGGACCTCCAGAAGCACGGTCTCGGCAGCCTCGACATCAAACTGGGTGAGCGCCATTGAGGCGGCCAGCATCGATCGGTGCGCTGCCGTGGAACGCGTCTGCCCCGCCTGCCAGCGGGCACTGATGATGCCACCGAGCAGGCTGATCACCAGCAGCGAGCAGGCGGCCGTGAGCATTGGTCGTTTGCGGAGCGCCATCATGACCGCTTCGAGCCGGCCAGGCGGCCGCGCTCGCGCGCCTTTGCCGGCCGCGGCCATGCGGAGGTCTTCGGCCAGGGCCGCAGCCGATGGATACCGCTTTGCGGGGTCCTTGGCCATGGCCACCCGCACGATGGCATCCAGATCCCGCGAGACGCGGTCGAGTCGATCGATGCGATGCGGGGACTGCTCCTGCACCCTTCTGGCGGCCTCAGTGAGCGGCACATCTTCGATCTCGTAGGGGTGCTGGCCGGTGATCAACTCATAGAGCACCACGCCCAGCGAGTAAATGTCACTTCGAGCATCGATGTCCTGGCCAATGGTCTGTTCCGGGCTCATGTACTGCACGGTGCCGATGAGTTGCCCGGTGGCGGTGTGGACCGTGGTGACGGCAAGATCGCTTGCGGTACACCGCGCCACTCCGAAGTCGATGACCTTCGGTACGCCGTCCTCGCCAACGAGGATGTTGGATGGTTTCAGATCTCGATGCACGATGCCCCGCATGTGCCCGTGATGGACGGCATCACAGGCGTCCGCGAGGAGGAGGCACTGTTCGGGGGGCGAAAGTTCGTGAACCTTGACATAGTCGCCAATGGTCTGTGCATCCTTGACCAGTTCCATGGCGAACCAGGCCATGGCGCCGTCCCCCAGGTCGTCGACGCCCGCGTCGAAGATCGGCGCAATGCATGGATGATCGAGCCGAGCCAGGACTTCGGCCTCTATCTCGAATCGTCGCAATACTGAGGCAGTGAGGATGCCGGGCCGGATCATCTTGATCGCGGCGTCCCGTCGCGGCTGCTGCTGCACGGCTCGCCAGACTTCCCCCATGCCACCCCGCGCGAGTCTTGCTTCAAGCGTGAAGTTGCCGAGACGGCCGCCCGGTCGAAGGTGTGTGCCTGCCGCGCGAAGCAGATCGGTTCGAAGGGCGTTCAGTCTTTCGGACCACACGCGATCGTCGCCGCGTTGCTCCGCGCGGTCATGTGCGTTGAGCAACTCGATCAGGTCCAGTTTCAGTTGCTCGGTTTCGCAATGCGCCTCAATCCATGCCTGCCGATCGGCAGTGGCCACCTTGACCACCTCGTCAAAGAGATCCTGAAGTGATCGCCGTTGGTTCACGGCAGATCCACGTCGCCTTGACGCGCCAGATGGGCTGCGAGCCAGGCGCGTGCGAAGGTCGTGTCCTTTCGGACCGTGCGATCCGTGACGTCGAGCACTTCGGCGACCTGATCAGCGGTGAGACCCACGATCCATCGCAGGCGAGCGACGTCTGCGAGGCGGGGCGAATGGGCATCGAGCGCCTGAATGGCGGCGATCAATCTCAATTCGAGATCGTTTTCATGGCAATGGTCGGCGTTCTGCTTGGGCTCGGCAAGATGCTGTGCATGGGCCAGCGTGAGCCGGCGGCGTCCTCCACCGCGTTTGAGCCGCGTCTGGGCGCGGCGATGGTCAATGAGCAATCGTTCCATGGCCCGGCCGCACGCCCCGAAGAAGTGCGCCCTGCTGTCCCACTGCATCGGCGCGGCAGCATTCATCCGAAGGAACAGTTCATGGACCACGGCGGTTGGCTGGAGCGTGGCATTCCAGTCCCCGGACCACTTTGTGCCAATGATCCGCCGGGCAATGTCGTGGATCTCGCCGTAGAGCACCACCCACACTTCAGCGGCGGCGTCGTCGTCGCCGGCGAAGGCGGCGTTGACCATGTGTGTGATGCCAGGTGTGGTGGGCATGCCCGGATCCCCTTGTGCGTGCCCACATCGTACAACTGGATGTGGCGGAGGAGGATGCCATTCCTCACTCCGATGCCTGTGGGGGCCGAACGCGGGCCATTTGATGCTCGCCAGCCGAAACATCGTCAAGGCCCGGGGCAGCGCTCAGACTGGATTTGGTCGAAAGAACCAGAATTCTGTTCCGGGTGCCGGTACCGCTGTCGTGCCTCCTTCCGGGTGGCCCGCCGATTTGGATCCGCGACCGAGGCTGCCGACAATTGACTGACGATGTGGCAGTGGACCCGTTCCTGAACTTGCGGTGGAGGATGCCAGTGAGTGAGCAACTGTTTGAGATTCGCCGGAAAGAGGACGGCGACATTGCTTCAGGACTGTCTTTGGCGCAGGTCCATGCATTGGTCAAGGCAGGTAAGGCGCGGCCCGAGGATGAGATCCGGAAAGTAGGCCGAACGACATGGCATCCGCTTGGGGGCGTGAAGGGGCT
>CAZRBV010000091.1:0-3850 GCA_964598425.1 uncultured Isosphaeraceae bacterium | reverse complement strand
CGCACCGCGGCAACTACGACCTCACGCGGCATCAGGAGTTCAGCAAGAAGAAGCTGAGTTACTTCGATCAGCCCAGGAACGAACGGTACATCCCACACGTCATCGAACCAAGCGCCGGCCTCAGCCGCGGCACGCTCGCGCTCTTGTGTGAGGCCTACACGCCCGACCCCGACCGCGCAAGCAAGGTCTACATGGCCTTCCACCCAAGCATCGCGCCAATTCAGGCGGCGGTGTTCCCGCTTGTCGGCAAGGACGGCATGCCCGAAATCGCCCACAAGCTCTGGGCGGAACTCCGCGAACGCTGGGACGTCGTCATGGACGTCAAGCAGAGCATCGGCAAACGCTACGCCCGCATGGACGAAGCGGGCTGCCCCTTCTGCTTCACGATCGACGGCGACACCGCCAGCGATCAGGCCGTGACCGTCCGCCACCGCGACACCCAGGCGCAGGAACGCATGGCGCTCTCAAAGGTGTCGGCATTCATGGCCGAGCACGTCGGCTAGGCATTCGGCCTACTCGCAGGGCAACTCAGGGCCCCCCGCTCCCCCCTTGGGGGGGAGAGGTCCGCGCAGCGGCCAGAGAGGGATTGCCGCTGAGAGAGCAATCCCAGGCACTCCCCACACCGCCGTTACGGCCCCGAAACTGGGGGTGGTGCGGCGAATTCGTGCGTTGCCGCCTTCATGACGCTCCCCCCAAAAGCTGCGAGACGTCCCAAGCATCCGCAAACGCAGTCAATAACACTTGACATGCCCCACCGATCGCCGGGCAGTGGTAGACACAGCAATGGGATGTGAGGATCTTTCAGGTCCAGAGGAAAGGTTGGCGATATGCGACGTAGTCAGACCTCCGGGTGGATGGCGGCCCTCGCAACAGTGTTCATGTGTACTCAATTCGCGGTGGCAGACCCGTGCAACCCGAATGATGCGGATTACGACGAGTGCATGTGCGAATACAACGACCCATGCGAATGTGGCTATGGCGATGAATGCGAATGTGGCTGGGGTGATCCGTGCGATTGTGGCTATGGAGACCCTTGCGACTGTGGCGGCGGCGATGGATGCGACTGTGGCTGGGCCGATCCCTGTGACTGCCCTGGGGCGGAGTGTGATCCCTCCTGTGGTGCAGACCCCTGTAGTTGGGAATGCAACGGCGATCCGTGCGATGACCCCGACAGTCCTTGCTATGACCCCTGCGAGTGCACATGGTGTCAATACCCAGAGTGCCCAGACTATGACGAGTGCTATTGCTTTGGTGGTCCCCTAGCGTGCAATCCCGCATGTGAGGAGTATGACCCGTATTGCACGCCGGACTGCCCAGAGTATGACCCGTGCATGTGTCCTGAAGCCGATCCGTGTGATTGCGGCTGGGGCGATCCTTGCGAGTGTGGGAACGGTGACCCGTGCGAATGTGGCTACGGCGATGAATGCGAGTGCGGCTGGGGTGACCCATGCGAATGCGGCTATGGCGACCCGTGTGAGTGCCTCACTGGTGACCCATGCGAATGTGGCTGGGAGACGGACCCATGCATCTGCGGAGGCGCCGCACCGTGTCAATGCAACGACCATTGCGATCAGAATTGCCCCGGCGATTTCGGGGATCCCCCAGGCACGTGGGATTCACAGGTCGACATCAATGACCTGCTCTTCTTGCTTGGAAACTATGGCGGCCCGGGCGCAGACATTGATGGCAATGGCACCACCGACATCGATGACTTGTTGATCTTGTTTGCCAATTTTGGCCCCTGCCCATGTGAGGACATCTGCCAGCCGGATTGCCCGGAATTCGATCCATGCAACACGGCTTGCTCAAGTTTTGATCCATGCAATCCGGAGTGTGACACCTACGACCCATGCCTGCCGGAGTGCCCTGACTATGACTACTGTCAATGCAAGGGCTGGCTCGACGTGATTCCCGATCCAAATCCATGTGGGGATGGGCTCATGCCCGATTGTTACGGGAATTGCTGCCCGGTGGATTGGGCAACCGACAACTACTGTGACGATGGTTCATTCACCTACAACGGTGTGCCCATCTACCTGAATTGTGAACTATTCTGCTTTGACGGCGGTATGTGCGATCCCTGCGAACCGTGTGATCCCAATTGTGGCGACTATGATCCGTGTGATCCCGCATGCGACGGCGGCGGGCCGTGCACCCCCCGCGTGCTCGGACTACGACTACTGCGCATGCCGTGGGTGGAATGACGACTTGCCTGACCCGCCCCCCTGCAGCGATGGCGAAGTCCCGGACTGCAATGGAACATGCGCCCCGGAATACTGGGTTGGCGATACCTACTGCGACGATGGCAGCTATACGTGGAATGGCGTTCCCATCTACTATAACTGCGATCGGTACTGCTACGACCTGGGCGATTGCAACTGACTTCCGCCAAGAGGTGTTGGAAGACGGCACGGCCTGTTCGAGTTCCTATCGCTCACAGCCCTGAGCCTCGCCCTTCATCGGCGCCGAGGCAAGCCCCACACGCGATGCCAACTGCGGAATCTCGCATCACACCCCTCTCACCCAAGCGGGTCGAATGTCAGATGCGGCGGAGCGCGAACTGCTGATCGAATCGGCGAACGAATTCGGCCTTGCCAGTCGCTACAAACTCTTCGACTGCCCGCTTCACCGGAAGGCTCTCCCCTCCCCAGAGAAAGTCGTCACCAAGCAACCAGCCGCCTGGCTTGACCTTGGGCGCGTAACTCTCGAGATCGGCCAGAACCGCTTCATACGAATGATCACCGTCGATATAGACCCAGTCGAAGGAGCTGTCCTCAAACTCGGACGCAGCATTGACCGATGGCGATCTGTGAATACTGACATTCGGCAGCGATCCAAACCGCTGCTGAATGTCGTCGTGCATCGCATCCATATACTCCTGCCCATCAGCGATCGCCCCGCCGTACCAGCGATCCGGCATGTCCCCCTGAAACGCCCACGGATCAATCAAGTGGTAGGCTTGAGGTTTGGATTGCCGAAGCACCCTCTCGGTGAACGCTCCCTTCCATACCCCGATCTCCGCGCACACACCTCCCGTGGGAACAAGCCCAAGGAGTCTTCCCCGGGCATCAAGATCGCGCAAACCGGGAATTCGGCGGGCAGCAGCTTTCAACATCGACATCACATCGCATCCTTCAGCACATGTGCCTGACGAGATTCCGCCCCACCACGACTCGGATGAAGTCCTCGCAATCTCAGTCAGGCGTACAGTCTACTCGCCACGGCAGGCCCATATCTGCGATTCCTGCATCCGAAATGCGTTTCTCCACGAAGAACTGCTGGTTGTACCGCTACTGTTGGTGCAGGATTCACGAGCGTTTCCAAGAGGAGAGTTCCATGCCACTGTTGTTCAAGCTGCTGGTCGCTACCGCATTCGCCACACTTTCGGCCACTGCGGCAGCTGAGCCAGCGATGCCAGATCTCTCGACGCGGACGCTTCGTGTCGGGGCAGAGGGACTCATCAATGACACGAGCGATCCGACTCTGGTCTTTCAGCATGTGGTGACGATGCACAACGCGTCCTCCATCCAGGTGCTTTTCGGGCGAACGAATTTGCCTGAGGGCTGGCTGCTCCGAACGACCTCACTCGTGGACGGCGCAGCGCAGCATCACACCAGCCGGACCCTCGACCAGTGGAGGAGCACCAGCGCCTGGTTCAACGGTTCAATGGTGCTGGTCGAAGTCATCGCGGCGCCGCAGTCCGGACCGGGGCACATCCGCATTGAGGGCGTTCGAGGCATGGGCGGCGTCGCCGACGACCGGTCAATCTGTTACGGCGTCGACGATCGCGTACTGAGTTACGACGATCGCAGCGCCCGCGTCGCGCCGATCGGCTGCACCGGCTGGCTCA
>CAZRBV010000090.1:0-4013 GCA_964598425.1 uncultured Isosphaeraceae bacterium | reverse complement strand
TGGCCCGTCCCATTCTCTGAAGATCACCAACATGTCGTCGATGTCCACATCGCCGCTTCGACCACGACGCGGCACAGACGGCACATCGCTACAGCCAACTATCATGCCCACGATGACCGCCGTGATTCTGCTCGCAGTAGCCATTTTCGCAATGGCCATTTTGTATTCCTCGGTCGGACACGCCGGCGCGTCGGGCTATCTGGCCGCGATGGCAATCGTCACGACGATGCCGCAGGAAGAAATGAAAGCCGTGGCCCTGACGCTCAACATTTTCGTCGGGACGATCGGCAGTTATCGATTCATCAGGGCCGGACACTTTGACTGGCGCACGTTTTGGCCGTTCGCTGCATGCGCCGTTCCGCTGGCCTTCGTCGGCGGCCTGTGGAAACTTCCACCGGTTGTATTCAAACCACTCATCGGCCTTGTACTTCTGTACGCAGCAATCGTGCTCGGTCTTCGCGTGCTCAAAGCAAGAAGGGCAGGCGCCTCCGCATCCTCGACCGAGAAGCCCCAGCCCCAGATGCCGCCGCTCCCGATCGCCATGTCGGCTGGCGGCGGACTCGGCCTTCTGGCCGGACTCACCGGAACCGGCGGTGGAATCTTCCTCTCGCCGCTGCTGCTCCTGACCAACTGGGCGAGTCCACAGCGAACGGCAGCAATCTCGGTTGCGTTCGTGCTCGTCAACTCGATCGCCGGCCTCGGCGGCGTCATCACCGAAGCGCCAAGCCTTCCCTCCGCCCTTCCGTTCTACATCATCGCCGCCGTCGCAGGTGGCCTGATTGGATCTGGGCTCGGCGCCCGAAAACTACCCGGCGACGGCATCCGACTGTTGCTGGCCTTCGTACTCCTGATCGCGGCGGCGAAAATGTTCATGACGGCCCTCCCAAAGTAGACACCATGCTCGCCCAACGACTTGCCAATCGAATGCGTCATCTCTCCAAGTGGGGCCGCCGCCAGGGCATTTCCTGCTTCCGCCTCTACGAACGAGACATCCCAGACTATCCGGCGATCGTTGATTGGTACGCAGATGCCGACGCACGCGACATCTCCCGCGACGGTGACGCCGTCGTATGGTTGTTTGAGCGAACCAGGGACGAGACGCCTGAGGCACGCGATGCTCATGAACGAGATGCGGTCTCGCAAGTACTCGAAGGCCTCGACATCGGCCGCCACCACGCCCACTTCAAACACCGTGGCAGACAGCGGGCCGAATCAGGAGGCCGGTCACAGTACGAACGCGCATCAGACGAAAGGCTGACGAAGGTTGTCCGGGAACATGACTTGAGTTACGAGATCAATCTCTCGGACTATCTGGATGTCGGCCTCTTCCTCGATCACCGGCCGCTCCGCCAGATGGTCCACGAGCGCTGCCGCGGCAAGCGCGTGCTCAACCTCTTTGCGTATACCGGCGCCTTCAGCGTGTGCGCCCGCGCAGGCGGCGCGGCGGCGACCACAACGCTCGATATGTCCGGAACCTACCTCGACTGGTACAGACGGAATCTGCAGCTCAACGGATTCGATACCGACGCATCCCACCACGCGCTTCAGGCAGACTGCCTGCAGTGGCTTGATCAGCATCCGACCGAGCAGGACCGCTACGACATCGTCATCCTCGACCCGCCGACATTCTCGAACTCGAAACGCATGGATGCTGATTCATTCAGCATCGAACGTGACGCCGCTTCGCTCATCGTCCACGCCGCGCGCTTCGTCGCGCCCAAAGGCGAGCTTTTCTTCTCGACCAATGCTCGCCGGTTCACGCTCGACACGACTGCGCTTCCTGAGGGCTTTGGCTGCCGCGAAATCACAAATCGGACCGTGCCCGAGGACTTCCGAAACCGCACGATTCACCGCTGCTGGCGGCTGGCCGAGGGGTGGAAGGACCGCGAGTGACACCGGTCGATCCGCTCAGCCCAGATTGACCTCGGGGTTGTCGAAGAGAAACCGCAGCCGCTCGGCAAGCTCGCCCTCGAACCACGGCACCATCGCAATCGCCCCGAAAATCGGGTCGCTCAGCGCAGATCCTCGTGGTACGAACTCATGCCGATGAGGCTACGCGAGCACGCGTACCGCTGCCAGTGGCGGATTCCATGATTGATGCCAAAACGCAGCTGGCGTGGGGGCTCCGGTCCAGGCGAATCATGTCTACCACGCCTGCACAATCAGCGGCAGCACGGCTTCCAGCACATCGATACGGTCGGCATCGGCACCTGCCATCCGCATGCTGATGGCGGTATCGGCAAGCTCGCCGCCGAAGGACTCTTGCCCAACATTGATCCCAACGCCAATGACCGCAAGCCCGTCGGCCTGTTCGATCAAGACGCCTGCAAGTTTGCGCCCATCGAGCATGACATCGTTGGGCGCTTTGATGCGGAGCTGGCGCGGCAACCACGCCCCGAGCCCGACTGCGATCGCCGCGGCAATATCGCGGGATCGTTCCGGCTTTGTCGTCGCCGGAAGCACGAGGCTGCATGCGAGTCCGCCGTCACCCGTATCAGCCCAGATATTGCCGCGTTGTCCGCGGCCCGCGGTTTGCCGACCGGCCACCACGACTGCGCCCAGGCCGAGTGGCCGGGCCTGATCCTGCGTGCTCTCGCAGGTGGACATGACACGGGCCTGAGTCAGTGGCGTTCCAATCTGCTCCACCAAGACCTCAAGCCGATCCGGCCAATGCACAATGGCGGCAACGTCACTCGGCATCGAGACCGATATCCAGCATCGTCGCGTCTCGGGTGAGCGCGCCAATTGCGATTCGATCCACGCCACACTCGGCAATCGACCGAACACTCCTGAGCGTGATGCCGCCGGAGGCCTCAAGCGCAACACTCGGCGCCAAGGCATCACGCCGCGCGACTGCCTCCTGCAAGACTTCCGGGGGCATGTTGTCGAGCAGGACAATGTCAACGCCTTGAACGCTCAGGATCACGTCCAGTTGCTCAAGCGTGTCGACCTCGACCTCAACAAACGCCACGTCGCGGTCCGCTCGAGCCCGCGCGATGGCATCGGCCAGCCGCGTCTGCATCGCTTCCGGGGAAAGTCCCGCAAAGTGGTTGTCCTTGAAAAGTGCGGCGTCATGCAGGCCCATGCGGTGCGACGTCCCCCCGCCGCACACGACCGCGTACTTGTCCCAGTGGCGCAGCCCCGGCATGGTCTTGCGTGTGTCGGTGATGACGGCGCCCGTGTCCTCGATGGCGTCCACATACCGCCTCGTACATGTCGCGACGCCAGCAAGCCGGCCAAGGAGATTGAGGATTGTGCGCTCAAGCGCAAGCACCTCGCGCCGCCCTCCCGAGACAACCGCAAGGGTCTCGCCAGCTGGCACCGCCGCCCCCTCCTCGACCGAGGGCGCCAACGCGGCGCCGCAGCCAAGTGCCGCAAGCCCGCGCGAGAGGGGCTCGAGTCCGCACGTCGTCATCGGTTCGCGGGCTACGCAGCGCAGCGTCGCCTGCTCATCCCCATCAATGATGGCGATGCTTGTAATGTCGCCTTCGCCAAGTCCGTCCTCGGACATCCAGCGATCGAGATCATCCAGAATGTGCGTCGTTGAAAGAAAGTCTGCCGCGGCCATGGGCGGAGTATAGATGGCGCGGTGGCGATGCTCCCAGCCCGGCGGTCCGCGCGGCCCCCCGCTATGGTTGTCACCATGACAGATCACCCCAGCACACCTCGCAGTCGTAGAGCCTTTCTTGAAACGGCCGGCCTCGCCGCTCTCGGAACTGCTGCAGGATCCGCGTTTGCAAGCGGCCTGCCCGGGCATCTTCCACACGATGCACCGGCGCTCAACACCTGGCTCCGAACCGTGACTGCGGCAGCCCTCGGCAGCCAGCAGTCGCCGAAGCCGTATCGCCCGTCGGTCGCCGCCCTTGAAGATCTCATCAACCGCGACGGCGTCGTGCGGATGTACGTCACCCAGATGATCGAGCAGGTCCCGGAGGCGCACCGCACGATCCACTCGATCGATGACCTTCTCGCCTCGCTCAATCACATCGTGCAGACCGCGCCCGCCTACAACG
>CAZRBV010000089.1:0-4178 GCA_964598425.1 uncultured Isosphaeraceae bacterium | reverse complement strand
AACTCGAGGTCGCCAGCGACTCCAGCCACAGCACGCCTTCGAGGTCGAGGTGGTTCGTCGGCTCATCGAGGAGCAGCAGGTCGGGTTCCGTGCCAACGGCGCACGCGATCGAGAGGCGCTTCTTCCAGCCTCCGGAGAGTTCCGCCACGGGCCGGTCGAAGTTCTCAAAGCCGAGTTTGGAAAGCGCGATGCTGGCTCGCACGTCATCGTCGAGCCGTGGGTCAGGATGGGTGGCCATCGCCGCCGTGGTGATGGAGAGGGGCGTTGCGTCTTCAGGAAATCGGTCATCCTGCTCGATGTAGACGGTCCTGAGCGACTTCCTCCGAAGCACTTCGCCTTCATCTGCTGACTCGAGCCCCGCGAGAATCCGAACGAGCGTGGATTTGCCCGCGCCGTTGGGCCCAATCAGCCCGATGCGGTCGCGCTCGCCCACGGTGATCGACACGCCCTCGAAGAGGCTGGCGGCGGGGTGGGCCTTGGCGAGGTCGCGGGCTGTCAGCAGGTCGGCCATAGAGGGTGCAGCCTATCGCAGGCCGCTATCGAAAGCAGCACCCTCCTTCTATCATGTGGGGCTCTCCAGACCGGACGCCGCCTCCATGCTCCATCCAGCCGACCCGAACCTCCGCAACATCGCCATCATCGCGCACGTCGATCACGGCAAGACCACGCTCGTCGACTCGCTGCTGGCGTACTGCGGTTCGATGGAACTCAACCGCGATGAGGCCGACTGCGTACTCGATTCCGACCCGCTCGAGAAGGAGCGGGGGATCACGATCACGTCGAAGAACTGCGCGGTCACCTATCGGCCGACCGACGGCCCGCACGCTGGCGAGACCTGCCGCATCAACATCATCGACACGCCTGGCCACGCCGACTTCGGCGGTGAAGTGGAGCGAGTCCTCAAGATGGCCGACGGCGTGCTGCTCCTGGTCGATGCGTTCGAAGGTCCCATGCCGCAGACGCGCTTTGTACTCGGCAAGGCGCTCGAACTCGATCATCCGATCATCGTCGTGGTCAATAAGTGCGATCGACCCAACGCCCGACCCGACGGCGTCATCAATGAGGTCTTCGATCTGCTCGTCGCCCAGGACGCAAGCGACGAGCGGCTCGACTTCCCGGTGATCTACGCGTCGGGCCGCGATGGATGGACGAGTACCGAGGAAAGCGTGCACGAGGGCGACATGAAACCGCTGCTTGAAGCGATCATGCAGCACATTCCGTCCCCGGTCGGATACGCGGATGTGCCCCTGCAAATGCTCATTGCAAGTGCTGATTACTCACCATACGCGGGCCGAATTGCCATTGGCCGTGTTTTCGCCGGAGCGCTCAGTGCTGGTCAGGCGGTGACGATCTGCCACGAGCACAAGCACCGCATGGCGCGAGCGCAGAAGGTCTACCGGTTCAAGGACCTCGGCCGCGCGCCAGCCGAGCTTGTATCAGTCGGAGATCTTTGCGCAGTCGAGGGCATTGGCGACTTTGAAATTGGCGACACGATTGCGTGCCCCGAGCAGCCGAGCCCGATTGCGAGGATCGCAGTCGATGAGCCGACGCTGCACATGCTGTTCCGAATCAACGACTCTCCAAATGCCGGGCGGAGTGGCAAGTACGTCACGAGTCGTCAGATTGCTGAGCGATTGGAACGGGAGCTCCGCAGCAATCTGGCCTTGCGCGTAGAGCCCGGGGACAGTGCGGAGGAGTTTCGCGTTTCGGGTCGTGGCTTACTGCATCTCGGTATTCTTCTTGAGAACATGCGCCGCGAAGGGTACGAGCTCACGGTCGGTCGGCCTCAGGTCATCGAGAAGACCATTGACGGTGTGCGAAGCGAACCGATCGAACTCTTGACGATCGATGTCGATCAGGATCACGTCGGTCCCGCGATGGAACTGCTCGGGACACGCGGCGGTGAAGTGCAAACCCTCGATCAACGCGGTGACCGCATGCATATCGAAGCCGAGATTCCTGCCCGCGGATTGATCGGCCTGCGAAGTCACATGCTCACGGCAACCGGTGGCGAAGCGGTGATGTACCACTGCTTCCAGAAGTACGCGCCGGTTCGGACGACGGTATACCGCAGGCAATGCGGCGTCATGGTCGCAACTGCCGATGGGCAGGCGACCACATACTCCATGCTCAATCTCAGCCAACGTGGGGTTTTGTGTGTCGAGCCACAAGATGTCATCTATGCAGGCCAGATCGTTGGCGAGAACTCGCGTGACAACGATCTTGGCGTCAACGTCGTCAAGGGCAAGGCGTTCTCCAACGTGCGAGAGTCGACGAAGGAAGCAACGGTTGTGCTCAAGGCGTCTCGGGAAATCACACTCGAGACGGCGCTGGAGTACATCCAGGACGACGAGCTTGTCGAGATCACACCGGACGCCATTCGACTCCGCAAGCGCATTCTCGACGAGGGAAAACGCAAGCAAATCGCCCGGCATCAAAAGGCGGCCGCTGAGAGTCATTGAACGGTTGCAGTGTTCACCTCGCAGCAAGCGGCAGAATCATGTTGACACGCGGTTCTCGCCGCCTCACCATAGTCCTTTGCGAGAGAGGAGCTTCGCTGTGGCGATACATTTGGGCGGGTTTGCGCTGCTTGCACTCGCGAGTGCGGCAACTGGCGGCAGTACCTTCATCGGCTATCAGAAGACGGATGTGAGTGACCCGGTTGACTGGGGCATGATCGAGATCGCGTCCGATCCCTTCGACGGATCGTCGACGCGCATTTCCACATCCAGCTTCGGGCTGAGTGACCTGACGTTTGATGCTGATGGGACCTTGTGGGCGCAGAACAACGCCGACCTCGCCACCGTTGACATTGAGACTGGTGAGGTAACCGCAGTTGGCTACATCGAGGCGCCGTCGAACGAAGACACGTTTCTGCAGGTGCAGGACATGGCGTTCCGAGCCGATGGCGCGCTGTACGCAACGGGCAGGTATCTGCTTGACGGAGCGATGATCGAGGGGCTCTACACGATCGATACGGAGACGGCGGTGGCAACCGTGATAGCCGAGGGCGGCTATGCGACCTATGGGTACGACGCGATTGCATTCACATCCGATGGCCGTCTGATCGCAGCCGAGATCGGGAGCATTCGTGAGATTGCCCCGGACTCGGGAGAGACGCTTGCATCGCTGGATCTTGGCATCAACGACATCTTGTCGCTCGCTGTGGATCCGGCGACTGGGCTTGGGTACGCCGTGGGATTCAGCGGCGCGGAGTACAACGCACTCTACGAGTTGGACTTTGATGCCATGACTGGCGAGTTGATGACTACTCTCGACGAGAAGGTTTGGGATCTGGCGATTGACGGCGTCGCGGGCGTAGGGTGTGCAGCGGACCTCGACGGCAGCGGCGCGGTGGATGTCGAAGATCTTCTGATCCTCATTTCGGGCTGGGGCCAGAACGCGGCGGGCGGCGAGCTTGCAGAACCTGTTGACATCGTCAACACCGATGATCTGCTTGTCATGCTCTCGCAGTTTGCATGCGTGGAGTAGCGGCAGCGGACTGGCTTATCAGACGCACGGTCCCCACGCTGCGATGATTGTGAGGACATCTTCGACATCGACAACGCCATCGCCGTTGACGTCGCCCTCGGCGCCGCCCCAGCCGCCGATGATTGCGAGCACGTCGTTGACTCCGGTGATCCCATCACCGTCGACGTCGGTCGGGCACGGTGTCTGGGGTGGCGTGATCTCGAACCGTCCCACGTGCGTCTGCCAACCGAAGTCACGGCTGTATTCAGCGACGTACCAGAACGTCGTGTCGTCACTCGGGTCGACGGTAAGGTCGAAGTAGTCGCCGTAGCGGCCATCGGCCCCGTGGGTGCCCTGGGAGACCATGACTGGAAGACCCATGGTGCCGAGGGAGTCATCTGCGGTTCGACCGGTCACCTGGATGTTTGGCATGACCGAGTTACTGCATTGGCCGATCACCACGCCAACATCGCCGTGCATATTTGCGGCAATGGCGGGAAAGTAGGTGTCGCCTTGCAAGGGGGCGAGGTCACCGCTCTGATGCAGCGACGGGGATGCAGGGGCGTTGACATCGATGTCGTACCAACGCGCATAGGTGGCATTTCCGCCATCAATGGCATGCGCGGTGTAGAGGTGTCCGTCACGCCAGTGGGCGTTCATGATGCGGCCGTCCAGGGTGTCGAGGACACCGCCGGGATTTGGCGCGC
>CAZRBV010000088.1:0-4184 GCA_964598425.1 uncultured Isosphaeraceae bacterium | reverse complement strand
GCTCTCATACCCGAACGGCGTGTGATCGCACATGACAAAGTACGTCCCCGCCGGCCGGTGCACACCAAATCCCGCCTGTTCGAGCGCGTGACACAGCACATCTCGACGCGCGAGGTAGTCGGCATGCAGCTGCTTGTAGTAGCCCTCGCCAAGGCCAAGCGCCGCCGCCGCGCCATATTGCAGCGGCGTCGCAATGGCGTAGGTCATGAATTGATGCGCGGCCCGCACAACCGTACTCAATGGCGAAGGCGCAATCGCCCAGCCGATCTTCCAACCGGTCATCGAAAACGTCTTCGCCATGGATCGCAGGGTGATGGTCCGCTCCCACATGCCCTCGATCGCAGCGATGGGGTGGTGCGCTCCCTCAAACACAATGCGGTCGTACACCTCATCAGCAATCACGACCAGATCGTGTTGCTGGGCGATTTCGGCCAGACCTCGCAGTTCGTCCTCGGTCGCCACATGCCCGGTTGGGTTGTGCGGCGAGTTGAGCAGGATGGTTCGCGTCCGCGGCGTCACGGCGTCGCGGGCCGCGTCGAGGTCGATACCAAAGTGCGGCGGCCGCGTCGTCACGGTTCGCATCACACCGCCTGCGAGCGTGATCGACGCCGGATAGGAGTCATAGAAGGGCTCAAAGACAATGACTTCATCGCCGGGGTTCAAGAGCCCCAGCAGCGTTGCGGCAATCGCTTCGGTGCAGCCTGCGGTGACCGTGATGTCTGCGTCCGGATCAACCGAGATGCCAGTCTCGGCCTCGAAGTCAGCCGCAATCGCTTCGCGGAGCACGGGCACACCCGGCATCGGCGCGTACTGATTGTGCCCATTCACCATCGCGCGGTGCGCGGCTTCGATGACTTCGGGCGGGCCGTCGAAATCAGGAAACCCCTGCCCGAGATTGACAGCGTCATGCTGCTGGGCCAGCCGGCTCCACGTCGCAAAGACTGTCTCGCCGAATGGTTGAAGTCGCTTCGCAACGTGATTCTGAGGCATTGAGATCGCATCCTATCCTGATTCACACCCTCGGCGGCGACATCAGGGCAGAGCGAGAGTAGGCTGCCCGGATGCAGCAGTTGTTCGTGGCCATTGTCATTGCTTCGCTCACGCGCCTCGCCGCGGCCGATCCGGTTCGCGGCCACGTTGATCACGTTGGCGATGCTCGCATCGTCCACGTCTATGGCACGCCAGCGGAAATGGGATATGCCCACGGCTGGCTGGTCGGGCAGGACTTCGTCACCGGAATCCAACAGCTCTTCTCGCAGTTGCCAGCCTCAACGCACAGCTTGGCAGAGATGATGCGCGGTTGGACGCCACTCATTGCGATGTCACCCGCCCAACGCGAAGAGCTCGCGGGCATGTATCGAGGGCTGCGGGACCGCGTCGGCGAAGACGGTCTGATGCTTCCGGGTGTCAATCGACCACTCGACGAAACTGACCTGCTGCTTTGGAATGGTTACGACCTGTTTCGCGCTGTGGGTTGCAGCGGCTTCACTGCATGGGGCACACAGACGGCGGATGGCAATCCAATCACAGCGAGAACGCTTGATCTCGCGGTGTTTTCGCCGCATTGGGTCAAGACGCAGATTCTGCTCGTTCGGCATCCTTCCGAGGGCATTGCGACTGCCTCACTCACGCCCGTCTGTCTGCTGGGCGCCATGACTGGCATCAATGAACATGGCGTCTGCGCATTTCTGCACGATGGCGACGGGGCGCAGATGGATGCGGTCCTCGAACCCGAGCGGCCGGTGATGTTGGCCATGCTTGACATTTTGCAGCAGGCAACCCCTGCAACGGCGCAGCAGGTTGCAAAGCGCGAACTCGAAGCCCAGGGGCCCTTTCCATTCTCCTACATGATTCGGATTGTGGGGAGTGACGACCCTGCATCAGCCCCAGCGCAAACCTGGCTCCTTGATGCCAACGGCGTCGCCGCGGCCAAGCCCGGCGCGGCGCTTACGATCACGACGAATCACACCACTGCCTGTGGCGATGAGTCGCCGCGGCTGCGGCGGGGTGACTCCTACAGTCGATATGCGCTGCTCCACCGCGCGTGCCAGTCCGGCACGGGAACGCTGGACCCCGCCGCCGCATGGACGGCAATCCGCCAGGTCGCCCAGGACCACCGTTCATTCATGACGCTGCACGCGATTGTGTTACAACCAGCGGCGGGCGCGATGCAAGTCTGCTTTGCTGGCCCGAACGAGGATGGACGATTGGTGAACGCCACAAAGCGACCGATTACAACGCTGCGGTTGGCCGATGTGTTCGGCGCAACGCCGCGCGATGCCGAACCCGCGTCAGCCGCGGCAGCACCAGTCTCCGGAAGCAATGATGGCTGAGTCTTCATGCTGCCCGGGCGTCATGAGGTAGATCCACGCCCGCCTCACTTCGCCACTGGCAAGATGCACATCGATTTCAACGCGTGTATACCAGTTTGGATGGCCCTCGAGCCGGTCAATGGCGGCCAACGTCTCGGCGTCCACATCAAAGAGTTCCCCGGTGATGGCAGTATCACCCCCCCGCTCGACAATGGGGAACCGCTCACGTGATCGCATGGTGTACGCGGCGTCCGTGACGGCGGAGATGCCGACGGCTGGGGCAAGGTGGTTCTGCCAATGCACCCCCCCGTGACGCAGCGATCCGTACACAAAGAGCTCAATCATTGACATTGATGGTCAATCACTCGGAAGTCCTGCTCGTGTCCAGACCTGTGCCCGGGTCTGGAGAGGGTATCGGCGAACGAGATACGAAGGAAGGGTGCAGCCAACGTGGCACGTCTTCGTGGGCGAGCGTACCGGCTGCACCAGACACGGCGCGCCAGCGGCACGGATTGGTGACAATCGCTGCGACTGTTCACCGTCTTGTCCCGCAGTACATCGCCGCGGCGGCGCCCATGGCTGCCGCGGCGATCCACATGCAGAGGGTCAAACTCCCGCCCGCGCTGAGGACGCCTGCCATCACGGCAGCGCCACCTGCATAGCCAACGCCAAAGACCAGGGTCGCGCGTCCCCAGTAGCGGGTGTGCCGATCAATCCCGACGAGTTCATCCACGCGGAGGCTCATGACGCTCACGCAGCCCATTTGCGCCATGCCAAGCGGAAGCGCCGACCACGTGGCGACGGCAGCGTTGGCGCTCAGCGGCACGGCGGCAATGACAAGCGTCGCGGCTATGCTTGCAGCGATGAGTCGTGCGCCGGGCGTCCACCAGCGGCACCACCCACCAAGCAGCGCTCCACCGATGAGCGATCCGGCGCCAAAGATCGCAAACCGCTCGCTCGCGGCGGCAATTGGCACGTCGAAATGCTCAAACAGGTAGTCACTCAGCAGCAGCGTGTGCGGCACGATGCCAATGCCGAAGAGCGCGTATGCGATGCAGATGATCCACACACGGCGCTCAATCGCATGTTCTCTCACTGGAGGCTGCGGCGTGGGAACCCCACGGTCGCGGCATCCGGTTACGAGCGGCACTGCGGCGATCGCTGCGATGAGGACGCCACACGCCAGTCCGATCCATGCAGCCTGCACGCCGCGTTCAAGCAGTGCTGGCAGCACGAGGCTTGCGGTGACGGTTCCGACGCCGGAGCCTGCAAAGACAAGTCCGCTGATGACCTCGCGTCTGCCATGCGGGAGGTGTTCGAGTACAGCGGATGGCACGAGGACAAACAGCACGCCACCACACGCGCCCGCGAGCCCCCGCGCTGCAGCGAGCGACTCCCACCCAAGGTCGGCGGCGGCAAGCAGGAGCGAGCCCATTCCAATGAGCAGTGCACCCATTATTCCCCATCCGCGCCCGGTCCATTGCGCGAGGTGATGCGCGGCAGCGGCCCCGAGCAGGTAGCCCGCAAAGTTGATTGCCCCGAGCCATGCGCCCCCTGCGCGGCTCGTCCATCCAGCCTCAATCAGAGCTGGAAGCAGCGGCGCAAATGCGTACCGCAGCAGGCCGAGGCCTGCGAGGATGCAGAGGAAGCCAGCAAGAACGCGCACGGCCAGATGTGTACGGGAGGCATGAGGCATCCGCGCAAGTATCTCAATGAGTCGGCGGTCGTGCCACGGGGCGCGAGGGAAGTTGAAAACGCATTTGAAGTCAGCCGGGACACGTCGCCTGAGTACACTCGCCAGCTCTTCTCAGTTGAGGACATCGGAGATCAAGTCAGCCCGGACACGTCGCCAGAGTACACTATCACCTGCTG
>CAZRBV010000087.1:0-4298 GCA_964598425.1 uncultured Isosphaeraceae bacterium | reverse complement strand
ATAGCACACGATCAACAGCCTTTCGGGCTTGCGAGTCGATGATGGGCCACGGAGGAAGCGATGAAGTCATTGGAGTCGCAGTATGGCGAGTGGCCGGTCTGCCCGCCACTTCAAGACAGGTCCTGCTCCAGTTGACCGACGATACGTATGGAGGCGTTTCCGTCGCCATAGGGATTTGCCAGTGCGGCGCGGCGGTTGTACTCGGCCTCGTTGTCGAGCAATTCGCGGCACGAGTCGAGTATGCGATCGGGGCAGGTTCCGACAAGCGTGCACGTGCCGGCATCAATACCTTCAGGCCGTTCGGTCGTTTCACGCATCACAAGTACTGGCTTACCAAGACTCGGAGCCTCTTCTTGAACGCCCCCCGAGTCCGTGAGCAGAAAGTGGGACCGATCCATGAGTTCCACGAACTCCTCGTACCCGACCGGCTCGCACAGGTCGATGCGATCGTGTTGGCCAAGTAGCTCGTGCACCGGACCACGGACATTTGGATTCAGATGGACCGGATACACGATGCGGACGTCCTGGCGTTCTTCGGCCAAGGTCCGGATGGCGCGGCAGATATTCTTGAACCCGTCGCCAAACGACTCTCTTCTATGCCCTGTAACCAGAATCTCTCGATAGGGCGAGTCAGTCGTCTCGCGTGTGTTCATCTGGCGCGCGCGCAGTTGCAGAAGCGCATCGATCACTGTGTTGCCAGTGACATGAATCGCGTCGCCGGGGATTCCTTCTCGCAGCAAGTTCTGGCGTGAAAGATCGGTTGGCGCGAAGCACCAACGGCAGATCGGATCAATGAGTCGCCGGTTCATCTCTTCGGGCCATGGGTGATCGAAGTCATATGTGCGGAGGCCAGCCTCGACATGTCCGATCGGGATGCGCCGGTAGAAGCAGGCCAGCGCCGAGGTCATTGCGGTCGTTGTGTCGCCGTGCACGAGTGCCGCGTCGAGGTTCAGTTCAGGGAGGATGGCATCCAGACCGGTCAGGACTCTCGCCGTCAAGGACGCCAGGGTTTGACCGGCCTGCATGAGATCCAAATCAACCTCGGGTGCGATGTCGAATGATGCCAGTGCCTGCGCTGCCAGTTCGCGCTGCTGCCCTGTGCAAATGACAACAGGCTCAAGTGCCGAGGACTGCGCTAACGCATCGATGACGGGCGCCATCTTGATGACTTCGGGTCGTGTTCCGACAATGACGGCGACTCGGCATTGTGTACCCATTATGGTAGTTCTCCCCTCGTTGGTTCCTGCCAAAGCGTTCCGAGACGCCCATGCTACCAAGGATGCCGCTGGCAGAAACCCGATGGATTCCTGTGGGTGGCATCGGTGCGGATGCGACTACCATTCCCAATCAATGCTTTGTGACCAGAACCTGAAGGAAACACGTCTATGAGCGGTTCGGCTGCGAGCGAGTTGCGAGCCCGAATCGAGAATACATCGGCGTGTGTAGGCGTGGTTGGCTTGGGCTACGTTGGCTTTCCGGTCGCTGCGGCGGTCCTTCGGGCTGGCTATCCGGTTATTGGTTTCGAAGTCGACTCAGACAAGGTTGCCGACCTCAACTCCGGCCATAGTTATCTCGGTCATATCGCTTCTTCGACATTTGAAGCGTTGGCAGCATCGGAGAAGTTCTCGGCCACCGGACGCCCGGATGATCTGGCTGAGTGCGATGTCATCATTCTGTGTGTCCCAACGCCGCTGGGAGACGATCGCACGCCGGATCTCTCCTTTGTTGTCCAGTCCACCGAAATGGTTGCAGGCGTACTGCGCGCGGGAATGCTCGTGGTATTGGAGTCCACGACATATCCGGGGACAACTCGAGATGTCATGCTGCCGATTCTTGAGCAGGGTGGGCTACGCTGCGGATCGGACTTTTTTCTGGCCTACAGTCCAGAGCGAGAGAATCCGGCAGATCCGATATTTGACATGAAGTCGATTCCGAAGGTGGTGGGCGGAGCAGATGATGTTTCGGCGGAACTGGCGTGCGCTCTCTATGGCAGCGTTGTTGATGAAGTTGTGCCGGTTGCAAGTACCGAGATTGCCGAGGCCTCAAAGATTCTCGAGAATGTCTACCGCTGCGTTAACATCGCGCTTGTGAACGAACTCAAGGTTGCCTTTGAGAAAATGGGTGTCGACATCTGGCAGGTGCTCGAAGCGTCGTCGACCAAGCCATTCGGATTTCAGGCTTTCTGGCCCGGACCAGGGCTCGGAGGCCACTGTATTCCCATTGATCCCTTCTACCTTGCGTGGCGCGCACGGCAAGCAGGCGGGGAAACGAAATTCATTGAACTCGCTGGCAACATCAATGCAGCGATGCCGAGGCTTGTTGGAGAAGTCGTGTGCCGCGAGTTGGAACGCGATGGTATTGCTGTTCAAGGCGCGAAGGTGCTCGTTGTTGGCGTGACATACAAGCCGAATGTGTCGGATACGCGCGAAACACCAGCTGTGCCGATCATTGAGATGCTGCAACGTCGCGGGTGCCAGGTGACGTATCACGACCCGCACTGTCCTGTATTTCCAGAAACGCAGCAGTGCTCCATCGAGCTGAGTTCCGTGCCGCTTGGCACGAGAGCCATCGAGGAGTCCGACGCCCTTGTGATCATCACGGATCACGACGCGATTGATTGGGTGCAGATCGGGCTGTACGCGTCACTGATCATCGACACTAGAAACACGATGGCTGGCATCGATGTCAGGGGCCGTCTCATCAAGGCCTGATTACGACACCTTCGGCTTCCCTCTGCTGCCCGGGGCAGTTTCTGGAAGCACGAAGCAGAGGATGAGCGACAACACGAAGAGCGCAGGCACGATGGCCATCACCCACCGAAACTGTTCCGGTGACGCGTCCTTGAACATGTCTGCGGTCTTGACCACGTGACCGGCCGAGCGATGGACGTTCGGAGTCAGCACTTCGGCGGTGAGAATCCAGCCGATGAGCACCTGCACGCCTGCGGCGAGCATCATGCAGATGAAGTTTGTGCAGGCCGTCGCCGTGCCGCGAAGCGCCTTGGGGCAGACTTCCATGGCCACTGCAAAGGTGATCGCCTGGGTGCTGGTGAGCAGTCCGCCGATCAGCATCACCGCGAGCAGGCCGTAGTAGCCGAGCATGCCCGGCCACATGAAGAGCAGCATCGTGAGGCCGCCGCCAAGGCTTCCGATGATGAGCGGCCAGCGGCGTGAGCCCATGCGATCGGACACGACGCCTGCAAGCGGGCACCCGATGAGCCATCCGATGGCGAGCATGATCGTTGCGAAGCTCGCCTGCGCAGCGGTGTAGCCGCCAGCGGTCTCCATGAAGGTGTTGCCCCAGAGCGCTGCCACGACGCTCAGCGGTTGGTAAATCACAGCGCAGATCACGCCAACGACCCAGATCTTCCAGTTGCCCAGCACCGTCATAATGCCGCGCACGAGCGAAATGTTGGTCTCGTCTTCTTCCGTGAATCGATCCTGAAACCAAGATGGCCGCGGAGGAATGACCAGCAGCAGAATGATCACCACGCCAATGCCCGCCCAGCCCGCAACCATCACGACGTTTCGCCAGCCCCAGGCATTCACGGCGTCCACCATCGGGGTCTGGCCGATCACTTCGCCAAGCATGCCCACCGCCGTCGTGATGCCTGCTATGAGCGCGAGTCGCCGCGCCGGGAACCACACGGTGGCGACGTAGATGGCACCAACAAAGGCGAAGGCCGAGCCGAATCCAGCCATGCCGCGAGCGAGCCCGATGCTCTCAAGTCCGTGGGCGCCACTGAAGATCAGGCAGGCGCCGCCCACAATGGCCGCAGCGCCCACCAGCAGGAACTTCGCGCCGAATCTGTCAAAGAGTCCGCCGATGACCAACTGCATCGGGGCGTAGATCCACAGGTACACCGAGAGCGATCCACTCAGATCGACGGGCGAGGCATCGAGTTCCTTCGCCAGGTCCGGAAGAATGACGCTCGGCATCACGCGGACGAAGAACTCGTACAGGAAGAAGCTGGCCGCAACACCCCAGAAGATCCAGCCGTACCAGTGACCTCGGTGCAGTCGGGAAGCGAAACTGTTCATGCAGGGGCGTCCTTGCGGGGTTGACCAATGAGCGGTGCTGGCACGGTAGCACGCAGCCGCAGTATCGTGGCGGCATGATGAAACCGCTGATTACAGTTCTCATGCTCACCTCGATCGCATTGGGGCAAGGAGACCCCGGAATGGGTGCGGACGATTCTGCCTATGTTGCCGAGGAACGCGCCAACCATATGGTCGACCCGCCAGGTGGACTGTTGATGCAGGACGACCAAATGGAGAAGTTGGGAATCAGTTCTCAGC
>CAZRBV010000086.1:0-4364 GCA_964598425.1 uncultured Isosphaeraceae bacterium | reverse complement strand
CATCGCCCGAGACTATCACTCGGACTGGACTGGATTTAGGGGGAAAGGTCAACTCGGACTGGACTGGATTTAGGGGGAAAGGTCACCAGGCCTGGCAGGAGGGCTCATCCGCCACCTCATGATGGTGGCGCTTGCCTACTTTGCAATTCTGTTGACTCTCTCAGCGCAACACCAGAGTGCTGCGCGAGCCCATCCTGCCCCACAGACCGTCACCCCCCTGCAGCCTGCGATGCCACTTCATCCACCGCGACTGCCTCGAGCACCTGCTGGTGAAAGGCCTCGCCCAATGCAAAGTCGAATGGAAACTTCTGCGTGATGAAGATGGCGGTCAGGTCCTGACTGGGATCAATGAAGAAGTACGTACTCGCCGCGCCGCCCCAGGTCCAGCGGCCTTCGCCTCGCGGTCCATGCGTGGTCGAAACCGCCGGCTTCAGCCCGAAGCCCAGACCGAATCGCTGCGGACTCGGAAACGCCGGGCTGAGATGATTCTGCGTCATGAACACCACGGTCTTCGGATTGAGGATGCGGGCGCCATCGAGTTCGCCGTGCCGCTCCATGGCCTGCATGAAACGCGTGTAGTCGTCCATGGTGGACCACAACCCGCCGCCGCCTGATGGGAATCGGGGCTTGAGCGCGCGAACAGCCTCGGCGTCGTAGTGATCCCGATCGATCTCGAGTGCGCCCTGCATGCCCGTCACGATGTGCATGGGCGTGAGGTCCTTCGGCGGCGTGAAGAACGTGTTGGTCATCTCCAGTGGCTCGAAGATGTGCGCCCGCAAGTACTCAGGAAACGGCTCCCCGGACGCAACCTCCACAACGCGGCCAAGCACATCGGTGCTGATGCCGTAGGTGAATCTCTCCCCGGGGTCGTGCAGCAGCGGCACGCTACTCATGGCCTGCGCCGCTTCATGCAGTGTCGAGGCACGCCGGAACGGCGACTTGTAGGAATCCTTGTATCGCTCCGGCGCGGAGAAGTCGTAGGCGAGCCCACTGGTGTGCGTGAGGAGATCGCGAATGGTGATCAGTCGCGACGGGCGGCGTGCCTCGTCGCCCAGCCCGACCTTGAGTTCGTCCATCACGGGGATGTACTGCGACACGGGATCGTCGAGCCCCACCTTGCCCTGCTCGACAAGTTGCATCACCGCGGCAGAAGTAATGGCCTTGCTCATCGAATAGATGCGGACGATCTGATCGGTCTCCAGGTCTTCATCAGAACCCGGTGTCCGATCGCCACATGCCTCAAGGAAGATCGTCTCGCCGCCCCGCGTCACCTGCGCCGCGCAGCCCACGACCTGCCCATCATCGACCAGCGACTGCATCCAATCGGCCAGTCCCGGCAGTGACGCCCCGGTGGCCCACTGGGCGGAGAGCGCGATGGTGAGCGTGATGCATGAATACAGGTATCGCGGATGTGTCATGACGCAACCCTACCAAGATGGGCTGCCTGACCTCACGGTCCACTTTGGCGATACTGTGCCGCCATGAAACTGCACGCTTTGCGCTTGACGTGCCTCCTGATCGCCGGGTGTACCGCGTCACCGGCAGGCGACCCCCCATCGTCGCCCGCCACCGCGACACCGCAGCTTCACGCGTTGTGCCGCACCCGCGACGCGACCGCGCCGGCAACGCACGCGCTGATATCCGCCGGCGCAGATGTCACGACGCCCGACGACAACGGATGGACGCCCCTATTCCTCGCCGCCAGGACCTGCGAGAATCCGGCGGTGCTCCGCGCGCTCATTGACGCCGGCGCTGACGTGCACGCGCTCGATGCCTCAAGTCTCACGCCGCTCGACTACGCCGTCGCGTACAGCAACCTGCCCGCCATCCACGTCCTCGTCGAAAGCGGCGCCGATGTCAACCGGCCCTGGCCCGGCGACGGCAGCACGCTGCTCATGTGGGCATGCGGCCAGCCGGGGTCGGAACTCGTCCTGACGCTCCTCGATGTCGGCGCCGATCCGCTGCAGGCAGATCATCGCGGGCTCACCGCCATTGATGTAGCCCGGATGAATCCCGCGCTGGCGCAGTCCCACGCCATGAAACAGCTCACGCGCGGCCGCGGACATCGCTGAACCGCCCCTGGCTGGCGGGCGATGACGTATCATGCCCCGCATGCCGGGCACCATGACACTCGATCGGGCCATTGCCATCGCCGCCACGGCGCACGAAGGGCAATGGCGGAACGACGAAGGCACAGGCGATCCCTACGTGCTGCACCCCATTGCGCTCATGATGCGTTTGCAGTCAAGCGACGCACGGATGGCGGCCGTGCTGCATGATGTCGTCGATGATTGCGAGGGCTGGACCTTCGAGCGGCTGGAGGCTGAGGGCTGCCCCGAGACCGTCATGGACGCGCTGCGCCTGCTCACGCACATCGATCCCTCGCCCGACTTCAAGACCAAGCGCGACGACGAAACGCTGGATACCTTCTTCCAACGCCTGGAGGATGACTATCTGGCCTATGTGACGCGGCTGGCCAACCATCCCATCGCGCGGCAGGTCAAGTGGGCCGACCTCGAAGACAACATCGGCGACGGCTATCCGACGCGGACCAAGGACCGCAACGACCCACAGCGATTCGAGGCCCGCATGCGCCGCTACAAGAAGGCCAAGCAGATTCTCATCGATCACTGGCCGCACGATCCAACCCACCCCAGCGCGGCGCGTTTCTGCTCAACCGGCGTCGGCGAGGCTGCGTCGCTGTTCAGTATCCGCGACAAGGATGGCAACAAGGTCGAGATCCGCCGGGATACCTGAGCCGCACGCGCTGGATTGCGCTGGTCGACCACACCACCCCCGTAAACAGGCGTCACAGGCCTGAAATCACTGCCATACGCCATGTTGGTGGATGTCCAGCACTCCCAGCACCCATCAAACTGGGTGGACCGGCTTTCTTGTCTCCGAAAGGCCGATTTGGTGGGTGTCCAGCATTCCCAGCAATCCCCACTGGACACCCACCCAATTGGCCCCAACACAGAGGGCTCTGCCGCCACGATTTGATGGGTGGCCAGTGGCTCGAGTCAGTGGTCCGAGTGATTCGAGCCCGCCAAAGTCCGCGGGCACGGCAACTGCCTGCATGCCATCACCTCACCATCGAGTCGCCGCAAAACACTGTGGCGGCTTATGAAAGACGAGTGCTCACAAAGCCGGCACGCTGAGACGTCGCCGCGTAGAGCAGCGGCCGGGGTGGGGCGAGCGTCTCTATGACGGGGCGAAGAGCAAGACGAGAGTGACTGCGGCGGCCAGAACAAACACCGAGAACACGCCGGCGTACTACGCGCAGTGGCCGAGCACGGAGGCGGGGTGGTTCATGGTCGTGCCGAGACGATCGGCAAATCTCTCTGGTGGGATGTCGTGAACGAGCAGTCCAGCGAGCACGGGCATGAACCGGGTTGGCTCAGACATTGTGGACACAGCGGTGTGAGTTGGCATGGGCGATTCCGCTGCTTCGGGGGGATGCCCGAGCATGTCCCATCCGTATACCATCCGCGCAGCGGGCTGACGCCAGCCCCGAGCTCAATGAATTCTTTTAGATAGAGGACGGGAACAACATATGAGCACCTTGCGACTTCGATCGTCAGCAGCCCTGGCGGTCGGGCTGACTCTCTTTGGAGGCGTCCTTGTGACACACGCCATGACAGAGTCGACTATTGTCTCCCCGAACACTCCTGATGCAGCCATAGCTGAGTTGGTGGCTGGCAATGCCCGCTATGTCGCGGGCAAACTGGAATCGCACAATCTCCCCGCCGCGCGGGCCGGACTTGCCGAGGGGCAAGCACCGTTTGCGGCAGTCATTCGATGCGCCGATTCACGTGTTTCGCCCGAGATTGTCTTCGATCAGCCGCTTGGCGAACTCTTCGTGTGCGGAGTGGCCGGGAATGTACCCACACCAGAAATCATTGCGAGCCTCGAGTTTGGCGTTGCCGTACTCGGATGCAAGGCCATTGTCGTCATGGGGCATTCAGCCTGCGGCGCGGTGGTCGCGGCACTTGAGCATCGCGATGACACCAGTGCGTTGCCTGGCAGTTTGCCTGGATTGGTCGATCAGATCGTTGTGCCATGTGTTGAAACCGCAGACGTCACGGCGCCAGGCGCACTCGAAAAGGCCATTGGATGCAACGCTCACGAAGGCATCGCGAAGCTTCTCAAGGGTTCTGAGATTCTTGCGAAGGCTGTCAACGAAGGCACGCTCAAGATAGTTTCTGGCGTGCAGGACTTGAAGACAGGGAAGTTCACGATCGGGAAGTGAGTGCGTAGCTTTGCCCACGTGGGGGAGTCGGTACATGAGTACAAAGAGATGGGCCAGTCACCGTCGTGGCAGGTATCGCTGTACGGATCGTGGCTGGCCCAGCACCCTGCAGGCC
>CAZRBV010000085.1:0-4413 GCA_964598425.1 uncultured Isosphaeraceae bacterium | reverse complement strand
TGTCAGAAACTCGAGCGGCAGCGATCATGCCGATCAGGAACAGCCCTGGATGCCCATCGGGATTCAGGTTCACGACACAGTTGAGCGCATCAACCGGGTCTACGCCGAGCCAATCGACGACACCGAGGCGCCAGCGGTGTTGGAAGAAGTGGAGATGCCAAGCGAATTGATGGCCGGGGCACTTGGCCGTCAATGGTCACAATGGGCCATCGTTGCGCGTCCTCGCGCCCTGCCGCCAGACACGCCGGTTCTGTTTGTCGTTGACGGGTTTCGAGCAAGTTCTGCTGAGAGCCGCGACTCAGCGAGATCAAGTGCGGAGCGCTGGCCCTCCAGAATTGCGAACGCTGCGGATGAGTTTGGCGCGGTACTCGTGTATCCGGATGTGTGTGTCGATGGCGGCCACCATGGATTCGCCGACTCTGAAACAAATGGACCGGTGGGGACCATGTTGACACGCGAGTTCATTCCCTGGCTGGATGATCATCTCGGCCTCGACCCGACCGCAGCGCCCCACTACGTCATGGGACACTCGAGTGGCGGTTGGGCGACCGCCAACCTCCTGATGCGATTTCCAGGCGTGTTCGACGGCGGTCTGGGCACCTCGCCCGATCCGGTGGACTTCCGCGACTTTCACGGGATCAATCTGTATGTGGATGAGAGTGCCTTTCTGACCCGGGATGGGCTCAAGCCCGTATTCGGCCGTGATGTGTACAAGAAAAAGGAGGGCAAGCCGCCGGTGACGTTTGACCAGATTGAACTGGGAGCGGTGTCAGACTTCTTTCCGAAGCAGATGGCGGCTTATGAGGCTGCCTTCAGCCCGGTGGATGCAGACGGCGTGCCCCGGAAACTCTTCGACCGGGAGACGGGCGTGATTGACCGTGAGGTGGCAGATTGGTGGATTGCGAATCACGATCTGGCACCACTGCTGGCGACTCGGCAGGTCGGCGATCTTGGCAAGCTTGCGTTGACCTGCGGTGTTCAGGATGAGTTTGGGTTGCATCGACCCCTGCGGCTGTTTGCAGATCGGGCCGCGAGCACAACGACCATCAGCCCAGAGGCCATTCAGTTCTTTCCGGGCGGTCACTTTGGATCCGCCGGCATCCACGTCAGTACGGGTCTCGATCGTCTTCGCGCGGGCGAGGAACCATTTGCGCCGTAACTGGACGAGTCAGACTCTCAGCGAATTGGACAGGTGCTGCCACTCTTCAGAGGCATCGACCGGATCATCCACCGTCTCGGCGACGAGATCATGGATGACCGAATGCAGCCGGCGTTTGACAACCTGAACTGCCGCAGCGCCGGCTGCCGGCGATGCGAATGACGTGCCCTCGATGGCGTCCACCAGTGCGGGCGGTTCGGTGGCATGTATGGCTGGGCCGAGGGCGCGTTTCTCAAAGAGCGACCAATGCTCCAATCGGCCGGTTGACTGAAAGTGCGTTCGCACTCGATCAACGGCAGTCCGGAGGATGGTCGTGGCCCACGCGCGGTCGAAGGTCAACTCCAATGATCGACCATCTTCGGACGATTCATGTTCGCTGACGCAATCAATCGGCAGGTGATCACCACCGCGGCGACTTCTGGCGCGAGCCAGATCGATGCGGTAGTTCCTGACGGCTTTGAGCATCAGAGACCGAAGCCGACCACGATCGGGGGCTGCGGTGTCCAGCAGGTTTCGGCCCAGGACGACATCTGCAAAGAAACCCTGCGTCACTTCCTGAGCCTGCGTGGCCGATACGCCGCGATTGCGGAGCGCTGCATAGACAGGCGACCAGTACCGCTCGACCAGCACCGCCTCAGCGCGGTGCCGATCCTCATCACTGCCACTGCGGAGGCCCACGAGCAGCGTCCAGGGTGTTGGGAGAAACTCGGCGTGTGACTGGTCCAGGTTCATCTGACTCCCACCTGCCGATTGCCTGACTATGCTCGTCTTCGGCCAGCGTATCTTCCGGGGAGGAGGCCCCGGAGCGGTGGCGATCATAAGGGGTGCCGCCCATGGCGGGCAGAGATCACCAGCCCGGCGGACAGATCGATGCGATGGCAGCGGATCGCCTGCTGCGATTGCTAGACGTTTCGTCGCTTGATGAAGTGCTGGCTGAGACGGCCGTCATCGGCCCGTACCGACTTGAGCAGCAACTCGGTCGAGGCGGGGGCGGGGTGGTGTACCGGGCGTGGCGAGACGGCTCCGACCGCCCGGTGGCGCTCAAGCTGCTGCGGGCGGATGTCGACGAACGTTGGACCGCTCGCATCCGGCGAGAAATCGACCTGCTCGAAGAGGTGCGGCTTGACTGCGTGCCTCGCATTCTGGACTTCGGCAGTTGGAATGGCCAGCAGTATCTCGTGACCGAATTGGTCGATGGTGTCGATGTCAAACAGGCGGCCGCTCCACTTGATCGGCGGGGTCGCGCGCAGTTGCTGTGCGAAGTCTGCCAGGCCGTTCAACAGCTTCATGAGCACGGGCTCATCCATCGTGATCTCAAGCCATCCAATGTGCTGGTGACCGAGCGAGGTGTGTTCATCATCGACTTCGGGCTGGCGGCCATGACCGGCGCGTCGGGGCAGGTCACGATCACGACTACCGGCGCGCTCATCGGGACACCGCAGTACATGGCACCCGAGCAGGCGCGGGGCGAGTCAGGCCGCATGGGTGTGCGAAGCGACGTGTACAGCTTGGGTTGCATGCTGTGCGAGTTGCTGACGGGCCACACACCTCACGATGAGTCGGCGGAACTGCCGGAACTCATTCGAAGTGTCGGACAGGATCCCCCTCGGTCGGCCCGTTCTCTTGATCCAACGCTTCCTGCCGCATTGCGTGCCGTGATCGATCGCGCCGTGGCGCCGATGCCCGAGCGGCGATATGCATCAGCAGCCGCCTTGGCGGATGATCTCCAGCGCTGGCTTCGCGGTGATCCGATTCATGTCAGGCCCATCTCCAGTTGGACGCGGATGGTCTGGCTCATGCGGCGTCGCCCCGGGACCGCAGTCCTGCTGCTGCTGCTCGGCGCGGTCGTCGGGCTCGGCGGCTGGCAGGGGGTTCTGTTGGTGATGGCAGCCAGAAAGCCACCGGTCATCGACTTGCGGCACACGCCCGCAGCGTTGGCACTCGTCGGGGACTACCCACACAGTTCGCTCGGGGAGTCTGTTGCGGCGGCTCGAGCGGGGGATTCGGGGCACGCCATCGTTGTATCGGGCGTGCCCGGCCGACCCGGCATGGCGACGACGCCCTGGATTCAGCACGCCGGCGGCGTGGCGGCTGCAGGCGAGACCGGCGAGCAGGAAATGGTGGACGGAACCATCTGGAACGGCGCGCTCGGCGGCGCCATGGCTGCGTATGGCGACATTGTTGCCGTGGCGGGGACCGGCGAGCATCTCGCCCGCGGGAGCGCCGCTCAGGGCGGCGCGCCGCACGTGTCAGTCTTCAGAATCGGCACCGATGGGGCCATGACACGGCTCGGCCAGGTGTCGCTGCCGGTCAGCGATGGGCGCCGCCTCAATGTTCGGTGGCTGCGCGGCGTGCAAGGCGGATCGAAGGTCCACCTGTGGATTGGCGCGCCTCACGCTGGCGCCGGGCTTGGCTGGCTCGTTCCTCTCGATGCACTCCGCTCGATGCACGGCGATATGCAGATTCAGCAGATCACGGGTGCCGCGCTACTCTCCGGCGACGCGCTGGGTGACGGCTTCGGCGCCGACGCATGTGTGCTGCAGGGTTCGGGTGGTCCGGTGTTGGCTGTGGGACAGGGGGGGTATGGGGTTGATACCGCCGATCCTGTAGGCGTCATACTGCTGGCATGGCGCGGAGATGTCGAAACGCCACGCCACATCGGTCATATTCGAGGAACGGGTCCAAAGCAGTTTGCGGAGCTCTCGATCGAAGCGATCGGTGACATCGACCACGATGGAGCAGAGGATCTTGCCATTGGCACCAACGGCATCGCCGATCCACGTGGAGACGGCGGTCGGGTGTGGTTGATCAGCGGGGCCGGTGGATGGCAGATCGACGGCGTACTCGATGACTCGTTTGATCGTGTCATCGCCCGGTTTGTCGGCCCGCCTGCGGTGATCGGGAGCGGGGATCACCTGGGGCATGTTGTGCGATTGGCCGGTGACTTCAACGGCGACGGGCTGAATGACATCGCCATCGGCGCGCCGCGATCAAACCCGAACGGCAACGACTCAGGATGTGTCTACGTCGTGCATGGTCGCCGCGGCGGTTGGCCGGACAGCCCGGTCGTGCTTTCGCCAGCCGGCTGGTGGGGCGGCGTGGTCATTCGAGGGGCCGAGAATGGTGATCAGACCGGAATCTCGGTTGAGCGGCTGGATCCGGCCACCGGCGCAGGGCAATCGCGTCTGCTGATCGGCGCGCCTGGGGGAGATCGGGGGGGAAGCACCGATGGGGGGCAGGTGTGGGTGGTGGAG
>CAZRBV010000084.1:0-4463 GCA_964598425.1 uncultured Isosphaeraceae bacterium | reverse complement strand
CTTACCCCGTTCTTAGGTCCACCCTAAGTGAGAGAGTTCAGCGTCGCAAGCCCACCCTCCCGCAGCGCCGATCAATGCCAGATCAGCCCGAAAGTCGATCGCCGAGCCGAAGTGCTCGCCTTCCTCACTTCCGGTCAATGACTGACCAGGCGTTGCCGTGCCATCGAGGTTGATGTCGTAGATATCCACGCGGCCCGTTTCGGCCGACCACCCGGGCGATCCAATCATGCAGTGGTGATGGAAGAAATCCAGGGACGCCCCCGGCTCGTCAAACCACGCCTCGGCCTCAAGTCGGTCGGTGACCAGCCACAGGCCATCGCCCTGACGCTGAATCAAACTCACTCCCGGGTGCGTGACAGACTCCGCGCCGCTGGCCACCATCGCATACGTCCCTGCGACATACGGATTGTCGCGGATGGCCACGTTGTGTCCGAAGTCGATATCACCCGCTGCCCCCGTGACGGTGCCGTCGGGTTGCCAGGTTCCATCCTCCTGCACCCTGAAGATGAAAGCGGCGCCGGCCATGCCCCCAGTACTCCCAGCAGCGGGCGCGCCGACGATGACAGTCTCGAACTGAATGTCCACGCAGGCCCCGAAGTTGGCGTGCTCGGTCCCGGCCTCGGGCGAAAGCTGGGCCGTCAGGTGCCACTGACCGTCGCTATTGCGGCCGTAGATATACGCGGCGCCGTTCGTGTCCGGCGAAACGGACGGCGCCCCGACAACCAAGCGGTCACCATGTACCGCGATGGAAGCCCCAAACAAGTTTGCCGGCTCAGTGGACTCGGGGTTGATCATCCCGGTCAAGACCAACTGCGGGTCATTGAAGTCGGCCCAGTCCGCTGAGGCCGATGCTGCGCACGCGTACGCGGCCACTGCAGGCACGATCAGCCCGAACACATGTTTGGTTCGCATGTCAGCCTTCCTCCCCCCCTGCTCGACGCCCATGACGAGGCTTCGCCGCCCGAGCGGCCGGTTTGTGGCATCTTTGTTCTGGACAAGCCACGGTCCCCACCGTATACCTGGAGTGGGAGACAGGCCGTACGACCGCCTGACGTGATGGAGGAGGATGTGATGCATTGGTATTCTGGAATCCCCGCCTGCCTGGCTCTTGCCGCGGCGTCTCTGCCGGCCTTCGCTGCCGATCTGCACGTCCCCGGCGAGTACGCCACCATTCAGGAGGCCGTCGATGCGGCCGGTTACAACGATGACATCATCGTCGCCGAAGGCACCTATTTCCTCGACGGCAGTATCGACCTCGGATTCATGAGTCTGTCGATCACGGGCACCGCCGTGGACGGCGTTCCTGTCACGATTCTGGACGCCCAAAGTTCGAGCCGCCACTTTCTGATTGATATGGGTTCCGCGAATCAAGTGATCTCGAACCTTCACTTCATCAACGGGCATTCCGGTACAGGCGGCGCCATCAGGGTTCTTGAACCCAATGGCATCACGTTTGACAACTGCGTCTTCGAAACATGCAACGCAACAAGCTCGGGCGGCGCGGTCTACTCGAAGGGTTCGGATGAGACCGACTCAATCGTGACGTTTCTTGGCTGCACGTTTCTTGGCAACACCGCCCCGAGTGGCGGCGCGGTGTACTCAAAGACGGCGAATCTGGACGACGCGGGCCACGCTGACGTCACATTTGAGAACTGCGAATTCCTTGGCAATGTCGCGTCCGGGTCCGGTGGCGCGGTGTATCTCTACCGTGAAGTCAAAGGCCTCTTCAAAGACTCCACGCTGATTGGCAATGAGGCTACCGACAACGGTGGTGCCATCGCAACTTCCCAGCATGCCGACGTCAAGACGCTTCGCTGCATCATCACCGATACTCCGCCAGCAACATGGGCGGCGGCGTCTACATAGACGACTCCAACGGCGAGACCATTGAGATCTACGAAACCTTCTGCATCGGGAACACCGCGGGCATCAGCGGCGGCGCACTGAGCGAAACCGACGGCCTCTTCACCATTCGAAACGGCAGCTATTGCGGCAACCTTCCAGATGACTTCGGCGATTCCGACACGACCCAAGATGGCGTCTGCTTCTCTGAGGACTGCACCGACTCCGATGGTGATGCGTGGATCGACCAATGCGAAGCGTGTGACAACGACCCGGACAAACAGGAACCAGGCGACTGTGGGTGTGGCGTTGAGGAAGACACCGGAGACGACGACGGCGATGGCGTCATCAACTGCCTTGACAACTGCCCGAATGACCCCGACAAGACGGAACCGGGATTGTGCGGATGCGGCACGCCGGATGACGCAAACGGCGACGGATGGACCGACTGCGACACGAGCGACAACGGAGATGGCACCACCACCTGGCATGTGGAGGTCGGCGCATCCCTATCACTGGCGATCTCGCTCGCTTCAACAGGTGACACGATCTCGCTGAGCGAAGGCACCCATCTGGCAGCGAACCTGAATCCTGCCGGAACGGACATCATCATGATGGGCGCTGTTGATGCGGGCGGCGATCCGGCGTCAATGATCGACGCTGGTCAGACGTCCCGGGTACTCACGGTTGAGACAGGCGAGTCCTCGGCACTTCGCTTCGAGAACATTGTCTTGACAAACGGCCTGCTCGGCTCGGATAACGGCGGTGGCGTCCTCGTCAATGGCGCATCCCCCACCTTTGTCAACTGTTGGTTTCACGCGAACCAGACCAATCAGAGCGGTGGCGGCGTGTATGTCCAAAGTGGCGGCGCCCCCACATTCCTCGACTGCCAATTCACCGACAACTCGTGTATCTGGGGCGGTGGCCTCTACCTCAACAGCTCCACCGCTGAACTGACGCGGTGCGTGGTGAGCGGTAACGCGACAACTGGAAACGCTGGCGGCATCACCGTCAAGGATTCCACGGCCGTGCTCACGGACTGCGAGGTTGAAGGCAATCTCTCAAGTGGCACTGGCGGCGGAATGCGGGCCAATGACGGCTCCACGATTACCCTCGACGCCACGTTGATTCATCACAACACCGGCAGCAACGGCGGCGGCATCTACATTGACGCTTTCAATGCCACGATCCTCGCGACCGATACCACCATGTGCGGCAACACTCCGCAGAACATCGCTGGTGGCGACTGGGACGACCTCGGCGGCAATTGCGACGCTGAAACCTGCGATGACTCGGACGCGGACGGGCTCCTCGATGGCTGCGACGAAGACGATGACAACGACGGCATTGCCGACACCTGCGACATCGATGAAACCGGCGGCACCGACTGCGACGCCAACGGCGTCGATGACACCTGCGACGACGATCTCGACGGCGACACGGTTCCCGATGCCTGCGACGATGACATCGACGGCGACGGGCACGCCAACGACGCCGACGCATTCCCGCTCGACGGCAGCGAGTGGAATGACCACGACGGCGACGGCACCGGCGACAACGCCGACACCGACGACGACAATGACGGCATCCCGGACACCTCAGACAACTGCCCATGGGACGCCAACGAGAACCAAACCGACTGCGACGAAGACGGCGCGGGCGATGTGTGCGAGATTCTCAACGGAACGCAGGACGATGCGAACGAGGACGGCGTACCAGATGACTGCGTCGATGCTGACTGCGCAGCGGACTTCAACGACGACAGCTTCGTGAACATCGACGACCTGCTTGTGTTCTTCGATTACTGGGGAACCTCGGATGCCGACTGCGATGGCGATGGAGATGGTGACATCGAGGACCTGCTGGTACTCATCGGTTCCTGGGGCCCATGCGTCTGACGTGGACCCCCATGGAACCCCGATGGGTACCGGTCCCCGGGCAGGTGACCCGCCCAGAGGGTCCCTGAAGGGCCACGTGGAACTGGACCCATGCTGGTGGACATTTCCTCTACAGGCAGGTGAGCCAGTCTGTTAGAACGGTAATTGCCATCCGCCGCCCAACCAGTACGGTGGGATGGGTCACACTGGTCCAGTACAGACCCAAGGGAGGGAGCCACCATGCAATCCATTCGTCTTGTGGCCGCTGCATCCATCTTCACGTGCTCCGCAGCCGCCGCCAGCCAAACGGTCATCATCGACCCGTCAGGCGCTGGCGACTACACCACTATCCAGGAGGCCATGGACGCAGGGCTGACAGACCCAGTGCTGCTGATGGTGAACAGCCCCCACTTTGGCGGCGCGGCCATCACCTCAGGCAACTGCACCATTCGGCCGGCCGATGAGAACGCCAATGTCATCCTGATCCCCGACGGCTCAACTGACCTTTCCCCCTAAATCCAGTCCAGTCCGAGTGATCGTCTCGGGCGCTATTTAGGAGGTCGAGATCAATGGCACGGAAGAGGCATACAGCGGAGGAGATCATCAACCATCTCCGCCGAGCAGAGGTCGAACTGGGTCAAGGCAAGTCCATCGATCTGGTGTGCAAGAGCATCGGCGTCACCCAGGCGACTGACCTTACCCCGTTCTTAGGTCCACCCTAAGTGAGAGAGTTCAGCGTCGCAA
>CAZRBV010000083.1:0-4815 GCA_964598425.1 uncultured Isosphaeraceae bacterium | reverse complement strand
GCGATTCTTGAGTTGCTTCGGATCGACCCCGAGACGCCGCTTGAGCTGACGACGAATGGCCAGTCGCTCGTCGTGTCACCAGTCCGCGCTGACGCCGACCAGGTCAAACTCGAGGCGACGTTGAAGGAACTCAATAACACGTTTGGCGACGACCTTCGCCGATTGGCGGAGTGAGGCATGTGCATTGTCTTCCTGGACATGGGTATCGTGCTGTCAGTGCATGCAGACCAAGTGGCCTTGTACGGAGGCGATTCTGGCATTCGCGATCAGCGGCTGCTTGAGTCGGCGATTGCCCAGCCGAAGGCATCCTTTGGCGGGCACCGCTTGCATGGCGACGCCTTCGACATGGCCGCGGCCTACTTGTTTCACATCGTGCAGAATCACCCTTTCATCGACGGCAACAAGCGGGCGGGTGCTATGGCGGCATTGGTCTTCCTTGCCTACAACGATGTGCGGATCAAGGCACCAGCAGGGGCGCTGTATGAGGTGACGATGGGTGTCGCAAATGGTCGACTCGGCAAGCAGGAGGTGGCCGAGTTCTTCAGGGCGCACGTTCGATAGGTGTGTTGCAAAGAACTTCGAAAGTACCCAGCGGAGTTGTTCGGTTTGGATAGCCCGAGGCACTTCTCCGCGGCCCTGCGTACGCGTGTTCCCCTCCGTGGGATCGAAACGCGATGGCGCACTCCTGATGCTCGCCACCAGCCGGCCGCAACGCCCAGACAATGCGGCGTCTCTTGACAAGAGAGACGACAAAGCGGACTTCCGGAGGCGGGTGGCAACTTCAGCTGAAGAGAGTGCATTTCGTCAGACGGTACGATGCCCCCACGCATTACCCCTCGCTGCTGTTACTCACGGTACTTCTTGCAACTGGATGTCACGCGCCTAAGGCCGAAACATCGCAGTGGTCACCCAAGCCCGCAGTCGCATCGCCCGATGTCATGGACCGCTTTCGCGCCATGGACGGCACGTGGACCGCGAACTATGACAACCCCGACTTCCCGCCCGCCGAGACGAAGTACCGCACGATTGCCGCAGGCAGCGCCGTCGTCGAGACCATCTTCGAGGGGCAGCCTCACGAGATGATCACGGTCATTCATCTCGACGGCGATCAACTCCGCGCGACGCACTACTGCGCGGCGCAGAACCAGCCGAATCTCGTCGCCGAAGCGATCACGCCGGAGGTGGTCGAGTTCGCCACGCTTGACGTCACCAACATCGCCTCGCCTGATGCGTTGTATATGGGCGCCGCCCGGTACGAGTGGGTCGACGACGACCACGTTACGGTTCGATGGACGAGTTTCGAGAAGGGTCAGCGCGGCGAAGACTTGTCTGTGAAGCTGTCTCGGAACACCGCAGTCAGCGAAGATTGAAGTTCGGGCGACCGCTTGCCGCGTCTTGGTCTTGCCCGAGTCGCTCTTGCGTGGCGGCAACCCCAGACATTCATCAACATGCCGCTCGCCATGCGCTTCACCCCAGGAGCAGGGATAGTGCAGAGGGCGTCATCGGGCTAGGCCAGTGCCGTTTGCCGTTGCCTTGCTCGGGCCGCCGTAATCAGCCGACGCACGAACAGCGGGTGCCCTCCAGCATCGAGTGAGATGCAGTCATCGGCACTCGCGTATGAACCCTTCGGATAGAAGATGCCGCAGTTGGCATTGATCTCCAGGACGTGGGGGATGCCGTTGTGATCGACACGGACATCGATGCGGGCGTAGCCGGCGGCGTTCATTTCAACAAACAGGTCCGCCGCCTGTTGTTTGAGCAGTCCATTGAGCTTGGTGTTGGTCACGCGCGACGTGCTGAGGCCCTCGTACGTGACCCACTTGAGATCCTCGGTCTTGAAGGACTCGCCCTTTGGAAACACATACCTCACGGGTGGGTACGCGATGGGTCGTTTGGGATCACGGGGGTTTTCCGCAACAAGCACGGTGCACTCGTCGCCTTCGATGTATTCCTCGACGAGCGCCGCGCCGTGCCGCCGAATGAACTTCTTGGCTTGAATCATGAGCCCGCTTTTTGAAACCACTTTCGAACGCTTGCTGATGTCGATGCTCGCGTAACTGTTGTGGTGCTTGACGAACAGCGGAAACCGAAGCCGTTTCATGGCACGGCGGACGTCGGCTTGGGTGCGGACGAGCATTCCGGCTGGCGTGTCGATTCCCAGCCGTTTGCAAGCAGTCTTGATTTGGCGTCGTGTGGGTTCAAAGCAAGCACTTGTCGCGCCGGTGAACGCGGCGCCCGCTCGCTCGAGCGCGCGGATGACTTCAACACCAGGCAGGTCATGCTGCTCCGCGCCGCCATCGCAGAGATTGAAAAACACGTCAATCTGGCGGCCGTCTACGCCCTCGCGAAGCAGCTTGCGGACCTCATGCGGTGCTTCCGCTTTCTCGCCAAGCATTACGGCGTGCCAATCAGCCTCTGGTAAGTGCGGCCGCGGATCGCACGGCCAGTCATAACTTGGCAGTTCAGGGTCATCGAGGTCTTGATTGGTCAGTAGGCAGATAAACACACCATCACGCTACCAAACATTCATCGCTTCGGCGTGCTGTTGCGATCAGTATGTGGTGTGATCGGTGCTTCACAGCGACGGGCTCAACGGATATCGTGCGGTTATGCAACTCGACAACTTGATCAAACGGCTCAACCTCGCGCCGCATCCCGAGGGCGGGTATTACCGCGAGACATGGCGGTCAGCGGCAGCAGATTCCAATGGCCGGGCCATGGCAAGTGGGATTCTGTTTCTCTTGCCACGCGGTGTGGTCAGCCGATGGCACCGCATTGATGGCGAGGAATTGTGGATTCATCAGGCGGGCAGTCCATTGACCCTTGGCATTGTCGATGGCGGCCAGGCAACAACCCACACGCTCAGCTTAGAAGCGGAGGCTCAGGTGTTGGTACCAGCGAATGCCTGGCAAAACGCTCGATCGGAGGGTGATTGGACATTGGTGTGCTGCATCGCTTCTCCGGCGTTCGAATTCGCGACCTTTGAAATGGCCCCAATTGGATGGAGCCCGGTTCTAGTCGACGGGGTGTAGCGAACTCTGGGGGCATCTACAATTTCTTGATCGTGGTGTTCCCCCGTTTGGGTGTCTTTGTTTCTCATCCATTTGGCGGGCCCGGGTTGGTCCAGCACGCTCATCGGCGGGTATCACCAATTCATGAAGTCCCGATTGCAATTAGAAACAAGTTGGTCTACCATTCTGAGTCGCCGTGCAATAATCGTGTGTCGATTGGGCGCGGTGTTGAGAGAACAGGGAAGAGGGAAGCGATGTTCACAATTCAAATTGGCGGCGTGTTGGCAGTATGTGCTGGTCTCGTGGGTGGACAAACGAATGGTCCGCAGGTCAGTGTTCGCGGCGACGGGGCATTGGTCACACAAAGTGTCAGGCTAGGCCTGCCATCGTCGTTGTATTCCCAAGACGTCCCTGAGCATCTTCGATCTTTGATTAGCGTCGAACAGTACACAGCAACCCTGCTGCAAATGCGAGCCATTGCGGGGAAGGAACTCGGTGATGCTTCGCTTCGCCGTATCGCAGCATCGCCATGCAGCGAGTCGCTGGTGCAGTTGGTGTTGTCGTGGATCTTCAATCCGCGCACGCGGGCGGCGATGAATGCCGTGGTGGATGGTCTTCAGCCGCTTCCCGAGTACTACGGAACGCCGAACCCCTGGATGGAGTCGGACAACTCGCTGCAACTGTTGATTCAGATGATTGAGTTTTTCGGCGACTGGTGTGAGTTCCTGCCGCAGACCAACGGCTCGCACGACAATGGACTCGCGTTCATTCAGGCGTTTGCGTGGATGTACTACCACAACGATGCAGGCGTCGACTTTGTGCAGGGCCGAGACCCCAATCATGAAGGGTGGCCGCTGCCCATTGGCGAGTCGTTTGTCATGAACTTCACTGTGCAGCGTGGCGCGTTTATGGATTCGCCGGCGTCGATGGTGTACGTGCCCGAGTGGATTGCGGATCCTCGCACGGAGATCGAGGACTACCAGCTTCAGCACGCCGATGACTTCAACTCGTGGAATGAGTTCTTCTCGCGAGTCATCATCATGGACCCCGGCACGGAGACCATTCCAAGTCGCCCAGCGACCATGCCGCCGTCGGAATATCCGGATCGTGATTACATCGTGTCTGCGCCCACGGATGTCATCGTCAATCCGTTGTTGCAGGTGCTGACGTCAGACGGCGAAGCCGAGCGATCGCTTGTCGACAATCCACTCCAGGCCAACACGATCATCGACATCAAGGGCGTACCGGTGAGTGTGGCGGACATGCTCCACGGTGTTCCAGAGAAGTACGCCGAGCAGTTCGTGGGCGGGTCAGGCCTGTCCTGTGTGCTGATGCCCAACACCTATCACAACTTCCATGCGCCAGTGAGCGGCACCATCGTGCATGCCGGCATCGTGACAGACGGTGCGTACGGGTACTCGGACTTTGCCAACTGGGCGCCGACTGATGGCAACCCCGGTCGAGCGGGAACGGACTTCAGCCAGTTCCAGAACTTCCAGCGCGGTGTCATTGTGATCGAGGTGAAGTATGCCAATATCCCCGGCGCCTCACCGGCGGAACTGACTGGCTATGTGGCCCTCGTTCCCGTGGGTCTCAATACGATTTCTTCGGTTGTACTGTCTCCAGAGTGTGAGGTTGGCGCCGAGGTCAAGCGTGGATACACGCGCCTTGGCAACTTCCTCTACGGAGGCTCACTCAACATCCTGTTGTTCTCCGAAGGGCTTGTGGATGGTGCGTCGATCAAGTGTCGGCTCGGTACGCAGATCACGATGTATGACATTGGGTCCGCCCCTCCGGCAGATGT
>CAZRBV010000082.1:0-4863 GCA_964598425.1 uncultured Isosphaeraceae bacterium | reverse complement strand
CCCATCCAACCACCTCCACACCGCAACCATCGCGGCTGTATCGAGTTTGCAATAGATCAGCAGCGCCTCGTGGATCTGCTGCTTGTCGTGTTCGTTCCAGGTCTGGCCCGTGCCGTCGGCGCCGTAGCGGAGGGCGGCGAAGGCTCGCATCGCGTCGGTGCCGCTGCTGAGTGCGTCGCCTCCAAAGGCGTCCGCGCCGTCATCCGCGTCGCCGGCCGCGATGGCGATGTCCTGATAGTCGCCGCCGAGCAACTCGGCCACCGGGGGCAGACCCTTGTACGGGTCCCAGGCTTCGCCAACTGGCACGGCGCCATCGTCCTTCGCTTCGCCGACGAGTGACCTCACCATCGAGCGGATGTCTGCATCGGCGCAGATGGCCGGCAGGAACTGCTTGATCGAGAACCGGCCCTTCTGCAATGGGTGGAAGACGTTGTCTTCGGCCACCCTGAGCATGTCGATGAGCCGGCCACCTGTTTTCTGATCGCCCACGCCGACCATTGCATCGAGAAATGCAATTCGCGCTTCGTCGCCCGGGTCCTTCGCGGCCTTGATGCGCGTTCGAACCGCCTTCAGCACCGTGCGCTCATGCGTCGCCCAGTGGAAGACCGAAGACTCGGCGTCGGTGATGCCCGCTATTGGCTGCGTCACGGCCCGCCTGAGCGCGTCGGTGAATTCGCGGTCGATATTGAGACTGCTCGCGTCCAGGTTGTTGTGATCGAAGAGCCACTCGTCGTGCGCCGTTTCGGACCACTGCGGCGCACCCCCCCGCACCGGCACCGCATGGCAACTGAACTGAAACGGCACGACCTGGTATGGATGGTCGCCAACGAAGTGGGGAAGACATGACATGCTCGTTTCAAAGTCGATGAACCAGAGGATGGCCTCGTCCGCTTCCGGACGCAGCTGATCTTCGACCGCCTGCTTCAAGCCATCGCCGATGATGGGTGTGCCCGATCGCTCGGCCTCCATCTGGATGGTGCGCCTGTGCGCGCGGTCGCCGGTGCCCGGGTCGTCGTCGAGATCGGCGACCGTCAGGGGCCGCTCAAGCAAACTGTTTTCGACACGCAGGTGCACCCAGCGGCCGCCCTTTCCGCCATTTGGATCGCCATAGTCCTTGCCGTAGTACAGCGTCGTCAGGTTGCGGGCACTCTCCGCATCCTCCGCCCAGCAGCGGTCGAAGCCGTCCAGGGGACCGCCCTCGCCGTTGTACTCGCAGTCGCGGCACTTCCAGCCTCGTTCGTCGCATGCGTCGACCGCAAGCTCGCCCCGGTAGATGCGGGCGGCCTCGTCCATCATGTCGTCGAGCGTGCAGCCCTGCCACCTCACTGCCTTTGACCTGGCATCGTCCTGCCGAAGCAGCGCGACAGCATCCCCCACATCCACGATCGCGATGAGGGGTGAACGCCAGCCATCGACCGGCGGGCTGGCAAACTTCCAGTCCTTCATCTTGCGATCGTCGATGTGCACCCTTCGGTCGTCTGGCTCGACCAGCACATTGCCCCTTGCGTCAAGTTCGCAGCAGCGGGCGTGCTTGTTGACGAGCACGAGGGCGGGCACGATCTCGAACGCGTCGAGATCGATGCCCGCCTCGAGGAGTACCCGCTCAAGGACCGCCATCTGGAAGCCGACGTCGGCGACGTAGGGAATCCAGTCACTCTTGACGCCACCACGAACGCCGACAATCTGGGGCTCGTCCTTCTCGTTTGGATAGTTCACGGGAAGAAAAGCGCCGCCGTCCCACCCATCCGCAGGCCCCGCAAAGGACTTGGCCTTGATCTCGCACAATTCAATCCGATTGCCATTGATGCGAAGCATGTCGATGCGGGCGCTGTATGGACCAGCCACGAAGGTTGGCTCGTGCAGGATGCCGCCGCCTTTATCGATCGCCTCCTGCAACAGCACCATCGACCGAGCGTGCGATCCGTGCGGGTCGGCATGGTTGCGCGTGAGTTCCGCTCCGGGAAACGCTTTGCGAACAAGACACTCAAACTGCATGCCGCCCTCGGCGAGCAGCTTGAGGAAGTCGTCTTCCCGCTTGGTCGACTGCATCGTGTCTCGCTTGTGCTGCAACCTGACCGGACAGTCATAGGCTGCGATGAACGTCGACTTCGACAGCAAGGCCGCCGGACCGCGCGCGTCTTCACCGGGATGTGCACTCGTTCCCTCGGTCACCGGAATCCCCTGTACTTCAATCACGATACCACATCATCCTGAGGCGAATCCTCTCGCGCACCCTGCTCGAATGTCTCCCACATCCTGACCCGCTTGGCAATGCGGGCTTCTTCCTGCTCAGCCGCTTCAAACGCCGCTTGCGCCGCACCAACCTCGCGTCTGGCACGGTCGGTATTCGCCTCGGCTTGCGCAAGCTGCGGACGCAGGAGCTCAACCTCCTCGGCGCATTTGGCTGCAAGATCGCTGCCTCCGCCGGTGGGATCGCTGATTGATCGGACGCTCATCCCTCACCCCCTTCTGACGCAGTCCGCACGCTCTGCTCGCCACAGCCGCCATCCTCGCCAAGGCCGGACTGACCGAGCAGCGTGCGAAGGCCTTCAACACCTCCAACGCGCCGCATCATGTCGGCGAGTTCCATGTCCTCAAGTTTGACGTCGTCGGGTTCCGGGTCACGCTCGCCGAAGGTGCTCCAGTCGATCTGCCCGGTCTCACACGCCGCTCGGAACACCGGCGCGAATTCGTCGACGACCCACGCAAGCCGGCGGACCGATTCCACGAACTGGTCGGCGGTCAGCGTGCCGTCGAACACGGGAAGATTGATGGAAAAGCGAATCTCGTCATCCCGGTCGTCGATCGCGATCTGCACCGGGCGCGCCCGCCAACCCAACTCGACGAGGGAACGCAACGCCGCCTGCTCAAATGCCGCGCCTTCAAGCGTGAAGACCTGGGGCGCGTAGATGATTACGTAGGTGCCTTCAAGATCAACTCTGGCCACGAGGGTGGCCCCGGCGACGCCAGTCAGGTGCGAGCGGTAGTGATCCGTCGGAAACCCGACGACGATGTCCTGCTCGGGGTGCTGCACCCGGAAACCGAGTTTCGCATCGTTCATGTAGGCCACAAGTTGTTCGGTGGTGATCGTCATACTCAATTGACTCCTCTGTACGTCTGTCCTGCTTCTCGTTCTGCGTCCCATGGGTTCACCACGGGCACGCCCCCTGAAAGGGCTCAGTTCACCAATGACTGCGGAATTCGCCCCGATTCGATCAGGAGCGCCATCAAGCCGTCCCGCCCCCCGGCAAGTTCGACCAGGTCGCCGGTGCGGGGGTTGCGGCCCTCACTCGCTGCAGCCGCGAATCGCTCCATGACCGCCATGGGATTCCGCTTGCCCACCAGCGACATCAGGCCCTTCGTGCCTCCGGCGAGCTGCACGAGATCCGCCAACTCCAGTTCGGGCAGCCCGCCGGAGCCCCCAACGAGCACGATGCCGGTCGCTGCGGCGAATTCAATCGCCACAGTGAGCGGCCAGGCGCCGCACTGAATGTCTGCAAAGATCATCTGCATGGCAGACGCCAGATCAGCCGTCCCCGCGACGTTGATGACGCCCACCACGGAGACCTTCCGAGTGGTCTGGTCCATCTCAAATCGGGTGGCCGCCAACTGCCAGTTGGCGGCGAGCATGGCCTGGGCCGCCTCGAGGGGGTATGGCACCTCGGAGAGGTCCAGACACCCCAGCCATCCGATCAGCAGCCGGTCCCGGCCAGCCGAATACCGGATCGTGAGTGTGGCTGCCTGCTCGGCATCCGGGCCCAACATGCCAGCAACCTCCTGCGCCACAGGCAGTTCCACGACAGTCGAGCCTGTCTCGGCCACCGTCATGTGGCTGAGCCCAAGGCGGCGAAGAGGTTCTGAGAGAGCGCTGTTGTCGGTCATAGAATGGTCTCTCCTGGGCGGCACGCGCCTTCGCGGGCCTCAATACACACACAAACACCTTCGCGGGCGTTGCAATTGTCCGGCCCGTCGCATATCTTTGTATCTTGTCGCAGGAATCCGGAAGACCCCAGCACGAACGAGGCCGCATTGTAGTAAGATTTCAGGTTCCGTCAAGAGGTAAAGCCCGCGTTTTTTGTATCATTTAGATTGTGTTCAAACTGCGACAACTTACAATAATGTCTCTTGACACCCATAACTGCCTGACGCACGTTGACTTCCAGAAAGGCCACCCATGACCCTCTCTCCATTGCTCCAGCAGCTCGAACGCCGAAGCGGCCAGGATCGCCGCCAGCCGGCCCCTCAGCCGTGCCTGCTGGCAATGGCCTGGACCCGCGACGCCGTGCCGATGACGGCCATCGCGACAATCCAACGAGCGATCCTTGGAATGAAGAACCAGCACGACGGCGGTATCGCGTTGACCACGATCGAACTTCCCCCGTCCGGCCCGACCCAGCAGGATCTGGACACCCTCGGCCGAGCGAACGGCCTGTTGTGGGCTGTGGGAGATGACGCCGCGGCGCATGGCCTGCTGACGAGGGCGGCGCGCAAAGCAGACATTCCCGTGCTTCGTGTCGTGGAGAAGCCCGAGGATATGGAGCCATTCATCCGCATGGCCTACGACGCCATTCAGATCTCCGCACTTGCGGCGCCGGGCTCGGTCGATCGGGAGCAGCGAGCCGCCGTGAGCCACTTCCTGCTGCAAGCACGCCGCCGCCGGGATATGGGCCCCATTCACAATCTGCGTCAGCTCGCCGCAGCTCATGAAGCCGAACTCGAACGGTGGAGCAGTATCCGGAAGCAGCCACCGCAATACAGGACAACGCCCAAGGCGCTGCTCGAGTGGCGGCCCGGCGAGGGCGAGCAAACCACCAGAGGCGTCAGCGTCTCTCGGGAGCGATACGTCGTGACGGCAGCCCGCGC
>CAZRBV010000081.1:0-4871 GCA_964598425.1 uncultured Isosphaeraceae bacterium | reverse complement strand
GCAAAGCTGGCAACGGCCAACTCGCCACGGTTGGCCAGATCTTTACCGACGGCACCGTCCACAGCCTGCAGTTCAACGACGAAGGCGACCTGCTGACCTTCAGCGATCAAGGCATGCGTCTCTACCGCGCGGAAGACAACCAGTGGCGCAAGATCGATGACCACCCATTCAAGGGTGAGCAGTTCGCCGCCCAGACGGTCATGGCCCGCAGCCGCACCAACTTCGACGAGGCCGAGCACGGTGGCGAGGAGTGGCGTCAGATTCGTGACATCGAGCCCACCGTTGGCGATATCGACGGCGACGGTCAAGTTGCCATCACAGACCTGCTTGAACTCATCGGCCAGTTCGGTGAGCAGAGCCAGAACGCGGACCTCGATGGCGACGGTTGGGTCACGATCGAAGACATGCTGCTACTCATCGGTAACTGGTCGAACTGAATACGCAGCACTGATATCCGGTTTCAAACCTGGCCACACCCCCAGGTCGCAGCCCCGGTCTTCGGACCGGGGCTGTGCATTCTGAGTTTGCCTTCAATGCGCCAACCGCCCCCCAATTGGGCGGGCGGTTGGTGGAGAGAGAAGAGGTGTTGCAGTCGCCAGTACTCAGGGGCCGTACTGGAACGATTGAACATTGGAGAATGGACTGAGCCCATCAGGCCCCGTCATGAGTTCCTGATAGTTGAACTGTTCCTTGGCGCTCAGAACCGGCCAGAAGTCTGTCGTGTCACAGTAGGCGTCGACGTTTGATACATGCATTCCCGCGTACGCGGTTCGGTCGAGCCACAATACGCCGCGAGCTCCAAGGTCCTGGGGCCGCGATGTTCCGGACGCCCGAAGTCCGGGGACACTACGGGGAATCAATGCCAGATCACCAACATAGGACTGCGTAAAGAGCGTCCGCGCCACGGCGGCGTATCCAGTGTCGGGATCGGGGAGATGATGCACGGTCACCGTCGCATATGCCCCACCACTCGCGGTGGCACTGAATCTCGTCGTCATTGGCATGTATCCAGACACAATCAGCTGCCCTTGTTCGTCGGCGCCGACATCGATCATGCGTTCGATGCGAGGGTTTCCGTAGCCCTCTTCATCGTAGTCAAGAATGTCCATGCCGCATGGGCTCACTGGCGTCGCGGCGGTTCCGTTGGGAACGGAGAGATCCAGTGTCCCTTCATCCACAAGAAGCGAGCCGCAGCACTGCCGGTAATCGAAGTTGGCCGAGTCGATGAACGTATTCGCGGCCGTCATCGAGCCAGTCCAGGACCAGGTCAGCGGAGGCGAATTGCCGGACGCCAACATGGACCAGTCGACCGTCTGAAAGGCCGTATGCGAAACGTCGGTGGCGTCCGGGCCGGCAAGGTCTGCGACCGGATTGAAGACCACCGCGCAGTTCACGATCGCAGGATCGGCAACACCCTTGCCTGCATCTGGACCGAGATACCCCACATCGAAGATGCCATATTCGTTGTGGGCGATCGTGTTGTTGATGAGTTTGGGGAAGATCCGCACGTACTCCCCCGTGTCGTGATCCCAGATCGTCTCCATCTTGATGCCAAACGTGTTGTCCGCCACAACGCAGTTGGAAACCGTCGGCCCCAACTCTGTCAGCTCGCTGATCATGTGAACACCCACGGATCCGCCAGTCAATGTCAATGAGTCGACATACGTGTCCTCATAGTCCGGACCGGTAGCCAGGAATTCAATGACGGTCGACCCATCGGACTGCAGCACCGTGTTGGTCGCTGCGAATCCCTGCAGCGAGACATCAGCAACCATCTGAACAGGGAACCACTCGCCGTTGGTATTTCCCGAGTAGATCCCCGGCATCAACACAACAACAGCTGGCCTTTCATGGGACGCCTTGTAGATTCCCCAGCCAATGGTCAGAAAGGGTTGATCAATCGTTCCGGCGTTGTTGTCACTTCCAATGAGTGGGTCCGGGTTGACATAGAAGCGTTCACAATCCACTTGGCCCCACGGAAGCACATCGATCGACTGGTGCCCACCAACGCCTCCAATCTGCCCCATTGCGGAGCCTCCGATCGCCACGCCAAGCGTGAACGCTGCAATACGATGAGTGTGCTTCCACATGCTGATCTCCTTTCAGATCGAGCGAACCAAGGCTCCCGCCATCTCGAGAGGCGGAAACGGCCGCTCGCGTCCGCACTCGCGCACCTAGGTAATCTCTATCGATCTCTCTCAGGCGGTCGTGGGCCTCCGGTCGGCCTGGTGGGCATCGCGTGATGAGTCCACAACGCCAACCGCTCGCCTCACGAGTGGGGCGAGCGATTGGTGGAAGAAACGATGCCGTGATTGCCGCTCAGGGCAGGAAACGGAACGACTGCAGGTTGGAGAATGGGCTGAGCCCATCGGGGCCGATAGTAATCTCCTGATAATTGAGCTGATGCTGCATGGTCACCAGCGGCGAGAGTTCCGTTCGTGCGCAGAACGTGCCGACATCCGCCGTGTACATCCCTCCGATGCTGTTCAGATCGATCCACAACACCCCTCGGTACTTCAAGTCTTGTGGCGCCATTGTTCCCGCCGCTCGCAGACCTGGGATCTGGCGCGGCGTCAACGCAACATCTCCGACCTGCGATGTCCCGAACACGGTGCGAGCAACAGCGGGATAGCCCGGATCCGGGTCGGGCAGATGATGAATGGTCACGGTCGAATACGCGCCGCCGCCGGAAGACTGACTGAAGGTCGTCGTCATCGGCATGTAGCCGGAAACGACCAGCTGCCCTTGCTCATCTGCGCCAACATCGATCTCTTTCTCGATTCTTGGGTTCCCGTATCCCTCGCCGTCGTAGTCGAAAATGTCCATGCGGCATGGATTGACCCGCGGCGCAACGTTGCCATTTGGCACGGACAGATCCTGGGTCCCCTGACCCACAAGTAGCGAGCCGCAGCATTGACGATAGTCGTAATTGTCCCAATCAATGAATGTATTGGCCGCCGACATATCCCACACCCACGGCCACGACGTCGGCCCCTGATTGCCGGAGGCCACCATGGACGGATCAAACCACATGAAAGCGGTGTGTGACAGATCGCTCGCGTCAGGACCGGCAAGATCGTTGAAAGAGTCGTTGTGAATGACGGCGCAGTTGATGATCGCGGATTCCGCGACACCCTTTTCATGATCGGGACCGCCAAATGCGATATCGAAGATTCCGCAATCGTTGTTCACGATGGTGTCGTTGACCAGCCGCGGGTACGCCCGAATGTACTGATACGCAAACCCATCCCAATACGACTGCATCCTGACACCGAATGCATTGTCGGTCATGACGCAATTGGAAACTGTCGGTCCGATGCGCCGCGCATTGCAGCGGATGTCGACCGCGGCCTTGCCGCCTGTCAGCGTCAGCGAATCAACCATCGTGTCATCAAAACTTCCGCTGGTCGAACGAAACTCCAGAATGTTTGACCAATAGTTGGATTGCAACACCGTGTTCGTGGCGGCAAATCCTTGAAGGGACACGCCATCTTGCATCTGAATGGGATAGACCTCGCCGTTCGTAGCTGATGAATACACGCCCGGCATCAACACGATGACCGCCGGACTCTGAGCTGTCGCAACGTTGATTGCCCACCCGATGGTAAGAAGCGGCTGGCCAATCGCACCCGAGTTATTGTCATTCCCGATTGTCGGATCCGGGTTCACATACAGCCGAGCGCATTCGATTTGATGCCACGGCGCCGCGTCCTCCAATGGGCCGCCTCCGCCACCTTGACCAACTGCTGGGCATCCGACCGCGACCGCAAGCACGCCAGCTGCAATTCGAGGCGTGTAATCAACCATGACGATCTCCTTTCAACCTCAAGGGCTCGTTGAAACCCCCGCCATCTCGAGAGGCGGAAACGGCCGCTCGCGTCCGCATCGATCCGCTCATACACCTCGTGAGGCCCCCCGGCCTTCAGATTGGGGCTGTGGCGATCACTCAATCGCCGCGAGTGCACGGCCCAGGCGGATCGCGGATTGTGAGAGCACGGCATTCGCCGCTGATACGACGCTCGCCATTCCAAAGAAGCCATGGACAAGCCCCGCAGCTTCGATCAATTCGGCATCGCATCCCGCGCTCGCCAGAAGGCCTGCATATGCGCGGCCCTCATCCACGAGTGGATCGTGAGACGCAACGACCACGCTCGCCGGAGGGAGACCCTCGAGCGATGGCGCGTTGATCGGTGACACGCGCCAATCATCGCGGTTGACCTCTGCGGGCAGATACCGCTCATAGAACCAGTCCATATGCGCTGCGGTCAGGACCGGGCCATCGGCATACCGGCGGATTGAATCAGCGCTGCACGTCGCGTCCACTGCGGGGTAGACAAGAAACTGATGGGCTGGAGGTGTCACGCCGCGACGGACGGCATCCAGTGTGGCCACCGCGGCCAGGTTGCCCCCAGCGCTGGCGCCGCCGATCGCCACGACGCCGCACTCCAGGGACGGCGCATTCGCGTGCGCCCATGCCAGCGCGGCGCATGCATCATTGAACGCGGCCGGGTATGGATGCTCTGGCGCCAGGCGATACGCCACCGACAGCACGGCAAAGTCGCCCGCCACCGCCATTCGCCTGCACGCCTCGTCGTCGTAGTCCACTCCGCCGAGGACCCACCCGCCGCCGTGAAACCACACCAGCAGCGGCACCGAAGTCCCAGGCGACGGGTGATACAGCCGCGCCGCAAGCGGGGCCGCGCCCGACACATCCATCTCCACGTCTTCGACCCGCTCGATCGGCGTCGGCGCCGATGCTGCTGCGGCCTTGAGCGCCGCAAACTTCGCCCGCACGGCAGGGGCCTCCAGGCCATCCCAGTTGAAGAGCTCCGCCGCCTCCATCGCGTCGATGACAGTCTGCAATTCTGGTG
>CAZRBV010000080.1:0-5016 GCA_964598425.1 uncultured Isosphaeraceae bacterium | reverse complement strand
CCGTCAATTCCTCCAGGCCGGACCTTGCAGCATGCAACAACAAACCCCGCGAGTTCGTCCATTGCGAAGAGGTGTTTGGCCATGTCCGAGGCGCGGGGCACGCCGCTATAGGTCGCATGTCCCAGAATCGCCTCGATGATTTCTTCGTCCACGTCCGTGTGTCCGCGGAGAAACTCCACGCCAACAAAGGGATGTTCCTTCTGCGTCGGATGCCGCTCGTAGTCAAAGTCGTGGAGGAGACCGCACACCCCCCACCGCCCAACGTCCTCGGGAGCCACCTTCTCGGCGCAGTGCCTCATGCACGCCGCCACGCACTCCATGTGATGCCGCAGCGACGCCGACTGCACCCACTCGTGCATGAGCGATCGTGCTTCGTCAGTATTCATCCCGCTAGCAATCGCCCCATGCCGCGAGCAGCATCAGAAGATCGTCCGCATCAACAAGCCCATCGCCATCAAGGTCGGCACTTCCGGGGGCGCCGAACTGCCCGATCATGATGAGCACATCATTGACATTGACGATCGCGTCGCCGTCGAGGTCTGCGGTGCACTGGCACTCATCCGGCACACCGTCTCCGTCCGCATCGTCACTCCCACCACCGCCAATATCGTCGACATCGGGAATGCCGTTGCCATTGCAGTCCGGACTCGTCTCCAGTGTCAGGCAGACCAGATCAACGGTCCCCTGATCGATGGGCGAGACATCCGCGAATCGAATCTCCCACACCCCTGCGGCGGGACGTCCATAGAAGACCGCCAGTGACTCAAGCGGCCGCTTGTTACCGCTCATGACGGGCACGTCGAATTGCGAGCAGGTGTCCTCGGCCGCTTCGCTGGCCGTGTCATCAAACAGCACCATGATGTCGTCACCGCCGCAGCCCCATGGACCAATCCAACCGCCATCCGGCAGTCCGGGACGATCGAGCATGGTCGCCACCGCGCCGTCGGGCGAGACGAGTTGAATCGAGAGATCGCCGACCCATGGATGCTGGAGCGACACGTAGAGGCGAGCGCTCACGACGAGATCACCCGCCGTCTCCTCGGCGTGCGCGGTCCAGACCCGCACCGATTGCCCGTCGTCCGGAATACCAGCCGTCCCCGATCCACACCAACTCGCCCACGCGGCGGCGGGCACCAGTAGCAGGCTGCACAACAGTACGCAAGTCCTCATCGCGCGGCCTCCACATTGATTTCGTTGTTGCGGGATGTATCGAGCGTCTGCGCCGGATCCGTCATGTCCTCGATGTGGCACCACCCTTCCTTCAGTCCCATGAAGTTCGTGCCGTCCAGATCGCCTGAAAACGCCTCGACGACACCGTCCTCGGGATCACTCAGCACGAGGTCCGCCGCCACATGGCAGTAATCCCAGCTCCACCAGTCGTCCGTGAAGGTCGTCGTCCAACTCCACGTCTCCCCCCTGGCCCAGCCCGGCACAAAGGACAGCCAGTAGGCGGCGCCGTCATAGGTCATGTCGTAGTTGGCGCCGCACTGGACGCCGAAGATTTCGCCCAGCGCCGCGATGTTTCCTGCCAGCGCGGTCCCCTCAAACGGAACCCCCAGCCCCTGGATAAGCCTCCCCCCATCCTGAGGGGCTGGCGTCGCCCAATCCAGGCCGCTCCAGTAGAAACTGTAGAGATGCAGCGCGGCGCTCCCCCCCTGACTGTGCCCCGCGATGCCATAACTCTTGAATTGACTCCCGAAGGCGTGGATGTCCAGCGCGAACGCATCGTGACTGAAATTCTGATTCGCATTCAGGTACACCGAGACGTCGCCCGAAAACTGTCCGCTTGGCCAGGAGTTGCCATCCGAGCAGTAACCGTGCACCAGCATCAGATTGTGCCCGCCGGCCTGGGCTCGCGGATGAGCGGCCACCGGGGTCCCTCCCCGATTTCCCCCGCCCATGCGCATCGCCCGCTGAGCGGCTACGTCGATGGGCGTCCTGCTGACCGGCACGTCTCCAACCGCAATGGCGTCACGACGACCGAGCAGCACAACCGAGTCCCGATCGGCCAGCCTCACACTCCGAAGTTCGATGGGCGCAACCGCCCCGTCAAGAGACGTCAGCCACCGCGTATCGAGCGTCAGATGCGCACCACCGGCGTCGAGCGGCACCAAGCCACCGATCCAGGCAACGCACCTGGGGTGGTCGCCGGTCGTCCAGACTTCGGCGCCCGCGAGCACGGCATCCCGGCTGCCAGTGTGCGCGCACGGAACTTTCAGGGCGACGCGGTGCGCATCAATCGCCGCGACATGCGCATCGCCGCCAATCTCGATCGCATCGCGCTCGACCACCAGCGTGTGCAGCACCGATCGCTCGACCCGCGCCCCAGTCTCCACATCGACACCGACGGCATCGATCCACACTGTGTGCTGGCCCGCGGGGAGGTCCAAGGGAACAAGAACATGATCCGCGCTTCGCTGCGAAGGCAACGAATCGCCGCCAAGTAGCCGCGCCGACGCGGAGACCAGCACGAAGCGTCGAGGCTGTCCATCGGTCGGCTCGAATCGAGCCGTTAGAGTGAACGGGCGGCCCTCCACCGCATGCCATGTACTTCGCGTACTCCGCAGCGCAATCGGCGCTTCATCACGCAGCATGAGCAGGCCCCGTTGCCCATCCTCGATGCCGCCGATGGAGACATGCCAGGTGCCTGGCGCAGGATCCTCAACATCGATTCTCGCCGCATCACCCACGCCCCACGGCGCCAGTGTGCCGACACGCTCATGCAGACCCTCCGTCACGACCTCGCCGTCAGGGGCCTGCAGACGCACGGTCCACGACGCTGAGTCCTCGCCAATCGGAAGGATGGCGAGGTGATCGGATGGCGGCACCGCACACGGCACCACGACCTCACGCCCATTGCCCACGATGGCAATCTGCCGGCACCGACCCACGGCCCCGCAGGACTCCGGCGTGGGCGCCACCAGCCATCCCCGGGCGACATCACTGGCAGGCGCACCAATCTGCTTGAAGGACGCGATCGATTCCCCGACCGCCAAGCCGCTCAAGGCGAACGCCCCGGTCACACTCAGCACGCTGAACACACTCGGCATCTCGCTGCTCCTCACCACCACCCTACCGAATGAGCGGGTGAGGGCAAGGGACCAATCAGTCGGAGGCCGCGGCCACCTCATCCCTGCACCGCTGGAGCGCGGCACGAACGTCCTCCTCGGAGACATCCACACCCTTGCCGGTGAGATCCGCCATCGCCTGCCCGATGACATCGTCATCACCAGGCTCGCGAAGATCGGCCTTGACGAGCGTCATGGCATAGGCATCCGCTTGATCGCCAGCGAGCCCCATCTTCTCGGCAGCCCACAGTCCGAGCAACTTGTCCGCCTTGGCATGGGCGCGAAACGCCTGCTCCTGCTCGCGGGCGAACTTCTCCTCGAATCCACGTTCCCGATCTTCGAATCCAGTCATGGCATACTCCGGCTTGTGCCGCGGCCTGCGGCAGATCCGCATGGTACACCGACGCCCCGCGGACCGGCCGTGGGCCGCGCGGGGCGTCGCAGGAAGATGGGTCGTTGGTAGCCTCAGTAGTCGCATTCCAGACAGCTGACGAAGTCGACGTAGAAGAGCCACTTGCCGCTCCACGCATTCAAGTCGACGCCCGCCTTCTGCCAATCGAGAAGCGCATCCCGCAGACACTCGGCGTTGAACGTGATGCAGACCTGCACGAATTCGCAGTTCTCGCCGCGGACGATCTCATCGAATGACCACCCCACATTGACGATGTCATCGCCGATGCACACCGCCGTCGACACGGCGGCGTCGATCGGAGCCGTCCGATCATGGCCGTTGATCCAATCCGATTGGAAGACGTGCACCTCACGGACCTCAAATGGCGAGTTCAGGCAGATGGTGATGTTGCCTTGCCAGTCCACACAATCCGGTCCGAGCATGTCCATGGCATCGCCGATCGTGAACTGGAATCCCTGCGCCAGGAGGGGCCACTGCGTTCCAGGCGGCAAGGCAGGCCAGGTGCACCGCGGATCTTCGGGCGCCCACTGCCATCCTTCATCGCACTGGGGCGTGGCGTCGCACACCACGGGGGGGAGCAACATGGTGCACATGCCGATGTTGTTGTTGCCGTTTCCGGGTGGAACTGTGTCGCCCGGCCCCTCGTAGGTCCCGCCGTTGCCGAACGGAATCGATCCGATGTGTCCCCCGATAGGCACGGCCATGGAGCCGATGGTCACTCCACCACCCGGAATCCCGGGGAGTTGTGGGATGGTGCGACCTCCGCCCCACGCGGCCGCTGCCGTCACGAGACAGGCGGCAGTGGCAACGAGGAGAGGCGTGGCAACGTGTGATTGGTGTGTGGATTTCATGGCGGACTCCTATCTGTGTCGCTACCCCATCAGGCGAGAGGCGGTACCAGGGCCCGCAAAGGAATCTCCGGCTTCATCTCTATACTCGTCGCCATGGCACCACCAGCACCCTCAGAGCAGCCCAACGATCCACCCCGCACCACCGACACCGTCACAAGCGAGGTGTATGACGAGCTTCGCCGGATCGCGCAATCCGCCATGAACAACGAGCGCCCGGGACATACGCTCCAGGCCACCGCGCTGGTCAACGAGGTCTATGTCAAACTGGATGCGTCCGGTAGAAGCTGGAATTCCAGGGCCCACTTCTTTGCTGCCGCCAGCGAAGCCATCCGCCGCATCCTGATCGACCACGCGCGTGGCCGAAGGGCCACCAAGCGCGGTGGTGACCAGGGCCGGGTCCCCTTGGATGATGCATTCGCCATCTCGGGCGATGCCACCGGCGCCATCGATCTGCTGGACCTGGATGAGGCGTTGACAGAACTCACCGCAATGGATCCGCGACTGGCCAGAGTGGTCGAGTTGCGGTTCTTCGGAGGACTTGAGGTCGCTGAAGTTGCCGACGTCCTGGGATTCTCCAAACGGACCATCGAGGGTGACTGGTCGACCGCCAAAGCGTGGCTGCGATCACGGCTTTCAGAATGACGCCGCACCCCCCGGAACAATGGCGTCAGATCCGCGCGATCTT
>CAZRBV010000079.1:0-5230 GCA_964598425.1 uncultured Isosphaeraceae bacterium | reverse complement strand
GCCCTTGACCAGGCCCCACGGCGGCCCTATTCTAAATCGGGCCGCCGTTGTTTTTTCGAGGTGACAGTATCTCAAGCGGCGGCGGGGCCTCTTCCTGTGGGGGCGTTCACTCCTGCAAGCGGAATCGGTCGCGGGGGTGCGTAGGAGTGCGATTGTGCGGCCCTGGAGGGGACTCCTGCGTACGTGAAGGTTCCAATCGGTTGTTGGAGATCTGGCCGATAGGAGTAGAATGAGGTGGGGTGCGGTCAGGGAGTCCTCATGCACAGCAGTCATATGGTCTTTGGTGGGCTCACGATCAGCGTGATGGCCTGCGTGGCTCACGCCCAAGTGCGAGTCGCCCAGTGGAATCTTGCCGAAATGCGAGGCGAACCTGCTGCGATCGATGCGGTGATTGAAGCCTTGGACGCGGATGACCATGCCGGGTTCGCTATTCCCGTGACCATCCTGACTATTCAGGAAGCGGACAATTTCACCTATGACTATCTCCTTTCGAATCTCGGCCCGGAGTGGTCCGCGGCGACCTATACCAACCAGAACGAAGACAACTACGGCGGTGCCCAGGCGTGCTTCTACCACGCGGCCACCGTGACCGAAGATCCTGCCGGGCACGATGACACCTACGTGGAAGCGGGTCGCCGCGCCGATCGATGGAAGTTCAGCCTGAATGGCCACGTCGATCCGCCGGTCGAGTTCTACGTGTATTCGGCACATCTGAAGGCAGGCAACAATGCTTCAGCCGAGGATGACCGGGAGGTTGGTGCCGGTCGCATCATTGCGAATATGGGCAAAGTCCCCGAAGGAAGCCGAGTGATTGTTACTGGGGATATGAACTTCTATGACAACGACGAGGCTGGCTACCAGACATTCCTTGCAGGTGGCCTCGTAGATCCACTGGGATCGGGGTCGTGGGTTGGATCTTCAAATACCCTCAAACACTCGCAATCACCCCGGACGGTTCAAGCGGATGGACTTGCGAGCGGTGGTCTTGATGATCGGTTTGATTTCCATCTTGCGACATCGAATCTCCACGGTCTCGCCGGCCTGACAATCATGTCGGGGACCTATCGCGCCGTTGGCAACGACGGCAATCACTACAACGATGCCATCAATGACGGAACGAATTCATATTGGCCGGATGATTTGGCAGCGAGCAATGCGTTGGCGGATGATCTGCACGATGCTTCTGACCATCTTCCGGTTGTTGTGGACTATCGATTGCCGGCAGTGCTTGATGCGAGCTTCACAGCGTGTGATGTTGGCACTGTCCTTGAGGGCTACCAGACGGCATGCTCGGTGGACTTCTCTAACTCGGCCAGTGCCGATGTGCCTGGTGGGTCAGCCAATCTGAACTGGGCAATGAGCGGAACCGGTGTTCTTGGGGGGAATGCTGGCAGTGGGCAGCTCTCCCCAGGCAGTTCGACCCAGCAGGACATCGCAGTCGACACGTCGGTAGCAGGGACATTTGCCGATGAATTGCAGATTGCCTCTGACGATGACCTGACGCAGCATGCTCCAGCGACGCTCTCGGTGTCCGGGCACGTTCTTCGTCATGCCAATCCGTCATTCGTGAGTGACGGGGACAATGACTTCTATGTGTATTACGTTGAGTTCGAGCCAGACTCTGGTGTGCAGCCCTTGTCTATTCAATTCTGGAATTACCAGTGGGACAGTGAGCAGGCCCGGATGGATATCGATGAGGTGACAACACCAGAGGCGCCGCTTGCATTCCTGGGGGGCAGTTGGCAGAACGTGGGACCTTTCCCCGTCTCGTTGCCATTCGAATTCGATACGACCGGGCTGGCGACCGGCACCTATGTGCGACCCGTGACCATCCACATCAGTGACGAGGACTTGCCGGGAGAGGCGTCCGATTCGCTTTTTGTGACATTCAATGTCACGGTCCGGGAACCGGCTCCTCAGTGCGATGGTGATGTGACGGGCGACGGACTGACAGATATCTCAGACCTGCTGGCCCTTCTGGAAGGCTACGGCGGCGCGGATCCGGTGCTGGATCTTGTGCCCGATGGCATCATTGACATCAATGACATGCTCGTGCTTCTCGGAGACTTTGGCTGCGGGTGAGATGATCGGTGGTCTGCCAGGCTACTCAATTCAATCAAGCCTGCGACGTTCTCGAAGAAGGTCGTAACACGACTTCAGCGGCGTCTCGAGGGACCCACCCATCGTCGCCATTGGGGAACTCGACATGAAGCCAGATGGGGCGCTCTTCGAGAATGCGAAACTCGACTCCGCGATGGATTGGCTCGTCAAACCGAGGCGAGTAGCTCTCAGCATCGCCTTTTCGCACAATCACTTCATCCTCGATCAGCACGCCGGTTGGTCCGCCTGTGCCAAGCACGGCGAAGATGGCAGCCGCCCCGGCCACGAGGCTTACTGCGAGCGAGCCTCCCGCCAGCCATCGCCAGGGGGGGGGTGCCATCTTTCGCCGCCACAGCAGGAGGCACCAGAAGGTCAGCCAGGCTGCGGCAAACACGATTGTTCGGGTCCAGGCAGACCAGCCGCTCAACCAGTCAGTCCATCGTTGCAGCATGGCTGATGTAGAGTCCGAGGAGAACTGCGGAGAGACGAGGGATCTTGCATACGCGAGATTCTCAGCAAGCCGGGGATCTCCCGGCATGTATCGTTCGCTCCGCAGATAGGCGGCTATTCCCTTGCCCAGATTGCCCGCTTGTACCCACGCGTTTCCAAGGTCATACAGCAGGGGGCCATTGACGACGCCGTCGTCGATGATGGTGTTCCACCGGGTCGCGGCATGTTTGAACGCATCCTGGGCTGCGGCAGGGTCACTGTTCAGCAGTGAAGTTCCCTTCTCGAAGGAGGCCTGGCCTTCCTCAAGAATGCTCAGCCGCTGGCTCTCGCTCATGCCGGCGTCGGCCCGCGACGACAGGGCCGCGGTGGCCACCACGCTGCACAGCACGAAAGCGATGATCTGGCTTGCTCGAGTCATCGGAGGCTGGTCTCCAATTGCCGGATGAGGTCGCGAATCGAATGCAGGGGCATCTCCTGCGCACCAGTATCTCCGGCATATCCAAGGCGTTCAAGCTCATCAAGCCGGCTCAGCAAGTTGTCAGCGAGCTTTGGATGACCCGCTGACTGAACGGCTGAAGCTGCCTCACGACTGGTGATGGCATCAGCGGGGAGTCCCAGTCGGTCCGCTACGAATGCCCGAATTGCCTGTGCGGCTGCATCGGGATGACCATCGCAGCTGCTCAGACGCTCGTCGAAACGACGCCGCGCCGTTCTGAACCGCTGCCGGTTCGGATTACGCTTGTCTGATGCTCGTCGGCTGCGTACGCCAGTGAGCAAACCGACTGCCAATGGGGGGGCGATCGCGATGCCGGCAAGCCAGCCTGCGCTCGGCTGCTGCCTCGGCCTCAGGAGCACTTCGGGATCTGTGTAGTTTGCGAGGAGCCCTCCGCGAACAGTCGTCACTCCATCGGTCGATGATTGCTGTGGCGATGCCGTTCCCCCCATCGAGGCAGCATCGAGTTGCATCGAGGTGGTCACAGTGATGTCGATCGGCCGGCTCAACGCAACGTCGTACTTCTGAGTCACCGGGTCAAAGTACGCAAACGGAACAGGAGGGATAAACTCGACTTCTGCGGATGTGGGCCTGATGGACTGCGTAAACGTCTTGGTAGGGCCAGATACGACACCGCCGGGGCGATCATCCGGCACGCGGAAGGATGCCGTCAACGACTCGTCCCCATCCAGATTCGGTGCTTGCAGCAACTCAAGATCTTTCGGGCCGCTTCCTACATCAGTGATCCGCATGGTCAGTGTGATAGGTTCGCCAACGACTACATCAGTCGGACTGGCCGAGACATCGAATCGAAACTGGCCTACAGCACCGGCCCAGGTTGTAGGGCGACCCTCCAGCGGAGGTGTCTTCACAATCACCTGAGAAAGCCCGGGGCTTGCCGTGACCGGACGGGTGGATGCGATTCCCAGTCGTGGAAGAGGGTCGAACAGCGATCCCGAGGTGCGGCCGATCTGCATGGGATAGTTCATGCGGACGAGCACATCAGAGAGATCGAGTTCACCCTCATTCAAGAGTTGGATGTTTGAAGTGATGTCAAAGGCGTACCAACGTTCTGCCACGCCTTGCACATCGAGGTTGACGATTGTCATTGATGGAAACGTGTTCGCTTCGAGCAACTGCACGATCGTGTCATGGAACGGGCCCCATCGGCTGGTGGCAAAGTCGATCTGTCGCCACATTGAGGCAGCCGACATGGATCCCTCTGAGAGTTGGTGGTCCTTGAAGGGCCTTACGAGAATCCTGAGCGTTGCGGGGAGCGTGTCACCGATCCACGCTGCGGCCGGCACACCTGTGATCTGAGCGCGGATCAAAGCAGGGTCGTTGGCCGAGCGAAACGTCAGTTCGACCGGGGTGGTGTCATAGACACGTCCGTCTGCAGTCAAGCCAAACTTCGGCAGCTCGTAGGTGCCGGGCTGCGTTGCATCAATCAGAAACCGATACGTCAAGGTGGACTGCTCTGTGCGGTGCCCATTGATGATGCTTATGCTGGATGATCGCGATGGGGTGCCCGAGCTGGTCACTTGCAGGCCCGGCACTGACGGTACAACCGGCGGTTCGTGAGACTGGACATTGTCGAATATGAAATCAAGCTTGATCGGGCTTCCGACCCATGACACGTGATCGGACAGGCTGCGCTTGACGGTTCCCGCTCGCAGAGACATCGGCAGGAGCAGGGCGAGCACGCAGGCAGCAATGCCGACCCGCCGCGTCATGAATTGAGAGACCCGTGCATTGGGTTCCTGTCGCTTCATACCTTTACCAGTCCTTGCCAGTCGGGGCCATGCCGGACGCTTCCTGCCGAGCCTGCTCAAGCCGCCGCTGCCGTTCGCGGTCCCGCACCCGTTGCAGCAATCGGCGGGCTTCCTCGACCGTCATCCGGCCCGTGTGTGTGGGAGTACCGTTCTCTGAGACGTCCTGCTGTGGCTCATTGTTCGCCGGATTCCTGCCCGCATCATCGATTTGTGATTGCTGCTGATCCTGTTGCTCGTCGGACTGCCGCTGTTGGTCCTGCTGCTGGCTGGCCTGTTGCTGACCCTGCTGCTCGCCGGACTGCTGTTGATCCTGTTGCTGATCCTGCTGCTCGCCGGATTGCTGTTGATCCTGTTGCTCGCCGGACTTCTGTTGGTGCTGTTGCTGATTCTGCTGCTCGCCGGATTGCTGTACAAC
>CAZRBV010000078.1:0-5238 GCA_964598425.1 uncultured Isosphaeraceae bacterium | reverse complement strand
CCGAGAGAATCGGGCCGTCACCCAGGTCATGTTCTGCGGCGAAACTGCCGTCATCGATGGAGATGGCGCCGCCGCGATCATCCTCGGCCGTGTCGCTGGTGCCGGCCCCGGTCGTGTTGCCACGGAAGACGCATGGGCTGCCGTCACCGGCCGGTTCGATCGTCAGCGGCATGCCCTTGTAGTAGATGGCGCCACCACGGCCGATCGCATGGTTGTCGTAGAATCCGCCGCCGCGGATCGTTGCAGAGCAGATCGTGCTGAACGGGTTGGAGCTGCCTGCAACATTGTAGAACCGAACGGCTCCACCCCAGCCATGAGGTGTCGAGTTGCCGGCGCTGGCATCATCGGGGTCGCCGAAGATGCAGGACTCCATGGTCACGTCGGCGACGTCTGTCCAGAGGGCGCCACCGGTGTTCTCGGCAGAGTTTCTTGTGAAGGTGCAGCCGGCCATCGTCAGCTCGACCAGCATGGCGTCAGACGCCACGGAGCGAACGTAGATGGCGCCCCCGGCTCCATTGCTGGCCGTTGACTCGTTGGCGTCGAAGTCCGTGTCCTGGATCGTGATCGTCGAGTCGTGGGCGAAGAAGCCGCCGCCGGAGGCCGCGTCATTATTCGTGAACCGGCATGACTGCAGCGTCACGGAATGGCCCAGGCTCTCGTGGCAGTTGTCGACGTACACGCCGCCGCCGTAGTGGGAGAGGTTGTGATGGAACTGGCAGCCGCTCACCGCAAGCGAGCCGTCATATGCGGTAATGGCTCCACCGGCGTAAATGGGTGTTGAGGTGGTGTTGCCCGTCGAGGGCGAGCCTTCCAACCCGAAGCGACATCCGGTCAGGATGGCATCTTCGTGATAGACGCGGATCGCGCCACCGCCAGTGCCGGCGTAGTTGGAGAAGAAGTCGCAGTCGGTCACCACACACGGGGGTGAATCCAGGCCGTAGTCGAGGAACATGGCGCCGCCGGAGCCATCGGCGCTGTTGCCGGAGGCCGCATCGGTAGAGAGGCCGAAGCTGCAGCCGTCGAACAGGGGATCGCACTCGCTGGAGGCCATGACGGCGCCGCCGCGATCGGCATGGTTACGGACGAAGACGCAGTCGATGAAGGAGGCGCTCGTGTGTCCCATGTGCACGGCACCGCCGGTCTCGACCGCGGTGTTGTCGGCGAACCAGCACTGCTCGAAACGGGGTGAGGCGATCGAGATGTGACATCCGCCGCCGTAACTGCCGAAGCAGTTCTGTATCAACAGGTTTCGGAACACGGGGATGCCAGTGTCACCATTGTCGGCCTTGATTCCCTTTCGGACGCCCTGGCCGTCGATGATGCTCGTTGGTACGCCATCCGAGCCGAGTTGGCCGATGATCGTGATCTCCTTGCCACCCGTATCAACGACCGCGGCGGCACCAGCGATGGAGATGTAGGTTCCCGTCGCCAGCAAGATGACGTCCCCATCCGCGGCATTGTCCACGGCGGTTTGCAGGCTTCCAGGAACCCCCGGTTCTGGCCCGCAGGTGTCGGCGATCCAAGTGCCGTCGACGTTGGTGGTGGTGCCAAAGATCTGATCGGGGCTGTTGCTGCAGACGATCGAGTCGCTCAACCACACCGGGGTGTTGGTATCGACCCGGAGACCTCCGCCGAAGTCGCCAGCCTCGTTGTCGACGATCGTGCATCGCGTCAGAATGCAGGGCGTGGATTGATACAGATGCATCGCTCCGCCGTAGGCGGCACCGCCATTTGAGGATATCGCCTTGTTGCCACGGAACTCACAATCGGTGATCGTGGCGTCGGTGGGGTCGCTGCCCCCTTGGCGTACCGCGCCGCCGACCTGTGACTCGTTATCAAAGAAATCACAGTTGTTGAGGTTGAAGAGCTCACAGTTGTAGGTATAGATGGCTCCGCCACGAACTTCCGTACTGCCGTAGCCACTTGTGGTGTTAGCTTCGAACAGGCTGTTGTAGGCCTCGAAGCTCGCGCCGTCACGCGCGATGACGGCTCCGCCACGGCGGGCGGCATCGTTGTCCCGGAAGTCGCAACCGACCAGCAGGATCGCGTTGCCGGTGCTGGTGGCGTAGATCGCGCCGCCGTCAACCCCGCACGTGTTGGAGAGTTGGCCGCCCATGGGCTGGCCATCGTCCGCACCAAAGATGCAATTCTCGGCCATCATGCTCCCAGTACCGAGGGTGTAGATGGCGCCGCCGGCTGAAGACGTGTTGTTCATTTGGAAGATCGATCCCGTCAATATCACGACACTGCTGCGACTGAGGATCGCACCACCATCATCCACTGCCGAGTTGGCGACAAAGGCACAATCATCCACCGTGAGGTTGGCGTTATATGCATAGATGCCGCCGCCGTCGCCCTGTGGTACCCCGTCGTTGCTGTGGGAGTCGGCTTCATTGAGCCCGAAGGAGCACCTGCGGACCGTCAACTTGTGCTCTTTTGTGGCATCGCTGCTGCCAAGATAGATGGCTGCGCCATACCCAAATGTACAGTTCTGGATTATGCAGTCCTCGATGACAGGGCCATCACCGGTGGTCTCCTGAACAAGCAGACCACCCCCTAGATCATTGCCCTCAATGTTCAGGTTCTCGAGCCGGGTCACCTCGCTCTGGCCGCCATTGAAGCGGAACACGCGATCGCCAGGTGGCGCGATGAGTGTCACGGTCGGCGTGCCGCGGCCCGAAGGCGGTCCACTGATGACCAAGTCCCGGTCGGTGACCGTGAGCGCATTGGTGAGTTGATAGGTGCCAGCGGCGATGCGAATTTCTCCGCCATCGGGTGCGTCTTGTACGGCTGCTTCGAGTTCGGAAACGCTTGAGACCACGACCGGACCGTCGATGCTCGGCTCGATGTTGATGTGGGCGCTGCGGAATCCGGCACCTGCAGTGAGAATCACCGCGTCGTCGGCGTTGTCTGGATCGCCATCGACGTTGTCGACATTGCCCGCGAGCACACGCACGGGTGGACCGTCCGTCTCAAACACCTCGCCCGTATCGATGAAATTGACCGCTGCGCCGCCGCTTTCGATGAAGTCGTTGTTGAGCAGGCGGGTCTCGGGATCGCCCGTCGTGCCTTCCACGATGACGGCGATGTCGAGGTCGCCGTCGTTGTCGAAGTCACCGAGCGCGATCGACTGAGGGTTTGGGCCCGGTGACGGAATCTGGGTCGCGCCCCCTGTGGTGCCATCATCATTGGACAGCATGATGCTGATGGCATCGGCGTCTGGCTGGGCCACGACCATGTCGTCATACCCGTTGTTGTCGAGATCACCCACCACCATAGGCAGATCTTCGCTGCCCCCACTGAGTGGAACCGTGTCGATGTCGATGTTGAACCGGTCGCCTATAGGACCGCGATTGAGTACCGAGACTTCCGCGACCGTGTCGCTTGGGTTCGTGGCCATGGCACGTGTGGTGCCATCCTTGGTGTCCTCATCTTCAGAGGGGTCGATGCCCCACGGTGGCCTGGGGACGACCTTGGTAGTCCTTGCGACAAAGGTTGCGGCTCGGAGCGTGGCTGTGGTTTCGTAGACGCGGTAACTGCTGTCACCCCAACATGTGACAACGATGTCCATGTCGCCGTCTTCATCGAGATTCCAGAACACGACGTCTGTCGGTTCTGGAATCGGAAGCGAGCCACAGTCACCATCGGAAGCGGGAGATCCGTCGCGGCATGTGACATCGATGCGACTCTCGATCTCTTCCAGAAGCTCCGTCGTTGTGTTGTACCCAAGGAATGCAATCGCCGGTGCGTCGCGTAGGGCCACGGCGATTTCTGGAAGACTGTCCCCGCTGAGATCCGCGACATCAAGCCCAGAGGGTTCCTCTCCAGGCAGCAAAAGCGTGATCTGCGTCGCAAACCCATCCCACGCTCCGTCGGAGTCGATATCACCTTCATTGAGCAAGAGATGGACCGAGTCCTCATCGCCGCCAGCGGAGATGATCAGATCCGGGAAGCCATCACCGTTGACATCCTCAAGCACCGCGTCGTTGATATTGGAAGAGGTTTGGGCATCTTCGCCCTGATTGCGAGCCAGATAAGAACCGATTTCTATGACCTCACCGAGAAGCGTCGAGCCGCCGCGAATTCCAACCTCGCGCCTGACCCGAAGCATGAGACCATTGCCGAGTTCAGCTTTGATAGTCAGAGGTCCGGTCATGGAACCACTGCAGGATAGAAGCGTGAACTCGTCGCCAGCCTGCAACGATCCTGACGGCGAGATGTACAACTGGCCGCCGAGTTCAATATCGCCATTCACGTGCAAGCCCAAGCTACTCGCGTCCGTGACGAGACCAACACTGCCCGAAACGAATGTGTCGTCACCAATCACGCCGCTGAGTTGCAGCAATCCAGATCCACCGATGGCGGAACCCCCCTCAGCCAATACCACGCCGCCGAGGACCCCAAGTGTGCCGTAACTATTCAACCCCGCACCGGCCTCCAGCGACAACATTCCACCGGGGAGAATCTGAAACTCCTGATCGAGTTCGACGTAGGCAGGGGACTGAATCATGAAAATCCCATTGGCACCGACATGACCCCCGCCGTTGACCGACATCTCGCCACCTGCGCCGGAGACGCTCAGGAGGGCCAAATTGGAACCGGGCTGACTCATGCCGAATCCACCAATGCGAAGACCGCGGTCGCCCATGATGTTCAGCGGTCCATTGAAGGTCGGCGCCCACTGCCGATTTGTCACCTGTAGTCGCTGCACGGTCTTTGGGCCGTCGATGGTGGGCGAGTTGGCGCTCAGCGGCCCGAGTACGACGCCATTGTCGTATCCGGCCGCGGTGTCGCTCCAAGCCCAGTTGTCTGCGTTGCTCCAGTCATCATCGATTCCATCACCTGACCAGACGATGTCCGGCGCAGTCGCCGTGCCGTCGCCATTGTCTTGTGCTATTGCGCATGGAAGCGGTCCTTGATCGGCGTAGGCTCCGCCGTAGCCCCCATAGCCGCCTAGCTCAACTGGGCCGTCAAAGAGGTTGGACCCCCCGTCTAAACCGGTCCAATACCGATTTAGATACGCTGGCATACCCGCTTCCGGCCACTCCCATCCAAGGTACGTCAGTTGCGTGTCGGCGTTGTCAATCGCCGGGCTGCCTGGAAGCAAGCGATAATCGGCATCGATACCGCCAGGGATACCGTCTGCGCCCATCACATCTGTGAACCGAGGATTGGAGCCGGATCTACCCTGAATGGTGGACCACTGCACGTCCAGTCCGCCTCCAGAATGGTTGGCAA
>CAZRBV010000077.1:0-5300 GCA_964598425.1 uncultured Isosphaeraceae bacterium | reverse complement strand
CCCCTATGCAAGATCCTGTTTCAGTCGTTCGATGAATTCGTGCTCGGTGATGGTCGGAATGCCACGCGCTCGCGCTTCCCGTTCAATTGCCGTACTCGCCCGCGGCGGCACGCACCCGGGCTTGCCGCCCACGGCGACGAGTGTCACCTTCCCACTCAACGACGTCCGCGCCTGGCCACAGCACGCGACGACCATTTCTCGCAGCACACGCTGCGGGATGCCGCTTCCGAAGTGGCCCGTGACCACGACGACTTCGCCTTTGAAGGCGGTGCCGATGACTTCGGTTTCTTGTTTGGTCATTTCAACGCTCCTTACATGCAGTAGGATTGGCGCGAATTGGACTAGTTATGCCCCTCGCCACCAGCATCTTGCGGTGGCTCCAGTTCGGCAACCACCCACTCAAGCCACCCATCTTCCAGGTTGCCTCCGGCTTCTCCCAGCTGTCCGAGCACCTGCGCAAGCACGTCTCCGCTGGCGAGAGGCTGCTCGCTCAAATCCTCAAGCTTCTCTTGCAAATGCTCCTTCAGCTTGTCTGTTCTCCTTGGCCCCCATCCGGGAAGATCGAGACCTCCTCCCTCCAGCGCCTCGAGTAACTCCCTGGCATTGCCACCACTCGCCGTGAGATGACTCGTAATGGCTCGCAGGTATGTGTTGGCCTTTTCGCCACGGCCCCAATCAAACCCATCGAGCATAGGTACAGTGACGCGGTTCCGACGCAGTTTGGTATCCACTAACTCAATCGCACGGCAATGTGTGCGAGCCATTTCATCGGCGGCCCCGGCGATGCCGAGGGCACCGTGCCGGAGGAGCGTTTTCACTTGACCCGCGGTCCGGATTCCAGTGCCTAGTAGTGGTGTGCAGATCTCTTGTGAGGGAAACAGATACCAGATAGACAAATCCGGCCAAAGCCCGCCATTGAGGAGATCAAACGGCCTTCCGCCGATGGCCTTGAGATACTGCTCATCCGGCAGGGCGCCCGGCTCTGGCGGTGCCTGCGCCTGGCGAGCCGCAATGGCAATGCGGCCCATCGGTGTGCCATCGTCATGACGGATGTCATCCATTCGGATTTCCGAAAAGTCAACGCGCTCGCCCTCGCCAGAAAGTCCTTCCACCGCCGCCCGCCACTTGCCAATCTCGTCATCCTGCGCGGACAGGTAGATCACCTGCCTGCCCGCGCGGCAGATCTTGAGTACGGCATCGATGATCGCACTCGCACGCTCGTCATCCGCATTGGCCAGAACCTCATCAAGGATGAGCGGTGGCACGGCATCGCCACCAAACTCCTCAATAAGTGCCAACCGGACAGCGAGGAGAATCTGCACGCGTTCACCATCTGAGGTCTGACTGAGCGGCCGACGTCTCGCCCCTCCACCATCGGCCACAAGAACTTGGTCCGCCGCCTGACCAGCCTGATGCTCGATCTGCAAACCGCCATTCGTGAAACTGCTTAGCCAGCCGTTGGCCCTTTGGACGAGACCTGGCATTTCTTCGTCATTGACCTGCTTGCGAAGCCACTGAAGAACCGCCTTGCCAGCTTCCAGTTGCTGGCTCTTCTCGGCCAGCGACATCAGCTTTGCTCGCTTCGCCTCCTCATCGGCTATCGCCTTCTCAATGGAGTAGTCCGCGCTGGCAGCGTTCAGCTTCGTCTGCACCGTAGCTCGTGTCTCCGTAAGCTGTGTGATGTGCTCTTCGGTTGCGTATTCACTCTCCTGCAAACGGGCTTGGAGGGCCTCATTCGGCTCTCTGCTGTACTTATCTTGAGGCGCCCCGCGCTCCTGGCACATGCGTTCCCGCGCAATAATGATGTCAGCGCAGGCCTGCGAATACGTTTCCTTCTGTTGCCACAGCGTGTTGAACGACTCCTGTGGTTGCTCTACGGGCTCACACTTCAGGAGCAGTCGGTCACAGAACTCCTTCAAGTTCTTCTTACACTCATTTACAGACCCCTCTTTGGTGAGCAGTTCCCCCCAAAGTCCCGCGACCGCCAGGAATTCATTGACATACTCGATGAGCTCATTGCCAGCGGCAGAAACTTCGCCACAGTAACGTTTCATCGTCTGCTTGATCGTCTTCTCAGCGGCTCCGACCCGATCCTTCGCCCCGTTCAGTTCCGCTTTTGCTTGATTCAGCAAAGGACCAGCGTTGTCGTGGGCTCTGATGAGGCCGCCAATGCGATGCAGAAAGTCCCACTGTGGGCTTTGCAACTCATCCGGCGGCTCTGAGCCGATTTGCTCAAGGTATGCCCCCCTAAAGGCGCTGCATTGGCCCCTGGCTTGTGTATCGAGGCTGCGGGCCACGGCGACTTCTGCCTCCCCTCTCGCGGTACGCCTTAGAGACCTGACCAACTCCTCCACTCGCATAAACACATTGCCTGACGCGTCACCCTGGACAGCCTCTGCCGCCGGCCGCGCAAGCATAGCCCGCCTCGCCCGCTCCGCAGTGCCTGCTCGCCACGCGGTCCAGCCGAGCAGGCCAGCGGCCACCGCACTCACCACTGACGCGACAACCACAACGCCGGCCGAACTCTCCGATGCAACTGCCGCCACACTCGCAGTGACTGCTGCTGCCACTGCAACCAACAACATCGCCCCAACAGCACGGCGGCCCCACGCTGCCCCCGTTTGCTGCAGCGGTTCGATCACAAAATTCACATCGGTTTGCAACTCATTGGGGTCGATCGCAGAATCCGCCACCTCACCAACATCGTCGCCCCCCAATCCGTCCTGACGCAAGCCAACGGCAATCGCGTGCGCTTCGGACCACCCCCGAGCATTGGCGGATGCCTGCGCAAGCGTCACGAGGTCGTCGTTGCCCACACGCTGACAAATGGGGTACAACTCGTGGTCGACCCAGTTTTCACCTAGTGCTTTCGCCACCCGGCCTTTGGCAGCCTTCTCATCACCCTCGAGACGACCTACGGCATCCTGCCGGGTTTTGGCGGCCTCATTCGCCTCTCTCCACTGTGCAAATGCGTCTCCGATCGTTTGCCTATCCTCATCGCAGATCGTGAGTCTGTCAGCAACGAAGGGCAATTCCTTGAACGTCGGCCATTGGCCATTACGCTCCAGTTCTTTTTTAGCAGCTTTACTAACCTCTTTCGCCGCCCGAAGATTGAGCAGACGTGTCTCCAGTTGCTGTTTGTCATCGTCGTGCAATTGAGAGACGCCGGGGTACTTCTTCTTGATCCCCTCCTTTTTCTCTTTGGCAGCGTGATGGTCTTGTGCAGCTTCACGCCGGGCAAGCTCGTCAGTGCACGCTTTGTGATCCGCCCTGGCGACCTTCGCATCTCCCAGCTTTTTACGGGCTGTTTCCGCTTTTTGCTCGAGCTTCGCATTTTCGTGCGCCGCCTTCTTTTTCTTCCCCAACTCGGTGTCGGCTTCTCTCAACTCGCGAGCCGCAGTTCCATGCCCCCCGATCGCCTCATTCAGCCCAGCATCTTCCTGCACCTCGTCCCAATTCACGCCTCCCGCCAGGAGCTCACTCATGCGGTGAGAAAACTTGCTTCCTACTTCATCCTCGTGGTCAAGCAGATCCACAAGCGAAACTCGCGACAGCCGACCCATCCACGCATCCCCGAGCGTCAATGCCTCCCGCTGCGCACCATCCTGCGTCCAGACACAATTCCCATCCAAGCCACGCTCAACCTCGTACGTCGCATCGCCCACGGCAATGCGCCCACTGATGTGGCCCGATCCGAGTGAACTGTTCTCTGGCCAGAGGATTGATGCGATGGCTCGAGCCATTGTCGTCTTGCCTGAACCATTCCGCCCGGAAATCAGGGTCAGTTGCTTTGCAAACTCTTCGACGACTCCGCCACTCCCGATCGGGAAGCCGGGGAGACCGTGCAACTCAAGCCGTTTCACATGCATGCCGTCCACGCTCATTCGAGTCGCCCCTTCTGATGCAAGGCCGTCAGAATACGCATCGCTTGCTGGCGAATCATGTCATCCACTCTGTCATCTGTAAGGTCCATGTGATCTGCGCCATTCTGATGCCCGAACAGCACTCTGAAGTATGTGTTATCACGGGCGAGGCCCATGACACGCCGCACGTCCTCGCGGAGGTCATCATCGATGTCGTGTCTCAAGGCAATCCCGGCAAGACGACCTATGGCATCAGTCTTGTTCGCCTGCTCCTGCAATCGCATGGGTGGAAGTACTTGCGGGTCGATAGCGTCGATATGCAGTTGGAGATTCGCTTGTGACCTGAGACCACCGAGCTGATCCAGCTCCCCGTAACGCCGACGAACGTCTGAGGCGTGTTGAGTGAGTCCAGTCAACTTGATTCGCGCAGCCACATGCTGCAGCCCCTTGTTCCCCTCCTTCAACGCGTTGACCTTCTCGTCCACCTTGGCTCCAACCTTGTCCTTCCAGTCTGCGGACGGATCCTCCTGCCCATCGGCAAGGTCGATCTCGAACACGATGTACTCGACGGTTGACAGTGGAATGAACTCGAGTTCCCATCCAGCGCCTGTCAATTCTGCCAGCACACACCCGTGTCGCCCTTGCTCACCGAAGTCAAGCGCCTGCGGCGAGCCCGGGTACACCGCCTTGTTGTCACCGTTGAGCGAATGCATCTGGTGGCCATGCAAGTGGCCAAACAGCCATAGGCCAATGTCGTCTCTTGCACGCAGTTGTTCTATTGACATGGGAATGTACCTGCTCGCCGCCTGCCCCAAGTCGCAGTGGAGCAGGACCACTCGCGGCATGTCACCATCGCCTGCGGCGGGTTGCGGGAGTTGACCCAACGGCGAATCCACCACATGCTCGGACGGGTACGACCACCCGATCAGCTCCACAGACCGATCGCGTCCCTCCACTCTCACTGACTCCCACTGTCCGCCCTGTCCCAAGAGGGTGAGCGCACTGCCGGTGTCCCGCGCAAGCTCCGCCATGACAATGTGGTCGTGGTTGCCTGATACGGCGTACGTGTTGATTCCATCGCTGCCAAGTTGCTGGAGACCATCCCGCAGTGGGGTGATCGCCGCGAAGTACCGGTTGTTCCCATCCGCCACATCTCCGGTCAAGCAAACCGCGTCTACCTTCCGGTCGACCGCCAACTTCACAATCCGCCCCCATGCGGCCCGCGAGGAGATGTCATCCGAACTCGCGTCAGGCACCCGCGTGGACGAACGCCCCATGTGAATGTCTCCAGCAACGAGCAACTTCATGGCGTGCCTCCTGCATGCGATTGGGTGCCGCAGAACACGGATCTCAAGTGCGTCAGATTCACGTTCTCAAACCTGCCCATCCAACCACCTCCACACCGCAACCATCGCGGCTGTATCGAGTTTGCAATAG
>CAZRBV010000076.1:0-5352 GCA_964598425.1 uncultured Isosphaeraceae bacterium | reverse complement strand
GTCGAGCGGTGCCAGGACGTCGGCGTCGACGCGTTCGAACTGAACTTCTCATGCCCGCATGGTCTACCTGAACGAAAGATGGGCATGGCGATGGGCGAGAATCCCGACATCGTCGGCGAAGTCAGCGGCTGGGTGATGGAGGCTGCGAAGATTCCGGTGTGGGCCAAGATGACGCCGAACGTCACACACATCGCAGACCCGGGTCGCGCGGCGCTCCGGGCGGGTTGCGACGGCCTCGCCGCGATCAACACGATCCTCAGTGTCATGGGCGTCGATCTGAAGACGCTTCGCCCGATGCCGACGGTCGAGGGCTACACCGTGCCAGGCGGTTACTCGTGCAAGGCCGTGCGGCCGATTGCGCTGCGGATGGTGATGGAGTTAGCGCGGATGCAGCACGAGGAGTTCCCGGAGACCACGCTCAGTGGCATTGGAGGCGTGGAGACCGGCGAGGACGCGGCGCAGTTCATCCTGCTGGGCGCACACACGGTGCAGGTCTGCACCGGCGTCATGATTCACGGCTACGGAATGGTCAAGGACATGTGCGAACAGCTCTCGGCCTTCATGGACCAGCACGGCTTTGCGTCCATTGATGACTTCCGCGGCGCCAGCCTGCCCTACTTCAGCACCCATGCCGACCTTGTGCGTCGCCAGGCGGAGGCCAAGGCCGCCGCCAAGGCCCGCCGCGAGGGCATGGTCGAGAAGGACACGCACTGGGACGGCGACAAGTTCGTGGAGCAATCGGACCGCCTCGTGTCAAATGACTAAGGCAGCCTCACAGAGGGAGCCGTCGAGCACCGGTGCAGCGCGATTGCTCGATTGGATCGATGGGTGATTGGCGATCATTCCGCGGGGAGTGCCACGCGCGGCTTGCCGACCGATTCATTGCCGGACTCCTCATCGCTTCTGTGACGATCCTCATCGTCTTCTTCGTCGCATCTGCGCTGAATCGATCGTCGAACGGTCCAGGTCTCGAGATTCTCGTTCTACCGATTATCGCCGCTTTCACCCTCGCTGCGGCTGGCTTCCGATGGTGCGGGTTTCATCTCGCTGACCGTCAAAGACGATCCGCCTGCCCGACCTGCCACTACGACCTCACCGGTTCCACGGTCTCCACCACCTTGTGCCCGGAGTGCGGGCAAACACTGACAGAACAAGACCTACAGCGTCGAATGCACGAGCCACCCGTGCTCGTGGCGATGCTCGGAGCCGTGCTCCTGGTCGCAGCGGTCGCTGCAGCCTGCTTGGGCGGATTCCTGTTGTGGCTTCACACCCAAGGAGCCCTCGGCGCCGCCTGAGCAGCACCCTGACCGCCGGTCACTTTATCTTCTCATATGACAACGACTTACAGAACTGCCGTTCCTCTAAGTCGTTACGACACAACGACATAAAGTGACCGGCGGTCAGTGCGTTGGGTTGCGGGCGATGTAGTGGCCGCCGCCAACCTGGCCGGTGTAGCGGCCGTCGCGGGCGAGGACTTCGCCGCGGCGGAGCACGATTGCAGGGCGGCCTTTGCGGGGCAACCCTTCGTAGCCGCTGTAGTCGGTTTGGCTTTCGCTCTCTGAGTGGGCGAAGACACCCTCGTAGGTTGGGTCGTAGATCACAATGTCCGCATCGCTTCCGGGGGCGATCTCACCCTTCCGGGGATACATGCCGAAGATCTTGGCCGCGTTGGTGCTGCACGTGGCGACCATGCCTTGCAGGCTGATGCGATCTTGACACACGCCGTACGTGTGAACCAGATCGACCCGCTCTTGGATTCCGGGAATGCCGTTTGGAATGAGCGTGAACGCATCGCGGCCCATGTCCTTCTGCCCGTGGAAATTGAAGGGGGCGTGATCGGTGCCGATTGTGAGCATCTCGCCATTCGCAAGTGACTTCCAGAGATGCTCGTGCTCTGCGGCGTCTCGAAGCGGCGGAGACATGACGTACTTCGCGCCTTCGAAGTCTGGACGCTCAGCGTAGGCCTTGTCGAGCACCAAATGCGGCGCGACTGCTTCGACAAAGACATTGACGCCGCGTGCCCGTGCCTCCATGGCATTTACGACAGCGGCCCGGCAGGACGTGTGCACGATGTAGATGTGCGCCCCGGTCAGTTCGGCAAACGCGCACAGATGGCTGACGCCGTCGGCCTCGACGCAGCGGGGCCGGGAGGGCTCGTGCCACTCTGGGCCTGTCTTGCCTTCGGTGATGAGCCGTTTCTGCATGGCGTCCACCGCTTCCGCGTTTTCACAGTGAGCCGTGATGATGACGCCGAGTTCTTTGGCGATCTCCATGAGTTCAAAGAGCTGCTCATCAGCGATGTCGAGCGCGCCCTTGTAGGCCAGAAAGACCTTGAAACTGCCGACGCCGTCGTTCGCCACCAGATCCCGGACCTGCTGTTTGGCAAGATCGTCGAATCGCACCACAGCAAGGTGAAAGGTGTAATCGCAGCACGCCCCCACTTCCGCAAGTCCCTTCCACTCCTCAAAGGCCGCCTTCGGCTCGTCATCAGGACCAGGGCAGATCATCTCAATGACAGTTGTCGTCCCGCCCGCAAGCGCCGCCTTCGTCGCGGAGGCGTGATCATCAATCGCGTTGGTGCCCATGAAGGGCAGGTGGATATGCACGTGCGGATCGATGAACCCGGGGAACACGTACTTGCCCGATGCATCGATGACCTCCGCCCCCGGGCAGGCAATCGACTCGACCACCTCTCGAATCCGCTCACCCTCGATCAACACATCGGCCACGCGATCGTCGTCCGCCGTAATGACCCTGCCGCCCTTGATGAGGATCGCCATCAGCCCACCTCGCTCAGACAGATGTCCAGCACCTTGCACATAAAGTCACAGTCTTCACGCTGAATGCACATTGGCGGCTTGATGCGAAGCACGTTACCAAAGACGCCGCCCTTGCCAATGAGCAGGCCGAGGTCCTTGGCCTGCTCGTGCACCTTCGCCGTCTCCGCCGAGGCCGGCGTTTTCGCAGCGCGGTCGGACACGAGTTCCATGCCGAGCATGAGGCCCTGGCCTCGCACGTCGCCCACGATGTCGTGCCGTGACTGCAGATCCTCCAGGCCCTGTTTGAGATAGCCGCCAACGTCCGCAGCATGCTGCTGCACGTTCTCCTCCAGAAGAACGTCGAGCGTCGCGAGCCCCTGCGCCATCGACACCGGATTACCACCGTAGGTATTGAAGTGCAATCGCTCGCTCATGCACTCGGCCACCTCGGCCCGAGCGACGCAGCACGCCAGCGGCGCCCCGTTGCCGATGCCCTTGGCCATCGTGACGATGTCAGGACGAACACCGTGGTTCTCAAACCCCCAGAACTTCGTACCGGTCCGGCCAAAGCCCGTCTGCACTTCATCGCTGATGCACACGCCGCCGTGCGCCCGGATCATCTCGTACACCCTCGGCAGATAGTCGCTCGGCAACTCGACCGTTCCGCCCACACCCTGGATCGGCTCGGCAATGAATCCGGCGACCTTGCCTGTGCTTGCGTAGCGAAGTACGTCTTCGACTTCGGCGGCATACTTCGCCCCGGCATCTGGATCGTCATAGCCATGTGGACCGCGATACCGATCAGGACACTTGACGTGCTTGACGCCGAACCCGTGCGGATACGGATACTTCCAGGAATGCAGCGCCGTCAGCCCCATCGCCTGATTGCTGAGGCCGTGATAGGCGTTGCGAAGCGCCAGGATGTCGAAATTGCCCGTGTGCAGCCGGGCCATGAGCATCGCGAGATCGTTGGCCTCGCTGCCGGAGTTGGTGAAATAACAGACGCCGAGACCCGAGTCCTTCGGAAACGTCGAGACGAGTTTCTTTCCGAACTCGGCAATATTGGGGTTCAGGTAGATCGTCGTGGTGTGCTGCAGGCGTTCATTCTGCTCACGAACAGCTTCGACGACCTTCGGATGGCAGTGGCCCACCGACACCGTGACGATTCCCGCGATGCCATCGAGGTATCGCCTTCCCGCCTCATCAAAGAGCCACTGCATGTGGCCTTCGACGATCATGATCGGCTCGGCGTAGTACGTCACAAGGGCGGGCGTGAGAAACTCGCGTCGCATGTCGAGAACGGCTTCACGGCTCGGACCGTCATAAGGACGCGGCTGATGCGAGCAGGCAGGCAACTGGGGATGGTCAGTCATTTTGCATTGTCTCCAGTGACGGGCAATTGCTTGAAGAGCCAATACAGAGCCATCGCCAGCGGCAGGCCGATGAACCACGCATAGCCGTATATCTGATCAAAGAACGCGTGGAAGAATGCTTCTTCGGTTCCGGCGGTACCGGTGACAGCGTTGACAAATCCGGGAAGATTCGGAAGCACCGCCAACACAAGCGCAAGGATGGCAGCCGCTGACACACCGGCATACTCACCCTCTGGATCGTAGAGCGCCTCGGCATTGAGTTCAGTCCGTCGCACGATGAAGTAATCACACAGCATGATGCCCGCAATCGGCCCGAGCAAGGCGCTGTACCCGATGAGCCACACGAAAATGTAATCCGACAAGTCGGTCATCAGACGCCACGGCATAATGAGTACACCAATGACTGCGGTAATCATCGCGCCTTCACGGAAGCCGATTGCGGATGGTGCCAGATTGGAGAACCCGTTGGCGGGGCTCACGACATTGGCGGCAAGATTGGTCGACAGGGTTGCAATGAGCAGCGCAATCATCGAGATGACGACCACCACTGGCGACCCCATGCGAGAGACAAGCGCCACCGGGTCCCAGATCGCCTCGCCGTAGAGCACTACCGTGGCGCCGGTGACGATGATTCCGACAAAGGAAAAGAGCGTCATCGTGGACGGCAGCCCGAGCAACTGCCCGGCGGCCTGATCCTCTTGGCTTCGGCAGTACCGCGTAAAGTCCGGGATGTTGAGGCTCAACGTCGCCCAGAATCCGACCATGGCGGTGAGTTGTGGGAAGAAGATCGTCCAGAAGGACACGCCCTCTTCCCGCGGTGTACTGCTCGCAAAGAGTGCTGCCGTGTCATCGACCGCCACGAACGCCCAGATCAGCAGCGCCACACCGCACGCAATCAGGAATGGTGCCGCGTAGGCTTCGACCCACTTGATCGACTCGATGCCCGCGAGCACGATGGCCACGTGCAGCAGCCAGAACACGCCGAAGCACAGAAACTGTCCAATCGAGATCCCAAGAAACGGCACGATGTCTGCGTCAGTGGCCGGTGTAATCCAGCCAAGCGCGCCGAGAATTGAATAGATGGCGGCGCCGCCGATCCACGTCTGTATTCCAAACCACCCGCACGCAACGATCGCCCGAGCGATCGCCGGAATGTGCGCTCCCACTGTTCCGAAACTCGCTCGCGCCAGCACCGGGAATGGAACACCATATTTCGTTCC
>CAZRBV010000075.1:0-5593 GCA_964598425.1 uncultured Isosphaeraceae bacterium | reverse complement strand
CGCCAACGACGATCTGGCCGGAGAGATCTGCAATATGTTGAAGCGGCATGCGCACTACGCTGGTCGCGTGCGCGGCGGCAGCCAGAATGAGTACAGTCAAGGCGATCGCTCGAGTCATGTTGCTTCTCCGACGCCACCCTAGTTGCGCATCCTAAGAACGACAAGGGGGAACTGGTCGGCGGCAGCCGGCCCAGTGGACAGGAGTGGGAGACCAGAGGTGTGGATGGTTGGCGCCCAGCAACCGTCCGGGTCCATATATCAGCGAGCGCGAGCAGTACGCATACGATCGAAACCGCTGGCTCCTTGGAGCAGCGGAAGATCGTTTGCAGCACGAGTCTGGCTGGGGCCTGCTATGACAACGCCGCGACCGAGCGATGCTTTGCACGCGATTGGACGAATCGACACTCATGGCACCAGCACCAAAGCTTTGAGCGGGCCCTCGTACTCAGGTCTTGCACCACCGCCAGCGTCTGCACCAGCCGTTCAATTGCCTCTGCCTGGCCGCCATCGCGAATCAGCATGCTGCCAAAGAGGCGGCCTCAACCATGGTTTGGGCGTCCCAGGTAGGGAGTCGGCTCCCTCAGGGCGTCTTTGCGCCGGGTTCCTATTTGGATCTGGATGGAGGGGGTAAGGTCAAATGGGGAGCTCCCGACGGTTCGGATCTTCGAACAAGGGAAATCCCCCCTGATTGTTGGCGAGGGGTGGAGCCCGGACTGGTCGCCTGACGGCGAGACACTGTTGTGGATTCGGCGGGTCGAGCGAGATGGCCGAGATCGGGTTATGAAATGGAAACGTGGAGAGAGCCCGGTGGCGTTGGTGGATGCGAAGGAGATCCAGGGTGTGCGCTGGCATCCGGATTCTACGCACATTGTTTATGCAGCCCCCAGTGATGAGCCGGACCCAATCACGCGCGAGGCGAATTGGGACATCTGGAGATATGCGGTGTCAGGTCCGGAACAGGGGCGGAAGCGGCAATTGACGACCAGCCGGTCCTACGACACCCTCCCCGCGCCAACCGCCGACGGCCAATTCGTATACTTCATTTCAAACAGGGATGCCGGGGCCAAGACCGACCTCGGTGACCGGCAGATTTACCGGATGGCGTGGTAGTTGTGTGGTATCCAGATTTGTGCATGGGTTTCTGGCCCCCGAGGAATTCGCTGCGCCCAACGGCCAGGTGGTTACGACCGGATGTGTTCGAGGCACTCGCAACCACTGTTTTCGCCAGCGCGGAGGTTCGGGGGGTGAATGTCGAGACGGCTCGGCGGCGAGTTCCACGAGTTCGAGACCAGCGATGACGTGGTGTGCGATCCGACCCCGCTCAGTTGCCTCGGCGACATCGACGCCAACGGCGAGGTGAACATCGAGGACCTGCTCGATGTCATTTCATCCTGGGGCCCATGTGAGTGATGGCCGAGCGTGTGCCCGCGATTGTCGGCGAGGCGAATCGAATTGGTACTGAGCGACAGAAGTGGCTCGCGCAACGATCTGTAGACTCGCCTTGCGGATCCCCCAGAGACATACATCCAGCCACCGAAACCGCTCCCCATCCCGAGGAACCCGCCGCCATTTCGCCGGGCGCCGGAGATGGGCCGTGACGGCGGCGTCGCGGCACGCAGAAGCGACGGCAGACTTGTGATTGCCAAGATCGCACATTGCCCGCTGCGGTGCTGGTAGGCTGCCGCCTCGATGCGAGGAGGGCACCATGCATAACCGGCCTGCATTTGAACTGTTGCACGATCCGTTCATCAACAAGGGCACGGCATTCACCGAAGCAGAGCGGAAGGAACACCGCCTTGAGGGGCTGCTTCCGTCCCGGGTGGAATCGTTGGACGAACAAGTGGCACGCGTTCTGAATCAACTTGACCGCTGGGACAATGATCTTGAGCGATATATGCACCTGCGCGGTGTACAGGATCGAAACCGCACACTCTTCTACAAGGTATTGACCAGCGATCCCGAGCGATTCCTGCCGCTTGTGTACACGCCCACCGTGGGCGATGCGTGCGAACAGTTCGGGCACATCCTGACCAGACCACACGGCGTGTATCTGCCGGTGACGGCCAAGGGACGCATCAAGGAACTGCTCGACAACTGGGGAAACAAGGATGTCCGCTTCATCGTCGTGACCGATGGATCTCGCATCCTCGGCCTGGGCGATCTCGGCGCAAGCGGTATGGGCATTCCGATCGGGAAACTCGCTCTCTACACGGCCTGCGCGGGCGTGCCGCCGGAAATGACCTTGCCTATCACGCTTGATGTCGGAACCGACAATGAGGCATTTCTGGAAGATCCGATGTACGCGGGCCTTCGCCAGAAGCGTTGTGATGACGACACGTACTACGCCTTCGTCGATGAGTTCGTGCAGGCAGTGCAGGACCTGTTCCCGGAGTGCTGCATTCAGTTTGAAGACTTCAGCATGAACCACGCAGCGCCACTGCTAGCCAAATATCGCGATGCCGTGTGCTGCTTCAACGACGATATTCAGGGCACCGCAGGTGTGGCGCTGGCGGGCATTCACGCCGCGTGTCAAGCAAAGGGTGAGTCGATCGGCGACCAGCGCATTCTCTTCCTCGGAGCCGGTTCCGCTGGAACGGGTATTGCCGAATTGATCGCCGAGTCCATCTGTGTGGAGACCGGGAAATCCCGCGACGAGGCGCTGAGGCACGTGCGGCTCTTTGATATCAACGGGCTGCTTGTCCGATCTCGAACCGATCTGGTGGACTTCCAGAAGCCGTTTGCTGCGGACACTGCCCCATGTGACGATTTCGTGGCGGCAATCAGGGACTTCAAGCCAACCGGCATCATCGGTGTGTCAACCGTACACGGGGCCTTCAATGAGCAGGTCATCAAAGCGATGGCAGAAGTCAACGATCGACCGCTCATCTTCCCATACTCCAATCCGACATCCCGCGCCGAATGCACCGCGCAGGAGGCATACCAGTGGACTGATGGGCGCGTGCTCTTCGGAAGCGGCACACCCATGCCTCCGGTCGAGCATGCGGGCCGCACCATCAAGCCGTCGCAGGGCAACAACGTCTATATCTTCCCGGCGATGGGCATGGCCATTCTCGCGACTGGCGCCCGGCATGTGCCACAGGAGGCCTTCCTGACGGCGGCGAAGGCGCTTGCGACGCAGGTGCCCGAGTCGTACTTCGCAGACGGCATGCTGTATCCCGCGAGGTCTGCAATCCGATCGGTCTCGCTGCACGTAGCGGGCAAGGTTGCCCAGACGCTCGCTGACATGGGTCTCAATCGGCACCACGCATCCGACTGGGATGCGCACATCGCTGGCCTTGCGTTCGAGCCTACCTACCTCTGAATGCAGGCGGCGCAAATGGAGAAGACCCCCCAGCCCATCCGGTTTGGCTGCTGTTGAAGGGTTTTTGCCGATGTCACCGCAACGACTCGTGTTTCATTTGCACGAATGACGTATGCAACGACTTCTCACCACATCGCTCATTCTCGCAGCTGGCTTGAGCCCGGCTGCGCTCGCCGCGTCCCCTCTGGGTGAGGCTGAAGGCTTCACTGTCTTTGTTCTTGAGAACTACCAAGCCAACAACACCGACTGCACGGGGCGGGTTGCGGTCGGCGCTGATGCGCAATTCAACAATGTTGGCGTTGGGTCCGGTTTGGCGAATTCTTCCGGTTCTCGCGACGACTTGATCGTCGGCGATGATCTCACGTGGAATAACGGGCAGAATTTCAACGGTAACACGCAGGTGAGTGATGACGTGTCGTTGAACAGTGTCGGTACTCCCAATGGGTCCGTCGACTCAAACGTAACCATCGACTTTAGTGATGCCAAGACCGAACTGGAGGCCCTCTCAGACGATCTTGCTGCTGTGCCCGCGGACGGTGCTGTGGTGCGGCAGTGGGGGCAGCTCTTTCTCACGGGCACCAAGGGTGACATCAACGTCTTCGATCTCGATACATCTGACTTCTATCCGTGCTACGGGTTGCACATCGATGTGCCGAGTGGATCAACCGCCCTCATCAACGTCTCGGGCAGCATCATCGCAATGAACTGGTTTCAGCCATTCCTCACCGGCGTCGCGCCTGACCACCTGTTCTTCAATTTCGCTGGCTGCACCGTTTTTCAGATGAACGGAATCGGCTGGAAGGGCTCGATTCTGGCCCCCCGAGCCACCATGCAGTTCAATAATGGTCAGATCGACGGAGCCCTCGTGATCAAGGACCTGCAGGGCAATGGGGAGTCCCACCACATGCCCTTTACTGGGGACCTTCCCGTGGACTCAGGCCCTGAAATCTCGGTTGTTCCCTACGACTGAGCCGCTCCTGGACGAAATGGTGGTCATATGAGGATTCGGGGATCCAGAAATAGTTCTTTTCTGGCAAAGGCCTCTTTACATGACCTCGAGGTCCTCGTATTGTTCTGTCAGTGAGCCCCCCACGGCGAGCTCGCCCAAACATGCCCCCTTCCTCCCGGCAGCCTCCCTCCACCAATAGGTGAATGGAGGCTGCCTTTCAAAGGGGGCAGCGAATAGAAGACAACCAGATCGTGGTATCCCGAATGCTCGCCCACTGTGCGGGGCGGGGACAGAAAGGACCGCACGATGTCAATGACCGCCTTGACCGTACTTTCCGTCGCTGCGTTCGCCGCAACCGATTTCCAATCTCCCCAGCCCGGCATTCTCGCGGGGCTTGTCGGCATGGACTGTGTGGCCTGCCATGAAATCGTCACGCCTGGAATTGTGGCCGACTGGCAGGCCAGCGCGCACAGTGGCAAGGGGGTCGGGTGCGCCGACTGCCACGGCTCAGATCACGACAGCCAACGAAACGTGGAACTCGCGAAGACCGTCACCGCGGCGACCTGCAAGGAGTGTCACGAAAAGCAGTACGACGAGTTCGCGTCGAGCAAACACGCCTTTGCATGGGCAGCCATGAAGGCCATGCCGACGACGCACTTCAAGCCCATGGAAATGATCGACGGTATGAAAGGGTGCGGCGGATGCCACAAGATCGGTCTCAAGGATGACGAAGAGATTGATCGACTGAAGGCGGCCGGATCCGGCTATGGATTCGCATCATGTGATTCGTGTCACACACGCCACACATTCTCAAAGGCCGAAGCCAGCCAGCCCGAAGCCTGCGCGACGTGCCATATGGGATTCGATCATCCACAGTGGGAAATGTGGTCGACATCGAAGCACGGGGTTCGGTATCAACTCAAGCGAGATGGTGTGCTGCCGGAAACGGCATCGGCGCCCTCATGCCAGACCTGCCACATGCCCAAGGGCAGCCACGACGTTCATACGGCCTGGGGATTCCTCGCCGTGCGAACCGATGGGTTGGCGCCCTACCCGGGCGAGAGCGAGGAGTGGTGGAATGATCGTGTGACCATTCTTCAAGGGCTTGGCGTTCTTGACCCTGAAGGCAATCCGACTCCCCGTCTTGACGTCGTGGCAGGGGCGCAGGTCGCCAGACTCTCTGCGGCTGAGTTTGATGCCGAACGAGCCAAGATGATCGAGGTCTGCACCGAGTGCCACTCAGAGTCCTTTGCGAAGGAGCACATGAAGAAGGGCGATGACATGATTCGATCGATCGACCATCTCATGGCCGAAGCGATTCG
>CAZRBV010000074.1:4560-5994 GCA_964598425.1 uncultured Isosphaeraceae bacterium | reverse complement strand
CCGCCAACTTCTTCCACATGGCTTGAGAGGCTTTCCCACCAATAGGAGAAGTCTTCACTGCCTACAGTTGCGATGGCGTTGCCTGGAATCTCGTGTCCTGCGACCTCGTCGGTTTGGTGGCACGGCAACCCTGCGGCGCTCGCCGACTTCATTGCATCGCTCATCGACTCGATCGCCTCGACCACGTCATGGTCAAAATCGAGGAAGTACGCATCGGCAGGTGGCGACGCGCCCCACGGCACCCCCTCGTTCGGATCACTGTGCCCGCTTGCGAGGAGGAACGGTTCTTCGTCCGCCGGCTTCTTTGGCTTCTTCGCCGGCTTCTTCGCCTTGGCCGCGGCTGCGGCACGAGCCTCGGCCTTCTTCGCTCGCTTGATCTCACGAGCCTTCGCCCGCGCCTCGGTGAGACTGAGCCGGTACTGCTTGCACCCTTCCTTTGCTTTCGCTTCGTCCCCCTCGACAAGCAATCGCACTACCCCCTCAAAGATCATCGCCCTCGGGCTGGTGAATGCGAATGGACCAACGAAATCGTTGTCGTCGTCATGCCGGTCGTCATCGTGCTTCGTCTTGTGCTCACTCATCATCGAACTCCTTGCAATCTGTTTGTCCATACCGGTGTTGAATGCCCTGCTTGACCAGATTTGTCATGGCCGCCCGCGCTCCATCGAGGAGATCAAAGAGCGAGGCAAGGTCGTCGTACTCAACGTGCGCGATCCCATCGCCCGCAGCCTCCACCGCTTCCTCAGCACGCTCACGGCTCCTCACATCGGCGGCCACGAGTGTCCGTTTGGTCTCCATGTAGCGGGCCCGTTGTTCCTTCCAGATCGTGACGCCGCCCCTTGGATTGGGATCCGCGTACACCCTGATGGCGACCGCCCCGCTCGGGCTGCCAGAGCCCGCTGGAAGGCGGCCGAGCCCCTTCCCGATCACCCGAGCGTCGGGACGGATGGCACGCACACGCTCCCACCAGGTTCCCTTGACCCGAAGACCCAATCCGCGAACGATCGCCTCGCCGCCGAGCGACCGCTCAGCCCGCGCCCACGATGTGAGCGCATTGATATCTCCCCGGACGACCTGGATCCAACCGTTCATTTCGATTCGCCTGGATTCCATGACCTGCCACCGAAACTCGCCGACGTATTCCAGTCGGACGACCCGGTGGTCATCCATCGCAAAGCTCGGCTCGTAGATCCCACGCATCTGCATACTTCGTTTCTCCTGTGCCTCTGAAGAAGTGCCGCCCCTGACCGAAGCCACCAGCGGCGGCCGTTGACCATTGCCATCCTGGGTTCACACACGCGGTGCTGGCCCATCACGCAACTCTTTTCCGGCCGCACGTGCAGCCTTGACGATCACGTATGCCGAAGCGAACGCTTCGCGCACACCGACGCCGCCGCGCACGCGGCAGCACCCTGCATCAAGACCGTTGAAGGC
>CAZRBV010000074.1:0-4460 GCA_964598425.1 uncultured Isosphaeraceae bacterium | reverse complement strand
GGAAGTACCCCCGGAACCTGCCGGGAAGCGCCCACGCGCAGACCCGCAAGCGTCCACGCGCAACGCCACGCTGCCACAGCAGCGCATCCACCCGAGCATCGACCAAGTCGGCGCCACGTCCCGGCTCTCCGGCGAACGCGGGGTGCCCCAGCAGTACGTGCTGCCGGCACACCAAACACGAAGCGGGCAAAAACAAAGCGAGCCCGCTTCGTTGCCTCTCGGCCGCATCTGGAAGTGTCTCCTTCCGTACCACCTTGCCCGGGCAGGCAGGTTGGTGAGGGCGCCAGCCCTCTCTTGATGCAGGCCGCATTCTACCAGAGATTGGAGCTCCTGTCAAGTGCAGCTGGACGCAGCATTCTCGAAACTGCCTGGATTCTTCCCTCGACAGGGTGCTACCTTTCGCGCGGAGGTACATGCATGTCTCGACGCACGTCCGGCCTGACTGAAGCTGTTTCCGATTGGCTGCAACGCACCACACTGCGTGAGCAGCCTGTCCAACGCGCACTTCGAGACGCCATGGCCACACATGAACGTGGTGGCATGCAGACAGCGGCCGAGCAGGCGCAGTTCATGCAGGTGTTGATGCGAATGATCGGTGCCCGGCGGGCCATCGAAATCGGCGTCTTTACCGGCTACAGCGCGATCGCCCTGGCGATGGCCCTGCCAGAAGACGGAACGCTGATCGCCTGCGACATCGACGCCGACTATCTCGAAGAAGCCGCGCAGTGGTGGACGCGAGCCGGGCTTCAGAACCGAATCGAACCACGCCTGGGGCCAGCGATCGACACACTGGACGCACTCATCGCGGAAGGCCATGCCGGCACATTCGACTTCGTCTACGCCGACGCCGACAAGACCTCGTCGGCGGCATACTACGAGCGGTCGCTGCAGTTGCTCCGCCCGGGCGGCCTCTTCACCGTCGACAACATGCTGCGAGGAGGCCGCGTGGCCGATCCACTGGCCGATGATGCATCAACCGTTGCCACGCGCGAACTTGCCCAGATACTCACCGCCGATGCGCGTGTGGACTGGAGCCTCGTCCCCATCGGCGACGGACTGGGGGTTGCACGACTGCGTGACTGACCTGTCGCACGTCGTGCGGCGTGACACCGCGCGCAGAGAGCCAACCAATCGTCACCCTGAATCAGGTATACTCCCGCCACCATGCTTGCCGCAACAAACACAACCGACGCAACGGGCCCCTTCATGATTGTGCTCTGGGCGGCGATTATTGCTGCTGTCGGATCCGCTGGGGTCTTCGCGCCGTGGCTCGCGGCGAGGGGCGGCAGCGGACGCGCGATCGCGTATGGAAACAGTTTCGCCGGGGGCGTGCTCCTGGCTGCGGGGCTCATTCACCTGCTCGCAGACGCCGCAGATGGATTCGGCGCCGCGTATCCGGACCTTGACTATCCGGCTGCCTACGCCGTGGCGACACTGACCTTCATTCTGGTGCTGGGGCTCGAACGCGTCGTGCCGCGGGCCCTTGAAACGGGCCATTCAGATCTTGATCCCGAGTCGGCGGCGCTGCTCAAGGCGGGCAAAGGCCACGGACTCACCCCCTTCCTGCTACTCATCACGCTTTCCATTCATAGCCTCATCGCAGGGCTCACGCTGGGTCTTTCGACAGCTGCTGGCGCTGGCGTCCTGCTCATCGCGATCCTCGCGCACAAGGGTGCCGCAGGCTTCGCGCTCGGGTCGACCTTTCGCGAATCGGCCATCCAGCCACGCACACGCATTCCCGCGCTCCTGGTCTTCGTCGGAAGTACCCCGCTGGGCGTCATTCTGGGCGGCCTGGCGATTGAAGAGTTCGGTGCCGGGGACGGCGCGGCCGAAGCGTGGTTCAAGGCCGTGGCTGCAGGCACATTCCTCTACATCGCGACGCTCGACATCGTCCGAGAGGAGTTCTTCCCTGGCGGAGCGAATCGGGGCCGTCGACTCTGCTGGGCGTTTGTTGGCGCAGGGTTGATGGCGCTGGTTGCACTCTGGATGTAGGCCGGTCACGCCCGGACAGCCTTCACGCCGCCGCAGCGTATGAAGCAGCGCTCGGCCGTCAGCCAGCAGATTTGTAGACCAAAAGAATGGTGCCGGGAGCGGTTTCGCTCGCCGGCACCATTCGGTCGCGATCCTGCTTATGAGATCGATCAGTGGCAATCACCGAACGCGGCAAGGACCTCGAGGAGGTCGGTCACGTCAACCTCACCACTCTCATCAACGTCCGCTGCGCACCCGTCACACGGGCCCCAACTTCCGATCACCTCAAGAATGTCCGACACATCAACGAGGTGGTCACCGTTGATATCGCCGTGACACGGCTCTTCTCCGGCCAGATGCTCGTGGACCCACTCAACGGCCGCCTCATGCGCTTGCTCGGTGTCCTCGTTGTTGAACACGATCCAGAAAGGCGCTGAATGTTCCAGCGAGGGATCGTCTGCGTACAGTTCCAGTTCAATGAGGTACACGCCAACAGCGGGATCGCCCGACTCGTTCGAGAGGAAGAAGCCCAGGTGCCGATGCAACCCACCATCGGGCTGAACAGCCAGGTCGAACCCGGCACTGGCAGCATCACCAATCTCGAAGGACAGGTCAGCGAAGCTCACCGTCATGACCTCAGCAACGCCCTCATCGAACCCATCGCCGTTCCAGCGGCGGAGACCATGCAGCGCATTCCAGCCCACGCGATCATCCGGATCGAATGTCCCGGGGAAAGCCTCCCAGCCAGGCTCATCTGAGAATCCAGGTACGCCCGACTCGCCGAGCTCAGACTCAAAGACGCGAACGTCCTCTTGCACGACATCTTCATCGATCAGCCCGGTCTCGATGTGCCCTTCGTGGACGCCGACAAAGACATCGCCGGCGTGACCTGCATGCTGCGCGCTGGCCGCAGGCGTTGCGATCGCCAAGGCCAACAGCGGCAGCACCGCGCACATGCAGCGACTCCAAAGGCCTTGCGTTTTGGGTATGTCAACAATGTTCATAGCTACTCCTCTCCGTAGTGACTCGTTGGTCGTCAGAAGCTCAGTCCCGACACCTTGGGATCCAGACGATTGTGATCAGGGCTCGTATACACCGCGTTGAACGGAAGCACCTCGACGTGCCCGTCAACAAATCCGTAAGTTGCCTTCGCGTCCTTCGTGCCCCGATCTCCGGACACGACGTTGGTTTGCACCTGATTGGCAGCCAGCACCGCAGCGGCGTCAGGGTGGGAGTTCCCAATCCACCAGTTTTCGACGTGCGTGTGGTCGGCTCCCGCGAACGAGCCAGTTGTGGTCATGTGCAGGAAGTGAACGGTGTTGGCAGGACTCTTGACCCGACTCAACCGATCAGCCGCCATCAGCGGATCGATGGCGGCGTCCGGCGAGTGCGTCCGCGAGAGATAGTTGTTCCAGCCATAACTGGTGCGTCGAAAGCGATCCGTTGATCCCTCAACCGGAACGTCCCAATGCGGGCTCTCATCAATCGGGGACCGAACCACCTGGTCGATCTCCACAAACTCCCCGATGAGATTCAGCCACGCAATGGACTCATTGGCAAGCCCGCCATGCGCCAAACCCGCATCCGCAAACAGCCCGTCAGAAGCCACCGCGTACTGCACGTGGGCCATCTGCAGCGCCCGGAGATTCGACCGGTCCACCGACACGGGGGAGCGAAGGGCAGCGGTCGCCAGCGACGGAATCAGCCCCCAGCCAGAATCCCGAGGATCGTGATCACGACCATGATCTCGACGAGGGTCACGCCACGTCTCCCTGGGAAGCGGGCGGCGGGACCTGGTCTGTTCACATGCAGTCCGCAACGCAAGGCCACATCTCCTCGTCTATCCGCCCAGCCCGACCGGCTGCCGCCCCAGCGGCCCCGGTCGCCCACTCGGCAGCAACGCACCATACGGTTCTTGACATAGCCTTGTCAATAAAAATGGCAATAGATTGCCAATATGAGCAGATGGCGGTGCCGGGCGGGCGTCCACGTGTCTATCTTGAGCAGATGCCCGTTCAACGCAGGACCAGACAACTTGAAGCCATCCAACGTGCCTTCGAGACGGCCGGACGGCCGCTATCTATTGATGAGCTGCACGAATTGGCCTCGCAGGACACGGACTCCCTGGGGATTCGGACGGTGTACCGCGCCGTTCGCCGCCTTGAGGAGGCAGGCTACATCGTCAGCGTGATGGTCCCGGGCGACAGCGATCGTTACGAACTTGCGACAGTTGCCGCCAAGCACCATCACCACTTCCACTGCACCACCTGCGACCGGTTCTTCGATGTGCATGGGTGCCCCGGCGGGCTCTCCAAGCTCGTCCCGGAGGGATTCACACTCGAGCGTCACGACCTGACACTGTCAGGACACTGCGCCTCGTGCACCGCTGAACGCAAGGCCAAGGCGGGCTGATTGAACCGCTCTGCAGGATGGCTCATGGCACGGCCACCGGTCCTGCCGCCTCGCCGTTACGAGCAGTTCTCCCCAAA
>CAZRBV010000073.1:0-6164 GCA_964598425.1 uncultured Isosphaeraceae bacterium | reverse complement strand
CGATCGGCAGCGATTCCTCGCCGCCCTGCGCCAGCGCGGGGGCCATCCCCAGCGGCGCTCCCCCCCACGAGCGCCGCCACGACATGCAGTGCAATCATCACCATGGGATGCTCCTGTGCGGCTCACTCCTAGCCGTGCCGAACTCCGTCCAGACCCGCCAAGGCCGCGCCATCGGCCGGCCGCCAGCCCGCAGGTCCCTCAAGGCGGGGCGGCCCGTTCACGTAGAAGCGTTCTCAATCCAGCGGTTGATGCGCCGCCAACGGCTCGCTTCCCGCAGCACCAGAAAGAACCGCGGCAACCGGCCGTCCAGAGCAGCAACAGCGGCCAGAGGTGGCTGAGGGAGATAGAGGCACGCCGCTGCCACAGTTGTCCAGACGGCGGCCAACTCAAGCCAGCCCGAGAGCCCGAATACAAGAACGCACAGCCACATGCCGCCGAGCACCAATTCCACGGCCACCACAGTCACCACCCAATCCAGCAGCGGTCGAGCAGCCTGCCTGACCTCTTCTACCTCTCGGCACCGTATCCAGATCATTGCCAAAGCAGCGAGCCCGATTGGAGGCAGCACAACCAGAACCGATGCGAGGCACAGCCCGGCAGCCTGATGGCGGGCCTCGACCGTGAACCGATGCACGCCCTTGGCCCCTCGCGACTGCCAACCCAGTTGTGGACGAATTGGCCTCGCCCGATCCGGAGGCTGGGGTCGATGCAGCGCCTCCGGAAAGCGATGTATCGACGTCCAGGTCTGTTCACCCACACGACGCCACGTCACGGCCGAGAGTGAGCGCCCCTCGGCGTTGAGCCGTTCGAGTGCCGTCAGCGTGAGATTCGCCATGACATCACCGTTTGAAAGCCGCGCCTCAAACCGGGGTTCACCGTTTTCCTGGCGGTCTCGCCGGTCAGTCATTCCATGTAACTCGCCATCAAAACCCCTCCGGACATGGTCCCCATGCGTCAAGCACCATCAAGACATCGTGAACATCCACCCAGCCGTCACCATCCAGATCGGCCGTTTCGTTGTCCGTTCCCCAGGCGCTGATGATGAAGAGGAGTTCATCGACGCCGACCTCGCCGTCGCTGTTCATGAAGTCGGCGGGACATGGGAAGCAGGGCACATCGTCATCGCAGCAGTCAGGGACACCGTTGCCATCGGCATCATCCAGCGCCCCCGCGAGAATTTGCCCGTAGTCCACAATGCCGTCGCCGTTGCAGTCGGCATCCCATTCGATGAGGATCGGCCGCGGCCCGGACGTCTCCTGATTTCCCCAACGGAGCATGGGTGTGGGCGGACGTCCCATGATGGTCAAGGCGTCGCAGCACCACGAATAGGGAGTGCCATTGCTCCAGTCGCTGTAGGTCCACGGCTCGCCCGTCAACCACTGCCATGGTCCTGAAAGACGATCCGCACCGATGAACGGATCCTGATCGAATGCCTGACACACATCCGCAATCCGCTGGTCAACGAACCCATCTTCAGACGCATCGGCGATCGAAGCCAGATGGGCCCCCATCGCGACCGCGTGCGCCTGCCCTTCTTCGTAGGTCCACAGGTCTTGCGTGATGTACTGGTACCAGTGCCCGTTCCCGCCCTCGCTGGTCGGCCACTTCTTCGGAGCCTCGCAGTGGTCGGGAATACCGTTGCCGTCCGCGTCGGAAGCCGTGCCGTCAAGAATCTCACCGAAGTCGATGAGCCCGTTGCCGTCGCAGTCGTTGTCCCACTCGAGCAGGATGGTGCTTGGCGCCGGAGTGTTGGCCGACATCGCCCAGGTCGGCTGGACGCCATCTGCAGCGTTGTTCACGTAGAAGATCGAGTACCCACAGTTTGATGATGGTTCACCTGGCCCCCAGTTTGTGAATGACACAGGCTCTGCCGTCACCCAGTGGAAGTTTGACAGGCAGTAGTTACCGAGACCAATGCGAGGCCCCACGAGCGATCCGCCGTCTTCCCGCCACGCCTGCGGAAGACTCGCGAGATTGTCCCACACCCAATCGAGTTCCGCCTGCGACACGAGCGTCGCCTCATGGGCACCGAGCCGATCCAACACAAAACGGTCATCCGCATCAAGTGGCTCATTGTTGTACACGAGCTGGTACCAATGGCCGTTGCCTCCGTCGGCAACATCCCACCGAATGGGGCCAATCACGCCACTGTCAATATCACAGGGCTCCCCCGCATCGCAGCAATCCGGCACGCCATTGCCATCGTCATCGGCATAGGTGCCGTCGAGAATCTGCCCGTAGTCCACAATGCCGTCGCCGTTGCAGTCGGCGGACCATTCAACAACACCGATTCTGGCAGCTTCCCCCGCGAGGTCATTCCAACCACCACCCCAGGAGGGTGTCCACTCAAGACTGTGCTCGCTGTTTCCGAAATCATCAGGACTGTTGGAGGTCCATCCGAACCCTTGGAACGGTTCTTCGGTCACCCACCGCCAGCCGCCGGTTGGCTCGTCATAATCTGGAGCGTCGACGTCCTGATAGCCGCCAATCCACACGCTCTCGCTCCCAATCGCTAACTCATTCAATGCAAATGACTGCTCTTCAGGCGTAGTGAATGTCGCAAGGTGGCCGCCGACGGCTTCACAAGCAATGCTCCGCCCCGTCCACGAGAGGTCTCCGTCCGACAGGGTGCCATACCAATGCCCATTCCCCCCCTCCGCTTCGGTCCATTGAATCGCCTCTGCGCTTGCGGACATGGACACGCCTGCGAGCGTGATGATCGTGGCGAACTGAATCAGATTGCTGGTGCGGCGCATGGTCTCTCTCCCGTGTACATGGACAGCGGCCGCGCAGCAGCGTGGCCCGGAAGCCATACGACGACGCGGCCGCGGGGCGGAAATCACAACGCACCCCGACCCGCCGGCGCCCGACGAGCGGCAAAGGCGTCCATACGTCTTCCAGGCCGTCGTGCGGAAAGGAATGCCCAACGCCCCGCCGGATTGTCCTCACGCCTTGCACGAATCCGCAGCCCCAGTACCCTGCCCTCATGCCGACCACTCCGGGGATGACGCACATGGTGAACGCCGCCTTCGACGGCGACGACGACGCCGCCAGCGAAGTCTGGGCCCTTGTCTACGACGAGTTGCACGCCATGGCCCGCCGCATGCTCGCAGGCAAGTGGTCCGGCGCGGGAAGTGACACCATGCCGCCAACAGCGATGGTGCACGAGCTCTTCCTCAAACTCCAACAGACCATACCGACGCATTGGGACAGCCGCGGGCACTTCTTCGGCGCGTGCGGCCACGCCATGGAGCAGTTACTCATCGACCATCACCGCGCCCGTCGCCGACTCAAGCGAGGAGGCGAGCGGCGACAGCTTCCACTGAGTGCCGTTGGTGACGCGCTCGCAGGCGACCCGATCACGCCGCCGGACTCGGACCTCGCCGTCCGCCTCATTACGGCCATCCGCGAACTCGAACGCCTGGACGCCCGACGGGCCGCCGTCGCGCGGCTGCGGTGCGTCATCGGCCTGCGAAACACCGAGATCGCCGCGGCCCTTGGCGTCACGCCTCGCACGGTGCAGAGCGACTGGAGTTTCGCCCGCGCGTGGCTGCACCGCCGTCTCTCCGAACTGAATGCAGCACATGAGCCTTGACCGCCTCCATCAACTCTTCGAGCAGGCATCCGCGATTGGGGGGGACGAGCGGGCTGCGTTTCTCGCTGCGAACTGCGAAACGAGTGATGAGCGGCGCGAGCTCGAGACACTGCTCGCCGCCGCTGCAGACGCCGACCGCCAACACGCCGAAACGCTGTGGAGCGATCACTTCAGCTCCTTGCGGGCCGCCGCCATGGACGCCGCGGGCCATACCCTTCGCAGCGGGATGCAGATGGGCGACTTCACGCTCGTGCGGCGACTGGGCACCGGCGGCATGGGCGAGGTCTGGGAGGCGACGCAGGACCGCCCCAGGCGATCGGTGGCCGTCAAAGTCCTGCGGCCGGGCATGCAGACCGTACGCATCCTGAGGCGATTCGAACTGGAGGCCGAGTCGCTCGCCCGCCTTGCGAACCCCGGCATCGCCTCCATCTACGGCGCGGGGGTGAGCGATGTTGGCTACGGCGCCATGCCCTGGTTCGCGATGGAATTGGTGCGCGAGGCTCAGACGATCACCCGGTGGATCGCGGAAACGCGCCCGCCGCTTGCCACCATCCTGCGGCTCCTTGCCGAGGTGTGCGATGCCGTTCACCACGGACACCTCAAGGGCGTTGTGCACCGCGACCTCAAGCCCTCCAACATCCTCGTCGACGCGGCGGGGCGTGCCAAGGTGATCGACTTCGGCGTCGCGCGGTGCAGGGGCAGCGACATCGCCGTCACCACCCTGCACACGCAGGTGGGCGAAGTGATCGGCACGCTGCAGTACATGAGCCCGGAGCAGGTGGGATCATCGGACGTGGACGCCAGAAGCGACGTGTATGCGCTGGGCGTGGTTGCCTTCGAGTGCCTCTCGTGCGATGTGCCCTACGACGTGGGGTCCGCGCACCTCACCGAAGCCGCGCGAATCGTCACCGAGTGCGAGCCGCCGAAACTGCCGCGGACGCTGCGCCGCAGCCGAAGCCTCGACGCCATCGTGCGGGTGGCCATGGCCAAGGACCCTGCAAGGCGGTATCAATCGGCGGCTGCGATGGCCGAGGACCTTCGCCGCGCCGCAGCGGCGCGGCCCATTCAGGCGAGGCCGCCCCACTGGATTGAGTTGCTGGCGCTTGCAGCGGCTCGGCGACCCCTCGCCTCGGCCCTGATTGCGGTGCTTCTGTTCACGCTGGTCACGGCCTCCGTCATCGTATGGTGGCAGGCCGACCGAACGCTCGCCGCCGCGTCTCGCCGCAGCCTGCTTGCGGCATCGATGGCCATCGCGGGCCACGATCTCGCCACGGCGGAATCGGCGCTGGCCGAAGTCCCCGAGGCCTCGCGGAACTGGCCCTGGCGCCTGCTCGCCGGGCAGGCGTCGCAGTGGCGGTCTGCGGTGCATCAGAGCGAGGCTCGCGGCAATGCCTATGCGCTCGCGGCCCCGGCACATGGCCAGCCCGGTCTGGTGTGTTCAGACAACAAGTCCTGCCGTTCAATGACCGATCTTTCGCAGCGGTCGCTTGAAGTTGACCATACGCCATGGAGGGCCGCATGGCTGCCGGACGGAGGCCTGGTGGTGCTGCAACTCCCTGGCGAACTGGTGCGCGTGGATCCGAACGACCGCGTCGAGCCAATTGCAGATCAGATCGCAGCGATCGCCGCGACCGATTCGGGCGTCGCCGTCGCGCATCGGGATGGCCGCGTCGACCTGCTCGGGCACGCCGGCACCATGACCCCCCGCTGCCACACAAACCGAACCGACACGCGTTGTGTGGCGGCCGAGGGAGGTCTGACGCTGCTTGGTATGTTGGACGGCGATGTCCTGCTGAGCCGCGGCGAGGACGTTACGACGCTCCCCTGCGTGCACGAGCGGCGGGTCGAAGATGTGGCGATATCCGACGATGGCACCTGGGGTGTGTCCGTCAGCACCGACGGGCGACTGGTCCGTTGGGATCTCGTGACCGGCGGGGCAGCGTCGGTCACGCGTCCGCACGACGGCGCGATCCATGGCGTTGCCATCAGCGAAGACGGCGTCTGGGTCGCAACGGGCGGTAACGATCGCACCATTCGCGTCTTCGACGCGGGCACGATGGAACAGGTTGACGTGTTTCCCGGCCACTCCGGCATCGTGTGGGATGTCGCATTCGACCCACGGGGGTTCATCGTGTCGGCGGGCGAAGACTCGGATGCTGCCGAGATCCCCTGGCCCAGGCAGGCGGAACTACCGCCCGCCATCGCCACGCTGCCAGCCATACCGGCTTCACTCGACTGGGCCGCCGTCGCCGCGATGGCCACCTCGCCCGACGGGCGATGGATCGCGGTAAGTGAAGGCGGGGACGGTGACGGCAAGGACTTGGTACCAAACGCACGCCTCGCCATCCTTGACGCTGCATCGGGCGGCATCCTCCGCACCACCGCAACGAATCTGACGCGTGCAAACGCCCTCTCGTGGCATCCTTCGAGCGACTGGCTCGCCATAGGTGGCCGAGAAGGCCGCGTGCATGCCTGCTGGCCCGGCCAAGATCGCGTCGAGCCCCTCCTTGACCGCATCGGCTGGACCGACGCGCTGGCCTTTGATCCGGCGGGTGATCGGCTCGCGATC
>CAZRBV010000072.1:0-6394 GCA_964598425.1 uncultured Isosphaeraceae bacterium | reverse complement strand
GACACGAAGGCCCAGACCGCCAGCAGCGCGCCAACAAGTTTCAGGTTCGCCCGCCAGTAGGCGCGGCAGCGGTCGTCATGTTCGGGCATCGATGATCAGCGTAGCGGAAGGGACTCGTCGATGGTGACGCTTCACGCGCGGCAGAGTCATTGATGTTCGGCGTCGCCGTCTCACTGGCCCGTGCTTCGATCAGCGCGAGCCCGCCATCGTCCTCGATCACGAGGTCGGCTTCCGCACCATCGTGATCGCGATAGAACCACTAGCACCCCTGATGCCCGCATTGGTCCGGTGCTTGGGGATCTCCGAAGCGACCCATGATTCGAAAATCGCGCCACGAAGCGGATGCGATCGGAGCTGCGACTCGGATCGAATCCCAAGCAGCCAGCATGCAAGACCCGTGTCGTGAAACCGGTTTGCGGATCGGGCTCGAGGGACCGTGGCTCCAGTCCCCCCACCAATCACTCACTGTGGTGGACGCGGTGGTGCCCCGGGCGGCGGACCACCGGGCCTTCCGCCGCCCCCCCGAAAGTCGCCCCCCCGAAAGTCGCCCCCCCGAAAGTCGCCCCCCCGGAAGCCGCGCTGCCCCTGCGATGGGCCCTTCCGGCTGAAGGAAGTATCCGGTTGAGCGTGAAAGCACCGTGGTATGAATGGATAGCCTTCGGTGAGCACGTAGTAGTAGGTGCCCTGCGGAAACTCAGGTGTCGCGCCTGTGCGGCCGTTGCACTCGTCGAGGTCACCGAGCCCTTCGACGAATTCCCAGTCGGGTTCATACATGCCATCGGGCGCTCCACCAGGTCCCAGCGGCGGATCGGGCCGGGGAGTCGATGTGAGTCGGTAACTCGAGCGCATCTCCCGAACGGGCGACGTGGCGTCCGTTTCGTCGGCGTGCGCCCATTGGTTGTAGATGGGATACCCGTCAGCAGCCCATCCCACGAGGATCATGGCCGCGCCTGCCGGCCGACCCGATTCGCGCACCAACCGATCAACAAGTCCGGTCGGAATGTCGTGGTAGTGATACGCGCCGGTCAGCTGCACGTGCGCGTGGCTGGCATCCTCGCCAAGATTGACCATCGGGACACCTGCAACGATGCGCCAACCACTCGAGCGATCGCGATTCCAGTACTCGGCGGTCGAAGGATCGAACGGCACGCCGTTGAGGGCCACGCCGAATGGCTGCTGACCGACCGGCCGCGGCGTTGCAAGTGGTCTGGGTTTCAGCGGTACCCTCCAGACGTTCCGCTGGACCGATATGGCATGGGGATTGTGGGAGTTTGGAAAGCGGCCAGTCACATGATCTGGAAGACCATCGCTGCGAATGATGCGGGAGCCGCCTTGCTCGTCTATGTGGACGTGGTTGGTTGAGACATCCAGCGACGAAGGCACCTCATGGGCGAAGAGGTCTGTGGTGGACATCATCATGCACACGATCATGGGTATTCTCATGGGTTCACGATACGGGCCAGCCTGACCGGGCATCCATACCAAGTCTCAAGTCGAGGCATGCGCGGAACACAACGACCGCCCAGTCCCCCGACGTGTGGAGTGCCGGCCAGTCGATGCCCGACAGCACCCCCGGCGTGGAAGAGCGAACAACCAACTCTCATTCAGGCATACGAATGCAGCCCACTGATCGTAAAGTTGATGATGATCCAGTTGAAGATCATCACGACGCATCCGATCAGGGCGAGCAGCGCGGTCCACAGTCCCTTGTCCTTCACCTTCAATCGCATGTGGATGAGCAATGCGAAGATGAGGAAGGTGTTGAGGGCGAACGTCTCCTTCGGATCCCAGCCCCACGGCCGGCCCCAGGAATGGTCGGCCCAGATCGCGCCCATCACGATGCCGGCCCACAGCAGAATGAATGACAGCTCCACGAGCACCATCGTTGCGCCGTCGAGAACCTGACCGAAGGTCGTGCTCTGCGCGGTAAGCGCCGTGGTCCCGTCGGGCCGTGGTGACATCAGGAATCCGGCACCGCCGGCTCGGGCATAATCGCTTCCGATGTCCACGGTGCCGAAGACGAATTGCGCGGCACGCCTGATCAGGAACATCGCCGCCGTCATCGCTGCCAGGAAGATGAGTACGTAGGCGAAGATAATGACGTTGGTGTGAATGTGCAGCCACACGTCGTGCAGCACCGGCATTTTGTTTCCAATAGCCGGGTTGAGATGCACCGGATCAAGATGCGCTGCCATGAGCGCCACCATTGAACAGATAGCGCTGCCTAGAAGAAAGAGACCCTTCATCCGAGTCTTCCGAACGATGACTTCCATGATGATCGCAAAGACGCCGCCATACCACGCGCTCGTCGTCACCGCCTCGAACATGTTGGTGTTCGGCCAACGGCCGGATATGTACGTACGAAGAATGACCGAGGCTGTCTGCAATCCGAGCGCAACCATGAAGATGAGCAGGCCACCCCAGAACGCCCCTCGCCAGCGGTACACCACCCACATCAGCAGCACCGCGACAGCCAGAACATAGAAGATCCACCCCCACGTAAACCCTCGCCACTGAAAGTACATGCTCTCGGCGCGGAGTCGCTCGGCTGACGGGTATACATCTGGGTTGACATTTCTGAGCGATGCAGCAAGTGAAGCTGCGGCCTCGTTGACCCGTGATACATCCCCCGCAAGCCATGCTTCCTGAAGCCCGGTCCAGGCAACACCGACCGGAGAGGTCGGATCCTGCGCCGCAACCCCGTCGATATCCAACCATGGCTTCCGCAGCGCATCTTCGCCCTGTGGTGGAATGAGAAGGAGCTCCGCCCGGATGACTTCCGGCCGCGCAACCATCAGCGCTGTATCAATCGCTCGAACCGGCTTGGCGAATCGCATGACATCGGTTCGCATGCGCGAGAGCATTGCCTTCACATCGGGATGAGACAGGAACCCTCGGGGCGCGAGTCCACGAGCGATGAAGCGATCCAGCCTCTCCTCGGTGGCCGCTGCAGGCCGCGCTGGACTGTCTCTGAGCGTCCTCGCAATCTCTACGCGAACAAGCTTGTTTTTGACGTAGTACAGATCCTGATCAAACCAGACCGAAGGGCGCAGCATGATGTCGAGCATCGCGACACGAGGCTCAAGACCGCCAGGCTTTCGCGGACCGCTGATCCAGTTCATGGTGTCACGAGCGAAAGACTCAAAGCTCTTGAGCCGGCCATCCTGCCAGACCGTCACCTCATCAAGTGGCGAGAGATCGACTGACTCGTAGAAACTTGGCACGTCGTCCGTAGATGCCGGAGGCGCAGCGTGTGTCGATGTGACGGCCAATACCAGTAATGCGAGCGTGGCACGAATCATGTCGTCACCTCACCGGCAGTTTCATACACAGCAAGTGCCGCTTTTCGCTTGAGCATGGGCTTGATGTAGAAGGCATAGATCATGCCAACCACACTCAGCACACAGCCCGCAAGCATCGTCCAGACCCCGTTTCGGTTGCCAACGCCGAGGACCGTAAAGTTCCTGCCTGCCGAGGGAACGCCACCACGCGACCCGCTTGGATCTGGCGGATCCCACTGTGATTGGAAGAACCACAATCCATCCTTTGGCTTTGGGTCGTTGACGCTGACTTCAACGTGTTCGACACTGCCATCCGAGTCTTCGAACCGCACCCGACTGTGCCAATTGAGCACACTGCTGACGCTGCCGGTAAACCCGCCGACATGCGATGCAATTCTGAATCCGTCGAGCGACACTTTCGCAGGGAGCGGATGGCTTGTTCGAGACAGCATCAACTCGATCAACCGGCCGTCGGGCATTTGAATCATTGTCGGCGAGTATCGAAAGCCGAGCACGGCGTCGGCCATTGACTCGAACGGGTAGTGGTGCATGGGAAGCCACGCCACCTGATCAACCTGCCCTGGAACAACCGCGCGGACCATGCTGAACTGGTTTGCCGCTGCAAGATCTCGCTGCTTCTTTGGCACGATCGTTGGCCGCGTTTCCATACGAACACTTGGCGCCCAGTCATCAACAGTCAGGGTGATGCCTCGGGCGAGTTCAACTGGCGCGCCAATGACAATATCTTCAACCCGGGGGGACTGCCCTGGAAGCGAAACACGGACACGCAACCGATCACGAGTTGGTCCGGCAATCAACTCGATTGTGGAGCCTCCGATCGCCGGCGGCAGATACGTCATTGTCAACCGCTCATCGAGATTCCGATCGCCATCGTGCGATGGGCTTCCCTCAAGCGGCATGTCTGCGTTCATTGAGGGGTCATCAAAGACCCATCGCATCCACGTCGACTCGCCATCACTGATCTCAACCCGTGCCATCGATACAGTGCGGCCCGCAATAAAGAGACCGTCATCGAATCGCTGCACGCGCCATGAGAACGGGGTGCCCTCAATTGGCGTCATATCAAGATCTTCAATGACAACGCTTACCGCTGCAATCGGCACCGTGATATCGACATCTGACCTGGGAACCTGCATACGGATCCGTGGCACAGCCGCTGGCTCGAGTTCGAGGTCCTCATCGATCCACGTGATAGACAACTGATCTGGCGGCGCTGTTGATTGGCCAACGTCCTCCGGCATCACCTCGTGCCTTTGACTGCGGCCGTCCGGTGTATCGAGGGTGACCGATGCCCACGGCGAAGGCAGGCCGCCGGTGGTTGGCACGGGTCTGGGTTGGAGCAGCGCGTACCGGACATAGTCGCTCAGCACCACATCTGTTCCCGCAAGCGGATCGTTTGCATCAATCGAAGCAACCCGCATATCCAACGGATCGATGTCGATTGCCTCTCCGTCCGCAAGCCAGACTCGCTCCATCGCGCCGACTCGGTCATGGAATCGCGGCATGCCCGAAATGGGGCGTTCAATCCAGGGAGTCTTCGGAATGGTGCGGCCGAGGTCATCAAACGACACTTCTCGCAGATAGATTGACGGATGCGCCTGCAGATAAAACGTGTCGCGGCGATCCGGAGCCAGCGAGATGGAGAGGTCGGCATTCACCAGCGCCTCTCCAAGCACATTCTTCGCGCGTGCCATTGGCTGCTGATGATCGCCACTTGGAATGATGTCTTCGGTGTACTCCGGATATCCGGCAATGACCTGACGCATAAAGGACTGTTCTGGTCCTTCCACCGAGACAGTCACGGCATAAGCCTGATCGCCCGCATCATCGCCGCTGAGCAGCGACCATTCTGGATCGATACTGGCGATCCGAAACGACCAGAGGTTGTCCGATGAACCGACCAGGGCGCTCGCGCCCGGCATTGCGAGCAAGCTAGTCGTCTGCCCATCGGGCGTCTCGACCAGAAGACGGCCGCGTGCTACTGCGACGTCCCCTTCGACCTTTGTGCCGAAGTAAATCACGCAGCCGAGGCACATCACAATGATGCCGCCGTGAATCATCCACACGCCCGCGTTGATAGCAGTGAGTGGAATCCAGCGGATCGTGACGACCGCCATGTTGAGGCATGTCAGCCCAACCAGCGTGTAGCACGGCCACCAGTTGAACCACTCGTACTCGGTCATCTCCAGAAGCCGGTGCTCCCGCAGCGGATACCACGCGCCCGGCTCCCAGAAGGCGAGGCTCACGGGCACGCCCGCCGAGCCGATGGAGCAGTACACAAACAGCACCGTGAGCAGGAAGATGCCGAACCAGATGCTCTCCAGGAGCCCAAGCGGGCCAGGCAAGCGGCTGCGATTATTCGATGGCGACGTCATGAATTGCGGATTCTACCTCGCCACAACACGACCGTGCCTTGGTGCGCTGCGGTGTATCCGCTCAGCCCATCGCAATCAGAACGCGCCCGCAGGACCAGGCTGCTCCCTGACCACAGCCCCTCTCTGTCCGCTGCGCGGACATCTCCCTCCAGAGGAGGGAGAAGAAAACAAGGGCAACCCCTCTCTGACGAACCCTCAGGACGTCGCCGCGGCCTCGCGGTAGTCGTAGACGCCCCAGCCTGTCTTGTTTCCAAGGCGGCCTGCCTCGACGAGCTCGACGAGCTTCTCGCAGGGCTGGTACTTGTCCGGATGGCCCAGTCCGTTGTGCAGGACGAGCATGATGTCGCGGCAGACGTCCAGACCGATGAGGTCGGCGAGCCGCAGCGGACCCATCGGGAAGGCGCAGCCGAGTTTCATGATGCCGTCGATGGCCTCGGGCTCGGCCACACCGTCGTTCCACGCGTGGAAGGCCTCGTTGATCATCGGCATGAGGACGCGGTTGCTGACGAAGCCCGGGTGGTCGTTCGCGGCGATCGGTGTCTTGCCCATCGCCTCGCTGAGCGTCATCGTCCGCTCGAGCGTGTCCGCGCTCGTCGCCGGGCACTTGATGACCTCGACGAGTTTCATGACCGGGACCGGATTGAAGAAGTGCATGCCAATCACGCGATCAGCGGCCTCCCCCACCGAATCCGCGATGCTGGTGATGGAAATGGACGA
>CAZRBV010000071.1:0-6517 GCA_964598425.1 uncultured Isosphaeraceae bacterium | reverse complement strand
GGCATGAGAAGTTCAGTTCGAACGCGTCGACGCCGACGTCCTGGCACCGCTCGACGATTTCAATCCACGCATCGCGCCGGTACTCCTCCATGATCGAGGCGATCAGGATCCCGTCTGGGTGCGCGTCCTTGATGGCCTTGAACTCGTCAAGCCACGTCGCAAACGGGCGATCGCTGATGAGTTCGATGTTCTCCCAGCCGAAGACTTCCTTCGATCCTTCCGCTCGCATGCGGGCGTAGCGTGGGGCAACGTTGGTGACTTTGTCGGCCTCAAGGCTGATCGTCTTGGCGACAACACCGCCCCATCCTTCAGCGAACGCCTTGTTGATGACATTGGCATTCGTTCCGGGAGGCCCCGAACCGATGACATACGGATTCTTGAATTTCAGTCCATTGACGGTTGTAGAGAGATCTGCCATGCGTCCGATGCTAGCAAGCTATCGCTCGGGCGTCGTGATCTCTTCCGCGATGCGTACCGCATTGAGCGCTGCGCCAACTCGAAGTTGGTCGCCCGCGACAATCATGCTGACGGTCTGGCCATCAACGCGAAGGTGCCCAACGTCAACCAGATCTGTTCCTTCAGCGCTGCGGCTCGACGGGAATCGACCGGTTTCGCGCTCGTCAACCACCCGGATTTCTGGGCACTGCATCAACGCACCGCGGATCAATGCCTCGTCCGCGGGATCCGGCAACGTCAGCGTGATCGACTCAACGTGCACGCGCCGCACAGGGACTCGCAAACACGTCGGATTGATGGGGAGGTCTGGAAGATCAAGAAGACGCCGCGACTCGTCAATGACTTTCTGTTCTTCGCCAGATCGACCGGTTGCTGGGTTGACGGGGGACTCGTGGCAGAACACGTTGAAGGCCCACGGGTCGGTGTCGTCGCCGCCATCGAGGGCCGCGCGGGTTTGGGCATCCAAGCTCTGAAGCGCGGCGAGTCCTGCACCAGAGGCGGCTTGGCAGGTTGTCACAGTGATCGCCTGGATTCCGAATGCTCGAAGTGGCGCAACCGCGATTGCGAGAATGGTTGCGGTGCAATTGGGGCAGGCGACAAGCGGTGGGGCGCTGCGAAGCGCGTCACCATTGATCGACGGAACCACGAGCGGTATGTCCGCATCGTCCCGAAAAGCATCAGAGAGGTCAACGATGATGCTGCCGCCGCCTTGAAGCCTCGGAACCAATTCGCGGGACGCGTCTGCAGGCGTCGCGAGGAACCACAGCGGACACGCTGCAATTGGTTCGGTGATGATGCGATCACTCGCGACACCACGATGATTCAGTATCGAAATGAGTTCACCGCCGACGAGCCCGGTTGATCCGATGACACCGACGCGTGGGAGACTAGGAAGGTGCATGGGAAGTCTCGTCGCTGACGAGCCGGGCAGCAACATCGCCGACGATTGTTCGTCCTGAACTTGCCATTCCGGAGACGACGAATGGTTGCCTTCGCTGTTTTGCGAGTCGAACCGCTTTGGCTTGCACGACTTCGCCTTCCATTTCAAGGAGATCGTCCCAGTGCATCTGCTCAAATCGAGGGCTTGCTGCCTCCGCCGGATCGTTCTCATAGATTCCAGCGGCGGCCTGCACCAGGTGGCAGGACGCCCCGAGTTCAGCGGCCAGAAAGATGGCGGTCGCGTCCGATCCGCCGCGGCCGAGCAGTCGTAGGTCACCGGCTGAGCTCACGCCCGTAAACCCTGGAATGACGAGTACGGGCGATGCCACGGCGAGGCCCGTGATTGCCTCCACATCAACAGACACGGGGTCGGCATCGAGCGGATTACCTGCGGCCCGCAGGCTAATCTCTTGCACGCCGATGCTGCGGGCGCGGGCTCCGCGGGCTTGCAGTCGCTGGGTGAGTTCCGTTGCCATGAGTCGCTCGCCGGACGAGACGTGTTCGGCAATCTGCTCGCCCGTCGTCGAGGCATTAGGGGAAATCGAAGCGAGCAGCGAATTGGTGACGCCTGCAGGAGCACTGACGACAACCACAAGCGTTCCTGCCTCCGCAGAGAGCCCTGAGATCCAATCGGCAGCGGCTTCGATCTGCTGCGGTGATCCGAGGATTGATCCGCCGCACTTGATGACTCTGATGGGATTTTCCGCTGCCATGGAGTGCAGCCTACTGCCTTCGATGCCCCCGCGTTGCCCCGAAGATCATGCTTCGGCCCAATAGAAAGGAGGGACGCCCGCTTCCTGCGAGCGCCCCTCCGAGGGGCTCCGTCATCGGGTCGCGAGACCGGTGACGGGGCATAGAGATGGAATCAGCAGGGGCCGAAGTTCCCCAGCATGCTCAGGAGGTCATCGAGGTCGACAGCGCCATTGCCATCGGCGTCGGCACTGCACCCATCGGAGCATGGGCCCCACTGCGAGATGAGTACCAGCAGATCTTCGACCGCGACGGTGCCGTCGCCATCGATGTCACTTTCGCACGGGGCCTCACTCACTTCGCCGCGTGCAACGCACGCGTTGGAGCAGTCGCCGGTTGTTCGATCGTGCAGCACGATCGACGCCAGGTGATCACCGATGCCCATGTCAGCAAGGGCCTCGTTGTCGACAGAGACGGTGATCTCAACCAACTCATTGGCACTGGCGATGACTTCATCTGGCGTGACGTGGACCCACGGGCTATCCCAGAGGATTTCAAAGTCCTTGTCGAATCCGTCCTGGATCTTGATCTGCATCTTCAGGGTGCTGTAGGGGTCGTCAATTCCGTAATACGTCTGGATGATGGGCCAATCGACCGGGATGATCGTGAAACTCCTCGGAGTCAAACGCAGCGCAGGATCGCCCAGAATGTGCCACGTCTTTGCGTTCCGCGGGCCATTGGACGGGTACGCGGCAAGCATCGAATTGGTTCCTGCAGCGCAGCGGGGGCCAAGCCGGGGAAGCGTGCCCGCAGCCTCGTGCGCGTTGATGACATCCTGCCCTTCCATGGGGGGTGCCCAACTCTGGTTGATCGTGGACATGAATGCCGCCACAGCGCCGGCAGCTTCGCCGTCATCTGTGGTTGCCCGCAACCACGCCTCGCCAAAGCATGAACCGTCGTTGAATCGACCCACGTCGCATGCCACGCTGACGATCCAAGGCCACTTTGCCTTGTTGTTGAGCCCTTGGACGTCCGCAGCGTCGAAGTTGGCGGTCGTCCATTTGTTTTTTGATCCATGGCCGGTGTAGTTGATGAGCCCGGCGCCATACTCAACGGCAGCCAGTGCCTGAGCATTCGTTGCGCCCGGATCATAGATCTGGCTGACGCTCGAGTAGGGGCCAGCGAGCAGGTCGTCGCGGATCTTGTCGAGATGTTGCCAGTCCATTTCAAGGTCATCGGCATCCCCGCCATCGCCGTCGTTTGAAGCGATGCCGATTGCGCGGCCGCGATAGGGGCTCATCACATCGATTTGCTGTTCGAACGCAAGTGTCCGTTTGACCATGAGCGAAGCTTCTTCGCCAGATGCGGCGGGGAAGCGTCCGATGAACACCTCCGGACGCTGGTCAGTGCCGAGGATGTACCCATACTCTGGATCCGTGGCGCCGGTGTCGCCACGGTACGTGATGGTGCCGGAGGCAATCTGGTCGATGTCGCCCACGAGCAGCACGTAGGTGAGGTCCCATCCGATGTAGCCAAAGTCGCCGCTGAGGAATTCGCCGGCGATGTGCTGCTTGATTTGGGCTGGAGTATTGCCGATCGATTCGATCGAGCGGCTCTCGGTAATGATTCCCTCTGCGTTTCGATGATCGACGAGTGATTGAACTTCATCCAACCAATCCTCTGGCGCGATCACGAGCATTTCGACTCCCTGCGGAACGATGGGGGCGACCTCAATGGCCTCCCAGTTGATGAAGGCGTCTTCGAACATCTCACGGAATCCCAGCCGGGAACTGCGCGGCTTCTCTTCAAGCAGCGGGTTTCCTTCGGCTGGACCATCGACGGTCACCTTGAAGGTGATGTCGGTGATGAAGCGGAGTTCCTTTTCCGCTGGGTTGTACATGAACGGCGAGATTCGAACATCAAGGCCGCGGTGCGATCGCATGATCCAGGGATCGCCCAGCGAAACTGGGCTTGCCGGGAAGAACTCGTTCTTCTGATACTCGTCACCAAACACGTACGGGACGTCGAGTGGATCTTCGCTTCGGTCGATCGGGCCTCGGTTTGGTGCGATCAACACATTGGATATCGAGTCATAACTTACGTCCGCAACCGTCACGCTCATGTGAGCATCTCCGGGAATGCAGAGGCTCCGAACGAGCTCGGGCAGGTCCGGCGCACCGGGTCTTGCCTTGGAAGCTTCTGTGCCGTCCATGACCGGCTTGTAGTACTCGACGCCATCAATCTTGACTTCCTGGAGCGTGAACGAGGACATTTCGACGCGGATCGACGTTGTCTCCGGGGTCGAATCGAGAAGTTGAATGGACGGCAGGTCCTCGTTGGTGCCAGCCATTGATGGGCTGGCTGCGAGGGTTGTTGTTCCGATGATCAGGGCCGCCGCGAGGCGCCTTCCAGCAGGGGGTACAGCATGTCTCATGTTTTTGAATCTCTCGTTTGGTGTTGTTGGGGCCACAGCGGCCGTCCCACCCCGTCTCACCGCAAGTGGATGAGGTCGTGCACCCCAACTAGTGCGTTGCGAACGTGGTTGTGAGACACCCCCCCCGCTTTTTTCAGAAAGTGACCGCCGGTCACTTTATCTCGCTGCGGGACAACGACTTAGCAAACTCGCGATCTGGCAAGCCCTTGCTGCGTAAGGAGATAAAGTGACCGGCGGTCCCGTGCTACCCTGCAGGGCACCATGAAAACACTTGGATGTTTCGGAATTGGAATCGTTCCTGGTCTCGTGATGCTGCAATCAGGGCTGGCGGGGCCAGCTGTAGCTGCGGCTGCAGCGGCCATCGATTCGGCGACCGCGACATCGCCCGGAACGATTCCCCATGTCGTGACCGCGGACATCAAGGCAGGCATCGAGCGGCACATCGAAGAGCAGACCCGCCGCGGCGGTGGCTACTTCCCACTGGAGTTTGAAGGCGAGCAGTTACAGCTGAAGCTCGTCCGGGTCCATATGGAGTACCTCGCCAATCTAGGTCCGCGCCGCCACTTTGCCTGCGTCGATCTCGCGAGCAAGGCGGGCAATGTCTACGACGTCGATTTCTTTCTCGAGGGAGATCCTGGCGACATGCGGGTTACCGAGACCACGATTCACAAACTCAACGGCCGCCCCTTCTACGTCTGGCGTCAGAAGGACGACGGAACGTGGGTTCATGCGGAAGCAGACGACGCTGCGCGCGAATTGCTCGGCGTCGTGGAGGGCAGTGACGCGTTCGAGTTCATCTACGAGGGAGTGCTTCCGGAACTTGGCGAAGACGCCCGCATGTGGATTCCCCTTCCTGAGAGCGATGCATTTCAAGAGATCGACGTCACCGCGATTGACGTGCCTGGTAGCCATCAGGTACTGACAGACAAGCGTTTTGGGAACAAAGTGCTGTTCGCCGAACTGGGGTCGGCCGATGCGGGAAAGCCGTTCTCGCTTCGGTTCAGCGTGCGGCGGCGTGAAAAGGTTGTGTACACAGACGCGCAGACTGAAGCAGCTGCGTTTCTCTCGGCTGATCAGAAAGTCCCCGACACCGATCAATTCCGCACCATTGTGAGTGACGTCCTTGAGGGAAAGAACGGGGGCGATCTGGTTCGCGCTCGAGCGATCTACGATCACACCATCGACACGATGCGATACGCGAAGTTCGGCGACGGGTGGGGCCAGGGAGACGCTGAGTTTGCGTGTGATGCTGCCCGTGGCAATTGCACCGACTACCACTCGTACTTCATTGCGCTCGCTCGAGCAGCGGGCATTCCGGCGAGGTTTGCGATCGGCGCCGCTGTTCCATCGAATCGCGATGATGGCGGTGTCAATGGATATCACTGCTGGGCCGAATTCTACGCAGAGGACCAGTGGTGGCCGGTCGATATCAGTGAGGCCGACAAATACACGAGCCTCTCAACGTACTACTTCGGCCACAACCCGGCGAACCGAGTTGAGTTCAGCCGAGGTCGTGACCTTGTGGTGGAACCGGGGCCGAAGTCCGGGCCAATCAACTTTCTCGCCTATCCCGTGCTGGAAGTCGATGGCGAGCCGGTGCCTGTGAAGCCCCGATTCGGGTTCAAACGGCTCGCAGCCGCTCGGGGGCAACCGGCTGGGTGAGTAGCAATTCACGCGCTGCAGCGGCGAGCGATACTTCGCACAATACGTGTTGATTCTGAGCGGCATCTTTTGGATGATCGTGAATCCGGTGGGAGGACAGGAGGGGTGCCGTGAGGTACGCCGCATATGTTGGATCAGTTGCACTGGCCGTCAGTTCCTTCGCTGCGGCGTCGGTGAATGGGTGGATGCTCTGGGCAGAAGGGACTCCACCCGATTTTGACGGCATCATCGAGTGGGTGGAGGGCGCGGCCCTGCCTTGCGACAAACTCACCATTCGCCTGATGGATCCGGATGCCGCGAATGGCTCTGGCGACGCCTTCAAACTGAACAACGGGA
>CAZRBV010000070.1:0-6577 GCA_964598425.1 uncultured Isosphaeraceae bacterium | reverse complement strand
CATGTTCATGATGGCGTGGACATCGCACCTGCGCAGGAGAAGGCGAGCCGCCTGAGCGCCGATGGGGGCGTGAGATGCCGCTTGCCGGACGTGGCGTCAATCCCGCTCTGCGTGCGCCGTTGTGTATGGCAGCGCGGGCGAGTGGGGCCGCGGCGATCCTCAGCTCACGCGCTCCAATCGGAGAGCACCTGAAGGATGTCATTGACGTCGACGGTTCCGCTTCCATCGAGGTCCCCCATGCACCCGTCGCAGTTACCGTACTGCTCCAGCAGAAGCAGCAGATCGGTGACATCGACCGTCCCGCTGCCATCGGCGTCACCGAGTGGGACGAAGGTGGCTGTGTGCGTTGTGCGGGCAAACGAGTGAGTGAACCCCGGCTTTGTGTCAAGCGCCTGATGGGTGGTCCACATGGATATGCGCCATCGGCCGGCTGGCATGCGAAGGACGTCAACGCCGTCCTCCATGATGAGATCAATGTATGACGAGGTGCCGCGATCGACGATGGGTGGGCTTGGCTCGTCCGGTCCGCCGAGGTCGCCGAGGCGATGAATGTCGATGTGCACGGCACCAAGGCCAACTGCAAAGTAGAACCAGTCGATTCGCGTGCGAAGCGGCGCCACCACAGCAACGTCCATTGAGGCTTGAATGTCGTGCCGGCTGAAGGCGGCATACGTCTCGGAGCCGATCGCCTCGCCCCAGCCGTTCACTGCAGCGGTCAAGCCATCTTCACGCAGTTCAATCTTGGTATCCGCGAAGCTTGTGGCATCGGTCGCGCCGTCGATGCAGAGGATCTCATCTCCGAGTCCTTCAAGCAGCGCTGCGAGCATAAAGTCCGTCGATCTCGCATCGTGGCACACAGGATTCCCTGAAGGGCCAAGTTCGGCAAAGACATACATGGAGCCGCCCCCGGCAAGGGGGGTCATCGGCATTCCCAGAGTGAGTGTCAGCGCCGCAAAGCCAAGCATGGGCCCATCGTAGTTGACGGGCCGGGTGAATCGAAGTCTTTGATCCAATGCGGAAGGATCTGGAGGCCCACCGGTCAGTTGCCAGTCACTCGGAGCCTCTCTACGGCACCTTCCGCCCGCATTGTCGCGTTGAGGAGTGGAGACGATGCTCGGGCCGAGCAGTCTGCCGGGTGATATTGATCGAGCTCAATCGTGCTGAACAAGCCACTGCTGTGAGCGAAAGGTGCCATTGGCCGGTCGTTCGGTATCGGAAGACAAGGAGGGGGCAAGTCCCTGAGGGATCGCCTGACTACGCATGCAAGGCGAGCGGTTGTGCCTGATGCATGCTCGGCCCCCCATCCGGGGCCTTCGGTGCAGGGGATCCCGGAGACGTGTCCGGATGGGGGGCCTCACTGTGGGTGGTCACCTCAGTGCAGTTCAGATGGATGAACCGCGAGAACCTCGCTCGATGAGACGATGTCATTCGCCTCTTCTCGCCACTGATCCACTCGCTGCGCCTGGCGATCAAGGACCGCTTGAAGTTCGATTCGTGCATCACCCAGCAACGTCATGTGTTCTGGGTGAATCGATTGATTCAGCAGGAGCGACACTGTTTCGTCCTGGAGTGCCAGGGCATCGGTGAGCAGATCAGCAAAGCTGCGTTCCAGTTGAGCTCGGATCGGCGGAGGCATGGCGGCTACGAGTGAACGGTGTGATGTGCGAGCAACTTCAATATCACGGGTGATGCGCGGCCACATCGCTTTGACGATGCTGTGTTGCCATGCTCCGGCCTCATCATCTGGGATCGATGCCGTAATGTCGCGCTCTGCAGAATTGATGGCTTCATGCAGCTCCTGCAAGGCCAGTCGTTTGTTCTCTCTGAAACGCTCGGTGATTTCAAGAGGTGTTCCCGCCTCACCGTGAATGTTGCCCGCCGCCGATGAAATCGACCAATGCAGGCAGATGGTGATCTCGCCGTGCTTCGCTAACTTCGACTCGATGTTTGTGGCGTGCCACAGGAGGAGTTCAGCCAGCGTGGGGCCATCGAGATTGAGTCCCGCCTCACAGGCAGCCACGACGATGTCGGTATGACCGAATTGCGGCATCAGTAAGTCAGCTGTTACTTGATCTGGAATGCACTGTCTTCGCCATGTTCGTGCCTGCGCTGTGGCCAGATTAGCGCGGGATGGTGTCGAGTGAACTGCAAGTGCGTCGATGAGTCGGAAGTCCAATTCGTCTGCTCGCTGAAGGCCGCGCGACTTGGCATTCAACCACTCGGGCACGGTCGTGTGTGGCCTTATCGGTGTGGCGGGGAATGCGGCTTGAATGACATCATCGTCTGCCGATCGCCTGGCATACGACTCGTACGCTGACGAGCACGCCTCGCACTGAGATGGGATGTTGAGGATTCGCAGGAGCGTTTGAAACCGCGCAGCAGTCATCGGATGTAAGTCCATCCCTTTGACCTCTGGGCGATGCGGCTCAGACGTCGGCATCTCGGCGTGCTGCTGGTCGCCCGGGCTACAGGGTCCGATCACCTGGAGGTAGTCCGCATATGGGATGGCTGCAAAAATGGCGGCATGAATGTCCGTATCAACAGTGGAAAGCTTCGCGGCTGCTTTGTCAAAGGCATCGGTTCCAGCACCCTGTGCCAAGATGTCCTGCATCCAGCTGTCAGCAGCCCTGTTGTGATCCATGACGATTTCTTTGCACCGCTCCGCGACGTCAGGGCTGATGGCCGCTGCATCAATGGATGCCATCCAGTTCAGCATGGTTTGTACCGCGGCATCATCATGTGCAGCGGAGTCGGCGAGTTTGAGCCGAAGCACCATCATGTTGGCGGTGCGAGGGGCGACGTCTTCCAGGGATCGCTGTACATCGGTCGCCAACTCGTTTGATAGCGTGGCTCGGTCAGCGTTGGCCTGCGCGAGTGTTGACTGCACCTGAGCGGCAAGGTCGTTGGGGTTCAGAACATCTCTCTGGGCGTCGGAATAGAGGCCGTCAATCTCTTTCATCATCTCGGATCGAAGCGTTCGAAGTCGATTTGCCTGGGCCTTCAGGGAGGGGAGTATGGCTTCGATGCATCGTCGTCGTTCTTCGGCATCGTCGTTGACGCCTGGAAGCAGTTTCAAGAGGTCAAACTGATGACCTCGACCGGATATCAGGGCGGCTCGTGCCCGTGCCTGTTCCATGTAGAGCCATGCCGGGAGCAGCGCGACCTGATCATCTGAGAGCGCATCGGCGACGTCATCGAAGAGAGCCTGGTCGGCGGCCTCGAGGGACTTCAATACCGCGCGGTTCTGTCGAATGAGCCCGCGTACATGCGCCGCGTACGTTGCCAAATCAGATTGATGGTGCGCACCAGTAATCTCTTGCTTGGCGAGGGCTGCGACTTCGCTGTCCTGAAGAGACTTCCAGTCATCCTGGTACCTGGTGTAGATACTGTTGACTGTATCACGCTGCAGGTCGCTGGCTTGCAGCACGTCGCACAGGTCGTTGATTGTTGCAGCCGGAACCGATTGTGGAATCGCGCACGAGAAGCACTGGCCGTAGGCCGTGGGCGCGATTGCCGCGGCAAGAAGAACGAGAATTGTGTGGGAGAGCGTGCGCATGTTCTGTTACTCCTCGGGCTGCCAGCGGCAGCGGTTTGGCGGAAAATGTGGTCGCGTGAAGCGCAGAGATGCACGAAACGAATCACAGAAGGGTTCTTGCCTACTTGTCACGACTTTAAGCAGATTTTGCAGCGGGCCGGTTGCAAGTGCGTACATTTGCCGCGCGTCACAGTATGACTTGAAACTACAACACAAGGAGCAAACGGTAATGTTCAAACAAGCAGCGAAGCGTTGCGGTGTGGTCGCATTGATAGCGTGTTGTGCCATAACCGTGGCTGCAGCGGGTGATGGTCCAGTGGGCGGCATTCGCAACTGTTCGGCGGTACATCGTGGCACCATCTTTGACGCGTGCGCAATGCCGCCGAAGGTCTGTCCAAACGGAGCCTTTACGGGCTATGAAGTGTGCAGGGCATCCACATCGCATCAGGGATGTCCTGGGGTGGGCCGTGCGGACTTTGGGTGGTCTGACGAGTACACCGGGTTGCGGCTGTTCTATCTGTCGTGCGGAGCGGAGGAGATTACCTACAACGAAATGAAGTGTCAGTGCTTTGGCAACCTGTTTGGCTATTGCACGGGGCCGTGCGAACCGACTGGAGGCATTTCGGGAATGGACATTCCTTGCCCTGGCACCATGAGGCGGCTCCTTCGATGTGAGGAAGGCGAATGATTGTTGGATTGATGTGGGCCGGCGTCCTGGGGGCAACCGTCTTCGAGGTTGCCCCTGGGACTGATGTAGAGGTTGACCTCGGGCTGGTGATGCCTGGGGCTCCGGTCATCGTTGACGCGCAGATCCACAGCAGGCATTCCGAAACGTGGCATCTGCCGGAGTCAGATGTGAGCTGTCCTGCGTGCGTGGATGTGGTTGAGTGGCCGCGAGTGTTACGGCCTCAAGAGCGCGGTGTTGTGCAGATGGTGGTGACTCCGGGTGCAGAGCCGGGAGCACATGCCTGGTGGGCGGCGTTTCACGGGGCGGCTGCCCCGCTACGTGTGTCATGCCGGGGCGTTGTGCCTGGCCTGTCGGTACGTCCATCACAGGTGCGGTTTGGGCAGTGCGCTCTCGGCGTTCGTACCGACGCGCCAGTTGAAGTCGAGTGGTTTGGACCGGGCAGGCTGGTATCGACCACATGGCATTCACTGGACCCGGCAGTTTCCGTCGTTCCAGCAGACGGAGAGGCCGCAGGCTGTGGGCAGAACTGTGGAACATGGATTGTTCGATTGGAAGGCGAAGGGAATGCGTCGCGGGAAATCGGGGCGATGCTCAAGTTGGATGCAGTCATCTCGACGGATGAAGGAACTCGGACAATTGTGAAGCACGAAGTCCCTCTGCATGGCCGGTTGGACCGGTCTGATCTTCGAATCTCACCGCCGTCTCTTTTCTTAGGCACCGTTCGGTCAGCTATGGCATGTGAGGGAACGGTTCACATTGCGGGGCTTGACGAAGAGATCGAGGCATCGATTGAGGGATGTGTCGGCATGCGAGTGCATTGCGTTGACGCTCAGGGAAGTCGGTACGTGAATGTTCGGTTTGAACCGCAGGGTGATGTTGCGGGATGCGTGCGCGGAACGATCGTTCTGCGCGCGGCTGGCGCGGAAGGCGTGCTTGCCCGCATTCCCGTCATTGCCTACGTGCGGGCAGGAGGGAAGACTTGATGTATTCCGCAATATCATTGCTGTCGCTCGCTGCGATTCTGGCTGGCCCTGACTGGAGCCAGGCGATTCTGCGCGACATTGAGGCTGGGCGAATGGGCTGGTCAAGCTCGGACTTGTTTGAGCGGATTCCTATTCACACAATTGGAGGTGGGCGCAATCAGCCGCTCATGGGCAAGCTGTACTCAGCATGGAACACTGCTCGGACGCCGCCGCCTGCGACAGTAGACGATGTTCGAGCCATCTTTGCTGCCAAGCGGGACTCGATCGAATCGATCGAGGTGTCATATCGCGCTGCGGTCCGGCAGCGGGAGGATCCCTCCGTGAGCCAGCCCGGTACAGAGTCACTGTGGTGGACGCGATGGCGGCAGGACGGCGGATTGCTCGAGCGGCAGGTGGCCGGGGAGCGGGGCGGGCTTGAGGACCCGGCATCCGATGCAGGCGCGATGCGGTGGCGAAGTGACCGAGTACGCGTGTGGTTTGCACGGCTGGATGACGATCTCCGGGAGATTCCCGTAGAGGCCGTTCCCATGCTCGGCATTGAGGATTCGTGGCTTGGCGCTGGAGGGTGTATCGGGAGGCGATGGGACGGCACCGCCCGCGCTGTCGAACACGATCTGGCTTCGCTGCTTGAACGGTTGCCAGAAGGCACGGCGGTCGTAGAGTCTTCAATCTTTCGGATTCGTAGCAGAGACGTGGCAGTGCTCCGCGTGGGATGGCGCACACCATTCTGGTTGTACCTGGACATTGATCGTGGGTTTGCCCCAATTCGCATTGATCGGGTGATGGATGATCCGCATGGGCCAATGCTGGCGAGGACGGATATGTCCGACTTCAAACGGTATGCGGGGCTGTGGCTGCCCCGTCGAATCCACCTACAGCAGTATCGGTTGCAGAACCTTCGATTCGGCCCTCATGACAGACCTTCGTCGCCGGCCTATCTGGAGTTGGACCTGCGGGCTGAAGACATCCTCGTAAACGCGCGGATCGAGTGGGCCGACACGCCGGCCAGTGGAGCAGACTGAGAATCGGCCCTGAGGGGCTGAAATCGGACTTGGGAAGTGCTGCTGATCTTGCCCCACTCACAGACATGGGGTACCCTGCCGCGTTCTCAATAGGGCGTGTACCCAAGTGGCCAAAGGGGACAGGCTGTAAACCTGTTGGCGTTCGCCTTCGGAGGTTCGAATCCTCCCGCGCCCATTCCCGAGTGCCCGCGAAAGCGGGCTGTTTTTTGCTGGTTCTGCGTGTAACACTGCGGGGTGTAGCTCAGCTTGGTAGAGCGCGTCGTTCGGGACGACGAGGTCGCAGGTTCAAATCCTGTCACCCCGATTGAAAAATCCGCCGGAGGCGGTTTTTTCAATAGAGCAGGGCCTG
>CAZRBV010000069.1:0-6903 GCA_964598425.1 uncultured Isosphaeraceae bacterium | reverse complement strand
CCTTCGCGTGATGGTGTGGAATGTCCTGCACGGGGCCAATGACGTCACCGAGGGGCCGGAGAAGGCGCTGGCGATCATTCGGGACGCCGATCCGGACATCGTGCTGCTGCAAGAGAGTTACGACATCAACGGTGAGCGAGGGCGGCTGGGCGAGTGGCTCGCGGGCGAGCTCGGTTGGCACCAGCATCAGGCCGAGAGCAAACACCTGTGCGTGCTCACGCCGCTCGCAATCGACGCGACCTTTCTGCACCACGAGTGGCACGGTGTCGGCGCGCGACTGACCGACGCGCACGGGCGATCACTGCTCGCGTGGAGTACATGGATCGATTGGCGGTCCTATATCACGCACGATCTGCGAGACAACCCCGCGATCAGCGACGAGGACCTCCTCGCTGCCGAGCACACACGGTCCAATCGCGTGCAGCAGGCCGAGGCGATCATTGAGCATCTCCGCGCCGCAGGGCAACTCGCATCCGATGTGCCGCTGCTTGTTGGAGGAGACTGGAACTGCCCGTCACATCTCGACTGGACTGCCGATACCGCCCTGCTGTATCGCAACCGCCGCAACCTGCCGCTGCCGGTCAGTACCGCCATGCAGAGCGCGGGGTTCATGGACACCTTCCGCGCGGTCTACCCCAATCCGGCGCAGCATCCCGGCATTACGTGGTCACCCATGTTCCGTGGACACTCGCCGTCGTTTCGCGGAGAGAATCGCAAGCCGGAGGGGCTCGAGCGTATTGACCGGCTGTACCTCAAGAATCCAGCAAGCGGCTGGCAGCTCCGGCCAGTCAGCGGGTGTGTGCTGCCGCAGATGTGGGAGGACGAGTCGATTCCGCTGGTGGATCGCGCGTTTCCATCCGACCATGGCGCGCTTGTGATGGACCTGCAGTGGAGCGATTCCACGCCGATTGACGAACAGTGAAGCAGGAAGCGTTCTTCTGCGAGGGAGTGACTTGTGGCGACGTCCAGGCAGGTGATGCACCGACTCGATAGAGGCGCTCTTGTGGTGCTGATCGGGCTGATTGTGGCATCCAACATCGGACAGGGTGCAGGATTCGTTTCTCATCTGGACCTGTTCGCCCACTTCCAGCCGCAGTATGCCGTACTGCTTGGCGTCATGGCAGTCTGGTTCATGTGCAGGCGGCGGTGGTGGTGGGGGGCCGTGGCGATCGTGGCGATGCTTCCGCCGCTGGTCCGTATTGCCCCCTACTTTCCGGGCGAGGTTGAAGCGGCGCCGCGGCGAGATCTCCGAGTGCTTTCCGCCAACGTCTTGTGGACCAATGACAATCACGCCGGCGTGCTGGCGATGGTCTCAGCGGCAGACGCTGATATTGTGCTTATCCTTGAGGCGACCGAGGCGTGGGAGCAGGCCTTTGCAGACATGGCGAAGTCGTACCCATACCGGGTAGGCGAGACGCTGGAGAATCCAGGGGGCATGCTCCTGCTGAGCAGGTTCCCGCTGGAAGCGGAGCGCATCACACCTGATCCTGCGACCGGATGGCCAATCGTGTCTGCGCGGGCGCTTGTCAGGAAGGCGGAGGGTGAACTGCCACTGAGCATTGTGGGGGCACATCCCATCCGGCCCGGACTTCGGCACGGCGCGGCCATGCGTGATGCGGGCCTGGCTGCGGTGGTGGAAGCTGCCTCGCAGCGCGACTCACCGCTTGTGGTCATCGGTGATCTGAATATGACCATGTGGGCGCCAGCCTTCAATGCGTTTGTTGATGCGATCGGCCTCCGCGACCCTCGACGAGGACGCGGAATCATGCCGTCGTGGGAGCGCATGATTCCGCTGCTGAGCAGGATCCCGATCGATCACTGCCTGCTCCGCGGCGACGTCCACGTGTCGGAGTTGGAGTTCCTGGAGATTTCGGGATCAGATCACTTGGCAATATGTGTGGACTTGATGCTGGGGGCGGTTGATCACGCAGTGCCGTGAGATCGTCATGGGCTCATTCAACAGCTCATTCAAGCCGCGTGATTGTCAGCGTGCCATTGCCGAGCGCGCCTGCCTTGCCAGCGATCCGAATGTACACCGCGCCTTCACTGCCGGGGCCGACCTCGGCCGCACGTCAGGCCTGCGAGACAGAGCACGGGTAGGACTGCTGGAGCCGGAATCCAGATTTCCAATGAGTGGCCGGATTGCCATGTTTGACCGTCGCTGTCCTTGCCCTGGAAGCCAAACGACATGAAAATATCAGAGGGACCAGAGCCGGCAAATGTCGTGAGCTGCGCGATGAGGACGCGGCCACCGATCTCTTCCCCCTGCGGGTCAACGGGTGTTACGAACCATGTGCCGTTATCCGCGAAGATGCTGTGGCCGGATTCCCATGGACTCCAGTCGATGCCGATGTCTTGAAGCGCGTTTTCTGCGAACGGTGTGCCATCCGAATACAGGCTTCCGATCGTCACGTAGCTGTCCCATTCGAGCGATGGCGCAAGTTGGAAGAAGGCACTATTGATGCTCTGGCTGGTTGGCCCTCCCAGATCGTTCTGATAGGGCGCGGCGCCATCTCGGTACATGAGCGCACCGCTGTATACGCTTCCTCCAAAGCAGGCGTCGAGGCGGCTCCCCGCATCGAGCTCGGCGTATACGCGAACCGTGTACGTATCAGCAACCAGGTCGGTCCCGATGACGTCGTAGGTGAGGCCGTTCATTCCACCCGACGCAATGCCCGAGCAGGTAAGCAGGCTACTGATTCCAAGAACTCTCAGTGCTACACAATGCATGTCATGGCTCCATTTCGTAAACACGCTGCCGATCTGTACACCGCCGTCATGTATGTAGAACGGCATGGACTGGCAACTGAAAAAGCACCTCTACCGAGCGGTGCTCGGTAGAGGTGCTGAGAAAGATCCGGCTACGCAGCACTCAATTGCGGCGGCGCCTCTTCGTCGCAAGGCCGGCGAGACCGAGCATTGCGAGGGCCCCAGGTGCGGGAATGCAGATGATGGTCGTTTCGTGCTCGGATTGCCACGTCTCCCCATTTGCGTCTTTGCCCTGGAAGCCTGCGTGGAAGTAGATGAGCTCGAGTTCTGTACCTGCGAAGGTCGTGAACTGCGCGATCAGGACGCGGCCGCCCTGCTCCTCACCTTGCGGATCGACCGGCGTGACAAACCACGTGCCGTTGTCGCCCCAGAGGTTTCCGCCAGTAGGATCCCATGGGTTCCAATCGATGCCGATGTCCTGCAGCGCGTTGTTTCCAAACGGTGAACCGTCTGAGTACAAACTTCCGATCGTCACGTAGCTGTCCCATTCCAGAGATGGAGCCAGCGCGAAGAAGGCGGAGTTGATGCTCTGGCTGGTCGGACCGCCGAGATCGTTCTGATAGGCAGTCGCGCCGTTGAGCAGATCGATATTCAGATTGTAGTTTATATTCCCGAAGACCGCGTCGAGACGATTGCCCGCATCGAGTTCGGCATACACCCGAACTGTGCACGTATCCGGGATCAGATCAAAGTCAACAAAGTCATAGCTGATGCCATTCATTCCGGCGATCGCGGTGCCGGAGGCGGCAATCAATGCTGCGCCGCCCAGAAAACCAAAGCGTAGGTCAAACATGATTCTTCTCTCCTGTTGGTATGAGAAAGTCGTGCGGGCACCATTGCCCATGGATCGAGTACATCCAGAGCGTTCTCAAATGCAATGCAGGCGCGCAGGTTGCCCTTCCCGGACCCCACACGGCGATGACCGCACGGCTTGCATCATTTCAAGGCACTCCCCCGGGTCCCCGTGACCCGGACTGTCAAGCCTATCGAAAGTCGGTGCGGCAGGCAAATGAATTGAGGGTGTTGCAGCTCAAGGTGTCGACTAGCCCGTAAAGCGGCTCTGTGGCTTCATATTCGCTCATGTGCTGACACAGGTGGGCAGCGCAAGGCACCGCAGATGCCCCGCCCCACGCATTTCGCAGCCGGTGCCATGGCTGCAGCGAGCCCAACGGCGGGAGAGATGAGTGGCCGTGGCATGGGGATCCCCTGCAGGCGCGGGTTTCTCTACTTTGCACGATGCGGCAGGATGCGGCGAGGTGGTGCGCGAGATGCGAAAGAGCGTTTCGCTTCGTACTACCACTCGGCGCATGGCGGTTGTCGGCGTCGGCCGGCTACGGAGCTTTGGTTGAAAAACGCTCGTTGATCCACACCGCCAGAAGGTCGAGTACTTCAGGTGAGATTGTTTCTTCGATCTGCCCATACTCTGAGATGAGCCCTGTCTCACTGTGCTGGAACAGGTGATTCAGGTCGGGGAAGGTCCGAGTGGTGACGTCGGTGTTGCCGCCGGATTCGAGTGCTGCTTTGATCGCAGGGAGATTCTGTTGCCACGGCACCTGCAAGTCGAGTTCGCCGTTGATTGCAAGCACCGGGCAGGTCACGAGCTTGAGACTCGTAGTGGGATCGTGCTGTGCAAAGGCCTTCATCCACGGCGTGTTGAGCTGGGCAATCGCCAGTGCCATGCCTGCCTGCTGTTCTTCGGGGGTTGCCATTGCAAACGCAGGGTCCGCTTCAATGACAGCCCGCATCTGGCGCTCGGCTTCCGCAGGTTCGAGGCTCTCGTCAAGAAGGGTTGCGAAGAGCTTCCGATTCGTGTGCGCGGTTGCGGTAAGCTCGTCATCGGACGCTCCATCCGCCTGCATGATTGCGGCAGTTTGCGCGAGCAGCAGTTCATCGCCTCGCACGCCAGTGCCAGCCATCAGGATGATGAATGCGACATCGGGATTGCGCGACGCCACGATCGGCGCGATGACGCCGCCCTCGCTGTGGCCAATGAGACCGATGGCGTCTGGGTTGATCCTTGGTTGCGATCTCAAGAAGTCCACTCCCGCCTCGACGTCGCGTGCGAAGTCGTGCGAGGTGTCGTCGTTGGGGTTTGCGTCGGTGGTCGACTCGCCTACGCCGCGATCATCCACGCGAAGCACTGCAATGCCGCGGCGACTGAGATGATCTGCGATGACCCAGAATGGTTTGTGCTGAAAGATTTCCTCATTGCGGTCCTGCGCGCCCGAGCCGGTGATCATGAGTGCTGCGGGAAAGGGCCCGGTGCCTTCCGGAATCGTCAGCGTTCCGGCCAGCGTTACATTCCCGGATTCACTGCGATAGCTGACTTCTTCGGCGGCGTAGGGGAATGGTGGTTGCGGGTTTTGTGGCCGGTTGATGACCGACTGTTCTTGGACGCGGAGCAATTCGATGCCAAACGGCGTGCCCCCCTGAGTGAATGTTCCGGTGAGTGCGGTCTTTTCTGGCGAGAGTATGACGTCAAATGCTGCAGCGACCGAACCAACGAGGACCCGCACGGCGCGGTCCGCCACCCAATCGACGCGGCCAACAGGGATTCTGTCCGGGGACTGGTCCGGGCTGACCATGTAGCCGCCCATCGTGGTTGCCGAGGATGGCGTGAGCACCAGCACGACTCGAAGTTGTACGGCCCCAACGCTGAGAGGGCCCTCCCACGTGCCAGCCAGGTCAGCACGCAGCGGCCCGGGAACAGGTGGCGATCCGCCCACGCGTTCGCAGTTCAATGGCAGCTCGCCGCCTCGCTGAGTCCATGTCCCGTTGAGTTCGTCCCCTCCCGGAGCGAGGGTTGCGTCCCAGGTTGCCCCGGTGATGTCGCACGCAGCGATGACGTGGCCACCGTCAACCTGCACGCTGCTGAGGGGGAGGCCAAACGAGCCTTGGGACGGCGTATCGATTGAACCGAACCAATCGCCGCCGAATCCCTCGTAGAGGTGCACAACAACCCCGATGCGTTGCCCGGGCGCAGCGATATCGCCCTTCCATACGCCCGCTGGGGTGGGGCTCGCCAGGGCGGTTGCGTTGATGACGATCGTGGCAAGTATCGGATTCATGAGGCGGATCTCTCTCGGGCACAGATGGCGTGCGGCAGTCACGGTGCGCACTGTATTCGGAAGCCGTGACGAAGGCTTTCAAATGGAATTTCCCTTGCCGAAGTCCGGGTTGAAAGCCGCGTCGGGATTGGGGAGCAGCAGGGGAGTCGTTGGTGAATGGCAGGTGAGCGTTCACGCAGCTCAAGGACTCTTGGATCAATGACACATCCCACTCGTTGAATCGCCTTCGCATCCATACGAGTAGCTCAACGATCGCGCTGGGGTTCCCGCCGCAGCGGACATCGACCAGAACGGCGATGTCGATACCGATGACCTGCTGGCAATGCTGGAGCAGTGGGGCCTGTGCGGGGTGGATCCAATCTCAGCTTGCGTTGCGGGGTGCAAGATGGGCCACGTTGTATTGGATTGTGTTGGACCAAGCCACAGTCTCAATTACAATGAGGCGTTGTGATCTCAGAGGAGGATTGGTTGATGAGAGCAGTGACACTTGTGATTGTTGGGGCGGCGCTTCTGGCTGGCTGCCAGTCGGCGCAGCGTGATGGTTCTTGGGCCGGCCGCCAATGGGGGGCGTTTGAGCAAGAGATCGAGTCGCTGCCCGCAACGCTCAGCAAGGAAGGCATGCGTCACTACGCCGCCGCGACCATACTGCTCGTACTTGTGGCTGGCTGCTGGACACGGGTGAAATCGGTCAAGCGACGTCATGCGGCTGCGGTGGTGGAGGAAGAGACTTCTGCAGAAGCGGAGGAGAGGTCGGAGGGGTAGGCGGTGCTTCTGGGGGCGACAGGAATTGGGCAGGTGCAGAGGACCGCGGTTCGCCTTTGGTGAGCAGCTTGATTGACAACATCGAATTGTCAATGAAGGGAGAGGGGATCGTACTTTGCGAAGCAATGACCGCTGGAGGGCGTTTCAAGAACGAAATGGAGCCGGGGGGAATCGTACTTTGCGAAGCAATGACCGCTGGAGGACGGTTCAATCCGAGTGATTGAAACGATCTGGCCCCTCACTTCTGAGGGGGGCCAGGGCGTTTCAAGAACGGAATGGAGCCGGGGGGAATCGAACCCCCGTG
>CAZRBV010000068.1:0-6960 GCA_964598425.1 uncultured Isosphaeraceae bacterium | reverse complement strand
GCGGCGCCGTCGGCACCTGGCAGGCGCGCGTGGCGGGCGCGCCCGAGTTCCACCCCGGTGAGCGGTGGGCGCTGTGCCTCCTGCCAACCTGGAAGTCGTTCCCGACCGCCGGCATTCATCAGGGCGCGTTCCATCTGACGAAGGAGGGCGGTGTCCTCGACGGACGAGGCCAGCAGGTCCGCGCCCTCGACGACGGCGGCTACATCGTCATCCATGGCGACGGTCCAACCTGGACCGCCGACGCATTCGTCGCAGCGCTTCGCGAGATCGCCGAGCGCAGCCGCCCCGTCTCGCTGCCCCGCAGCGGGCCGGTGCGGGTCATCCCTGACTATCGGCCCACCTCACTCAAGACGGCCCCATCCTCGCCGAGCGGCCACACGGCGCCGCCGGACGGCGTCTCGATCGCGCCCGCGCCGCAGCGGGAGGCGTCGCCGTGAAGCACCTGCTCGTCACCGCAGCAGCCGCCGCCACGTGCGTGACAGCGTCCGGGTACAACGCCTGGACCTATGGCGGAAACATCGTCGTGTGGCCGGGCGATCAACTCGTTCGCTACCTCTACCCGTCCACGTTTCCAGAAGGCAGCGACACCTTCAACCTCATGCTCTACGGGATGTCGCAGTGGAATCTCGTCGAGGGAAGCAGCTTTGAATTCTTCTACTACCCGCTCGATCAGGACTACACACTCGATCACTACGACGGGTACAGCGACACCACGGCGGTCTCCGCGGACGACCTCGATCCGGGCGTGCTGGGATTGACCTACAGCGTCAACAACGCCGCTGAGTGGTTCGATATGGACATGGTCTTCAGTGACTTCCCCCTCGGCGTCGGCTGGAACATGGAACTCTCACCCACGTGCGAGCAGGAAGCAATCCCGGGCGAGCACGGGTTCACCTTCGTGCTCACGACGATGCACGAGTGCGGACACAGCATCGGACTGGCGCATGAGCCGACCGGAACCGAACCCGCCGGTGACCCGTGGATGGTGTGCACGATGAATCCCGGCTACCCGCACGGCGGAAGTTGCGGCACGCCGCGGGTGATGGACCTGCACAGCGACGACCGGCTCGGCGCGATGGTGCTGTATCCGACGTCGATTCCGCCCTACACAGATCTCTCGACGCCGAACTTCACGTGGAGCGACGAGTACGTCGGCATCGCCTTCACGGTCTTCAGCGATCCCGACGTCGTGCTTCCGGGCGAGACGTTGCAGGTGCGCAGCGCCATCGAGAACCTCGGGACCACCGACGTCAGCGGCGTCACGCAGACCATCTGGATGAGCGAGGACGATGTCCCGTCTTCCGACGACCTCATCCTTGCCGAGCTGCCGTGGGATCTTCCCATGATTTCCACGATCGACTTCGATCTCTACCAGGATCTTCCCGAAGACATCGCCTCCGGTGACTACCACATCCTCTCCATGATCGACAGCGGCGAGGACGTCGACGAGGCATGGGAAGACAACAACTTCACCGCGTACTGCGTGCCGCAGACGGTCGCGCAACTGCCACCAAACATCGTCGACCCGCTCGGACAGTACTTCGCCACCGAGGGCGAGCAGTGGACCGGGCCGGTTCCAGATCTGACACATCCCATCAACATGGCGCCGACGATGTGGTCGCTCTCGGGCGAGCCGCCGGAGGGGCTTGTCATCAATGCCCAGACCGGCCAACTCCTGTGGCCCGACCCCGTCTACAGCGAGTTCCTCTATCTGTTCTTCGTAACGGCCACGAATGACAACGGCGAAGACACCGAGATTCTCTATCTCGGCGTCGAACCTGCAATCTGCGAGGAAGACATCAACGGCAACGATGCCGTCGATGTCGGTGATCTGCTCATCGTGATCGGCTACTGGGGCACGACCGATCCGGACGCCGACGTCACCGGCGACGGATTCGTCGGCGTCGATGATGTGCTGGCCGTGATCGAGTCGTTCGGGCCGTGCCCCTGATGCGAGGCTGACGCCGCCCGCGGTGGTACGCTGCCGGGCATGACGACAGCACTCTTCGTGATTCTCGCGGCGCTCGGACTGCACGATACGCACGGCCACGCCAACCCACACTTGCTGCAGCAGTGGATCTTTGATCCGGGGCAGGTGACGGACGCTCAGGTCCGTGAGCGCCGTCATCGACTCGTCGGCGCGCTTCAGGGCAGGGCCGCCGTCACACCGGCAACCGGTCTGGTCATCGACGGCATGGACGGCGTGCTGGAAGTCGGGCCGATGAGCAAGTCGCTCCGCCAGCACCTACCGAGCACACACATGCTCGTGAGCGCCTGGGTGCTCATCTCCACACCCACCGAATGGGGCGGCATCGCGGGGATTCTTCAGGACAATGGCGAACACGAAGAGGGATGGCTGCTGGGGTATCGCGAAGACCACTTCTGCTTTGCGCTTGCGGGTGCCGATTCCGAAGCGCCTCAGGGTGATCTCACCTACCTGACCGCGCCCGAAGCGTTTGCGCTGGGGCAGTGGTACCACGTCGCTGGCTCCTATGACGGCAGGGCGATGCAGCTCTGGGTGGACGGCGTCCTCGTTGCCGAATCCACCGAGCAGTCCGGCCCCATTCGCTACCCCGCGAGCGGCCGCATGGTCATCGGCGCCTACGTCGACGCCAACGAGTACTACCCGATGGACGGCGCTGTACAACACGTGCGTCTGCAGCGCGTCGCGGCCGGTGACGCCGCCGTGCAGGAAGAAATGGCAGCCTATCCGGACATGCGGGGTGCCGGTGCCCCCCACCGGCCGTTTCAACTGCTCGTCGGCCCCTATCTGCAGGACGCCCGCGAAGATGGCGTCACCATCATGTGGGAAACCACGCGGCCAGGCCGCGGCTGGGTGGAGTATGGACCGACCGCAGCACTCGGCCAGCGCGCCGAATCGCCAGCAACGTCCACGTCGCACGAAGTGGCGCTGACGGATCTGCCGATCGAGTCAAACTGGTTCTACCGCGCTGGCGGCGCATCCGGAGAGGACGCCGTGGAAAGTCCGGTGCTGACATTTCAGACGAAGACGCGGCCAGACACGCCGCTCGGGTTCATTGTGGTCGGTGACACCCAGAACAACCCGGCAGTCACGCACATGATGTCGAATCACGCGTGGTCCCACCGCCCGCACTTCATCATGCACTGCGGTGATCTCGTCGGTACCGGCACCGTGAAGCGGGAGTGGGTGCAGGAGTTCTTCGGATCCACCGGCGATCTGCTCGGGCGGTTCCCCATCTATCCCACCCTCGGCAATCACGAACGGGATGCCCAGCTCTACTACGACTACTTCTCCCTGCCTGGCAAGGAGTATTACTACGACTACCGCTGGGGCGACGTCCACGTCTTCGTGCTGGACACCAACAAGGACATCTCACCCGAATCCGAGCAGTACCAGTGGCTTGCAAAAGCGCTGCCGGCCTCCGATGCGAAGTGGAAGATCGTTCAGCACCATCAGCCTGCGTGGACCTCCGACAGCAATGACTATGGCGATACGTTCACGGGCGGCTCAACGTGGGGCGATATGAACGTCCGCGCCCATCTCGTGCCGCTTTACGAAGCGAACGGTGTCGACGTCGTCTTCAACGGCCACATCCACGTCTATGAACGGACCTGGCCGATTCTCGGCGATCAGGTGGATCACGACCGCGGCGTCATTTACGTCACCACCGGCGGCGCAGGCGGGAGTCTCGAGGACTTCGCACCGACCCGCACATGGTTCACGGCGCACAAGTACCGCGGGCATCACTACTGCATCGTCACGGCGCACGACCGATCCTTCGAGCTGCGGGCCTTCGATCAGGATGGCAAACTCATCGACTTCTTCAGCATTGCTGATAAGCCTTCTTCAGCAGCGGCGGAATGACGCTACTTGACTTCGCCCGTCGCCTCGATGAGTCCCTGCGAGAGGTCGGTGTGATGGTGGACCATCTTCCAGCCGCCCCGCTCCTTGCGGAACACATTCGTCGCGCGAAAGCGAACCTCGACCGGCTCCCCATCGGCGGTCATGTTCTGGCCGACCTCTTCGGTCACCGTGTAGCCCATGCACGGGCCGGCGACGACCTGCACATGCTCCGCGGTCACGGCCCCACCAAGCTTGAGGCCGCCTTCACGCCGCCACTCGGCGCCGACGGCGTCCCAACCGGTGATTCGGCCGCCCATCGGGCCAAGTTGCGTCACATCGGACTCGTGTGACCAGACGGACTCCATCGGCGCGGTGTTGCCTGTGAACATCTCATTGAGCGCCGCATAGAACGCGTCGCTGGCCGCTCGCACTCCAGCCGTGTCACGCGCAGAGGGCGGGCAGCAGATCGCCCCACTTCCGGAATCACAGCAGGCGGTGTTCACCTTCGCAGCACAACTCCCGGAGCCGCACGCGCATCCCGACAGAATTGCGACGACCAAGCCCACGCAGCCCACGCACGCACCCATGCGCACCATTCCTCGGTTGAACATGTACGGCATCCTTATGCAGTTGGAGAAGTAGACCATGCTACCACGGTTCCAGAATCTCCCTGCGATGACACAAACACAACAGCCCCGCCACCACGAGGGTGACGGGGCTGCAACAAGCCTCCTTGAGGAATCTACGCTCAGCCGCACCCTCCGAACGCGCCGATCACCAGCAGCACGTCATCGACATTCGTCGTGCCGTCGCCGTTCACATCACCGTCCGCAGTGCCCCACGCTGCGATGAGGGCGAGCAGATCGTCGACGCCAACAACGCCGTCACCGTCAAGATCTCCACCACAGGGCCCACCACCTTCATTACTGGTGCCGGGCGTCGCGGTTGACAGGTAGTCGAGCGTCTCGCCGCCGTCGGTCGTGCGGCCGTAGGACACGTCCGGGTCCTGCGCGCCAAACGCGAAGTGGTCGATCACCGTGACGCCGTCACTGGCATAGATCGCCACCTCTTCGCCACTGGCGCCGAACTTGAACGTCGCATGATTGTCGCCCTGGTCGGCGTCGTCGTCGGCCCAGATCAGCAGGAAACCACCGGCCGGCACGATGAGCCCTTCCGGCGCCTGCCAGGCACCGGGATCGGCCAGGTCATCGGTCATGAACAGACCACCGAGATCAACGTCCTCGTCGCCGGGGTTGAAGATCTCCAGCCAATCGTCGTATTCACCCGCCTCATCGGCGATCGTCGTCTCGTTGTCGGCCATGAGCTCGTTGACGTACAGCTCCGGGATCTCCGGCGGATCTGCGACGTTCGCGGCTTCGGGGGTCGGCGTGGAGAGGTACTGCCAGTCCTCGCCGCCATCCGGGATACGCCCCATCGACACATCGGGAGCCTGATCACCAAACACGATCGAATCGATAAGCGTCGCACCATCGGTCGCGTAGAGACCGATCTCCTCGCCGCCCGCGCCAAGTTTAAAGTCGGCATGCAGCGGACCGTCGGCTGCGTCGGAGTCGGCCCAGATGAGCAGGTAGCCGCCGGCCGCAATGATGGTGCCGTCGGGAATCATCCACATCGTCGGAACAAGCAGGTCATCGGTCATGTACAGACCGCTCAGGTCGAGTTCGTCTTCACCGCCGTTGTAGAGCTCGATCCAATCCTCGAACGCGCCGGTTTCGTCGGCGATGATCGTCTCGTTGTCGGCCATGAACTCATTGATGAAGAGCACACCTTCTAGGTTGGGCAGCGCGTGAGCGTTGGCCTCGCCCGGCGTTGGCTCGGCATTCTGTTCCCAGTCCGGTTCTTCCTCGTGCCCGCGGCCCCAGGAAGCGTCCGCGTCCAGCGCCGGATAGGTCACGCTGTCGATGAGTGTATAGACGCCACTGTTTCGACTGCTGAAGTGAAGCGTTCCGCCCGCGGCGTCGAGCGCGAAGCTCGCATGCGCAGGCCCTTCGCTCGGTTCGCCGTCCATCCAAAGCACAGTGAAGCCACCATCGGCGAGCAGTTCGCCGGGGAGTTGCCACTTTCCGGGATCGGCTGCGTCGTCAGAGACGAAGACGTCGAACGTGAAGACGTCGCCTGGGCCGAGGTTGTAGAGCTCGATCCACGGGTCGAAGTCGCCATGCTCATCGGCGATCGTCGAGGTGTTGACGCTCATGAGTTCGTTGAGCTGCAGATCACTACGCTCAGCGTAGGCGTCGAGATGCGTGTCCAGAAAGGCCGCCCGCTGCGACACGAAGGCCGTCAGGCCGTAGATCGTGCCTCCACCGGGCCCGCCTCCACCGCCCACATCGCTCGTCAGGTTCTGCTCGAAGTCGGTGTTGCTGTACGGCTTGTTTGTGTCGGCATACACATCGGCCCGGATCTGATCCGCAATCTCGATGATTCGAGGCTCCATGGAGTCAACATCAAAGCCCTCACGCAGGAAGCGTGCGAGATGACGCAGGTACGCGCGGTTGTAGTCATCCACTTCCCACAGCCGCTCCATCAAAGGCCGTGGCTCACTGCCGCCTGGCGGCGGGCCGGAGGGAAGCCAGAATGCCTCCATCTCGCGGGCGTCTTCGCTTGGCGGCATGCCCATCCGGAACGTTCCGAATGCCTCGTTGGCATCCCAGAAGATATGCGTGAACAGCCCTGTGTCATCACGGTCGTAGACGTAGTAATTGTGGGCTGAGCCGTTGTAGGCGTCGAGATTCACAAACAGACAGTTGAGCGCGATGGCGCGAAGCATCGCATCGACATCCGCGACGGGCTCCAACTCAGCGGGCCGATCGGCGACCGACGAGTTGTTGAGCGCGTCGATGAACTCGACGATGCCGCTGTAGTCCCAGTCGGCCTCGTTGGTCTTGAGTTCATACGTGTTCCAGTACGACTCGGGGCTACTGTCGATCCAGGCAAGGTTGGAACCGAATCCCCCGCCAGCCGAGGACTCGCACTTGTAGAGGTTGCCGTCCTCGCCGGCGCCGAAGTTGCGCTGCACGAAGTCCTTGTCGACCTGCTCGACGGCAGAATAGAGGCCCCAGTACTCATCATTGATAAAGAGGCGGCAGTGCACGACGCGGCACGCCGGGCCATAC
>CAZRBV010000067.1:0-7090 GCA_964598425.1 uncultured Isosphaeraceae bacterium | reverse complement strand
TCTCCGCCGCAATTCGGGCATGGCATCACGAGGCCAGTCTTGGCCTTCTGTTCGGTGGCGAGGTGCTGAATGAGTGAGATGATGTCGAGGTACTCTTCCCACTTGTCCTGAAGTTCCTCTGCCAGCCAACTGAGCGTGACCTCAGGATTGCGGACAAGCGCGAGGCCTGGCGCCAGCTTGCGGCCGCGTGTTCGCGCCCACTGCATTGCCTGGCCACTGTTGAACTTGATTGTGTTGTCCACATGCGGCCGCGTGCATGCATCGGCAAGCGACTGGAGCCACTCCGAGTCCTTGACCATGTCCCAGACCTGATCCGAGCGGAAGAGCTTCTTGCACTGGCGGCATGTCTGCATGGGATCGCTGAAGCTGCCGACGTGACCGGACGCCTCCCAGACGCGGGGGTTCTGAATGATGGAGGAGTCAAGCCCGACGATGCTGATCTCGTTGCCGTCCGGGCCGGGGGGCGGTCGCTTGACCATGTCACGCCACCATCGATCTCGAAGGTTGTTCTTGAGGGCAGTGCCGAGCGGCCCATAGTCCCAGAAGCCATTGATCCCGCCGTAGATCTCGCTCGCCGGGAATATGAAGCCGCGGCGTTTGCACAGCGAAACCAGTTCGTCCATTGAGTACGTCTGCGTTGTGTCAGGCATGATGGGGATGGTACTCGCCACCCCCGACTTCTCGTGGCGGTGACGCCGCTGCCAGTCGAATCGCCAGCGAAACTGCAGCCCGCATTGATGACGCATTTGCCTGGCCCCGTCCGGCGATGTCGAAGGCAGTGCCGTGATCCGGGCTCGTCCGGATGAAAGGAAGGCCGACGCTCCAGTTGACCGCGTTTCCTTGCCCGAGCAGTTTGAGCGGAATGAGTCCCTGATCGTGGTACATGGCGACGACCAGATCAAACTCGCCAGCCACAGCGCGGCGAAAGAGCGTGTCTGCCGGAAACGGGCCGCTCAGATTCGCGCATTCGGATCTCGCCATGCCGATCGCAGGGGCAATCACTTTCTCCTCTTCCCATCCGAGAACGCCGCCTTCCCCGGCGTGCGGGTTGAGCCCGCACACGGCAATTCGTGGCCGCGTGATACCAAGCAATTGACAGGCCTCGACGCCTCGCGTGATTGCGTCGAACACGCGTCCGATGGTGAGGATGTCTCGGACCCCCATGAGCGGCACATGCACCGTTGCCAGCGCCACCCTGAGGTGTGGTGAATCAAATACCATCGAAACCTGCCGCGCCTTCGCTCGATGTGCCAGTAACTCGGTGTGGCCCGGCCACTTGAATCCTGCGAGTGACCATGCTTCCTTGCTGATTGGGGCGGTGACGATCGCATCGAGTTTGCGAGGATCGCCCTCTGACCTCATGGCGTCACGAATTGCAAGTTCCACCCAGTGCTTGGAGGCTGCCCCGGTGCGTTTCTGGGGCTCTCTGCGAAGGTCGAGCAGATCGCCGTGACTGGCGTCATCCAGCACCACCGGCGTATCACGGATTGGCTTGCTGGCGTGCTCGTCGGCGCAGGCTCGATACCAATTCGGGCGCAGACCCAGCGTCTCGGCGGCGAGCTGCAGCGGTCCGCCCGCGCCATAGACAATGAGCCTGGCCTGCTCCTGCAGCGCAGCGTCCGACAGGCACCGGGCCACGATCTCCGGACCGATGCCAGCCGGGTCGCCGAGGGTCAGGCCGATGAGTGGACGGTGTGGTGCATCGCGAGTCATGTGAGCGTATCGTAGACGAGCAGGATGGTCGGACCAGCAGACAAAGTGGCACGGGTGGCGGCTCAGCGTTTTCTCGCTGGAGAGGCGGCGACGATTCGTGATGCCATCGAGCAGGCCCGCACCGAGTCTGGCGAGACCGTGTCACCATCGGTGGTCACGGTGCGGCGGCATCTGGAGGGATTGCGGCAAGCATCGCTCGGCATGGAAGCCTGGCACAGCCAGCGTCTGTTGCGGCTGGATGCCATTGAAGAACTGCTCCAGACCATCGCGTATCTGGCACCCGAGTGCACGTGCTACGTCACTGGCCGGGCTGCCGAGGGGCATGTTGACGACACCGGAGCCGCCATCATTCGAGTCGTGGGTGCAGCGTCCCCGCCACAGTTGATGGACGACCTGGAGTCGCACGGCGTGCCGCCATTCGATGTTGCCAATCGGGCGACTCAAATCGGGTCAATTGCCGTCGCACATGTCGACGACGACCCGCTTCACGCAGACCTGCTCCTGCTCCCGGATCGAGCAGAGTCGCATGCTGCTGCCAGTCTTGTCGATGGCCGCGCTGTCGCCCTCGTTGATGAAGTTGGCTTTGCTCGGCTCATTGAGGAACTGCGGTCGTCTCCGATCGCTGGCTGATGAGACTCAGCCGATACCACCCTTGAGCGGCCCATTGCCAAACTTTGCCCGCAACTTGCGCAGTGCCGGATCGTCCGGGCGGGTGCTTCCGCCTCCGCCGCCCTCACTCGAATCACCCGTCGTCTGTTTGATGGACAGGCCGATGCGTTTGGTGTCGGGGTCGATCTTGAGGATTTTGACGTCGATCACCTCGCCCTCGCGCACGACTTGATTCGGGCGTGAGATCCGCTTGTGAGCCATTTCCGAAATGTGAACGAGCCCTTCAATGCCTTCGGCGATCTTGACGAATGCGCCAAATGCGGCCAACCGTGTGACCGTCCCTGAGACAATCTCGCCTTCCTTGAGATCGCCTGCGGCTGCAGTAAAGGGATCTGAGACGAGTTGCTTCATCCCCAAACCGATTCTGGGCGGATCCTTGTCCATGTCGATCTTGAGTACCTGGACGCGAACGGCATCACCCTCCTTGACGAGGTCGCCCGGATTCTTGATGCGTTCCCACGACATGTCTGACACATGCACAAGCCCATCGACGCCGCCGATGTCTACGAAGACGCCGTACTGCTGCACGCTGGTGACCACACCGTCAAAGCTCTGCCCCGGCTCCAGCGTGGCCATCAACTCATCGCGTTTCTCTTTGCGTTCCGCGTGAAGCACGCTCTTGCGGCTGAGGATCATGCGGTCGCGTTGCCGATCGAGTTCCATGACTTCACATGGCATCTTTTTTCCGACAAAGTCACTGAGGTCCGGAATGTGACGAAGATCGACTTGTCCGGCGGGCATGAAGGCTTTGTGCCCTGAGACTTCCATCTCCAGGCCACCTTTGTTCGTGCCGGTGCACAGCGCTTCGGTGATCTGGCCTTCGGCGAGGTCGGTCCACTTTGCTTTTGAAATGGAACCCTTCATTGACAAGATGAGCATGTCATCATCTACGTCGCGTCGTTCAATGGTGAATGAGTGGCGACTTCCGAGTGCGGGCGGCGTGCCGAAGGCGGCGAGCGGACAGACGCCGCTCGACCGCGGGCCGAATTCGACGAGCACTTCCTGCCCGCGGATCTGCACGACGGTGCCTTCGCGTTCGGGGCGGCTGCCACGCGTCGCGGTTGGCGCTGGAGGCTGGTCGATGTCCGCGACCGACATTTCCCCGAGCGCCGCTTCGATCTCTGCCTCAAGGGCCGGGTCCATATCCATTGGCGAGCCTTCGGGCGGCATGTGTGTAGATCCTTCTCGTCTGCAAAGGAAAGTCAAAGGGGATTCAGGACTGGCAGTGACCGTGACGCCACCGCATCCGCAATGATTGCATCATCCTCGATTCTGCGGGCAATTGCACGAACGAATTCACCCCGCCCGCAGGTGGATTTCACGGAAATCTTTGCGTAGTGGTCGCACCTGCCAATCCAATGGCCACGGCGATTCGGGTCTGGTTGCTCGGCGAAGATCCTGACTTCGCCTCCCAGCAGATGGTCGTGGAATGTGCTGGCCAGATCGGCATCCAATTGGATCAGGTGTCGGACACGCTTATTGACCAGCTCGCGTGAAGGGGCGTCTTGCATCCATCGCGCAGCCGCTGTGCCCTGCCGAGGGCTCCACGGAAAGACGTGCATGTGGAGAAAGCCAACCTGTCCTGCTACGTCCACTGTTTGCCGGAAGTCTGCCTCGGTCTCTCCAGGGAAGCCACACATGACGTCTGTGGTGATCGCTGGTGGCACGCCTCTGGATGTGAGCACCGTGGTGACGCGATCGATCATCTCCAGATACTCGTCAATGCGGTACTGGCGATTCATGCGTCGCAGCATTCGGTCTGATCCCGACTGGAGAGGCAGATGAAGGTGGGGGGCAAGAACCTGCCGGTGGGATGCGTACACGGTCAGGAGTTCGTCTGTGACATCACCGGGTTCGAGCGAGCTGAGCCTGAGGCGTCGCAGGCCGGGGAGACCGGCAACAGCGTCAACCAGCTCGGCCAGCGGATCTGAGAGGGTTGGCCGCTGCTTTCGTCTCAATGCCGTGTTGTGGCCGTAGGCACCGAGAAATATCCCGGCAAGTACGATTTCCTGATGGCCCAGATCAATGAGCCGGCTGGCCTCATCGAGAACAACGGACATCGATTTGGTGCGAAGGACGGGCCGCGTTCGGGGAATGACGCAGAATGTGCAGTAGGCATCGCAGCCATCCTGAACCCTCACTTCGGCTCGAACATGGGTTGAGGCGTCGGAGGGCAGTTGGGCCAGCGGGAGGGGATTGAGGGCCGATGCCCGACGCGGATGATGTGCTGGCGTGGGCTCGACGGGGGATTCAGATGCCGATTGTCCGATAATCGCATCCAGCCAGCCTGCTACGGCTTCCGGGACCGGTCTGGTGTGGTCAAACGAGGTGCCGCCACCAGTCGCCAGACTCCGGGCATCGTTGGGATCAGAGCCAACCAGACAGCCTGTGACCAGTATGACGGGCTTCCGATCACCCTCCAGACCACCTTTGGCAGCGCGGCGAGCGGCCTGCCTGGACTTTGCCGCAGCTCGAGCGGTGACTGAGCAGGTATGGACAATCTCCAGGTCCCCGCACGTGCCCGGGGGGGCTTCGGTCAGCCCGCGAGACCGAAGAACTGCCTCGATTTCGCGCCTTTCGGCATGGTTGACTCGGCATCCGAGGACTCGGACGCGAAAGGTGACCAGAGGCGGGCTCATCATGGCAATGCTATTGAGTTGAAGAGCTCAGCGGCGCGAAATGACGTGTTGTCCCGAGTCAAACGCGTTCAGATGCTCGAGCGCGATGCATCGAGATCTGAACTGGCACCCGAAGGAACCAGATGACGGGTATGATCCGTCGCTCAAGAATGCCGCGCAGGTGGTGAGGATCCGCCTGCTGAGAACCGCGAATTGTGTTTCTGGGGGGGAGCACGCACACAGGACACCCGCATGGTTACCGCACACGCAGCTTGGGGGATCGAGATCGGCGCCTATGCGATCAAGGCGATTCGACTGGAGCGATCTGGAAACGAGGTTGAGGTCGCAGACTTCGCCGTCATTCCGCATCGCAAGGTCCTGACGACACCGGATGTCGACGTCTCCGATGTACTCCGACTGAGCCTGGGTCAGTTGATCAGCCAGAAGTCGCTTGAGGGCGAGTTGATCGTGATGTCCGTTGCGGGGCATTCGTCGTTCGTTCGCTTTGCCAAGCTGCCGCCAGTTGAGCCCAAGAAGATCCCGGACATCGTTCGCTTCGAAGCGGTGCAGCAGATCCCGTTTCCGATCGAGGAAGTCGAATGGGACTATCAGACATTTACGAGCGATGAGTCGCCGGAGATTGAAGTTGGTCTGTTTGCGGTTACCCGCGAGAAGGTCAACGAGTTGTTGGACCTGTACGGAGAGGTTGGACTCAGCCCGGAAGTCCTGACGCTGAGCCCGGTCGCGGTGTACAACGCAATGACCCATGACCTCAGCCTTCAGGGGACAGGTGGGGCAAGTGTTTTTATTGATATCGGAACGACGGCGACCGATGTGGTGATAGCTGATCAGGGCCGTTGTTGGATCCGCACATTCCCCATTGGAGGCAACCACTTTACGGTCGCGATTGCCGAAGCATTCAAGATCTCCCACCAGAAGGCCGAGGCGCTCAAGAGGGAAGTCTCGACGAGCAAGTACGCTAAGCAGATGATGGCCGCGATGCGGCCTGTGTTCACTGACCTTCTGCAGGACTTGCAGCGATCCCTGGGGTACTTTCGAAACACACGACCCGGCGTGGAGATCTCAAAGATCATCGGGATGGGATCAACTTTCCGGATTCCGGGATTGCGAAAGTTCATCGGCCAGCAACTTGAGGAAGTCAATGTCCTCCGGCTTGACGAGTTCAGGCGCATTCGCGTCGAGGGCAAGGGGGCTGCAGCATTTGCCGAGAACATCGTCAATCTCGGTACGGCCTACGGGCTGGCATTGCAGGGGGTGGGATTGGCGAGCCTTGACGCCAATCTGGTCCCGAGCCGTGTCCGCCGCGAGCAGGTCTGGCACAAGAAAACGAAGTGGTTCGTGGCTGCTGCAGCGCTGGCGGTTGCCGCGGGTGGCGTCACGTTCATTCGGCCGCTTCAGGAGCGGGAGGCATTTGGCGACAAGCCGCCCCGCAATGTCAAGCAGGCGATCGACACCGCGAAGAAGTTTCAGGGGGAGTATGAGCAGGCGGAGTCGGAGTACAAGCAGACCGTTGGGGCCGACTGGGCGCTGGGGCTGCTTGATCGGAGGGATGTGTGGCCTTGGGTCCTTCATGATGCCGCTACGTCCCTTGCATCGGCCAATCCTCAAGCTGCGCTGACGAGTGGTGACCTTGACGCTGCGATGGCGATTGATCCCGGATCTCGGCGCTTGGTTGAGTTGATCGATCTCCGTGGAACGTTGAAGGCTGGGGAGGGCGGCCAGGCAGGTGGGCAGCCACGGATTGAAGTTGTCATGTCAGTTGAGTTGACCGCGTCAGACCCTGTGATGTTCATATCCGACAACGTCGTGAAGTGGTTGAAGGACCAGATCAAGGCGGATGTGCCCGGAAGGCCATACCGCATCGTGAGCGCCCGCACGGACCGAAGTGCATTGTCCGAGCGGGTTATTGAAGGCGATGCAGACACCGATGGCGGCAAGCCTGGTGGCGGTGGCGGGAGCGGTGGCGGCGGCTTCGGCGGCGGCGTCGCGGGCGGCTTCGGCGGCGGTGGCGGCGGCGGCGGTGGCGGCGGTATGGGCGGCGGCGGCATGGGCGGCGGCGGCATGGGCGG
>CAZRBV010000066.1:0-7127 GCA_964598425.1 uncultured Isosphaeraceae bacterium | reverse complement strand
ACGTTCGTGGCGATACTTGCTGAAGTCAGCCGGGACACGTCGCCTGAGTACACTTCGCGGGATGCTTACGGCTCCGAGCGGAGCGCTGAAGTCAGCCGGGACACGTCGCCTGAGTACACTACACCTCATGCAACCCGCCTCACAGAGGCGGGTTGCGGTGTCTGTGGTGACTCAAAACAACATCAACTGCGCTGGCGGGTCCTCGACCTCGGTTCGTTTTGCACCGAAGTACACCTCCATCTTGCCAAACTGTCGATCGGTCACTCCCATGACACGCACCTGCCCCGCGGGGGGTAACGATGCGCGAACCGCACGCCGCTGTGTCTCCGCCGACTCTTCGTCCGGGCAATAGCGAGCGTACACGCTGTACTGAAGCATCGTGAACCCGTGCGCAAGCAGCGCCTTGCGGAACTGTGTGTACCTTCGCCGCTCATCGCGGGTCTTCGTCGGCAGATCAAAAAGCGCAAACAGCCACAAGGCCCGATACTCGGAGTGGTTTCGAATGACTGACATGGAGGTTCATGCGGAGAGCCGCAGCGTGGCTGCCCGCCCCTGCATCACTGCCAGAAGGGACCAGGCTGCGCGCTGAATGAGATCCGGTCCTGTTCGCGACTCGCCGCCCACGACCCTTCGATCCATCACACTGCGAATGAGTTGGCCCCGAATGTCACGGCTCATGGCAGCATCTGGCCCATGGCATCCGACGATTTCCACCGCCGTCTCATCTACCCACACCCGAAATGGCTCCATGAGGTCGCTGGCAAGGCAATACGCGTTGTACCGGTTCCGGTGGTGCACTCCGAGGGAGGGGTTGAGGCCTACGGCTGCCACTGCGCGGGCAGTGCATGCGTGAAGCACTGCATAGCCGTAATTGAGGTAGCGGTTCTGATCGGCCGCGTCTCTCCTTCGGAGAAAGGTTGCGTCACCAAAGAGCAAGGGCCAGTACCGCTGCGCCGCCGTTGACTCAGCATTCCCTGTGTCACCAGACCGAACGCCGCCCGCAAGCAGCGAGAGTCCGCCATCGGACGCGTGCACCTCCTGAAGCAGATTGGCCTGCGAGACAATCTTGGCCTTGACAATCTGCTGCCAGATTCGCTTGGTGGTCGGCTGCGAGATCCCAGCCTGCATACGCGATCGCTCGGCGTGCGTGGAGTGCCCGGCGAGTGAGAGAAACATCCCCGTTGGCTGCCGCTCATGGTTGGCGCAGATCAGGGGGACATTGGCCGACGCAAGGCCGCTCAAGATGCCATGGGTCAACGTGACCCTGGGATTCGACAGGATGACTGCCGCCAATTCCCGCGTCGGCACCGTGTGCGTCCCAGCTTCCTCAGACTCGATCACAAGCAGCTCATTCTCGAACCGAAGGTGCGCAGACGCTTCTGCAATCTCCACAATGCGGCTACTCATGACAGCGCCGAACTCGTCCAAGCTGGTCAATACTCACCCTGCAGGCCCCGCTGGCATGCAGCTTCTTGAGGCTGAAAACCAACCGCCCCCCCGCGACCCCTGCCTTTCGTATGTCCGTTGCCGACCGCGCGTCGTTAGCCAGTTTGGCCTCCATGCGCGTTCCAGAAACCGTATTGACCACGCACACCTGTGGCTTGTCATGCCCGTCCAATTCGATCTGAATCGCATCCCCACTCCGCATCGTAAACAAAAGCGACCGCCCTTCGCCCCAGTCCTTCTGCACGATGGGCTCACCTCGCTTGCGCCGAAGTACAGCCTCCAGAAGTGTGACCACGTGGGCCTCCCACTTCGCGACCTCGCCGTCAGGACCAAGCACGCCCACGACGGCCATGTGGTGATTGGCGCCTGGGGCCACATATCGCTCATGGCCCTTCTTGCCTACTGGAACGGCCTTCTGACGCTTTCGAGTGCGAACGCGATGGATGGGCTGTGTGGTGCCATCTTTGCGCGCCAAGACCGGGTGATCGGCCTCATCCTTGAACGTGTCCTTGGCAGGCTTGCCGGAGTCTTCCAGCGCGGCCAGAACAATCTTGCGCACCTCCGCGTCGACGATCTGCCCCACTTCTGAGGCCGACAGGCTGGCGATCGGCTTTCTGATGTGCCGCCAGGTTCCCTCTGCATCGCGGCCGCCCAAGTCGCCGCGGAGCGGTGAGTAGTTCGTCTCCTGGTGGAGGGCACCTTGCAGCCGACGGTCCACGCGGTGGGACGTCACCATGTGGTCGATTTGGGCCTCCGCGTCACTTCGGAGCGTCGCCCAGGGCGGCTTGACGTGGACACGGAGGTCGCGGTCGCCCGCCTCGCTCGCGCGTTCCGCGGCCCGCGCAATGGACCGAACTGCTGACGGTGTCGTGAGCGCCGTGACCAAGGCATCTACAAAGTGATGCCGGTGGTCCGCACGGGTCTTCCCCTCCTCACCCAACAAGTTCTCAAGCCCCCAGAGGCGACGAAGCGTGGCGGTTGCGCGGCCGGCAGTTGCCTGCACACGCAACGTGCCTGCTTGATCTGAGGTGCCGCCGTACAACGTGCCGACCAGTTGCATCGCCAGCTTCGAGCTGTATCTGGTGTCGTTCATCTGGCGTTCAGTGAACCCATCCAGCAGGTCCTCCTGAGGCGAGTCGTTTGTAAACCGCTTGTACTTGGCCTGGACCATTCGGCGCTCGCCGTTGAACCGGCCGACGCGATCGAGTATCTGATCCCACTTGGGGGTGCCGCCATAGGCTTCCCAGGGGGTCTTGTTCTTCTTGACCTCCCGGTTCTCTTCGTTGTAACACAGCGTCAGATTCTGGAACCCATCTTCGCCGCCGCAACTCTTCGGAATGATGTGCTCGATGTCGAACTGGGGATGCGCGCCGAAGAGGGAACCCCAGCTGATGGACTTGCCTGTGTATGGGCAAATGCCGCCGCACTCTTCGAGCAGAATCGCCTTGCGGATGTCCCGATTCGAAGGGGTCTGAATGCCTGCTTCGTCCAGCAACTGCCGCTTGGCTTCCTCCCGCTGCTTTTCAATCTCGCGGTTTCGGTCCGAGAGTGCCTTCCGTTGCTTGCGGCCGGCCTTGAGGTCGCGTGCGAGTTCAATGCGAATGAAGCCAGGCTTGCCGTACTCACGCACAATGGCATTGGTGAGGCGTCGCACCTCGGTCAGCGCCCGTTCGACCGCGGGATTTCGTATCCCGGGGAGTGCGATGTCGACCGGCGGGATGAGCGGTTGCGGCTCGGTGCTCACCATGGACTCCGGATATGCCTCCTGCCTCGCCTCCATGTAACTCCGTCCCGACTCGAGCATCGGCATCATGGCCAGCATGGCCTTACGGGAGTGGTTGGCGTGACCGGGCTCCAGCCTGAGCCCCGCGAGTTCTTCAGATTCCGCCTTGCCCAGCCCGGTCCGTCGGCGAATCCATTTTGCCGCAGGCGCATCTCGCTCAAAGGCCTCCAAGGTCTCAACAAAGTGTGTTTGAGTATCGGCGTCCATTTCGGTCCAGGCTTCGCCGAGCATCCCGAGCATGAGCGCGTTTGTGCGGCAGCCCGGAATGCGTTTCTCCCCTCCCCGCTCAATCGTGAACTTCATTGACTTCGGCAGGCCAATGGCCTTCTTGGCCTTCGCCACAGTAAGGTCACCACCATTGGGCAGGGCGTTCAGGAGACCGGCGCGTTCATCGTCAGTCAGCGGCCGATCGCTTGTCTCTGACTCCTCGACCCGCAAGTGATTGACTGATTGCAGCATTCTGAACCGCTGCGACACGAGCGAGCATGCGGCTGCCCGCTGCTGGTCCGGCTCCAGCGTGCAGCGTCCGATCAAGTGTGATTGACTCTTGAGGGGACGCTGAAAGTACAGGTCATGGCGAAGCCGAGCCCAGAACTTCTCAGACAGTTGCGGGTGGTGTGCCGCTTGCATCGCCCGGATGACCTCAAACTCATCCTCGTACATGGACCGCGCTGTCCATCGTGTCCTGATTCGGCGGGCAGTCGGGTCAAGCGACGCGAAGTAGGCACCAAGCGTTGGCTCACCGGAAGCCTCAATGAGCGCCGCAAGTTCAGAGATTCCTGCCTTGACCTTGCCTCGCTCGTCGTCGTCATCCCCGCCCTTGCGATTGGACAGAAACCCTCGGTGCTGAGCCAGGTGATACAGGGCGCGGCCGAGCGTGTGCGGATCGCAGGGCTCGGTAGCCGCCTTCTTCCGCAGGAGGTACGGAAGTATCTGCGCCTTGCGATGATCCCCGTCTGTGATGTGCTGCGCAAACAAGGAACGGTCCAGCCCCTTGAGCGTCGCGTCAATCGTCGCAGGGCGGATGTCACACGACTCCGGCAGCAGACCAGCGTCCTGCAGTCGCCTCCACACACGCCGCTTACGCTGGCGGCGCCGGAACGTCTGACGGCGAGCCTGCCGCGCTTGCGTGCGGGCGATCGTCCGTGGTTCATCCCGGCCGCTCGCCAAGTCACCTTCGACGCCTGCCGGAAAGATCCGGGACCCGCCATCAAGTATGCGAACAGGCTGGCTATCCTCTAGCTCGATCAGTGCCCAGCCGACGCTTGATGCGCCGATGTCGAGCCCAAGTACGGTGTCTACGACGACGTCCTGTGCCATGACAGTCCCCTCGCGATGGCTGCACGCCCCCGTGCCGGAATGGGGCAGCGCCAGTAGTTACGCCCAGCCCCAGCCATGCCCACTTCGCCCTGGAAGTGCCCGAACACGCATGGTGAGCCCCCTTGACAAGTCGAGGGCCGCCGGTAGGATGGCTGACGGTGTACTCAGGCGGCGTGTTCCGTGTGGACTTCAGTAAGGACTGAGTCTCTCGAGACACAGTCGCGCAGAGCAACTGCCTACGGGCAACTCTTTTCGCCTCACGTTAGTTCGACTATGGGGGCGATATCGTTTTTCGGGTACGAGCACGAATACGCTTAGACCCTGCGTGAAATCACTGCCGCAAAACCGCCCGCACAGGCGACCCGTCCCCGCCCTCAATGCGGAGCGGCAGTGCGATGAGGTCGTAGGTGCCGGGCGATACGTGGGAGAGGCGAAGCCCTTCGAGAATCGCCACGCCGCGCGCGCCGAAGCAATGGTGCGCGGACAGACTGTGGTCGGCGAAACAATCGACGCTCGGGGTGTCAATGCCAATGAGACATACGCCTCGGTCCGCCAGAAGATCCACCGTGTCCGGGTGGATACCAGCAAAGTCTTCGTTGAACCGCGATGGGTCCGGGTACGTGTCCGTTCGCAGCAGAATGCGGGGCGCGCGTGTCGGCGGGATGTGCGATGGCACCACGCGATCGCCTGGCCCCACCGGCGCGTGCACAACATCACACGGCCCGATGAAAAGCTCCAGCGGCCACTGCGCGACGTCCCGACCACCTTCGACATAGTGCCGCTCGGCGTCCACGTGAGCCCCGAGATGGAGTGTGCAGTCAATAGACGAAAGATTGATCGTGTCGCCCGAAGCGACGGTGTTGTGATGCGTCCGAGTGAAGGACACGTCACCCGGCCACACTGCGAGCGACTCCGAAATCGGTGGTGAAATATCAATCAACATGCAGCTTCTCCCTGCCCAGACGTGCTGGCAGACGCCCGCATGAACAGCACGGCACCCACGCATACCAGTGCCACCACGTTGGAACATGCTGCCATCCAGAATCCATCAATGTAATCCCACCCGGCGCTGAACATCGCGCCCATGATGAAGGTTCCTGCCGTCACGCCCAGCGTGTAGCCAACGGTGAACCTCGCCCACCACACGGCGTGACCGGTCGGCCCGGCAAGTTCCAGGCAGCACACCGAACCGATTGGCACCATCCCCATCTGCGCCATGCCAAGTAAGCCGCCCGACACAATGACCAGCGGAACACTGCGACTCAGCAGCACAATCGCAATCGCCGCAGTACCACACAACACCGCCGCGAACGCGCCGAGCCGCAGTCCACAGCACCGGGCCACCAAGCGCCAGCCCGATTCCGAACGACACATACGCAAAGGCCGCTTCGCCAGTCGCCAAGCCAAGCTCCTTGTGCAAGTACGCCGAGAGAAAGACCGAGTGGGGAACCGAACACACCGCAAACATCGCGTATCCAAGCAGGAGCAACACAAGTGCACGCCGCGGCGCCCCACGCACGACCTCGGGCTTCACTCGTTCACTCGCGTCAGGAACGGGACGGAGCATGGGCCATGCAAAAACGGTGCACGCCGCTGTCCCGGCAGCCATAAGCAGCCAGCCGTTTCGCGGCCCGGTACCGATCGCGAGCGGTATCAGAACGCTCGCCAGTACCACACCCGCGCCGGCGCCCGTAAAGAGCAAACCAACCACTGTGCTGCGGTACTTCGGGTCGAGGCCCCGCACCGCAATGACCGGCATCAGAATGATCACACCAGCCGCCGTACACCCGGCCAGCCCACGACACAGACCAAGCCACCAGAGCCCGAGCGGGAAGGCGTCCCCCGCCGTGGCGGCAATGCCAAGAATGAGGGACCAGCGAACCACGCGGCCTGCGGTGAACATCCGCGCCAACCGAGCGCATGCCATCGCCGCAATGAGATTGGCGCCAAAGTTGACGGCTCCGATGTAGGCGGCGGAGGTTGAGTCCAACCAACTCGCATGAAACATCGCAGGCAGGAGCGGCCCGTACGCGTACCGCACAAAGCCAACCGCGGCGAGAAGACAGGCCATCCCGGCAAAGACACGATAGATGAGTTGCGAGCGAGTCAGTGCGATGTGGCTCAGGATAGGGCAAGACATCAGCCGGCCTGCGAGCCAGGGAGGCCCCGATTCCGCGGCTTGAAGAACGCGAGGGCTGGTCTCGGGCGGCGAGGTGGTTTGCCCATAGAGGGTCCATGTGGGCCGAGCCGTTCTGGAATGCCATATCCAATGAAGAGAGGGCAAGACGGGTGAGCCCGCCCAGCCGGACCATCGGCCGGCGCATGCGGGGGCGTCTCATCCGGGGGGCATCCGGGTCATTCACCCGACTTTTCCCCGACTTGTTTTTGACTTTTTTTCAACTTTTTTCCGACCATCTGGGGATCATCTGGGACCATCTGGGGGTCATCCGGGACCCCTCCCCCCTCACTCTTATCCGCAAATGCGGGGTTTTATGGTATAGCCTAAAAACATGTTTTAGACGATGATTCCTGATTTTGTTTGGGGGGACCATTTCATGCGTTTTCTTTTTTTGGTGGG
>CAZRBV010000065.1:0-7416 GCA_964598425.1 uncultured Isosphaeraceae bacterium | reverse complement strand
TCTCGGATGCCGAACCGACGTCCCATCGTCCGTTGTCCCAACGAGCCTCACCTGCGTATTTCCGATGGCGATCCCGCGGCCAAGGTCCATGCCCTCTTTGGAGAACTCCATCGGGATCATCCACCAGGTCGTTCCGTTGGCCTCAGTTGATGAGAGTGGGGCCGCAATCGTGACACTGCCCGGCGCTTGCGCGAGCTGGGTGACGGTGTATGGATCCTCTGACCGAAGTCGTGTTCGCAGAAGTGTTGCCTGCCTGTCCAGGTACGGATTCCATGCGGCCATGGGACGCCCATCAATGTCTGGGTGCAAGGACCCCATACTGAGGCCTTCAAAGAGCCTCGCCGTCAGTGTGTCGACTGGAATCCACAATTGTGTGGCATAGTCCTGGCCGCTTCCAGTCTCCTCGTGCACCCGCCCATTGCCGTCGACACCCCATCCGGTATGGCCGAGGGTTCCCTCAGGGATGTCAATGAACCCTGTGCCTATGACCAGCATGCCGGCAGTGACGAGCCCTGATGCCGCGCCGAAGATGGCGCCGCCAGTTGCATCAATTGGGCGTGGAATACGCGTATTGCCTCCTGCGACCTTGTCGGTGATGCTTCGGAGGATCAGAAGCGATACCAGGAAAAGCAGCAGCAGCATTGAGCCGGGTACCAGCCCATTCCATTTTGATGAGCCGAGCAGCAGGCCATAGGCAAGCGGCTCCCACCATGCAAACGCGATCGCTGCAGCGCATACGACACAGATGAAGTGCAGGAGTCCGCTGAAGAAACCCTGATTCGCCCACCAGTAGGCCAGCAGCGCAATGACCAGAATGACAACAATGTTCATAATCACGGCAGTGCCTCCTTCAGGTCTACGCCCTGGCAGCCTGCGACGCGGATCGGCTGCGGCCACCACCACCGAGTACTCGTGAAACCTCTTCCACCGATGTGATCCCCGATGCTGCTCGCTGGAGACCAACTTCCTGCAGCAACAGCATCTTGTTTCTGCGAGCGTGCACCATCGCAGCCTTCAAGTCACCTGATGTGAGGACCTGGCGGCACTCTTCGTCAACCGGGAAGACCTCAAAGAGTGCCGTGACGCCCGAGTACCCCGTCCCATGGCACGAGGGGCAGTCCTCGACTCTGTTCTTGACCTGTACCTGTCCGCTGGCTTTGTACAGGGTGGTGCCCTCCGGGAATCCCAACTTGGCGGGGTCCGCAGGGGTATATGGCTGCCGGCAATCCGGGCACAACACACGAACCAGACGCTGGCATACGACGGCTCGCAGCGGCTTGGTCGCAAGTTCAACATCGCCTGCCAGCTGGCACCATGCTCTGATTGCCGCCGCCGTGCTGTCGGCATTGAACACCATGTATTGCAGGGCCCCGTCGCGCCCCGCTTTGCATGCCGTCTGCACGGTGTCGGCATCAAGGGCTTCGGTCAGCACGACATCAGGATCCCGTCGCAGGATCGATTGCAGACTGGTTGCAAAGTCGAGGTTCGGATTGGAGGGATCCCACTGGACGTGGTCGACACCCTCCAGTTGCTTGAGCGTTCGCCGCTCCAGAATCTTCAGATTGCTTGTGTATGCATCATGCTGCTGTAGCAGGGAAATTGCGGTCGTGGACAGTCCCTGCCCCTTTGGGGCCGTGATGAGAATGATGCCGTGGCGGTTTTGAGGATCAAGGAATGCATTCAGGCGTTCACGCTGCCTCGGCTGCAGTCCCAGCATTTCGATAGGCATGACGATGCGGTCGGCTTCATCGATGTCAAGGCGGACAAACTGGCCCTTGGATGAGCCGGTCACCGTCACAGTCACCTTGTGACGATTCGTCGGGGTCACCATCGTGAAACTGCCGTACTGCGTCTTTCGCGTTTCGGCCAGGTCCATGCCCGCGATCTGCTTGATCATGTTGACAATGTTGGCGCCATCGCTGGCAGGCATCGGCTCCTGAGTTTCCCGCACAGAGTGAACCGTGAATGCCGACGCGAGCCCGCTGCTGCCGAGCGCAAGATCGACACGGGTGCTGCCTTTGAGCACGGCTGGATTCAGAATGCCATCCAATTGCAGGTAGGTGTCCAGCTGAGGATCCTCGTCCTCTGGAACCGGGAATTCGCCGTCAGCTCCGTGAAACACCAGGGTGGCGTCTTTGGCTTTGCCTCGTTTGCGACGCTTCTTGGCCTGCGGGCCAGAGGTGCCCTTCTGGAACAACTTGAACTGGCGGGATTCGGGGACTGCCTTGTTGCGAGTCTTCCAGTACACGAGAATCGGCGCCAGCAGCACGGCTGTGCCAGCTACCCAGGAAATGTAGAAGATGCCGGCAAACAGCATCACCCCGAAACCGACAATGGCTGCCCCGATGTTGATGAGATTCCATCGGACGGGATCAAGCCGGAGGTTCCGGGCATCGGGATCGATTCGGCTGCCAACCAGCCATGCCCATGCAAGAAATGTCCCCCAGATCAGCATGGGTTTCCATGGGCTCAGAAGAAAGACAGCGGTCTGCGCAAGTTCGGTCGTGGTGGGTGTCATGTGTTCAGGTAATACCCTTGAGTCGCATCTTGAGTTCCTCGGGCTTGGGCGTGGCATCCATGGCTACTCGATGATGGATCCACTCGTCTTCGACAAGACGCACCAACGCGCTGGTGAAGTCGACCATGCCCTCTTCGTGGCTCTGCTTGATGATGTCGAGAAGCTCGCCCTCGCGTCCCTCCAGAATGTACTTCTGGACCGATGGGGTGCCCAGCAGGATTTCGAGTGCCGGGATTCGAGGCGTCGTGTCCGGATGGAGGGTCTTGAGCAGCTTCTGGTAGATGATGGCCCGCATATTGAAGGCCAGCAGCTTGCGGATCTGAGGCACCTCGCCCTCCTCGAAGAGGTCGTAGATGCGTCCAAAGGTCTGCCAGGCAGATGATGCATGGATCGTCCCGAACACAACGTGTCCTGTTTCGGCCGCTCGAATCGCAGCCTCAAACGTCTCCTTGTCACGCATCTCGCCCACCAGCACGACGTCAGGATCTTCTCGCACGAGCGCCCGCAGCGCTTCGTTGAAGCTCAGGCAGTCGATGCCGACCTCACGCTGATTGATGGTTGCCTTGGCTTCCGTGAAGATGTACTCAATCGGATCTTCAATCGTCACAATGTGGCATCGCCGCCGTTCGTTGACATGCTGAAGCATGGCAGCGATGGAAGTACTCTTGCCACTGCCCGTGACCCCGGCGAACAGAATCAGCCCGTTTGCAGCCAGGGCGACTTCGCCGAGCAGGTCCGGCACATGCAGATCGTCAAAACGCTTGATCTCGGATGTGATGAGCCGGCAGGCATAAGACACCTTGCCCCGGCTCATAAAGATGTTGACCCTGAACCGATGGTCATCGTCGTAGTCGTACGCGATGTCCATCTGGCCGTGGGTCGCGAAGATCTCATACTGATACTCATCCAGCACGTCTTTGGCGATCTGATGCGTTTCGTCATGCGTGACGTGGGACGTGTCCAGCGGCCGGAGCTCGCCGCGAACGCGGATCCGAGGTGGCCCGTCAGCCTTGATGTGCAGGTCGGACGCCGCGTACGTGATGCACGCCTTGAGAAACTTGCGGAACTGCGTCTCGCCAGTGCCGGGCGTCGTGCCCTTGGCGTGATGGACGAGTCGAGCGTCCGGAAGCGAATTGGACACGGTGGTCACTCCTTCGAGCGGGCCCCCTCACAGCAGGGCTCGCATGGACATCTGGAAGCGGCGATCGTACCACAGGACGCACTTTGGAGCGGGAGACCTTGACACCCATGCCCCAGTCGCTGATCATCCTCAGATGGAGCGTATATCGATCCCCGAAGGCATCACGTTCGACGATGTTCTGCTGGTCCCGCAGCGGAGCCATCTGACCCCGGATCAGGCCGATGTCTCGACCCGATTGACCCGCAGGATTACGCTGCAACTTCCGTTGATTTCAGCCCCGATGGATACCGTGACGGAGTCCCGGCTGGCGATCTCATTGGCTCAGGAGGGTGGCGTCGGAATCATCCATAAAAACCTGTCGCCTGAGATTCAGGCCGCAGAGGTGGCTCGCGTCAAGAGAAGCCAGAACGGAATCATCACGGACCCCGTGACGCTGAGCCCCGACGATTCCGTGCAGCGAGCCATTGACCTGATGGAGTCCCACCATGTTTCCGGCTTCCCGGTCACACGTGACGGCACCGGTCGAGGCCCTATCGCAGGCATTCTGACCAGGAGAGATATCAACTTCGTTGAGTCCGCTATGGATCGGGTCGGCGATGTGATGACCGGCCGCGATCGACTCGTCACCGCTGCTGCGGACATTGATCTGACTGATGCCGAGTCGCTCATGAGCCGCGGCCGAATCGAGAAACTGATTCTCGTTGACCAGCATGACTGCCTGGCTGGGCTGGTCACCATGCGAGATATTGAAAACGTGCGACGCCATCCGCATGCTTGCCGAGATGCGCGAGGACGACTGCGAGTCGGCGCTGCCGTCGGTGTACACCAGATGGATCGCGTCGAAGCACTCGTGGCCGCGGATGTGGACGTGCTCGTAGTCGATACCGCCCATGGACATTCCGAGAACGTGCTGCAGTCAGTTCGCGATATCAAGGCTGCCCATGACATTGATGTCATTGCTGGGAATATCGCCACCGGGGAAGCAGCCGAGGATCTCGTCGAGGCAGGCGCTGACGCAGTCAAGGTCGGCATCGGCCCCGGCTCCATCTGTACGACGCGGATCGTCAGCGGCGTCGGCGTCCCTCAACTCACGGCAATCGCCAACGCGTGCGTCGCGTGCCAGTCATCGGGTGTCCCAGTAATCGGTGACGGCGGTATCCGGCAGAGTGGTGATATTCCCAAGGCGATTGGATTCGGCGCGAGCGCTGTCATGCTTGGCTCCCTCTTTGCCGGACTTGATGAGAGCCCCGGCGAACTCGTGTTGCACGGTGGCCGGAGATACAAGACCTACAGGGGAATGGGCAGTATCGGGGCCATGGGGCGAGGCTCAGCGGATCGATACGGCCAGGCCGGTGTGACCGAGTCCACCAAGTTCGTGCCAGAAGGGGTTGAGGGGCGTGTGCCGTACCGTGGAACGCTCGGTGACTACGTGCATCAGCTGATCGGTGGGCTCAGGGCGGCTATGGGATACTGCGGCTGCGAAAGCGTCGAAGCACTCAGGCAACGAGCCAGATTCGTTAGAGTCAGCGGCGCATCGCTGGTTGAGTCTCACGCGCACGATATTCAGATCACCAAGGAAGCCCCAAATTACACGACCATGCCCAAAGGGAACGAGTAGGCTGGGAGTGTCCACAGCCGGTGTGTTGCCGGCGGCCCAGCGGATCGGGGAGCCTCATGCCCGCTGACTACGACGAACGATTCGCTTCTGAGTCTGCACCCCTGCGGCGCCGCGATCGCATCCTCATGCTCGGTCGACGGAAAGCTGGCAAAACAGTCTTCCTCGCTCGGCTCTACGAACAGGCGTGGCGGGCTGGCGATGGCCTCCACATGCGGGCCACCGAGGGCGCCATGCACGAACTGTGCATGGAGATTGTCGAGCAACTGAGCCAGGGGCAGTGGCCTGCCGCGACGGCAGGATCACTCTGCAGCGAAGTTGAAGTCTCGTGGCAAGGCATGAACGCCACCATGGTGATGCTGGACTACCCAGGCGAAGTGTTTCGACATGCCTTTGTCGACGGTGGAGGTGGCGCTCAGGCCGAAGAACTCATTGACCACCTCGACCACGCCGCAGCGGTCGTCCTGCTCATCGATCCGGGTAATGTTCACGCTGGGGCGGCCCGCGAGGTTGTCGATGATGACTACGGAATGGTGAAGGCCGTCGACTACCTTCGACAGGGACCGGGCGGCGATCAGGTGCCGGTTGCCGTTGCTCTCACCAAGTGCGATGAACATGTCGGACTCGTCCGCTCCGCTGGCGGGGCCCGGGCGTTCATTGAGTCACGGATTCCCAACCTCATTCAATATGGTGGCCGTATGCGGATGTTCGCCACCGCAGCCGTTCGAACGCGGAGCGATGCTATCGGCCGCCCGGTTCCCAATACACAGCATGAACCCGCTGGCCTCTCCGACGCGCTGAAGTACTGCATGAAACACGTCGGGGCCGCCATGGCAAGAGTAGACGTTGAACGCGCAGAGGCTGCGCGAGTTGAACACATCCGCCAGGCAGCGCGGAGAGATCGGCAACTTGCGCAGCAGTCCTATCGGAAGTGGATTGGATTCTGGATCGCCATGGGCATCTTCGGGATCGTTGTGGTGGCCGTTGCAATGATCGCGACATTCTGGGAACAAGCTCCAATCAGGCCGCCCGCGGCACCACCGGCTGTCGAGGAGTCAATTCCATCACCGCCGCCGCCGCCGCAGCTGACAGCGCCCGATGCACCCGCAGGCGATGATCCTCCTCCACCCAAGGCTGGACGAACCAAGCCAAAACCACAGGACGGAAGTCAGCCGTGAGACTTGATACGCACCTCATGGGATCCGATGGGGGGTACGGAGAGCGTGCGTGGTCGGGCGGCGTCAGTGACCGGGAGCGGGCCGCCCTTCGTGATACTGACTTCGGTCAACCAACAGATCGCAGTTTCGAACCAGGTACCGTGATGCTGCTCGGGCGACCGCTTCCCACCGGCAGGACCGCCGTGACAGCATGTACCCAAGGGCCGATCGACGAGGCAGGACGGCGAACATTCGAATTCCGCACAATCATCCTGTCGACAGATGACTGGGTACGCCGCCTGCGGCATGACGCGGCATCGCTGACCCACCCTGCATTCTGGAATCGAACGGCCTTCGACACCGGGACTCAACTCGATGTCGATCCCATCACGCGGGACGACCACGATGCATCCCCGACGGCCAGACTGCTGGATCGATCGCTCCGACTTGAAATCAGCCCCATCTTGATGTCAGACTCCGCTGAGTTGCACATCGCGATGGTGGAACTGCTCCGCGTGACGTCCGAGCACCGCGCGGGCGCTCTGAAGTGGGGCATGGGACTGATGCGAGCCGTGCCCGGCCTCGACCTCGCCACGCTGAATCGGAACGCTCCGACTGGCGGTGCCACACTCCTGACACTCGATGCCCTCGAACACATGGCCGATGAGGCCCATGCCGCGCTTCCGGTTGCAGCCACCGATGACCAGGCACATCTGCCGGACCGATCGCATGGACATCCCCAGCGACGGGTTGGCATTCTTGCTGGCGGCATCGGCGTTCTGATGCTGGCCGCGATCGGATGCGGAATCTGGCTGGCGTGGCCAACACAACAACTGCATGCCAATCGCCCGCAACAAGACCAGACAACCAATCCCGCACACAATCCCAATCCCAACCGAGCCCGAAACGCAGCGCCGCCGCCCAGCCAACACCCGAAGCCCCACCCCCCCAGCCCCCCCCCCCCGCCGGGCGGCGGCCGCCGGGG
>CAZRBV010000064.1:0-7491 GCA_964598425.1 uncultured Isosphaeraceae bacterium | reverse complement strand
CAAACTGAGCCTGGTTGGTGGGTGGCCTCGAAGCAGCGTGGATGGTGGGTGGCCTCGAAGGAGCGGCGACCGCGTCAGGCGGACGTTGCGGGAAGAAAAAATGCCCCCCAAGATCTAGGGGGCACTCGCCCAGTGACCCGCTCGGACTTGTGTATCTCATCGACCCGAACGGCCGGTGAGGGCAATCTCAGCCGATTATCAGGTCAACGCAACCAGCCGCTGCGGCCGAAGCCTGATCTCAGACAGAGGAGTTCGCCCCGCAATGCACTCAAAAGCAAATCTGATCGACGCGATCCGTACCCATAACCCAACCGCGCCGGTCGACTGGCTCGCCACGTTTACCGGCGAAGCCCTGCGAACCTACCTCGACCACCTGCTGAGCAGACTCGACCCCAAGAACACCGCATGGGTCCGCCCCGGTGACACGTCCGCATTGACCTTCAGAGCCGCTGCGGCCTGACGCCCTCGACTCCCGGACATTCACAATCTTCGGCAACGCCGGTACGGGCCTCGCAAGAGGTTGCATGGTGGGACCGGCGTTGCCGCATGCGCCCGTCCCCCCCGAGCACGCGCATCCAGGAAACCAACGCCTCCGATGATCACACGCCGCAGGGCTACCCGGCCTCGCCTGCATCCTCAGTTGGCGGCGGCAGAATGCGATCCCCCTCGTCATTCAGTCCCTCAACATCTGCCGCCCGAGGGGTGATCTCAGGCCCCAACTGATCACTCTTCCTCTGCTGCAACCGAAGCTCAAGGAGTGAGCGGACTCGGGCGAGCAATTCGACTTTGTTGACTGGCTTGGCGATGAAGTCGTTGGTCCCACACTCGACCGCCCGTTCAAAGTCGCCAACTTCATTCAGCGCCGTCACCATGATGACAATGATGTCCCGGGTTGCCGGCTGCGCCTTGATCTTCTGACACACCTCGAATCCAGACATGCGAGGCATCATGACATCCAGCAAAATCAAGTCCGGCGGATCCGCCTCCACCGCTTCGATAGCCTCGACCCCATCCACGGCCGCAGACACCTTGCACCCGAGATCCTCAAGATACGCCTGCATCAACTCAAGATTCTGCTGATTGTCGTCTACCAGCAGAATAGAGGCCTGTGCCAGATCGGCCTTTGAGGTCGCCGCCGCCGTCTTCTCGCCTTGAGCATCCATGTCACGATCCTACCAAGCGCGACGCCATCGAGTACCGCGCCCCCGCCTCGGAACGCCCGAATACCACGTAAGCCTCCCACGACCGCCTCCCTCGGAAGCGGACGCCACAGCGCAGGCCCCGCAGCACACGCATCTGCACCGCCACTCCAGAGCCACCGGATCGCGGCAGAGCCGATATCATGTCCCCCCTATGTCCATCACCGACAAGCGATCGCCGTGGCAGGATGAATTCAGTGTTCCGAGCATCTCGGATCTCCGAATGGATCTGCCGGTTCCGGCCGCGGAACTCTTCGACATTGCCCGAGAGTTCATGACCTCGCGCGACGACATTGTGGAGTCACTCCGCTGGTACGGAGACTGCTGGTTCTGGGCCGTTGTCTACTTCCTGGAGGGCGAGGACACCGCGGAGGATGATCCCGTGGCAATCATCGTTCCTGCCCCGGACAACCTTCAGATTGCCGCCCCACTGGATCAGGAATTTGTATCGCAGCTCAATACGCGGCGTATGAAGCGAGCGATTCGCGACGGCCTTGAGCTGGCCTCTGAACCCTACTCGACCAAGTGGGCCGTTTGGCCAGTCACCGCACGAAACATGCTCGACGAGGTCACGGCCTTGCTCACCCAGAGAATGAACTGGCTCCAAGGCACCTGAGCACCGATCTCAGACCGGATTCCGATTCCAGGACAAGCAGACGAGGTTGACATGAGCCGCAGACGTCCATTCAAGCGAGTCCTCCTCAAAATCAGTGGCGAGAGTTTCTCCCGCCCCGGTGACGGTGGTATCGACAGCAATGAACTTCGCAAGATTGCCTCGGAGATCGCAGCTGTAGCCGGAACCGGCGTCAACCTTGCGGTCGTGGTCGGTGGAGGCAACATGATCCGGGGTGCCAATCTCGCCCGCCGGCTCGGGATTGACCAGTCAACGGCTGACTACATGGGCATGCTTGGAACAGTCATGAATGGCATGGCGCTGAAAGAGGCCGTCGAGAATCTCGACCAGCCCGCGCGGCTGCTTTCGGCGATCAACATGCCCTCTATCGCCGAGCCCTTTATTCGCAAGCGAGCTCTTCGGCACATGGAAAAGGGCAGGTGCATCATTCTCGCCGCCGGAACGGGGAATCCGTTCTTCACGACTGATACGTGCGCCTCACTCCGCGCCACGGAACTCAACTGCGAGGTCGTCCTCAAAGCGACCAAAGTCGATGGCGTCTACGAATCCGACCCAGTAGCGAACCCGGGCGCCCGCCGTTTCGATGAACTGACGTTCTCACAAGCCATCGAGGAGCGGCTGGGAGTCATGGACCTGACTGCCCTGTCAATGTGCATGGAGCACGACCTGCCAGTGATCGTCTTCAACTTCAAGGAGGCGGGCAACATCATGCGTGTCGTCCAAGGCGAGCCGGTTGGGACACTCATTCACAACACGGTCGAGACCGCCGTAGAATCCAGCTGACCGCGGTTCAATCTTCACTCTCAGGAAGCGAGCACATCATGGCGGACACGATCACCAAGGACACCCGCGCCCGGATGAACAAGTCGATCGAGTACCTGCAGAAGGAACTCCGTGGCATCCGCACAGGACGCGCCAGCACTGCCCTCTTGGAGTACCTCAAAGTCGAGGCCTACGGCACCACCGTAGACTTGCGGGACGTCGCCGCCATCTCCGTTCCAGAGGCAACTCAACTGCTCGTCAAGCCGTTCGATCCCACCTTGAAGAACGGAATTGCCAAGTCAATTGAATCGGCTGATCTTGGACTCAATCCCCAAGTGGAAGGCGAGGCGATTCGAATCAACCTTCCGCCTCCATCCGCCGAACGGCGCACTCAACTTGCAGGCCAAGTGCGAAAGCTCGCCGAAGAGACGCGCGTCGCTGTTCGCAACGAGCGCCGCGACGGCATGAAGCAGATTGACGCGAGAATCAAAGACAAAAGCGACTCCCTGTCGGAGGACATGGGCAAGAACCTCAAGCAAGAGATTGAAGACCTCACGAAGAGCAAAATCTCCGAGGTAGATACGATGAGCAACGAAAAGACTGCGGAAATCGAACAGTTGTAGCTCGCGACTACTCGTATGTTCGACGGAGTCTTGCCGGCGGGATTCCAAGCTGCTGGCGATACTTGACGACCGTCCGGCGAGCGATGTCGACACCCCGGTCTCGCAAGGCAGCAGCAATCGCCTCGTCTCCGAGCGGGTGAGCAGGATCTTCGGAATCGACGATTTCGCGCAGGACCTCCTTGACGGCCTCCCACGACATATTTTCCCCACTGGTTGTCTCGGTACCGCCTGAGAAGAAGCGGCGAAGCGGCACGATGCCGCGGGGCGTTTGCATCCACTTCTCTGCAACGGCACGACTGACGGTCGCCACATGAACACCGAGCAGATCAGCCACCTCCGTCATTGGAAGTGGTTTGAGCCCTCGAGCCCCCTGCTCGAACCATCCACGCTGCCTGTCAAGGATGATGCGGACAACCCGCAGCACGGCGTTGCTCCGCTGGTTGATTGACTCGATGAGCCACTTTGCGTTGCTGACATTCTTTCCGATGAAGGCGCGAGCATCTCCTTCCACCGACTTATCTCCGGCAAGTTCGACATAACGAGGAGACACACGAAGCGGCGGCACAACGCCATCGCATAACGCAGCAACGTACTCGTCTTGCTGCTGATCGTATTCCACGATGACGTCGGGAATCACTGGCGGGACATGTTCATCCACAACCTGCTTTCCAGGCGAGAGGCTCAGCCGATGCATGAGTTTGATGGCTGCCTTGATTTCATCAATAGTCAGATCCGTCCCTTTGACAATGGTCGGAAGCCGATTCTGGATGAGGTCCTCAAGGTGCCCTTCGATGAGCTCTCGGACACGCTCCCAGGCCGCCATGTCCTCGCCAGGGCGTCGAGCCCATGCGTCCACTTGAATCAGCAGGCACTCCTGAATCGTCGAGGCGCCGATTCCACTTGGCTCGACAAGCCGCTGGAGCGCGTGCTGGGCCTCCCTCAGCATCTCAACAGTCACCGAGTGCGTGGCTTCAGACTCGATCGACGCAATCTCCTCAAGCGGCAGATCGAGCAACCCGTCATCGTTGATATGCCCGATGAGTACCCGACCAACTTCTGCCACGTCATCGGGCACATCGGCGAACGACCACTGATGAAGGACTTGATCGACAAGATTCTCAGATCGCGCGCTGATGTTCGCCATGGCGTCCATCTTCCGGTCCCGCTCACCGGCCATCCTTGAGGCGGACCAACTCGACGAGGAGTACTCGTTGTCAAACGCTTCCTTGTAGGACCGCTCCATCGTGGCCAAACGCTCAAAGTCATCGGCCCCGTCCCCCGATGTGTCCGACTCCCCCACAACAAGTTCTTCGTCGCCGATCTCGCCGTCAGATCCCGGAGATCGTCCCGCCAGGTGCTCGTCGACTTCCAACGCAATATTCGACTCCAACTCCTGATCAATCCGCTCCTGCAAAGCCTGAATAGGCATCTGCAGAATCTCCATCGATTGGATCATCCGCGGGCTCAGTCGTTGCTGCTGAGAGAGTCCAGCCTGCTGCCGTGTTTCGAAACGCATATCCATGGAAAATCTATGGTACTCCACGATTCTCGTGTGCCCGCCATGCTCACGTCATTCCCGCGATCCCCTCCCGAGAATGGCATCTGCCAGCATGGCCGGCGTGGCAAACTCCAGCGACGTGCCACTGGAAAGTCCCCGAGCGAGGCGCGTCACACGCACATCTCGAGTCGAAAGAGCCTCAGCGATGTGATGCGCCGTGGTGTCGCCCTCAAGCGTTGGGCTGAGCCCGAGAATGACTTCCTCGATTCGGCCGCCGCCGGCGTTTCGCTCCGGCTCATCAACACGGTCAAGCAGGCCCGCAATCGTGAGATCCTCCGGACCAACGCCGCCGAGTGGATCCAGCCGCCCAGTGAGAACGTGATACACACCCCGATGCAGGCCGGTCGCTTCGATGCTCATGAGATCCCGTGGCTGTTCCACGACGAGTACGCATGAGGTATCTCGGGCACCATCTGCGCAGATTCGACATGGCTGCACATCAGTCAGCTGCCAGCAGCACTCGCAACAACTGACTCGACTGCTCAGTTCGCCGATTGCCGAAGCAAGCGCAGCCGTTTCATCGGGAGATGCTTTGAGTAGATGAAAAGCGAGCCGGGTAGCTGTACGTCGGCCAATCCCAGGCATCCGCTCAAGGCATTCAATCAGTCTCTCGACTGGCTCTGGATAACCACCGGCTGCCACTACAACCCACCCGGCAACTGCATCCCATCAGCCGGCACGGGCAAACCCATTTCCTCGGCCGCTTCCGCCAGCCGCCGGCGCATCTCATCGCGAGCCATCCCCAGCGCCGTGTTCACTGTCTCACGAACCATCGTGCCCAATTCCGGATGATCGGGGTCGACAATGGTGAGTTCAGCTATCTCCAGGTCACCGCTCGCCACTGCTCGCACTGCACCCCCTGGGCCAACCGCTTCAACTCGCAGTGAACTCAGCGATGCCTTGACCTCTTCCATTCGCTGCTGCATACGAGGCAGATCCCGCATCAGCGAGGCCATGCCGGCCATATTTCGAATGCCCTCAAACATCTTCGCAGGCTCCTTACTTCCCGGATCCAGGCTTCACGTCAATGATGGTCGCGTCAAAGAGATCCTTCGCCAAATCGACTCGAGGATCGTCAACATCAGCTGCCGAGTCCGCTGCACGCGGCGGTTCAGGCTCACACTCGGGTTCAACCCGAATTCCTCGTCCTGCAGCATCGCTCAGCCACTCAGTGAGGCGGTCCACAACCATCGAAGGAATCACGCCCTCAACAGAACGCACCACAACTCGGTTTTCGTCAAAGCGAATTGGCTGGACGTCGGCAAAGGTCGCCTTGGCAGCCTGCGAGGTGGCTCCCTCCTGCAGGCGCTGCCACATGGCCTCGAGTCCCTCATCGGCGCCGGCGGACTGCCCCCGGGGTGCAGGGGATGCCTGCGGCAACTCACTCGCTACAGGCGTAGTCTTCGCTTTCAGCGTTGGCTTGTTCTCAGCAGGTTTCAGCGAAGGCCTTTTTTTTTTCGCCCCCGCCTCGACCGGTGCACGAACACGTGCGGGATCGATGAGATCCGACGCAAGCGAGAGTCTCACGATGGCCGCATCAAAGAGCGCTCGGAATGAAGCACCAAGACGCCCCTGCCTCGCAACCGACTCGCTTACGGCGATCGCGTGAACCAGCGAGGGCTGATCAAACCGATTCGCCTGCTCCATGAGGGACTCTCGCAATTCGTCCGGAAGGTCGAGTACTTCCGTGTGCAGCCCGCACGTACTGAGCAGCAACATTCGCCTGAAAGCCTCTGTCAATGCCCCAAGGGCCTGATCGATACTTGTTCCGGATGCCAGCAAGCGATCGGCCGCCTCCAGAGCCACGCCGGGCTGCGACGAAGCAATGCCAGAAATGATTTCATCGATGATCGCAGTCTCAGGCAATCCAAGCGACGCCTCGACCATCTCCATAGAGATGCGGTCATCCCCAGCTGCCATCAGCCGATCCATCACACTGAGGGCGTCTCGCATCGAACCGTTACCGAGCTCCGCCACTCGACCAAGTGCCGCCTCGTCAACGCTGACACCCTCCTTCGCGACAATCTCCTTGAGGTGGCCGACAATCAGATGCCTTGGGATTGGCTTGAAGTCAAAGCGTTGGCAACGACTCTGAATGGTTGCAAGTACCTTGTGAGGCTCGGTGGTGCACAGAATGAACTTGACGTGCTCGGGCGGCTCCTCCATCGTCTTGAGAAGCGTGTTGAACGACTCAGTCGTCAACATGTGAACCTCGTCAATAATGTAAATGCGGTAACGACATCGCGCAGGGGAGAGGCCTGCGCCCGCAATCAGATCGCGGGCTTCCTGCACACCGCGATTGGACGCGCCATCGATTTCGATGACATCCAGATCATCTCCCCGCATAATGGCCTCAGCGATTCCTTCGGCATCAGCCAGATCATCCGACACATTCATCGCCCTGGCAAAAATCCTCGCCATCGTCGTCTTGCCGACGCCCCTGGTGCCACAGAAGAGATATGCGTGGGCGGTTCGGTTCTGCTCCACAGCCCGTCGAAGTGTGTCGGCAACGGACGCTTGTCCAACCACTTCATCGAAGTCACGGCTGCGGTAGCGACGGGCAAGAACGGTATACGCCACGAGAACAGTCCTTTCTCTGCAAACTCCTCGGCCCTGCGGGGAGCGTGGTAGGCGGCCAGGAAACCAATGGCGCGGACAACGACGCTTATGGCTGCTGCGATCAAGCCCTGACCAGATTCACGAGCCGACCGCCCA
>CAZRBV010000063.1:0-8043 GCA_964598425.1 uncultured Isosphaeraceae bacterium | reverse complement strand
ACCGAGGCACCCTTCTGCGGCACGCTGCTGGACAACAAGAAGGACGGCGTCTACGCGTGCGTGGTGTGCGGACTGCCCCTCTTCTCAAGTGAGCACAAGTTCACCTCGGGGACCGGATGGCCGAGTTTCTTCAGCGAATTCGATCCCCAGCATGTCGCGCGGACCGATGACCACAGCCATGGCATGGTTCGGACTGAGATTGCGTGCGCCCGGTGCGATGCCCATCTGGGGCACGTCTTCCCGGACGGCCCACCGCCCACCGGCGAGCGGCACTGCCTGAATTCCGCGTCACTCACGTTTCTCGAGAAGGGAACCCCGTTGCCCGACGCCAGCAAACCGATCGAAACTGAGACCGCCTATTTCGCAGGCGGATGCTTCTGGGGCATCGAGCACTACATGCAGAAGGGCCCCGGCGTCATCGATGCCGAGAGCGGCTACATGCAGGGCGACGACGCCCGCGCCGACTACCGAGCCGTCTGCGAGGGAAACACAGGCCACGCCGAGACCGTCAAAGTCGTCTTCAATCCGAGCGTGATGTCGTATCGCACACTCGTCGACGCGTTTCTCCGCATGCACAACCCGACCGAGGTCAACCGCCAGGGACCGGACGTCGGCACGCAGTATCGATCCGGCATCTGGACCACCAGCGACGGGCAGGCGAAAGATGCTCAGGCAGCGATCGATGCGGCCAACGCATCCGGCAAGTACGCCGCCCCCATTGCCACCCACGTGCAGCCCGCCAGAACCTTTCACCCGGCAGAGACCTATCACCAGGACTACATCGCCCGCACGGGCCGAGCATGCCATGTCACGAATCCGTGGCCAATTGAGCATGCAACCGAGTCGGGCCATTGACACCCCAGTTGATTGCCCCCACACTGCGGGCAAGGAGATCCCTCATGCGCATCACAGCCCTCTCAATCGTCGCCCTCGCCACTGCTGGCCTTGCCGGATGTGAAACTCATACTCAAACCGATGCGCTGATCGGCGGAGGCGCTGGCGCAGCAAGTGGCGCCCTCATCGCTGGCCCGGTCGGCGCTGTGGTCGGCGGCGGCGCTGGTGCCGTCACCGGCGCCCTGATCGGAAACGAGCAGGACAAGCAGGAATCGGCTGACGAGTAGACGTGGCCGCAGGCGCGGCCCCTTTCACCCCCTGCTGGGGATCTCTCCCCGGAGGGGAGAGAAGAGATCATGTTCTTCCCCTCCCCCGACAAGCGGGGTATCGGAATGGGGCGCGAGTCCCGATCTACGCCGAGCCCGCCGAGGGCATGTCCACCGTCATTGTCGGGAAGGCGAAGTCGGCACCGTGCTGCTGCACGATCCGCCCGACCTGCAACATCAATCGCTCGCGGACCTTCACATACTCCGCAATGCTTGTTGTCTGCGTGTAGCAGAGGATGGCGATGTCGATCGTCGAGTCGCCGTAGCCTCCGAAGTTCACACGAATCGCCTGATCACGGTCTATGTCGCCGTCCCCCTCCAGCAGTGACTGGACATCAGCAATGATCGCCTCGACCGCATCGAAGTCGTCATACCGCACGCCGATCGTCTCACTCATACGGCGATTCGTTCGCTCGGACGTGTTTTCAATCACACTGCTGACAAAGGTGGAGTTCGGAATGTAGACAATCCGCTTGTCTCCGGTCCTGATATGCGTGGCGTACAGCCCGATCCGTTCAATGCCGCCCTCGACGCCCTTCACAACGACCCAATCGCCCACGCGAAACGGTCTGTTGAAAAGCACCATGATGCCGCCAAAGAAATTAGCGATCACATCCTTGGATGCGAACGCGAACGCCGCCGAGCCGATTCCACCAACCGTCAGGATGGCACTCATATTCATGCCAAGCGACTGCATGCCAACGACAATGCCGACAATCCAAACGAGCACGACGCCGACACCAAACAGCGCCTGAAGCGCAGTCATGTCCATCTCGCTGCCGCTGTCTCTCGCCTGGTCCTCGATCACGTGTTGGGTTCGCCGGACAGATCGTGCCACGAAGAGCGTACCGCAGAACACGGCGATGATGATTCGCACCGCGGGTAGAATCATGTGCACGAAGTGATCGACATCCGTCGCCACGTTTTCGTCGCCATGAGAGAAGAAGACCCATATGCTCGCGGCATGTTCAAGTACCCACGTTCCCGCAAGAAGCCAGATCGCCAGGCCAGCTGGTGCCCGCGCTGCGGCTGCAAGCACACCACCCCATCGCAATCGCCCGCGAGAGAGTTTCGCCAAGCGTCCAAGCAGCCAACTCACGACGACATGCGCCACGACGGCGGCGCCGACCACGATGCCAAGCATCGTCAGGATCGCAGTGAGCTCGGGCTCAGCGGTCTTGTTCGCCACATCCCCCGCTCCAACTTGATCAGCGGCAGCTAGAAGCATGAGTAACGGTGTGTCTGTCGGGATCATGCCTCGAAGGATACACAGAGTGCATGACATTCACGAAGGCTTGCGGTCCGCTCACTCAATACCCACGCTCGGCACTGGCACAGGCTGGTGTGCGTTCGCGGACTGATGTCGGGAATTCGACCTCTCGCCGCCAGACCACGATGGGGTCGATCAGGGACAACTCCCCCACCGGTCAACGATTTGGAGCAGATCATCGGCGTCGACCAGACCGTCATGGTCGAAGTCCGCTCCGCAGCCCGCGCAGGTTCCCCACGCGCCAAGAACGACAAGAAGGTCATCGGTTCCGACGACCCCATCGAGTGAGAGGTCGCTCACGCAGGGACCGGGGCCGCATTCGTCGGGAACGCCGTTTCCATCGGCGTCCTCACTGAATCCGCTGGTGATATCACAATCATCCGCGACATCATTGCCATTGCAGTCGCTCGGATGCCCAGGCATGAAGTCGATACCGCTGGGCCTGAAGATCCCAGTGTCATTCCCCGTAACGTATGAGCGCAGGAATCTCCCAGTTGCCTCATCAAAGATATACACCCGCGTCGAATTGATGTGAAGTTCCGCAGTGCCAAGATACGCGTCACTGACATGCCGGTGATGGCCCTCGAACGAATGCTCCAACTCGCCATGGTCGTGCGCTTCCTCCGGCTGCGTGTTCGCACGCACAACGTAGATCCCTCCATGAGGTCCCCGGCGGACTCCCCAGGGTTGATCCATGGTGAGCGCAACATCCGTGCCTCCGTCGTTGAATTGCCCCAAAAACTCACCGGTCATGCTGTCGTAGGACAACACCTGATTTGAGTAGTAGCTCGCGACGAGCAGGCGACCGTCAATCGTGCTTGCAATGCCGCGCGGCCCGTCAAGGCCTCCAGAACTCTCGGACGACACCAGAACACCAAGCGAGCCGCCCGTTTCCCCATCAAACATATGGATGCTGTTGGCACTGTCTGCGACGAGAAGCGTCCCGTCGCTGCGAGCATGAATGCCGATCGGAACGCCCAATCCTCCAGCGCCAGCCTCTACGATGTCGCCCAGAAACTGCCCGCTCGCCAGATCAAACCCCACAACGCTCCCAGTTCCGCCGCTGCAGACCAGAAGCCGTCCATTGTGGATGGCCATACCGCGCGGCGACCGCATGGCACCCTCTGCCGACCACTCCGCAAGCAGATCCCCCCGATCATCAAACACACGGAGCGCGTCCGACATCGGTATCGACACGACGAGCCGCCGACCGGATACCACCACGAGATCCCACGAAAGACTGGCGATGCCCTCCACGCCACCGACGCGCGTCACGGTCCCCACCACCGGATGCAGTTGATGCACGCGACCATCGGTCAGCGAAGCAACCCAGGCACCCCAGCCGCCGTCAAGCTCCAGGACATCGCTGACGCCGTCAAGATCGCAATCCGCGCACTCGTCGAGCACGAGGTCGCGATCGAGATCCAACGTCATATCTTCTTGCACTTGCGAGTAATCGCTGATGCCATTTCCGTCACAGTCTGTTTCGCATTCGTCAGGAACGCCATCGCCCCAGCGATCGTGGCTGGTGCCTTCTCGAATGTCCAGGACATCGGGAACACCGTTCAGATTGCAGTCGCGCTGACATTCGTCCGGCACGCCGTTCTCGTCAACATCGGCGCTGCCTCCGCCCAGGATGTCATTGGGATCAAGAACACCGTTGGCATTGCAGTCCTGACATTCATCCGGAACACCGTCGGCATTGACATCCAAACTCAGGCCGCCCGCGATGTCTTCAGCATCGGCAACCGCATTGCCATTGCAGTCGCGCCCCAGGCAATCCTGCACTTCCGCCAGATGCTGCCGCATCTCTGACTGACAGACCGTATGAAAACGAAGGTCCGTCACGGCATTGCCGCCGCTGACTGTTTGCGAGCAGTAGCTCATGATCCCCCCTCGGACTGGCGTATTCTGAAGATTGATGCAGTCGTCAATCCCGTAGGAGTGTGTGTGCAGCGTCCCGAAGTTGTGACCGAGCTCGTGGGTAGTCACGTGTACGTCATAATTGAAGGCGCTGGGGACACTGAGATCACCGCTCGCTCCCATGGCATAGCCAACGACGGAATAATGCCCCCCGCTGCAGAGCGAAGACAGGAAGGCGATGCCCCCATAGGGAAGATCACGGCGTCCGGAAAAGAACTGTACGGCATCGCGTTCGACATCCGTCATGTTGGCGTTCCACCAGGACTGCAGCGAAGTGAGCGGATCCGGTTCATTGAAGAGATCATCCTCTGTATCCCAGATACGAAGAAACGTCATGGGTGTCCTCGCGTTCATATCCCGACGAAACACCTCATCAACACCGGCATACACAAAGCTTGCGTACTCGACTGCCGCAGCGACGGAGTCGAACAACGACCGATACTCATAATCGGTCTCGACAGCGACCCGCACGCGCATCGTGTCCGACGGGCCATCACCAACCGCTGGCGGATCATCGCCCCGGCGGACCACAGGCAACTCGGTGACGGCGCACATGGGGACCGGAGGTCGCCCGGCGACATCCACCACGGCGCGGGGCGCATCCCCAATCGGCATGAGGCGTCCATCCGGGAATCGAATCCATCCCGCGGACATCGTCCGCCCGGCAAACAGAACGGCACTGGAGCCTGGAACTCCGCTCACGTGCCCTCGGTAGACCGCGATACTCGGTCCGTCGTAGGGCCGTTGCACGCCATCGGGCCCGACAACGAATACCCGCACCGCTGTGGCGCGATCGGGCCCTTGGGTACGCACCAGATCGAGCCCGCCTTCCAGGCCGATCGACGATGCATCAATCGTGATGTGATAAGGAAGTTGTTCTGGTGACTGCGAAGGGACCGGTCCCGCAGGCGACTGGGACGCGACAGCAGCAGCGCATGCGGCCGCGAACCCGCCCAGCACCGCCGCAATCTTCCGTCTCTCGATCTGGCGCATCACATTCCTCCGGGAATGATTGAGCTCAACTACACCCGAGGGTATCCCCTGCATCTGCGCCAAGTCCAGCTTGATCTCTGGGGTGTATCAATACAGGGGTTCCCCAAGAGTGGCCCCTGAGGAGGTATTCTCCAACCATCGATGAATGAAGATCCTCATTCTGGACCGGGCACGCCGGATCGCGACGACAGCGCCGGCGATGCCCCCACCATTGACCGCTCGGCCGCCATGCTTCGAGGAACATCGAGGGGCACCGATGGCCCCGATCCGATGGTCGGCCAGACCATCGGACACTTCACGATCAAACGCGTCATTGGCATTGGCGGCATGGGCACCGTGTACGAGGCCATGCAGGAGTCACCTCGCCGCGTCGTTGCACTCAAGATGATTCGCTCGGGCGTCACATCGCGGTCGGCGCTTCGAAGATTTCATTATGAGGTCCAAACTCTTGCCAGACTGCGACACCCGGGTATCGCACAGATCTTTGAAGCCGGAATGACCGACGAAGGCGAGGGTGGAAAGCCCTGGTTCGCGATGGAGTATCTCGCTGGCGCGAAGACACTGACGCAGTATGCGAAGGACAAGAATCTCGACACTCGCAGCCGGCTGGAACTCTTTGAACGGGTATGCGATGCCGCCCAGCATGGGCATCAGAAGGGCATCATTCACCGCGATCTCAAGCCTGGAAACATATTGGTCACGAGTAGCGGTGACCCGAAGATCATCGACTTCGGAGTTGCCCGATCAACCGACAGCGACCTGGCAGTGACGACCCTGCAGACCGATGTCGGCGCCCTCATCGGGACGATGCAGTACATGTCACCCGAGCAGTGCGCAGCAGATCCCAACGACATCGACGTTCGAAGCGATGTGTATGCCCTCGGCGTCGTGCTGTATGAATTCCTCACAGGCCATCCCCCCTACACCATTACCGATCGACCGATTCACGAGGCCGCGCGCATCGTCCGGGAAGACCCGCCGACGCGTCCGAGCGAGATCGTGCACATGCTCCGCGGCGACATCGAGACGATCTGCCTCAAGGCACTGGAAAAGGACCGGGATCGCCGATATCAGTCGGCCGTCGAGCTGCGGCAGGACATCCAGCGGTTCCTTGAAGGGGCACCCATCACGGCTCGGCGGCCCACGCTTGGATACCACCTCAAACTGCTGTATCGGCGCCATCGATTGCCGGTGGTGCTCTCGATCACCATGATCGTCCTGCTCATTCTGGGTGTCATTGGGTTGAGCCTGCTCGCCTCCGGTCAGGCAGCTGCGCTTCGCGAGTCTCACCGTCAGGCGATTCGATCTCAGGCCATCATCGATGGGGTGCAGTACATGCTCACACCTCCAACCGATGACAGTGGATCGAGGGATCCGAACATCACGTATGAGCAGGTGCTGGACAACGCCGCCGCTCGCCTGCCGGCTGTGGTCGCCGGGATCGACACACAGGATGAGGCCATCGCCGCAGGGAAGTATCCACTCGTGCTGACGCACGCCTATCTGTCGCTCGGAGCCGTCGCCAAAGCCCGGGCACAGGTTGAGATGTCCATGAACATCCTGCAGTCGTGGTTCACACCGGACGACCCTGCCATGAGTGACACCAGAGTCATGTCGGCCGTCGTGTGCTTCGCCGAGGGTCGAACTGCATACGGCATGCAGGAGGGGCGTGCGATCATCAATCTCAAGCGTGATCGCCTCGGTGCAACCAGCCCGGATACCTTGGGCGCAGCCTGGGAAATTGCCGGGAAGATTGCGCAAGCTGGCTATGGGGACGAAGGCGTGCAACTTCTCGGTGAACTCATCCAGGACTTGTCCTTTGAACAACTCATATCAAGCCAGCAGGCCAAAGACGCGATGTATGCCCTCGCGGAAGCCAAAACTTCTCAGGCCTCCCCGATCCTGCTGGAGATCGTGCAGCGAATCGCACCCGCAGATGATCGCGACATCCCATCCAATCGCATCGTGCTCGTCAACAATCTGGCGTGGGAGTTGGGTCGACTCGGCGGACATCCCGCCGACGCCCTGGACATGCTCGAGGGGCTCGGACCAAGCCTTGCTCGCTTTCAACCCAATGAAGACTGGCCCCGCTTCAACCGGATCTATCGCGGTGAAATGCTCCGCCTGCTCGGCCGGCACGCCGAGGCAGCCCAACTCCTTGAGCAGCAGGTTGAGTTGGACCGAGACGACCGCGGCGTGTCCCTTGAGAACCGTCAATGGGCGTCCGAACGACTGGCGGATGTCTACACCGACATGGGTGAACCGGACAAGGCGGACGCGGTGCGGAAGGCTCAGTGATAGCCTCGCAACCGCTGGGCCAATGCGGCCGCAACGGCATCCTCATCGGGAATTCCCCCCGGGTACACCCGGCACGCAATTGCAGCGGCCGCCGCAGGGGACGCCCCGAACAGATCAAGCCCGCCCACGAGCACCGTCGGCGCGGGCCATCGGAGCCGCTCGTCGTTCGCAGGAAGTGACGAGAGATCAGTTTCCACCACCAACGCTGTCCCCGCGGCGGCCCGCACCGAAGCTGTGATCTCAGGCGTCATCGGGCATCCGGGGAACCCCAGAATCTCGATCCACGGAGTCGCTGCGGATGCATGCTCCAGCAGTGCTCGTCTTGCAGCCCGATACGCAGCAATATCCGCCTCCCAGTCGGAGGGATGTCGAATCACGCGATCGACGAGTCGGCCCCGC
>CAZRBV010000062.1:3419-8503 GCA_964598425.1 uncultured Isosphaeraceae bacterium | reverse complement strand
TGACATCAACGCGGATGGCGTAGCGGACGTCAACGACATCCTCCAGGTCGTCGGCGATTTCGGCACCTCCTGCCCCTGACCCCCCCGCCGCCAGCCGCATGGACCGCCGGTCACTTTATCTCCCGCTCCGACAACAAGTTACAGATTCGCACTTTTTGTAAGTGCCTGTGGCGAAAGGGAATAAAGTGACCGGCGGTCGGTAGCGCTTTCGTGCCATCCTCCCAGAATTCGGTGCTGTACGGACACACAGAGGCCTTTACACGCCATAGGGGGCATGGAAACAGCATTGAGGAGCCTTCCATGAGAGTCACGACCACCGCAACCATCCTTCTTCTTGCCTCGACCGTCTCAGCCGACTGGTTCGACGGTGGCTACGACTTCCGTCAGCTGCCGGATGACCCGTGGTCGATCGACCTGCCACTCCTTCCAACGGCAACGCGCTTCAGTGGTGGTGACACGTACGTGTACTTCGATCTTCAGGCGGCCGTAGACGATGCCGTCGATGGTGATCGGATTGAGGTCGGCCCCGGCACATGGGACGGCGGACTCGTCATCGAGGACAAGAACAATCTCACGATCGTCGGTGACAATCTCCTCAATACAATCATCGACGGACACGGCGTCGATCGCGGCCTCCGCATCCTCACCAGCAGCAATGTCTCGCTGTCCCAATTCACGGTAACGAACTGTGTCAGCACCGGCTTTGGAGATGCCGCGCTTGACTCCCATGGTGCCAGTGTCTGCGCAGGATGGTCGCCAAACCTGACCATCTCCGGATGCCGCCTTGCAAACAATTACGCCACCGATTCGGGCGGCGGGTTGTATGCCCAGGGATGCACCGATCTCACGGTTGATGAATGCTTCATTACCGGGAACACTGCAGGCTGGACTGGCGAGGCATATGGCGCCGGTGGCGGCGTGTTTCTGGGTTATTGCGACGGGTTCACGCTGAGAGATACGATGGTCTCCGAGAACTCCGCCATTTCCGGAGGCGGCATCTTTGTCAACGGCGACAGTGGCACGATGGAAGGCTTACTGTTTTTCCTGAACACAAGCCCCTTAGCAAGCGCACTCACCTTGTGGGCGCCTGACGGCCGCGAATCTCATGTAACGCTCTCCCAGGTCGGTTTCGTGGGCAATGCAAGCACGTCGTACGGTGGCGGGAACATCCCCGGCTGCACCATCGACGCCGGTCAGAACGTCTCACTGGTCGTTGATCAATCTGTGTTCTGGCGAAACCGCAGCAATGATGTCGGCGGGATCGCCGCTCAGGAGAACGCCGACGTGGACTTTCGCAACTGCCATTTTATCGGCAATCGCGGTCACCGCGACAGCGACATCATGCGTGTCGAGGAGACTGCCTCCGCAACAATCACCAACTCAAACACCGACTGTGGACAGTCATTCGCCGACGGGATTGACGGGACGTGGGCTACCGGCGGTGGAAACGGCACGCTCGAGCACTGCGCATACACCGCCGACCTCAACTGGGACGCCACCGTCAATGTGCATGACCTCCTGATTCTTCTCGAGAATTGGGGGGACCGCGAAGCAGGCATCACCGATCTGGTCCGACCCAACGGCAGCGCAGACAGTGATCTTGACGCCGATGACCTCGTGCTCATGCTGAGCTCGTGGGGACAGACCGCGCCACACCCCCTGTTCTGAGCCCGCGACCTGCCAACCTCACCTTCCCTGCGATTACAGTGCGGCGATGCATCATTTGCTCGCCGCACTTGTCCTGCTCACAGCCAACCCAGCTGACGATGCCAGGCTGCACGCTCTGTTTCTCGGCGACCGCGCTTACCACAACCCAGCCGCTCGGCTGCATGATGTGTGGGGACCGCTTGCCAGGCGAGGCATTGTCCTCGACTGGGAAGAGGATCTGGACGCCATCACGCCTGAACTCCTTGCTCGATACGACTGCGTCATCATGTACGCCAACCATCCGGACTATGCATCCGAGCCGGAGCGCTTCTCTGATGCACTTGACGATTACATTCGCACTGGCGGGGGGTTCGCCGCGCTGCATTGCACAAGCGGGTGCTTCATGGAGTCGCCGAGGTGGATGGAGTTGGTCGGCGCCCGATTCAAATCACACGGCGCGGAAGTGTTCGCGCAGGACATCGTCGATGCCACGCATCCCATCACCGCAGGGTGGACACCGTTTGAAACGTGGGATGAAACGTATGTCCAGGAGCATGTCAGCGACAATCGTTCACTTCTCACCACGCGTGATGATGAACCGTGGTGCTGGGTCCGCGAACACGGCAAGGGCAGAGTCTTCTATACCGCGTCGGGCCACGATCACCGCACGTGGACGCACCCCGGCTGGACTGACCATCTTGCACGCGCGATCGTGTGGGCATCGGGCGACGAGGCAGCGGCGCGTCACGCGGGCTACCAACCGATGCAGTTCACGTATGAGCCACACGACTGGGTGCCGAACTACGAAGGTCATGATCCGCCCATGCCCTTCCAGACCGCATCCACACCAACGCAAGCAGCCGAAGCCCTGATCGTTCCGGCAGGGTTTCGCGCGGAGGTCTTCGCAGCTGAGCCAATGGTCATCAATCCCATTGCGATGACGTGGGATGAGCGCGGCCGCTGCTGGGTGATCGAGACGCCGGACTACCCAAACGATGTGCGGGCAGACGGCGTCGGGCGTGATCGCATCAGCGTGCTGGAAGACACAGACGGCGATGGCGCCGCTGACACGAAAACGGTCTTCGCTGAGAACCTCAATCTTCCGACTGGACTTCTCAAAGTCACTGGCGGCGTCATCGTCGCGTCGCCTCCGCACCTGCTCTTCTATGAAGACATTGACGATGATGACATGGCCGACCGCCGGCAAACGCTCTTCACCGGGTTCGGAACCTGGGATACGCACGCGGGCCCCTCCAATCTTGTGTGGGGCCCCGACAATCAGATCTGGGGCGCGATTGGATATGCCGGGTTTGAGGGCACAGGCGGGGAGGCGTTCGGTTCAGGGTTATGGCGATGGGACCAAGCGGATGACGCGCCCGAGCTGATGGCGCAATTCACCAACAACACATGGGGCCTCGGCATTCGCAGTGATGGCGAGGTCTTCGGCTCAACCGCCAACGGCGCGCCTTCGTTTTTCTCGGGCATTGGCAAACCTGATCTCTTGAACACTCACCCGACCCATCCCGCCGCAGCGCTCGCCAGCGACACCACGCAGATTCACGCTGCGCTTCCAGAGCTGCAGCAGGGCGACTTCATGGGACAGTTCACCGCCGCCGCAGGGCATGCATTTGCAACCGGCGATCAGGTTCCAGACCACTGGGTTGACACAATGGCCTTTGTCTGCGAGCCCACGGCGCATCTCGTCGGACGGCTCCAGGCATATCCCGATGGATCTGGGTTTCGAACACGAGACTGCTTCAATGTCGCGGCCTCCACCGATGAGTGGTTCTGCCCGGTACAAGCTGAAGTGGGACCAGACGGCGCCATTTGGATTGCTGACTTGTCTCAGTTCATCGTCCTGCACAATCTTCCGAGCGATCCGGAACATGGTCTTCCGAAGATCGAGTTTGGCGATGGCAACGCCCACGTCAATCCGCTTCGAGATCGGACGCATGGCCGCATCTACCGGCTTGTCGCTGACGCCGATATCGACACGCCGAACTTGTCGGACGCGACGGCCAAAGAACTTGTCGCAGCACTCTCGCACCGCAATCGTTTCTGGCGGACGACCGCTCGAAGGTTGCTCGTCGAGGGCATGTACTCGGAAGTTGCAGAAGAACTTCACAGCCTCGCCCGCAGTGAGAACGATCTCGCCGCAGCAGAGGCGATCCGAACACTGCATGGACTGGGTCTGCTTGGCGGGGAAGTCGCATCCGCCACACTTCTGCGGGCTATGCAACGCGGCGGGCCTGCGGCTCGCAGCGCCGCCCTTGCATCGATTCCCCGGAGCGGCCGGTCAAGCGAACTCATTCTGGACTCGGGCGTGCTCGATCACGAGAGCCCATCGGCGCGGCGGCACGCCTATGCCGCTGCAGCCCGGCTTCCCGAGGCACCCGCGATGGGAGCCGCGCTCGCGGCGCGGGCGATCCAGGAAACGGCCCACGATGTATGGCTCCCCACCGCCCTGGCTGCAGCGGCCGCATCGCACGCCGATGCATTTGTTGCTGCGTCAGCGCCGCTGCTGGCAGAGAACTCACACTCGCCGCCAGATGTCATGGTCAATGGCGACTGCAATGATGGCCGCGCCGCCGATCCCGCAGGATGGCGGCCGATGGTCTGGCGGGGTGAGAGTTCGCACATCTGGTCTCCTGATGGCCGCGATGGGTCACGCTGCCTGTCGATTCAATCGGGCGCGGGTGGCGACACATCCTGGACGACCGAGGTTCCTGTGAAACCAAACACCCGGTACAGGCTTGAGGGCTGGATCCGCGTGCAGGATGTCACGCACGATGGAGGGGCATACGGCGCGCTGCTCGTGGCGCACCCCGGAAGCCATCGAAGTCCCACAGTCACAGGCACCGCCGACTGGACCCATGTGTCGCATGAATTCACCAGTGACCCAGGCCAGACGGTTGCGAACATTCACTGCCTGTTTGGCGGATGGGGCATGAGCACCGGACACGCATGGTTCGACGATGTGAAACTCATTGAACGTGGTCCGGCGCACGACCTGCGGAGCATCGTCGAGTTGGCACGCACCAGGATGGATGGATCGATCAGACCAGTGGGGCCGAGGTCGATTGACCTCGCAGGGGGTGACGCTGGAGCCGGAGAGAAGGTGTTTCGAGCCAATGCAGTTGTGGCATGCTTCAGATGCCACAGCCTTGATGGAACCGGAAGTGGGCTCGGCCCAGATCTGTCCGGAGTCGGCGACCGCCTCGCCGCTGCACAGATTCTCGAGTCCATTCTCGACCCACACGCAGCCATCGCCGATGGTTGGACGACCCCTCGCTCGGCCATGCCCGCCCTTGCCCCGTTTCTCACCGATGAGGAACTCCGCGACCTCGTTGCGTTTCTCGCAAGCCGCCAGCGGTAGAAGCCCCCCCGTGCCAGCACCCGGCGGACCATCGATCCAGCAGGTCCCCTTCGCAGCCTTT
>CAZRBV010000062.1:0-3319 GCA_964598425.1 uncultured Isosphaeraceae bacterium | reverse complement strand
TGGCCGCTCTATCCGGACTGACCGTGATCGGATTGAGCGTGGCCGCCGTTGTCGATATGACCCTTGAAGACTTTCATGTGCCCGGCACCCAGGTCGGCGACGTCTCTGTGGATGACATCTGGAAGTCGAATAGCTGCATGGGCTGCCACGGACCGCTCGCCGCCGAGTCCGATCCATACTCCACGTGGAAAGGCAGCCTCATGGGGATGGCCGGCCGCGACCCCCTCTTCTTCGCGCAGATGACCAATGCCAATCAGGATGTCAGCAACGTCGGGTACTACTGCCTGCGATGCCATATCCCCAACGCCATTCCAAGCGGTCACGCACATGACACGCTGGGCGACACGCTCGACTCCTATGACGCCGACGGTGTGTCGTGTCACTTCTGCCACTCGATGGTCGATCCAATCTACAAACCGGGTATCAGCCCCGCCGAAGACGCTTCGATTCTTGCCGGGCTCACCGACGTACCGCAGTACTACGGCAATGCGGCGTTCGTTCTGGATCCAAGCGGAGCCCGCCGCGGGCCGCGGACAGACTCAAGTCCCCCTCATGAACTCCTGCACTCACCGTTCCACCAGAGCGGCGACTTCTGCGGCACGTGCCACGATGTCGGAAACCTCGCCACGACAAGACAACCCGACGGAACCTGGCAATACAACACCATCGGCGAACCTTCGCCGACTGAAGATCCGTGGGAAATGTTCCCGCTGGAGCGGACGTACACCGAATGGAAACTCAGTGAGTTCGCGACCGCTGGCGTTGACATGGGGGGCCGCTTCGGCGGGGATGGTGTGACGGTCGTGTCCTCGTGCCAGGACTGTCATATGCCGCGTACTTCCGGAGATGCGTGCATCATGGGGCCGAACAGACCTGACCTCGCTCGCCACGACTTCGCTGGCGCAGCAGCGCCTGTACTTGACCTCATCGCGGCGCACTATGCAGACGATCCAGATGTCGATCTCGACGCTATCGCCGCCGCCCGCGCCAAAGCCATTGAAATGTTGCAACTCGCCTCGTCACTCGAGGTCGAACAGGAATGTGGATCACTTCGGACACGTGTCATCAACGAATCCGGCCACAAGATTCCGACCGGGCACATCGAAGGCAGACGCATCTGGGTCAATGTTCGCCTGTACGACGCCGACGACAATCTTGTTCACGAGTACGGCCACTATGACTATGACGAAGCCCATCTTGACGAGACATCAACTGAGATCTACGAGATGCACGTCGGGCTGAGCGAAGCGGCGGCCAAGATCACCGGCTATCCGGCCGGCCCGACGGGTCACATGGCCCTCGCCGACACCATTGAAAAGGACAACCGCATTCCGCCGCGCGGATTCAACAATGCCGCGTATGAACAGGGCGGCGCACCTGTTGTCGAACATTCATACGCAGATGGTCAGTACTGGGATGACTCGTGGTTCACCATGTCACCGGACGTCACAACAGCCGAGGTGGCGGTGTACTACCAGAACACGCCGCGGCATTACATCGAGATGCTCCGCGACGGCAACGTCACCGATGACTGGGGCGACATCCTCTACGACCTCTGGGTAGAAACCGGAAAGGGCATGCCGATTGAGATGACCAGCGATGCAATCGCAGTAGCATCATTCACCCCCGGCGACCTGAACTGCGATGACATGGTCGGCGTCGATGACTTGCTCATGTTGATCGAAGCATGGGGCCGCCATGACTCACCCGCAGACCTCAACGGCGACCGGCTCGTCAATACGGATGACCTCCTCGCCCTGCTGGGGTACTGGTCGCAGTAGCGAGACGTCCGCACAATCGGCGCAGATGTCACAGATCGGCGGCACCTGCCCCGGCGGCGCCCTGGCTGGCAAACCGCGTCCGCATCCAGTCGTACCGTCGACCTGCCACCTCCGCCGCTTCCGTTGAGATGGCCCGCCGTGAGGGGCTGGCCGAGCCCATGGCTCTGCCGAAAGGAGTGCAGGATGCCAACTCGCACCTTCACCTACGGGGCAACAGCAGCGTTCATTGTCTTGCAGGCCTCTGCCTCGCTCGGATGCCCGACCGACGTCACCGGGGATGACACCACCGATATCAACGATCTCATCCAGTTGCTCGGCCAGTGGGGCAACCCCGGAGAGGGCGACTTTGATGGTGACGGGTCGGTGGATTCTGATGACATTGGTCAACTGATCGCCTCATGGGGGCCTTGTGGCGACGCCGAATGCGCCGACCTCGCCACATGGACGTACACCGTAATCCCAGATACCCAGTACTTCACCATCTGGGCCAACGGTGGCTCGCCCGAGATGTTCTATGACCAGACCCAGTGGATCGCGGACAGCGCGCCGGAGCTCAACACACGATTCGTGTCACACCTCGGCGACATCGTCGAGTTTGGCGCCGAAGACTGGCAGTGGGAATTCGCAGATACCGCCATGGCCACGCTCGACGGCCTCCTGCCGTACGGCATGACGTTTGGAAACCACGACGCCGACGACTACATCTGGGGCCGCAGCGACATCAAGTACAACAACTGGTTCCCGCAAAGTCGCTATGACACCAACGCGTGGTACGGCGACGGCTACCCGGCCGGCACGAACACAAACTCGTGGCAGACGTTTACCGCTGGCTGCGCCGATTACCTCGTGCTGCACCTGCAGTGGGATCCGCTGGAAGATGTGCGCGCCTGGGCAGACGGAGTTCTCTCCGCGCATCCGAACCATCGCGTCATCGTCTCAACTCATGAGTTCCCTGGCAACTATGTGCTGTGGGATGAAGTGCTCAAACACCACGCAAACGTTTTCATGGTCGTTTCGGGGCATGAGTGCGCTCGCGAGCGTCATCTGGAACTCATCAATGACGCTGGCAACACGGTCCACGCAATCCTGACCGACTACCAGTGCGACAACCCGAGCCAGGCACTCCTGCGCTACTACGTCTTCGACCCCGCCGATGATTCGGTTGAGGCCGTGACCTACTCGCCGTGGAATGACACGTACGAAACCGATGCAGACTCTGCCTTCGTTTTTCAGGCTCAGTATGGCTCCAGCGAAAACGACTGCGAAACAACGAGCCCATACGGTGGCACTGCCGCGCCGATTCCCGGTCGCATCCAGGCCGAGAACTACGACGAGGGCTGCGCCGGATACGCCTGGCAGGACAACGAGAGCGCCAATCAGGGCGGCGCGTATCGAAGCGACGGCGTCGACATCGAAGACGCCCAGGATGTCGATGGCGATTACAACATCGGTTGGCTCGTCGCGGGCGAGTGGCTGAACTACACCGTCACCGTTGCTGAGGATGGCGTCTATGACGTGAGTGCCCGCGTCGCAGCCCT
>CAZRBV010000061.1:0-9045 GCA_964598425.1 uncultured Isosphaeraceae bacterium | reverse complement strand
ATACCGACGGCCATTGCAGCCATGTCGCGGCCAGCCATGCCGCCGTAGGTGTGCAAACCTTCATGGCACACAAGAAGATTGCGGGCTTCTTCGGCCAGTCTGTTTTCGTTGACCGCGAGGAAGCCGCCGATGTTGACCAGGCTGTCCTTCTTTCCAGACATCGTGCATCCGTCCGTGCAGCCGCAGATCTCTCGCACGATTTCCGCCACAGACCAATCGGACCAGCCGGGCTCTCGTGTCTTGATGAACCACGCGTTTTCGACGCATCGCGTCGCATCAAGGAAGACCGGAATGCCATGTTCGTGACACAGTGCGCAGGTCGCCTTGATGTTCTCCATGCTGCAGGGCTGGCCGCCCGCCATGTTGACGTTTGTTTCCAGTGAGAGATACGCGATCTTGCATGCGCCGTGCTCATCGATGAGACGCTGCAACTTGTCAAGGCACACGTTGCCTTTGAACGGGAAGGTGCTGGATGGATCGTGCGCTTCATCGACGATGACGTCAACGAAGCGACCGCCTGCGAGTTCCTGGTGGTATCGCGTGGTCGTGAAGTACATGTTGCCCGGCACGAACTGGCCCGGCTCAATCATGAGCTGGCTGAGGAGGTACTCGGCGCCGCGGCCCTGATGCGTCGGAATGAACTCGGTATAGCCATACACATCGCGCATGGCCTGCTCAAGGTCGTAGTAGTTGCGCGAGCCCGCGTAGGCCTCATCGCCCAACATGAGCGCCGACCACTGCCGGTCACTCATCGCGCTCGTGCCCGAGTCGGTCAGCAGATCGATATAGACGTCTTCACTGCGAAGGAGGAAGGTGTTGTAGCCAGCCTCTGCCAGCGCACGCTCACGCTCACCGCGAGATGTCATCCGTAGCGGCTCGACCATCTTGATTTTCCACGGCTCAGCCCATGATCGCTTCTTCACAATCCACCTCCTTGGCCCTCGACGGGCATAATCTGGATAGATTGGTCAGTATATCAAGATTCCCGGCAAAGCCGCATGGACCGCCGGTGACTTTATCTTGTTGCCGGAACAGGACTTAGGCTTTTGCCATTTTGCTAACTGCTTGGTGCCACAAGAGATAAAGTGACCGGCGGTCACAGGGGGCTCACCGCCGGTGACTTTATGTTGCTGTCGGAACAGGACTTAGGTTTTTGCCGTTTTGCTAACTGCGTGGTACCACAAGAGATAAAGTGACCGGCGGTCACAGGGGCTCTAGCTGGGCGGTGAAGTGCCGCAGGACAGGGGGCGAATCGATCATTTTCATGCCGCGGAGCTGGTTTCGGTTGGCATAGACCCGCAGCAGAACCTCCGCCACATAGTCAACGTGACTCTGGGTATACACCCGGCGTGGGAACGCCAGCCGCACCAGCTCGCGGGCCGCTGCCTGCTCCGTGCCGTCGGGCTGCTGGCCAAACATGACCGAGCCGATCTCACACCCTCGAATGCCACCCTCCAAATAGATCGCCACTGCGAGCGACCAGCCCGGGTACTCATTCCAGGGGATGTGCGGGAGCATCTTCCCCGCATCCAGATAGAGCGCGTGCCCACCCGGCGGCGTGATCATCGGCATACCAGCCTCGGCCAACCGATCTCCGAGATACGCAATGCTCCGAATGCGGTAGCGGAGGTAGTCCTCTTCGAGTGCCTCGTACAGCCCCACCGCCACCGCTTCCAAGTCGTAGCCGGCCAAACCTCCGTAGGTCGGGAAGCCCTCGGTCAGGATGAGCATGTTGCGGCACGCCACAACAACCTCAGCATCGTTGAGCGCCAGGAAGCCACCAATATTGGCCATGCCATCCTTCTTGGCGCTCATCGTGGCGCCGTCGACAAGCGAGAACATCTCCCGAGCAATCTCGATCGGGGTGCGGTCCTGCTGACCTTCTTCGCGCAAGTGAATGAACCACGCGTTCTCAGCAAACCGGCAGGCGTCGAGAAAGAGCGGCACTTGATGGCGATCGCAGATTTTCCGCGCTGCTCGGATGTTCGCAAGACTCACCGGCTGACCGCCGCCCGAGTTGTTTGTCACCGTGATCATCACAAGCGGTACGCGGCCCGGATTGTCTGAGAGCACCTGCTCAAGCTGCTCAAGATCGATGTTGCCCTTGAATGGGTGCTCGTCCTGATCGGCTGCTTCGCGGCAGGGGATATCAAGCGCCACGCCTTCGCGGTACTCGACGTTGGCGCGGGTCGTGTCGAAGTGGGTGTTGTTGACGACCAGGTCGCCCGGATTCACCATGGCCCGGAACAGGATTCGCTCGGCCGCTCGACCCTGGTGCGTCGGAATGACATGCTCAAGGCCGGTGATGTCCTTGACCGCCGCCTCAAACCGATAGAACGAATCGGCGCCAGCGTACGTTTCATCGCCCTGCATCATCATGCCCCACTGGCGCGCCGAGAGGGCCCCAGTACCTGAGTCGGTCAGCAGATCGATCAGTACATCCTCACCATGCACGGAGAAGAGATTCCAGCCAGCCTCCTTGAGCGCTGCCTCACGCCGGGCCCGCGTCGTCCGCCGAAGCGGTTCCACAGTCTTGATTCGAAAGGGCTCGATGATTGTTTCAAAGGTGCGGTCGTCGACCATGCGGCTGTCTCCAGAGACCGCGCACTGTACCCGAGCCCCCGCCTCTCAAACGGTATCGCCTCAGCCCGCCTGGCCACCCACGGTCAGGTTGGCCAATCCGCCAGCCTCCTGACACAGCGGCGACGAATCGCCCTCTTCCACCAGCTGCTTCAGCGTCAACTGCGCAAGCGCCGACTCCAACTGGGCAATTGCCGTATCGATCTGGGAATGCAGTGGACAGAGTTGCTGTGAGTGCTCCGACCGCCCGAGCGGGCAGCCTTCGATTCGCTGCAAGGGATCAATGACATTGACAACGTCAAGAAGCGTCGTACTTGACGAGTCGCAGCCAATGACGAATCCGCCGTACCGCCCGCGCTGACCCTTCACCATGCCAGCTCGTCTGAGCAGGTTCAGCACCTTGGAGGCATATTGCTGCGGAATCCTGCCTATCTCGCTCAACTTGGCGCAGGTCGTCGGTGCCCCATCCGCCTCGGTCAGAAGAATCATCATTCGAAGCGCATATTCAGAAGTCGCTGAAAGCATCATGGTGTGTCCCTCACCCACCTGACAATCGGATGTCGTAGTCGAGTATAACAGGTCTGGGCTCCAAAGAGGCTGCGATCGGTGAATTAGAACCGGGATTCCAGACCTCTACCGGCGGTCGACGCGGAGTGCCCCGCCGTCGGTGCGGCGGATTCGGACCGTCGCGCCAGCGGTGACCTCGGGAATCTCAGAAACCAGTCCGTCAGGCCAGAGAACCTCGACATCGGCTGCGGCCGCCCCACCAAGGCCGAAGTGAGGGTCGAGCATGTCCTGTGAGAGATACGCCGCCTGACCACCAACCTGGCGCATTTGGGTGCCTTTCGGCGTCTTCACGCGAACGATCGCCCCGAGCCCGCGGGTATTGGGAGCGGGCTGCCTCAACTGAACGACGAGATGCCCCCCCACCGGCTCGGAGGCATTCCGCAACAACCGCGGCGAACCTCCGCACTCAACGGCAAGCAGATCAACAAGCCCGTCGCCATTGAAGTCCGCCGAAGCGCCGCCTCGGCCAACCATTGGAACCGCTATTGACTCACTTGCCGCTTCCCCAAGATCAAAGAACCCTTCATCCGGAACCTGGCGAAAGAGCTGCATACGCTGGGAGCGAAGTTTGGTGGCATCCGCCACGTCTTCCAACGTGTGGCCATTGACAACCCACAAGTCGTCAAGGCCGTCGTTGTCAAAATCAGAGAAACCAGTAGACCATCCCACCATCTTGAGCGAGACCTGCCCGAGGCCGAGCATCTCGGCGCTGTCCATGAAGAACATGCGCCTCTTGCCATCCTTGTCTTTCCAGTCTTCTGAGTGCATGTTCTCGAACGCAGCGTTCTCTTGCGCAATCCAGTGCGTGACGAACAGGTCGAAGTCGTCGTCCTGGTCCATATCACCCACGGCCATCCCCATCGCGCCGCGATAGTCGGCTGCCAACGATGAGGCGCCGATGTCCTTGAATGTGCCATCCCCTGCATTGAGAAAGACGCCGTTGGCGGAGACATCATTGGCGACGTAGAGATCGACATCTCCGTCGAGATCAAAGTCAAAGGGCGCAGCGCCAAGACTTCGTCCCGTCTTGTCGTCGACGCCAGATGCCTCCGCAATGTCCGTAAACGTGCCATCTCCGTTGTTGCGATACAGCCGGTTTGGCTGCGCCTTGTACGACGACGGATTGAGCGTGAAGGGCACCTCGGCTCCGTATTGTTTTTCCCGCCGGGCCAGGTCTTCCTCGCGATACTGGAAGTCGACGTAGTTGCACACATACAGATCGATCCACCCATCACCATCTGCGTCAAACCAGGCAATCCCCGTCCCGAATCCGTCATCGTCCACGCCTGCTGCAGACGCGACGTCCACGAAGACGCCATCGTCATTGCGGAACAGTCGATTCTCTCCCCACGCAGTGACGTACAGATCCAAGTCGTCATCGCCGTCATAGTCGGCCCAGGCGGCGCCGTTCCCTCGGAGAGGCTTCGCGAGTCCTACGTGCTGCGACACATCGACAAAGGTGCCACCGTCGTTTCGATACAGCCGCGATGAGCCCGGGCCGGCCACCTCCGGAAGAGGCTCGAGAATGGATGAAGCGAAGTTGACGAGGAACAGATCCTGATCGCCATCATCGTCGTAGTCGCCCCACGCAGCGCCGGAGCCCATGTCTTCGGGCAGGACCGATCGGCGGGTGTCTGGGAAGTGTTTGAAGTCGATGCCCGATGCCTCGGTTTCATCTACCAGCGCAACGGTGACCATGTCATCGGTCGTTTCACGAGCAAGTACCGATGTCAGCCCGTCGATGGATCCATCTTCTCCTGGCGCCATTGGATCGCTGCGCTGCGTCAACATCACAACGGCAACGGCCGCGCCGATCGTCAACACCGCGGTCGGAACTCCCCAGCGAAGCATGAGTACATGACGTTTATTGAATCCGCGCTTGGACATCCTGAACCTTGATCACGGCCTCTGCTTCGGAGATCGCGGTCACCGGACTTCGAACGTCGTCCTCGGTGCCATACACACGGTCAAGAAACTCGGGGTTGGCCTTGCGATACCACAGTACCGCCTTGACGCGAAGCGTTCCGGGGTCGGCCGCTGAAACGAGGAATTCATCGACCCGCACGCCTGGCGCCTCACGGGGGTCGATGTCCAAACGCCCCCGCGCCATCGACGGACACACCAGTTCTGCTTCAAACGTATCGGTCACGCCTGGATACAGCGAGCGTTTGTATGAGGCCCCGACAAGATCCCACAAGTTGTGGCGATCAATCAGTTTGCCCTCCCGGTCGAATCCATCGGCCTTGAAAATCACCTGCGAGTTCACAACCTGATCCGTGCTCTCATCGACACCCCCGGTGTGATAGAGCAGTTCGCCGTTCTCATCAATGACGGAGAGTTCAATCCAACTCTCGATCATGTCGAGCGGACCGGTCGGGAAGTCGTGTCCGGTCTTGTTGTTAGTCAGCAGCACGCGAATGTCGGCCTGCTCGCCGGGAGCAAGCGTGTCCGGCGCATCAATGGCCAGCCGGACAACGGGGCCGCTTGTCCACTTGTCTGCGATCTCAGGGATCTCTGTTTCGCCGCGGAGCCACTTCTCGACTTCGCGGACCTGCTCCTCGCCACCTTCGAGATTCTGCAGCGTCGGGATGTACTGATTGGCGCCACACATCCGATGGCCTCGGTGCATGCCGTCGACCAACGATCGGTTGTAGTCAGTCGGATCTCCAGCAGCGGGGTCGCTGCTCGGCTGAAGCGGCATATGGCACTCGCGGCAACTGATCGTCGCCTCCGGGTGACCCTCGTGATACCACCGGGAATTCATCCAGCTGTCGTATTGATTCTGCCCTTGCACCTTGCCGATGTCGGTGTTCACTTCAACATCGAGATACTGCTTATGGCAGGCGGCACAGAACTCAGGAGTCTTGTATAGCGGCCTTGAATACTCGGTAATGTGATGGTTTGGGTACGTCCTGATAAGGAAGTCGCTGGTGAACTTCGCCACAGGATCGTCCTCATGCAATTCGTAAATGTACCGCTCGGGCGGACGGATCGTGTAGTCGCCATTGCCCTGCACATCCGTCTGCACGATCGAATGACACACAAGACAACTCGTCCCCTCATCGATTCCAATCGGATCACCGACAACTTCGGTATGCGCGTTCTTCGCGCCAGCGAAGAGCGAAATCGGGTCGTGGCAGCCACCGCAGTACCGCGTGGTCTCCGCGCTGGTCTCGGCCACCATCAGCTCCTGAACATCCTGGAACATCCTGTCGAGCGATGAGTAGCGATGCGCGCTCGGTAGCCACTCCTTGTAGATCTCCTGGTGACAGCCACTTGTACCGCACCCCGCCGATCCACCAAGGAGGCGCGGGTCGATCGCATTGTGCTCACGCACGTGGTTCGACTCTTCCTTCAGCACTGCTTCGATGGCATCCTGCTCAGATTGACTTGCCTTGGCATGCGAGGCCCCCTGCCGAAGCCGCGCAAAGAGACCCATTGGATCGCGCTCAGTCTCCTTGAGCGAGACGTTGAAGAGAGTGCGCTTCTCCTGGGGCAACGTAGCCTCAACACGCTCGGTGACGCGGCCTTGCCAATCGGTGTTTTCGATTCGCGCCAAACTCGGCGCAAATGGTCGATCTTCCCCGTATCGCCAGTTGTAGGTCTCGTCGAATGCAGTGCGCATGACGGGCGATTCATAACTCGCCTCCCAGCCAAGCCCCACGAGGATGAACACCGCGCAAATCAGCGCCGACCATCCGTAGTACGAACGCCGCGCAGCGGCCAGCGCCATGCGAGACGCTTCCTTGTTCACCCGTCGAATGACCACCATCGCAATGTGCACAATGATGAAGATCGCCATGGCAATGCCGGTGACAAGGTGCACCAGATCCCAGGTCAATCCGATCCGTGTTTCAAAGGCGCCTTGCCATGTCAGCACAACACCACTGACCAGGCACGCCAACAACAACGCGACCGCGATATAACCCATGAGTTGGTAGTGGCTGAGGTTTCCCCTGCGGCGCACAACCCAGTGCCGCCAGCAGTACCAGAGCACCGGCACAATCATGGCGATGCCAAGAATGGTGTGCAGCAGAACGTTGAACTGATTGAACGGGCTGAATGGCAACAACAGAATCGCCAAACCGGTCAGCGTCTCATAGAGAAGCAGACCACTTGCCACCTTTGTCAGTTTCGATCGCCACTCGCCAACAGCATCAACGCCGCCGCTTCGGGGCCGACTCTCCAGAGCCTGCTGCGCATTCGCCTGTGATTCCATTCAACCGATCCTCACCAATGGCCGCCGGACACAACAGCATCGGCTCAGTTGGTCCCGATATCAAGACAAGTTTATCGCCATTCCATTGAATTCCCGGCCAGACTGCGGTGCGACCAGTGCTCACGGCTGGCCGGTTACCAGCAGCCCGCTCCGCGGCCAGGGCCCTTGCCTTCAAACTGACCGGTAGCCGCATACGGCAGCTCACTCGTTCAGACGCGTTGCAGTGCCGTTCTGCGGCGATTGGTCGCCAATATTGCCTATCCCAGAAGATATGGCCAAAGCGTGCGTGACAGCGCGGTGATCACCAGCAGCGAAGCGATATTGAGCCAGATCCCCGAGGCCGCCATGTCCGGGATCGTGAGCCGGCCCGCCGAGAACACGATCGCATTCGGCGGCGTCGCCACCGGCAACATAAAGGCGCAACTCGCTGCGGCTGCAGCAGTAAGAACCAGATCCGATGGCATGACGCCCAGGACTGCGGCTGCCGCAGCCAGAATGGGAATGAACGTCGCGGCCGTGGCCGTGTTAGAGGTCAGCTCGGTCAACAGAAGGATGCCACCGGCCACGATGGCCACGACCACCACGGCAGGCATCAATGGAAGCGATGCGAAGGAGTCAGCAAGGGCCGCAGCAACGCCGGTGGCCTTCACCCCCGAGGCCAGACTGAGGCCGCCGCCGAAGAGAATGAGAATCTCCCAAGGCAGTTTCCTGATCGCGGTGATATCCAGAATCGGACCCAGCCCGCGACCCGCTGGCAGGATGAAGCATGCCATCGCTGCCGCGACAGCGATGCCCGAGTCTCCCAGCAGCCCCAGCCACGGCACGTACTGCTGAACAAATGGCCGGGCCAGCCACGCGATCGCAGTCACAAGGAACACCGCGGCCACCCGCCGTTGCGGTGCCTTCCACGCTTGCGGCCCACCTTCGCCGAGCCGAATCCCACCGGCCGACGATCGGACATCAACCTGGGGACACGGATGAAGAATCCGGGTCAACAGGAACCACGCAGCAGGAAGGAGCACGACGGTCAGTGGCACCGCCAGCATCATCCAGCCCGCAAAGGACACGTCCAGCCCGAGTTCCTCACGCATGTATTCGGCGGCAAGCGCATTGGGCGGCGATCCAATGATCGTCGCAACACCACCGATCGTGGCAGCAAACGCAACACCGAGCAGCAGGCTTCGAGCAAAGGCTCCCCGCTCGCTATCGCTCCAATCAGGGCGATCATCAACTGCGGCAATCACACTCAGCGCGAGCGGAAGCATCATTGCAGTCGTCGCAGTGTTCGATATGAACGCCGATAAGGCGGCGGCCACAATCATGAACGCGGCGACAAGACGATCCGGCGTGCCACCCGCCCGCGAGATCACGGCCACCGCAATGCGGCGGTCGAGTCCCACCTGCTGAATGGCAAGCGCCAGCACAAATCCGCCAGCGAACAGGAAGATGATTGAGCTCGCAAACGGAGCCGACGCCTCCGACATCGTGGCAGCACCGCCCGCAGGAAGCACAACGAGAGGAAGAAACGATGTCACGGCAAGCGGAACGGCCTCACTCAGCCACCACACCGCCATCCAACCCATGAGGCCCCAGGTCACCCGGCCCGCGGGCGCGGGCCCCCCCCACGCCCCCGGCCCCCCGCGCGCGCGCCCGCCGCGCGGGCCGCGCCCGCCCCCCCC
>CAZRBV010000060.1:0-9123 GCA_964598425.1 uncultured Isosphaeraceae bacterium | reverse complement strand
CGTAGCTCAATTGGATAGAGCGTCGGCCTCCGAAGCCGAAGGTTGCAGGTTCGAGCCCTGCCGTGGACGTCCCGGGAAGGACACGACATGATGACTCCGGGGCACCGAAGACTCCGCCCTGCCCTAGACTGGCCATCATGAGGACCTTCATGTGTCCATGGTGCGGCGCTGCCGCTGTGTCGACCGACGCCCGCTTTGTCGCCACATCTCCTTCGCTCAAAGGCGATCCGGTCCTCGGCCCTGACTGCCAGCTTCGATTCAGACCAACGCGATTCGATGCTGGAGCGTGCCCGCTGGACGCGGATGGCAATCCATCGCCAACGCCAGCTTGCCCAGCCTGCAGACATGAATGGCCTCGCTCCATCTGGTCGAGCGAGTCCGCAGGCCTCCTCCGCATCGAGGATGACGATGCCGCGACGCTTGTGGCCAGGATGTTCTCGCACGGTGGGCAGCGATTGAAGACACTGGGCATCACGCTCGAGCGGCTCTCACCAGACAACATGGACCCACAGCAGCCGGCCAGCCCCGATATTGCCGCCGTCTGCCTCACCTGGCCAGATCGAACTCACGCCACGATTTGTGTTGCAACGACTGAAACCCCATGCCCACCCGATGTCATCTTGACTCGTGGCCGTCATACGCCTCGTCCAAGCGCGGAATCCTCGACCTCGCTCACGCTCGTTTCAGACAGCGACCTGCCGCCGGCCATCATCTCAACCGACACGCACCTCATGCTTGATCGCTGCAAGAGCGACCAGGCGGGAGGCTATGAGATCGAAGATGGCCCGGAGGGGCTGGCCGGAGTGCTGCTTCTGACGGCGGGCCGCCGCACAGGGGAACCCCATCATGCTTGAGTTGGTTCATGCATGGGCCGCCGAGACCGCTTCGGGCCAGTCTGGCTTTGCAACGGTCCTCAAGAGCCACGCGCTCTCGCCTGAGTCGGCGGCCGTTCTCGAAGCGCGTTCCGGGCTGGAGATTCGGGGGGATCTGCCCACGCCAGTCCTCGCTGCGCACCGCATTCTCAAACTGGATGGCGAGTGGTGTTCTGTACTCAGCCATATCCAGCGCGGCCCCGACGTCAGCGACTCGCGGCCCGTCCGCACATCGCATCACCTCGTTCTGTCGCGATCCGAACAGCCTCACTACGGCCCGGTGTCGCTGCTTCGAAGCGGATGGTTTCTCGCCAATTGCGACGGCCTTGCCACGGAACGGGATACGCCCCCTCTTCCTGCGGAGGTCCATACCGATACTGAGGAGGCCGTCAACGATGCTTGGGCCACAGCACTCTCAGATCACGTCCTGCGCGGCACTGGCTTTATCGCTCGCCTCCCCGAAGGAGTTGAAGCGATCGAAGCGTTGTCACAGCTTGAAAGGGCGATGCCACACGACCGCCTCTGGAATCTCACGTTTCTCATCGGCGGCGCGGCGTACACCGACGGAGTCCTCGCCCGGTTCCTCAGCCACGAGGCACCAGTCGAACACGGCGCGCACATCGTCAATCTGAGCGAACCGGCCCCAGACCCGCGTGATCCAGAGGAGCAGGATGCGGACGTATCCCGATGCCAGCCAACGTTGTCTATCGAGCCCCCCACGCATCGCATCAGCCTCTTTGTGCTGCTTGCCATCATCATTCTTGTTGGGATTGTCGCACTCGTACTCTGGAACGGATGGACGGCATGAATCAGGCCGAAGCACTTCACGCTGCGTTGAGGCAACCCCAGGATGTCGCCACGATTCGCGCAGCGGCTGAGGCGGCGTCACTGACGCTGGCCCGATGCGCCGCGTGGCTTCTCAAGGGTGACGCAGTCGGCGCTGCTGCCTTGAATGCCGACTCGGGGAACCTCATCGGGTTGTACGTCATGTTGCAGCAGTCCGGCCAGCCTCTTCCGGCTGGCCTGACCCTTCCCGTCTCGCCCCCACTCGAAGACCTGGCGAAGCTGCCTGCGACCGCCATGGCCCATCGAGAAGAAGTCGATCGCTGGACGACGCTCAATCTGGAAGACGCCCCTCTTCCGGACCGACTCGCGGCCGCTCGCACGCTCAGACTCCTTGAACCGAACAACCCGATGTGGAAGCGGATCCACGATGCGTTGGAGCAAGCCGCCGTTGAATTGTGGTCGGGCGAAGTAGATCGATGCCTTGAAACAGGCGATCCGATCGCTATCGCGTCGATGGCGCGGCAAGTGCATGTGATGGAGTTCCTCAGTGCTGCAGGGCAGCGGCTGGTCCACACCCTTGATGACGCGATGCAGGATCTCACCAAGGCAGCGGCCGCAGAGAAACTGCAGCGAATCGAAGACGAGCTGCATCTGGCGTGGGCCGGCATGGACGTCCAACGGGCCACAAACCTGATCAGGCAGTGGCGGGCTTCCGCCGAGGCTGCGGGCGGCTCCTCTGAAAAACCAATTCGAGGCATTGTGCGGTGGCTCGATACTGATCGCCAGCGCCTCTCAAGGGAGCGTGTCACGCAGAACCTCACGACTGATCTGGTCAGGGCACTTGATGAGTTAGAGCCATTGCATGCTGTTGAACGCAAGTATGCAGCTGCCCTCGAGGCTGGCGCTGCCATTCCCGCGGTTGTCGAAACACGGGTCGCCCATCGCATTGCGGACGAGCGGCGAGCTCGAGCAAGGCGATACGCAATTGGGGCCGTGGCAATCATCGCCATTGCCGCGTCACTCGCAGTCATCATCACGATTCGGCAGCAGGGACTTGATCGCGCACGAACGATTCAGAATCTCTCCAACTGCATCACGTCCGCGATTCAGACCAACCAACTCCCCGCGGCGTTGGATTGCTGGGGCGAAGCTGAGCGGGCCGGGCTCACCATGTATCCAGAAATGGCGGCACATCGGCCTGCCATCGAACGCGCGGAGGAAGCCGTCGCAGCAAGACATGCCGCAGCAACAGATGCATTGCGAAGAGGCCAGGAGACACTTCAGACGGAGGTGCCATCACTCACTTCCGTCCAGTCTGCGATTGCCGCGATTGAATCTTCTCAGAGCGATCTGCCCACCGCCCTCCGGCCCGAGTGGGACGCGCTGATGGCACGGGCAACTCGTCTCCGCGAGTCACTGCTCATTGATGAGCGAGCAGATCGGCTCCAGGAGCTCAAAGCCGTCGAGTCACAATTGGCGAAGGCAAATCCTCTCCCGGCCGATCTTGCGGGATGGACGCAGCGGCTCACAGAAGCTCGAGCCGCCGCCAGAACCCTCGCAGCCATTGGTTTACGACCCGCTGCCGATGAAATCACGACGAAGCAGCGCCTGACATCACTGGATCACCGGGCCTCCGCCCTTCGGGAGCTGGCCGCCGAGCGTGTCGCTCGACTCGAGGCTGGAAGCCAAGCACTGGATGCGCTCAGCCGCCCGCCGGTGACCGAGACCAGCTGGGCGAGGACATGGGATCAACTGATCGCGGAGTACCCCGACGTGATCAGAGCACAGGACCGCGCAGATTGGGCACGCGCCGCAGAAGCTGCTGCCGTCGCCGCCGCAGTTGAGGACTGGCGGGCCCGGCTTCCTGCGATCGAGGAGGCTCGGTTGTGGTCCACCACCGAGCCGCCCGAACCAAGCCTTGTAAGCGGAGTCAGAACAAGCCTCCAATCTCATCTTGACGCCCATCTCGACCGGTCGCCGTACCAACCCGTCGCCGAGCGGCTGATCGCCCTCGCATCTGCCATGCGGGACACGCAACGAATTGATCCACTTGACGCGGCGATTGAGGCATCCGGGCTGCTCGATCTCCATCGGGTCGAGACGGCCGATGGCTATGTCTATCTCAAGCGTGTCAATCATGATTGGCATCGCCTGGAGTCGCAGCAGGATGTGAAGGTTCCCCCGGCGCATCTCGACAAGCTCTCGCACGAAGACCAGCGGGTTCTGTTCGAGAACATCGAGCCCAGCCCCCCACCAGCCGTCAGTGCCCTTCGCCGAGGACTTGAAGCATGGAAGGCGGGGCCAGGCCCAGCAACTGCGGCCGAATTGATGCGAGCGATCGAGCAATGCGACGAGAAGGACTCACTGCTGGTGCTGGCCATTCTGAAATCCGTATGGACAGCCCTTCGAGAGCCGACGCTGCCGCTCCCAGCCGGGATTTCCCAGCGTGGTGGCCATTGGCTCGACACGCTCTCCGTTCCAGCCCCGACGGCCGTAGGTGCCGACTGGATCGCATTGGCCCCACAGGCACGCAGCAAGTCGCAACATAGTGTTCGCCAGCAAGCTCGCCACGCTCCCCACAATGCGCCAACTGCCGACGACATCCAGCGAGCGTGGCAAGAGGAGGCCGCTGACCTGGCATCGGCGGCAGCGCCCCGTGTCATTGGCGGCCTCGTCCTTCCCGACGAGAACAGCGACATCCACGCCAACGTCTCGTGGGCGGGAACACCCACGCCCCAACGAGAGATACTTGTGCGAACGCCATCTGGCTGGGTATTCAAACACCTTGATCTCAACGAGGGTGCTGATCAGCTGCAGTGGCCGGCCAACATGCCACACGCCCCAGCGATTATCTTCATCACACCATGACGGGAACATCCACGCCGCCCCCTTCATCCTCTGGTTCGACGCCGCCTCCAGCAGCGTGGGATCACACGCCACATCGCGTCTTGTCCTACGCGTCACTCGATGTCGAACGTCGGCTCGGCCTGCCATCGGGACGATTCACGACACCGTCGGCTGCTGCCTCGATTCTTGTCGGGCTTGTCTTGATGGGCGCGTTGTATGGAACCTGCTGGGCGGTCCGTGGGAGCCAGTGGGGAAGCGTCGCGTGGGAGTACCTCACAGGATTCTCGGGTATTCCGATCCCGATCATGCTGCTCTCCTGCTGGGCATCAGCCATTCTGGTGCTCAAAGCCTGCAAGATCGCCGCCCAGCGAGCCGCACTCAGACTTCGGTTCGTGCCAGGTGACGCAGGCTTTGTCCTCTCGGTCAAGACCGTTGATCGCGTGATTGACTCCATCGAACATGGCGTGGACGAACCGCATCGTTTCTTGCTGCTCGACCGCGTCGTCATCGCGCTGAAGTCAATCCGCAACATTGGACGCATTGCTGACCTCGACGAGATGCTCAATTCTGCCGCCGAGGCAGACGAAGATGCGATGGACAGCGGCTACACCGTCGTCCGCGGTTTCATCTGGGCGATTCCAGTCCTTGGCTTCATCGGTACGATCATCGGTCTTACCGAGGCCATTTCCGGGTTCGGCGGCGTACTTGAAGCAAGTGATTCCAAGATCGACACCCTGACCGCGAGGCTCGCCGAAGTCATCGCAGGCCTGGATACGGCATTCATTACGACCGGGGAAGGGCTGATCGCCGCCCTCCTGCTGCATCTGTTCCTGACATTCGTCAGGCGTAGCGATGAGCGACTCCTCGATGACTGCAGGCAGTATGCCGCTCGCAACATCACCGCGCACGTCCGGGTTGCTCCTGACGAACCGGCATGAGGAGGCGTCGCTCACACGGCAACGCCCCCATCAGCTTCTTTTCATTCCAGGATGTCATGATCGGCACGATCGGCGTCGTTCTCATCATCACGCTGGTGCTGCTCTTGAGCATCGGAGAGCGCACCTCTGTCGCCTTGGCAGCAGTGCAAGCCCAGGACACATTTGAAGACGTCGAGTCGCTTCGGGCCACGCTGACGAAGCTTGAAGAACGGCCCGGACGCGATGAGTTGCTCTCTGAACTGGAGCAGCTGCATGCGAAGCTCGAGCTTGAGGCGGGCCTGCTTGAGTCACGACAATGGGAACTCGAAACGCTGCAGGCCCAAGTCCAGGACAGTCTCCGCCGCGGCGAGATCGCAGAGCTCGATCGGCTCGCGACTCGAGAAGGACAGTTGCAGGGCGAACTCGAAGCCATTCAGCGGCGCCGCCAGATTTCCTACATCGTGGCTGATGACGCGAGCGATGCGCTGGTCACTGAATTGATGGGTGGACGGGTTGTCTTGTCTCGGACTGATGCGAGTGAGGCGCCTCGAATGCGTCAGGGAACGCCCGACCAGATCGCCGCAGCAGCGCTGGATGCGTGGCTTGCAGCCTCCGCAGAGCGGCCCACCCACATGTTGCTCAGCGTCAAGCCGTCCGGCTTCGCCGCATGGCAGGCCATCATGCACCGCATTGCAACCGATCCTCGCTTTGCAGACATTGCGATCGGTATCGATCTCATCGCAGAGGATGCAAGTACGACGGGCCAATTCCCAGGGCGGCGATCACAACCATGAGACGATCCGCCGGAAACGAATCGAGCCTCGATCTGCTTCTCGACACAATCTGCAACATGTTTGGCATGGTGATCTTCATCGCCGTACTCGCAGCCGTGCTTGCCGCCGCGCGAGGCGAGCGCACAATCGAAGCCATCGAGTCTGCGCTCCCCGAATCGACACTGGAAGCGGCCCAGCTCCGACAGGCCATCGCATCGATCGAACAAGAAGATGACACGCCCCTGCGAGCCGCAACCAGCGAAGCTGCTGGCGAATTGGAGCGGATCTCCGCACTCAAAGCCGAACTGACCGCGATGGTCGATCGTTTCCGTTCCTACCTTCAAGCTTCAGATTCCACAGAAGAGTTGGAAGCTCGCAAGGCCCGCATTCACAGTCTTACCAGGCAGGTCCAGGATGCCGAGGCTCGGCAGACAATTCCGCTTCGAACGCCTCGGCGGCATGCCATCGAACGGCGTATCCCCGTTCAGGTGTATCTCACCGGCGACCGCTTGTACCTTGTCAATGATTGGTCAGACTGGAAGCAGACGCCCAATCCAATTGGAGATCGCTGTCGGTTCTGGTCAACGTGGAATCCACAAGCGGTCGATGGGGACCGTTCGACGTTTGAAGATCACGGCACATGCGAATTTCGAACCGGGGGGCGTCAGATCGACCGCAGTATGCAGCTGCTTGCCGATGGCGGCATCCCGATGGAATCGGAGATGGATGAGGAATCGATCGCAGCCCTGTTGGATCAGCTCGAGCCTCTGGAGCAGTTCATCTCATTCCGTGTCACCCCGGATTCGTTCGATGCGTTTCACACCGCTCGGCGCCTCGTGATCGAGCGAGGTTTCGAGCACAACGTCGAGCCGATTCTCGCCTCCCCCTCCCTGCGATTCGATGATGCGATTCGACGCGGCACGTCGATCGCGCAGTGATTCACTCACCGCGTGATATGCACAAAGCGACCGCCATGTTCTCCGGCAACTGCCCGGAGAAAACCGGTCTCCGCGTTCCCCCCCAGACCAATTGCATGGATACGCGTCTTTCCAGTTCCCGCGTTGAGTTGGCGAAGACGCTTGATGAGCTGCTGGCTCCGGGCGACCGCTCCATCGGTCATAAAGTAGATCTCATCGGGGCGAGGATTGAGAGTCCGGAAGGCCCACTCAAAGGCCTCGGCCGGATCAGTCCCCCCTTGCGCAGCCACATCTGCAAGGGACCGCCCCACCTTCTTGACATTGGCTTTGTTCGCAACCGCCCAGTGAGGCTGGAGCTTGAGCAAACTGCTGTTGAAGGGAAGCACGACAAAGCGGGCGTTCCCAGGCAGCGAACCAAGCGACATTTCAAGCTCGCCCTGCAAGCGAGCCATTCGGCCTCGCATTGACCTCGACACGTCCAGAATGTAGGCAACGTACCGGCCTTGTGACTGCACGCCAAAGAAATCGACGGTGGGCGGCGCATCGGCTGCCGCGGCTGATTGCCCCGCAGATCCTTCAAGGTCCGAGGCGATCGGCGGCTCGCTCTCCGGCGGTTCCATAATCCGAAGTACTTCTTCTGGATCCGAGGGCACATACACGGCACCGGCCAGATGAAGCCGCTCACCTTGCCTAGACCAGACGGACTCGCATGGCAGGTCGGTTGCAGGCGGCAGCAGCTCGTTGCCGGTGAAACCTGAGGGGCGATCCGCGTACACGTCGATCTCAACCACTTCGCGGCGGAAGGCCACTTCATAGGCCACGGACTGCCACTCCCACGGCTGCGCCCCGATTGCAACGTAGACATTGAGTTCACGTCTGATGGGGTCGATTCCGATCAGCCTGCGAGCGGCGCCGGAGGGCAAGAAATCGGCAGCGGGATCATCGATCGACTCCAGTTCCCAGACACCTCGCACGTCACGATGCCAGGGCTCGAAGTGTCCTCCTCGAGACCCGCGCACGTCTTCCGCATCGACAACGTCGGGATCGGGCTCGAATGCTGCGTTGATGTTTCGGGCCGCTTCCATCGCTTTTTCGGCTGCAGCAGCCGCTGCAGCGGCATCGATGGAATTCCCCACGTCCTCAGGCTCACCGGGGATGGCTGCCTCACCGGGGGCCGCTTCAACCTGGGCCGTTCCGCTCTCTGCGCTGTCAGGCGATGTGTCGGCATCGGTCCCTGCCGGAGTCCCCGACTCGGACGCTTCAACAGACTCGCCATCGTGAGCCTTGCGACCACTGCCTTCGGATTCCTCGCCGGGCATGCCTGCCTGGGCCTGACCATCCTGACCTCCGCCAGCCCCTTGACGGTCACCAGTTTCCTGCCCGGCGACGCCTCCTCCTGTCCCGGATTGATCCTGGAGGCTCTCATCTGCGGGCGCGACGATCCAGTCGGGTCTCTCCTCCGCGGCCGCATCACTCGGGCTCCCTTCAAGGACGCCCTGGGCCGCCATATCCTCGGCCGCGTCGCCTTCAGGTGTGGCATGTTCGTCGTTGGCGGAGGCGGGCTCTTCATCTCGAGTTTCGCGGTCCACCGAGTCTGCGTCGGTGCCGCCTGACTGCCGCTTAGAAATCGTGGCACGTGCATCGACGTGCAGGCTTTCGAGCGATTCATGCCGTCCCTGATCACCGGTGGTCGTCCCGCTGAGCCCTCCACCCGATGTGGTGGGCGAGCCTCCCCCCTGCGCGCCGGATGTGTCTGCCTGAGAAGATGACGTTGACGATTCCGAGGAGCTGCCTGCATCACCTTCCGATCCACTCTCGCCTGCGGGCTGTTGTGACTCCGATGGTGTTCCCGTGGCATCGGTGGGATCACCCGATGGGCTCTCGGATGATGTCTCGGAAGGTGCCGCTGCTGGAGGCTGGGCTGCTGAAGATGACCTGGAAGACGGAGTTGATTGTGGGGGCGGGGTTGATTCCGGGGGCGGGGTTGATTCCGGGGGCGGGGTTGATTCCG
>CAZRBV010000059.1:0-9522 GCA_964598425.1 uncultured Isosphaeraceae bacterium | reverse complement strand
TAGAGCGAGCGGCTGTTAACCGCTAGGTTGCTGGTTCGAGTCCAGCCGGGGGAGCGTCTATTGCAACAGGCCCGCCAGATGGCGGGCCTGTCGGTTTACAGGGCGACCGCCACGACGCCGCGCCGGAATCGGCCCTTGGGCCAACGTCGCGAGAGGTTGGCCGGATCGCGGGCGCTCTCGCGCTTGGCCAAGCTCCACCTCTGCTCGGCGGAGATGGTTGATGATCTCCTCCGCCGTATGCCTCTTTCTTGCCATTGAATTCAACCTCCTGAATAGCGCCCAAGACTATCACTCGGACTGGACTGGATTCAGGGGGAAAGGTCAGTGCGATGGTGCGCGTTGATCGATGCCTCATCGACGCCAACTGGGGTGTCTCGACCGACGTCGTGTACCAATTCTGCCGTCAGTCGTCGTTCGCGGGCGTCTTGCTGCCGTCACATGGCCGCTACGTCGGCGCATCGAGCATCCCATTCTCCGAGTACAAGCGCAAACGCGGTGATCGCGTCGGTCACAACTGGCGCGTTCCGAATGTCGCAGGCAAGCGCGCCGTGCGGCACGTCCTGTTCGACACCAACTTCTGGAAGTCGTTCGTGCAGGCGCGGCTCGGCGTGCCCGTTGGCGATCCCGGCTGTCTGTCGCTGTGCGGGCACAAGCCCGAGCACCACCGCCTGCTGGCCGAGCATCTGACGGCTGAATACCGCGTCAAGACCGAAGGCCGCGGTCGTACCGTCGATGAGTGGAAGCTGCGGGCCAGTGGGATCGACAACCATTGGCTCGACTGCGCAGTTGGGGCTGCGGTCGCGGCATCGATTCAGGGTGCGAGCCTGTTCGGTGGTGAGCGCCGGCCGCAGGCGCGGCGTCGTCTTCGTCTCTCGGAGATTCAGGAGGCGAAGCGATGACGGCCGTCGCCGACGCCACCAACGCCGAGCCGCCCGAGGATCGGGGCATCCGGTGCCCGAAGTGCGGGTGTGGCCACTTCCGGGTGATCTACACCCGGAGGGCGGCCGGGGGCCGGCTCGTCCGGCGACGGGAGTGCCGGCACTGCGGGCGGCGGGTGACGACGACGGAGCAGTTGCTCGGGCATCAGGACTCGACCGCTCCTGGTGGATAGGAACCTCATCAGATGTGCCGGAGTGATGCGGTTTCGATCCCCGTACGGCGGGTCGCGTGTGTATTTCTCTTGACTATTGGCATCCACTAGTCGATACTATGACACATGGCCTCTGAATCCGCCACAACCCAAACCGCACTCAACCTGGCCCGGAGTCTCGGCGTGATGCGGCTCCGGGATGCTCGGGAACGAGGGATTCACCCGGAGACGATTCGCCGGCTGGTGGCGGCTGGGCAGCTCACCAGGGTCGGCCGCGGAATGTACGCACCCGCCCAGGACAACTCGACTGAGCACGTCGATCTTGCCCGCGCCTCGGTCCGCGTCCCCCACGGCATCGTGTGCCTCCTTTCCGCACTCAGCTACCACGGAATCGGCACGCAACTTCCTCACGAAGTCTGGATGATGATCGACCGCCGCGCTCATCGCCCACGCGTTGATCATCCGCCCATGCGGTTCGTGCTCGGGTCGGGAGCATCCCTGACCGAAGGCATCGATGAAGTGATAATCGACGGCCGCGACGTTCGCATCTTCAATCCAGCCAAGACGGTCGTCGACTGCTTTCGGTACCGGCGCCACGTCGGTCTTGAAGCTGCGCTGGAAGCGCTGCGCGAGACGCTGCGAGACCGGCGCTGCTCGCCTGCAGAGATCGGGCGATACGCGAAGAGATGCCGCGTCGCATCTGTGATTCGACCGTATCTGGAGGCGATGTCGTGACGGATCGATCACAGTCGGGGCTCGAGCAGTCCATCAAGCAGAGGCTCCTGAACCTGAGTCGCACGAGCGGGGAGACGTTCAACATCATCCTGGTTCGGTACGGCATCGAGCGATTCCTGTATCGCCTCGCGCAGTCGCCGTACGCGGACCAGTTTGTGCTCAAGGGTGCGGTGCTGTTCTCGATATGGGCGGAGAAGCCACATCGGCCGACACAGGACGTCGATCTGCTCGGCTTCGGCGAACCATCACCAGAACGACTGGCCGCGGTCTTCCGGGACATCTGCGCCGCCGACGTCGAAGCGGACGGCCTCGTCTTTGATCCCGACACCGTTGATGTTCAACCCATTCGGGCCGACGCCGTGTACGACGGCATGCGCGTCCGTCTGCTCGCGACGCTCGGCAAGGCCCGCATCAACCTGCAGATCGATGTGGGTTTCGGCGACGTCGTGACGCCGGCTGCGTCGGTACTCACCCTCGAATCAATGCTCGCACTTCCGTCTCCAGCGCTCCGTGCCTATCCACCCGAGACGGTCGTGGCGGAGAAATTCGAAGCGATCGTGACGCTGGCCATGGCCAACAGCCGGATGAAGGACTACTTCGATCTCTGGACGGTGAGCCAGACGATGTCGTTCGACTTCGAGGTTCTTCGGCAGGCGGTGGCGGCAACGTTCCAGCGACGCAGGACTGCGCTGGTCGAGATGCCGCCACCGGGTCTGACACAGGCGTTCGCCACCGACGCGGCCAAACGTGCTCAGTGGGCAGCCTTCATCCGCAAGATGGGTTCCAACGTCGCGGCTCCGGATCTCGCCACCGTCGTGGAGCGCCTCGGCGACTTCCTGTTGCCGTTGCTCGACGCCGGCGAGGGCGAGGTCCACGGTTCGTCATCTTGGCCGCCTGGTGGTCCGTGGCAATCAGCGGCTTCGTGATCACCGTGACGAGAGAGAGTGCAGTATGACAGCGGTGGCTGCGCGGTCGTCTGCTATTGCAACTTCGCCGCGATGTCCGTCACGCGGGGGTCGCTCAGGAGGCTGCCCTGAAGATGCACGACGTGAGCATTCGTGTGTGAGCGATATCGCGAGTACTCCGCGATGACCTCGTGCGGGATCTCGTAGGCGTCCGTCACGTCGAACTGGGCGTTGAAGATCAGCCGCCTCGTCCACACCCTCCAAGCGGGTGATCGCCTCATGGAGGATCAGGAATCCGGAGGATTCGACCTCCGAATTCGGATCGGGAAGGGATGAGAGCTTCACCGCCGCCCGCCGCGCTCCCGGCCCGCCCCGAACCTCGGCAGCCCGCGCCCGAGCGTGATCCACCAGGATCCGCCGCATAGCCTCCGCCGCCGCCGCGTAGAAGTGGCCACGGCCCGCCCACCCAATTTCACGTGGTCCCGCCAGCTTCATGTAGGCCTCATGCACCAATGCAGTCGCGGAGAGCGTGTGCCCAGGCCACTCATTGGCGAGCTGACGCTGCGCAGCTTGGCGGAGTTGGTCGAATACCAATGGCAGCAGGCGATCGGCCGCAGTCTGGTCTCCGTCTGCAGCAGCGAGCATCAACTGAGTGGCAGCATCAGCATGTGCATCTGGCGATGACATCCAGACATTGTACGAGTGGCTCCGCCCCCAACAAAGTTGCCAACGTATTCCCGTGGCCTACCACACCTGGCAGTCAACAGTCTTGGCTGAAACCGAAGGCGACATGATCACCGCTTGACCGTAAGCAACGTGGAAGAGGCCACCGGAATCGTCGGTGACGTGATGGTCAGAGTCCGTTCGATGCCGCCGAAGAGGCGGGCCTTGCCAGTCGGGCGTTCCTCTAATCGGAACTGTCAACCGGGTTCGTCCAGTCTCAACCAGATGGCATCCGTGAGACTCCGGGTCTCATCCGTTTGCGACTCGTGAGCCGCCGAGCAGGGGTGTGGGCGTGGGCCCTCGAATGGAACGCGAGCCTTCGGCTGATCGGGTTCGTCGGAGACCCAGAGGCCATGCAGGCGGCCGCCGACCAGCTCCCGAGTCTCACCAAGCACGTCATCGAGCGAACGCCGAAATCCACAACCAGATACCGAGAGGAGCAGGCGCTCCCTCCGAAGGACGATCGCCTCTTTCGGCCCCCTGACGGCTGCTAACCGCCGCCAGACCCGCTATGATGCCGCCTTCCCGGTTCCCAACGGTTTGAAACGGTTGGGCTCGGGGAGTTCGCCGGCCCTCTTCAAAGACGAAGGGGGCCGTGTCGTTTACAGAGCGACCCAAGACAAACCCGCCCGTGGCGGCGCCGCTTTCAGACTCTGTGGCGAGGGTTACGCGCTCTCGGCTTTGGGGGCGTCCACGTCGAGGCCCTGAGTTGCACGCGTTCAAAGCCGTCAAACGACCCAAACTCTCTTGGATCTCGGGCTCCAGTGAACAGATTCGTACGATCAGGGTGCAATCTGGACGGGCTTTGTGATCGTGGTTCTGGCGTGCGACAGACGTGGTGCAGGTGAGGCGTAGTTGGCATCCGCGCCGCTGCTGCGAACTGGCCGGCTCGATGACTTCAGCAGGACACGGGCTTGCTGCATTGTCCATTGATGACTCTATCGCTCACGGATCTCGATCAGGCGTGCAATCAACTGCTCGTTTGTTGCGGTGCCGATTGGGGCTATCGTTGCGTCATCACCAGTCTCGCACAGGGCCGCCACGATCTCCACGAGCCGCTGGCTCGACACCCGCTGATCGATCACAACCGCAAGTATGCGATCGTGAATCCGGAGGTCCGCGTCGAACACAAAGTCAGGGGATTCGGGCGACCACGTTTCAGCGGCCCGCACAACAATCGCGCCCCCTGCCGCTTTGAGTAGTTTGTCGGAGACCGCAATGGCCTCGGTTCGGTCCTCGCCCTGTACCCGTTCATAAGGTCGGGGGACAATGTACGGCTGGATCAACTCCGGCCATCCGTTCTTGGGCAGCATTGTCTCAACGTGATTTGTTGAGGGTGAAAGACGCGTCTTGGCGAGCGGATCATCTGCTCGGGGAAGACTATTCGCTTCAGCCAGAGCATAGAGCCATCCACGTTCCGGATCGTCCTTGGGGAACCGTTTGTCCCAAACAGCGTAGCCCCACACGCGATCGGTGCCGAGCCACGTACGGACGGTGCCAATGGGGGACAGGCTGGGTTGCTTTGCCATCTGCACACCGGCAAACCTGTGCGTGAACCGGCCGGCTTGCTCGACGGGCACATACGCATTCCATTGTGCTTCATCGACGCCCCAGGGCTTGGAGGCCTTGAACCCGGACGGACCGGAATTTCGAACCGGTTGGAACAGGGCCGACTCGCCGCTGCTTGTTCCAGGTGATGCGCCTGGAATGTAGTCCTGCTCCGAGTAACTGGTGTCGTAGACACCTTTGGGGCGGGCCTCCTGCTGCGCCGACGAGAGCCACTGCCTCACGTTGTTCGGATCGGGCGCCAGGAGCACGGGTGCAATGGCTCGGTCACTTTCAATCGGCGTTGCGCCGGGCAGCTGGAGCTCGCCAAAGGGTTGAGTGTGGAATCCTATCCCGAGGGTCTTCTGAATCTCTGCGATCGCAGCCTGTTCCCTGTCCACTGAGGCCTGTCCGTCCAAGAGCCCAGCTGGCACGAATGCCCGGTCAAGTTGGATGACGTCAACATCCTGAGCGGCTTGGGGAGCGGTCTGTTCATTGGGCGCATCTTGGCTTGATGCCGAGGCGGAAACTGCGCTTCCCAAGGCGACGACGATACGCATCGTTGAGCCAACCAAGTGCTGATTGGGGTGCGTCAAACGCATCGCTCTCTTCAAGGGCATGAGATGTTATTGCAGGCGTTCGGGCTGATCCAAGTCCCGCCTGGGACATAGTGACAGATCGTACACTCGGACGGGAACGGGTGGGGGCAGTGTAGTGTCATCCTCGATCTCGTCGCAGCAATCGGCCAGCGCTTCACAGAAGCGCTGTTGCATGTCCTCGTACTCCCACCAGGGGTCTGTCCAGTTGTCTGGATAATCATCTGGTGGGTAGACGACCGGCCCCGAAGTACTTGGCGTCGAACCATCGGGGCAGCTGGCGTAGACGGAGAGTCCCTGCTCCATGGCCTCTTGCATGCTGTCGAAGGGCCCCGTAAATGACCCGTCGTAGGGCTCAACGAGATAGTACTTGCCATCAATGATGACGACCGGCATGGCATGACCGATCGTCGTGCCGCCTGGGCATGTCCAATAGAACGCTAGGATCTGGACCTGCATGCCGGGATAGTGGTGGCTGAGGTGTTCAAGAAGCCATAGCGCCATGGCTGAGGCAAAATCCTCACAGTCAAAGCGCCCGATGCCGGAGCCGTCCGGGAGGTAGAGGTCTTTGTCTTCCATGCACGCCAGCAGCGATCGCTGGCTGTATAGCCCGAGGTCACATTCGAAGTCTGTCGGGTTGTCGGGGTCTGGTTCGAGAACGGGGCCTGGATTGCACTTCTTGTCAATGGCGAGGTCGAAAGACTCCAATCCAGTGCTGGTAAAGCCGAACGACCGCACATCCACAAGCTCGTGACAATCCGACGCGTCGATCAGGAGTTCGAGGTGAACCAGCAGCGCTGTGTCGTCAATCGCTAGATCAGTCGTGAGTAGGCCCTCGGTGAGGTACGTCCAGAACTGGTCGTGCACCGTGGGATCTTGGTCCACCAAGTCGAAGATGTCGAACGTGTCCTCCGTGCCAAGGCGGTGCTGGTAGACAGCGGAGAAGAGGTTGATGGCGGGGAGCATGAGGACAGTGTCCATCTCCGGCCGTGGATTGGTGAACACAAAGTCATCGGGATGGAACGGTTCACCCCCATTGAGAGAGTCATAGATCAGCGTGAAGTACTCGCGTGTTTCAGCGATGTTGACCGGGTCGTCGATATCCCAAGGTATCGCGGGGACTCCAGGAGGTGGGGCCGCTTGAGTCAATGTCGCCGTGAGTATTCCCGCAACCAGTGCAAGAATGCCGATTGGTCTGTTGCGCATTGTTAGTTCCCCTTTGTAGTGAGCTGCACTGGAAGTCTTAGGCTTTGCCAGATAGTCAGAGATTTGCCTGATCAACCGTGAGGTTATCGTTGCCAGCAGCGGGCTTCTCCTAGCCGTTCTTACTATTTCCAATCGAAGTTGTCGGGGCCGGGGTCACCACGGACCGCGGCAGAGATGCCATCGCCCCAGCCCAGATCTCCGAGTACCTCAGTTCGGAATATAGAGTAATCGACTGAACGCTGCCTTACGGGAAGGCCCAAGTGACTTGAGTGTCTGAGTAGTCGTGCCACGTCATTGCCTCCTCGTGATACCAGCGTCTCCGAGCCAGAGGCACTCGAGCCGTCCATGAATGTACGGCTTGAGACCGCCGCTATGTCCAATGTGTATTGACAGTCCTCCCTCAATGTGCGTCAGCAATTCTCTGAGAATCGCTGAGAAATTCGGCTGTGCCTCAAGTCAAGCCCTGAACCAGCATGGGCGCACACTCTCCTTGGTCACTTGACCATCCGATCCAGCGAACTCCAGAGGGGCAGCGGGCAGATTGGCTGTCTCGATACGGGCTCACTCGGCCCCCGAACCGAACCCCGCGTTAACCAGCAGGGCTCGTGAGTCCTCCGAACGTCGGGCCTCTGCCGGCCATCGCAAGTGCCCAAGACGACCGGTATTGCATGGCCGACTATCTTGGTTATGGCTCAACGACGGCTCCTGCATCAGGCTTCGCCCTCAGCACAAGGACTGACCTTCCCCCTGAATCCAGTCCAGTCCGAGTGATAGTCTCGAGCGGAACAAGCAGCGACGGCTATGGCGTGCCCTGTGCAATGCGGCAGAGTAGTCCTGCTCACTCCGGAAGAGATAGCGACAACTCCATAGCCTTCTCGTAGCTGATCACTTCCTTCGCGGGCGTGTCCTTCCAGGCTGCCTCGTTGTGCGATCGATCGCTGATTTCCGACGGTGTGAGTCCGCCCAGTTGGTCTCGCACAAACTGCAGGACTCGGAGCTCGTGATCATCGAAGAGGCAGTCGATCTGGTCTGCGTTCAGGCCTGGCCTGAACACCTCGCCCGTGTTTCCATTGGCAAACACGATCTCATCCACCGACACGAACTCGTCTGCCTCCAGCTGTGCACGCAAACTGCTGAACGCCACGGGAACGGGTCCATACGGCAACTGTCGATACAGCGTGCCCGTGAGCGATCGCGCATGCATCTTGAAGTGGAGGTAGTCGACGTAGAACTGAAGCTTGTAGAGCTTCGTCTGTGTCACGACCGCGACCCTGCTGCAGAGCCACACAACGACCGCGGCATAGCGGTTGTAGTCGAAGGATCGGAATCCACTTCGCGTGGAGACTTCCGATGGCATCGTATCGATGAACGTTGTCCAATCAAACGCCGGGCGATCGTCGTCGATCGCAGCTGTCGTTGCGTCGCGTTGGCGATCCGACAGCACGTGCCCACGGCGATGTAACAGATCGGCCATGTGGTTGCGGTCCGTACACGTGCGAATGAGCTGGTCTTCCTTCGCCTGCTGCAACGACCCCTGCTCGTATCGGTTGATGGTGGCTTGGCTCATGCCGAGAAGCGATGCGAATGCCGCCTGGCTGAGCTTCCACTTTGTGCGGATGTTTTGGATCTCGCTCGACTTCAGTAACCCGTGCGTCTCGCGGTACGCATCGAACGCCTTCTCTGCCGGGTCGCCAAACTCATCATCGACGATCGTCTCGCCACACGTCGAGCAGATCCACAATGGAATGGTCAGCGTGACCGGCTCGCTTCGGACGTCGTAGTCCTGCTCGCGGCACTCAAGTTCAAAGCGTCGCTCGTCTTCGCAGCTTGGGCAGAACAGCGTCTTGGCCATCACGCACCTCCCTTTCGCAGTGGATACGCCATGGGGTAGTCCGCATCGTGGAATGACCACACGGTCCCACGTGGGAACTGTCGGCCGGGCATCGGATTGAGTCGAAGCTTGATATACACCTCAGTTCCTTCGTGGTCGTGCCCGAACACCCAGACGTCCTTGGTCGAATCGGTGTCGTCCGGCGTGGGGCCTTGCGAGTAGTTCTCCGGCGTCAGTCCACAGATGATCTCCGCCGCTTGTCGGCCAGTGAGATTCAGGTTGATCAGGTCCTGTTCGGTTCGCTGTCGTCCCTTGAATTGCCAACGCCCGTACTCGATGGCGAGCTTGAAGGCGATGAGGAACTCCTGGACGTCCTGCCGCGTTGCCATGTCCTAGAAATGCTCCCATGGATAGAATCCTATCCTACGATAGCACAAAGGCAAGAGAAATGCTATGCTGCCGCAGTCTGTGGCTGATTCAGGGTCGCTCTGGAGGGGTTCCGGGGGATGCCTGGGGGGGGTCGCTGGCGATTCCGGCCGCGACAAGCGCGACCGTCAGTGAGCGGGAGAGGCCTCAAAGAGGATCTGCCCCCTGGCAACATTCCATCCACGTCGATTCACCAAGCCCGAAGTGCTGCGGACGCTCAGCCGCGCCCACCTGATCGGCTTCCTCGCGCGGTTCGAGCCGTACTTGTGGTGGACTACGAAAAACGAGCGCTCACAAAGACGGCATCCTGACCGTCAGAAAGGGAAAGGCATTTGAGAGGCATTTGAGGGCACCCACCACCTGCCTGCTCATCCTCGTTCTTGGGTCCGCGGCGGCGGTTTGGTGGGTGTCCGGCGTTGCCCTCTACTTCGAGTCAGTTACTCGAGGCCACCGACCATCGATAGT
>CAZRBV010000058.1:0-9794 GCA_964598425.1 uncultured Isosphaeraceae bacterium | reverse complement strand
AGATCATCACGAATCCCCACCGCTTGCCAAAGGCAGCCGTCCCCCAACTGAAGACACCCGCATCCGACCAGCCTCGCTCTCCCGTCGCCATCTCGGCAGCGACGAGCGCCGCCGGCACGAACCACAGGAGCCCGGCGGCAAGCAGAAAGAAGACGAGCGCAAAGCCTGTCGTGCCGAACACCGGATAGTTGTAGATGGTCATCACCATCGATGAAGTGATGGCAAGGAAGGCGAAGAGTCCTATCGCGTGCTTCGGGTGCCCCTTGGTGCCGTGGGCCTGAACACCCTGCGGCGTGGTGGCCGCTGCGGCCCCGGATTCTGCGCCATTCAGCAAGTCGTAAACTTCTTCTGTTCGTGACCGTGCGACGCCGCGCCTTGCAGATCCACCGACTTCACCTCTCTGGTTCCCGCCTGGTCGGCCTCGAGCGATTCGATCGAGTGCCGAAGGCAATTCAGCAGTTCGTCGGCCAAGTCCCAACTGAGCCCCTCCTTGACCACGATTCGAAGCGCCGCGAGGTCCTCGCGATTCTCCGGGAATGTGTACGCCGGAATCTGCCAACCGCGGTGCCGCATTCGCTCTGAGAGCTGGAACACGTCCCAGCAGCATCCAGCGTCCTCTTTGAGTTTGAAGGCAAACACAGGAATGTCATCACCCCGCGTGATGAGCTCGAACGGCCACATCTGCTCGATCGAGTTCGACAGGTGCAGGGCCACATCCTGCGACTTCTGGTGGATGTGCCGGTACCCCTCACGGCCGAGGCGGATGAAGTTGTAGTACTGCGCCACGACCTGATTGCCGGGACGCGAGAAGTTGATGGCAAATGTCGGCATCTGACCGCCGAGGTAGTTCACCCGGAAGATCAGGTCTTCCGGCAGGTCCGCTTCGTCCCGCCAGACGACCCAGCCCACACCGGGATAGACAAGCCCGTACTTGTGGCCGGACGTGTTGATCGACTTGACGCGCTCGAGCCGGAAGTCCCACTCGAGATCCGGCTGCAGGAAGGGCGCGACCATCGCGCCGCTCGCCCCGTCGATGTGGATCGGGATGTCCCAGCCCTTCTCGGCATTGAGCTTGATGAGCCCGTCATTGATCTCCTTGGCGGGCTCGTATGAGCCGTCGAAGGTGGAGCCCATGATGACCACAATGCCGATCGTGTTTTCATCGCAGAGCGCGAGCGCTTCCTCGGTGCCGAGGTGGTAGCGATCGCCCTCCATCGGAACGAGCCGCTGTTCGATGTCCCAGTACTTGGCGAACTTGTGCCAGCACACCTGCACGTTGACGCCCATCACGATGTTCGGCTTGTCAGTGGGTTTGCCAGCAGCCTTCATCCGTTCTCGCCATCGCCACTTCATCGCCATCCCGCCGAGCATGCATGCTTCGCTTGATCCAATCGTCGAAGTTCCGATGGGCTTTCCGTCTTCGGGCGCGTTCCACAGATGCGAGAGCATGTTGACGCAGCGGCACTCGAGTTCCGCGGTCTGCGGGTACTCGTCCTTGTCAATCATGTTCTTCTCAAACGTCTCGGACATGAGCTGCTTGGCCTGCGGCTCCATCCATGTCGTCACAAACGTGGCGACGTTGAGCCGGGCATTGCCGTCGAGCATGAGCTCGTCATGGACGATCTGGTACGCGGCATCGGCCGGGATCTCGGCTTCAGGCATCTGGTACTTCGGCACGGCCTGGTCCAGATACCGCGTCCCGAAGGCCGGTCCGATGAGGTCGTTGCGCTGGTCTTCCACCCGCGTATGCATGCGCATACCCCTTTCCAGCCCTCTGAGGGCTGGCGGCATTATACGGGATCTGTTTGTCTCGTTTTGTCCTCGCCGGGCTCAACGGCAACGATTTGGTTCAGCGGCTCCCTGGGGATGAGCGGTGCTGGCGTCTCGGACGAGCCTGCGGTCACATCCAGGAAAGCGCACTGGTTGATTGGTCGGTTGGACGGAGCGAGCGCCGCCCCAGTGCGGACGCGCGGCGGCGGGCTTCAGTATCGCCAGCGGCCCGAGGACACTCAGCGAGCGCGTCGCCGCCGCGACATGAGCGGCCATGCAGCCAGAACGAGCACGCCGGCAGGTGATGGCACCGTGGAGAATTCGAGCGTTGCGCGCATTTGATACAGGCCGCTGTTTCCCCATCCGGCAAAGAGCTTCAAAACATAGTCACCTTCGGTCAGCAGCGCCGTTGCCGAGAGGACCTCAACGTCCTCATCGCCATAGGGTCCCCCGTGACCAAACACCATGCCGCCGCCCTGAGCGTGCCACAGGCTTCCGTAGTTGTAGGTCTCGGGATCAAACCCAGCGAGTTGCCAATCCACGATCATGGACTCCGTCAACGTAAAGGACACTGTTGAGGAAGCTGCGGACGCGAAGTCGGCATCGGTGAAGACCATGGCGTCGACCTGTGACTGGTCCGCATTACCATCCGCGAGCAAACCCTCCCACTCATCGGACCAACCCCAGAACCAACTGATATCGGTTCCGGTTGTATCGTCGATCGACTCGGTCCAGGTCGTTCCACCCGGAGATTCATGACTGACGGTGACGCCGGTGTAGATCACGTCGCCAAGCGCAACGGAACTCAGCGTGCACAGCGCCACCGCGACTGGAAACACATTCATGGGGAACGCTCCTCTTCCCCGACCTCCAGCCTGGGGCCGCACAGCCAGCCTGTCAATCACTTTCTCGATTGGCGAGGTTGATGCGGCTTCTCGAGCCATTCAAGGGCATTCCGCGCCACCGCGACTGGCGGCAACGCGCTTTTTCGAGGCAGATTGCAGTCCGCAGCCGCGTCGTGCCGACAGAGTGTTCGGTTCACCACAGCAGAGAGGAACCCTGCCATGACCAACGGAACTGACAATGGATCTGCGTGCTGCTCAACTGGCAAGAAGCCCTGCTGCCCCGGATTCAAGTGTCTCTATGCGGTGCTGCACATCGCCATCCTGACGTGCATCTCGATGGCGCTCTGGAAGGCAGCATGGGCCATTGAAGCGCTCGCCCCCCCCGGCGGCTGAGACGCGATCACAACCCGATCTCCTTGGAGCCCTTCCCTTTTCCGCTTTGAGGAAACGGGAAGGGCCCTCAACGTAGGCGAAGCCCATTGGAGCAAAGACTCGCCACGTCAAGAAACCTGATCAGCCACATCCACCCCAGGACGCAATCAGCGCCAGCAGATCGCCGACGTCGACGAGGCCGGACCCGTCGATGTCAACCATCGGGTCAGCAAGGCCCCAGCGATCGAGTACGAGTAGCAGATCGGAGACTCCGACACCACCATCGCCATCGACATCCCCGCTGCACGGTGGCGTACCGTCGTTGCTGCTTCCGGGCGATGGCGAAGCGAGCACGGTCCATACCGCGCCACCGTCGCTTACGCGACCCGTCGAGACGTCTTCAGCCTGCTCATCAAAGATGTACGAATCAATCGGCAAGCCATTCGCGCCGAACAACCCGATCTCCTCGCCACCTGCGCCGAGTTTGAACGACGCGTGGGTCGGCCCCTGCTCCGTATCGTCGTCGGCCCAGATCACAAGAAAGCCGCCGCCAGCGATCGTTGTTCCTGCAGGAATCGACCACACTGTCGGATCGGTAGTTTCGTCGGTGAGATACAGACCGCCGATGTCCACTTGACCGGCGCTGGCGTTGTAGAGCTCGATCCAGTCATCGAATGCGCCCGGCTCGTCCGGATCTTCGATGGTCGAGTCGTTGTCGGCCATGAACTCGTTGAGAAAGAGCACACCGGCGAGCGGATGAATGTCACCAAGATTCGCAGTTGCGGGCGTGGGGTACTCCATCGCGCCCCACGGATCTTCGCCATCCCGAAGCCTGCCCCAGCTCGCATCCGGGGCGATCGACGGCACGATGAGCTGGTCAATGGTGGTCCACGTGTCGCCATCGCGGACCGAGAGATAGACGGCCTCGCCTGCCACGATTCCAAACGGGGCATGCGCAGAACCCTCGCTCACCTCCCCATCCAGCCAAACCAGAATCGATTGCCCTGCCAACATGTCGGCGAGCGGTAGTGGCCACAGTCCAGGCGTCGCAGCATCATTCGACATCGCCAGCAGCGCAGTATCAATGAGTCCTGGTCCAGGATTGTGCAATTCCAACCACGGGTCAAAGTCCCCTGCTTCATCAGCGATTGTCTGTGTGTTGATGAGCTGCACTTCGTTCAGCCGCAGGTCCGACGGAAGTGCCAATTCGTTCAGAACGCCCGCGAGGTACTCACCACGATCCTGAACAAACCGCTTGAGCCCCATATCGCCTCGCCCGGTTCCGATGTCCTGCACGAGCGCTTCCTCAAACTGAGCATCGGTGTACTGCTTGTTGACGTCCGCCTGCACATGCGGGCGAATGAGGTCCGCTAGCGCGTCGATACGGGCATCCATCGCAGCCGGGTCGAAATCTGCTCGCAGCATTCGCGAGAGCTCACGAAGGTAGAAGCGAGGCCAGTCCTCGGCGTGCCACGGACGGTTGCACATCGGCCGCTCGGAGAGGTTGCTATTCGTCCACCATGGGCTCAATCGCACCACGTCGTCGAGCGGAAGACCTGCGGTCAGCCCACCGAAAGACTCATTGAAGTCCCACGGCACGTAAACGAAGCGATCGATGTCATCGCGGTGGTAGAGATAGAAGTTATGGCCGTGATTCGGTAGGCATCGTAGTTCCCAAGCAGCGAATTGGCGGCCGCCGCCGTGAGCCACCCCTCGACGTCGTACACAGCGGACAAGTCACTCTTGAAGTCAGCGTCGCTTGAGGTGTTGAGCACATTGATGAAGTTCAAGAGATCGGTCCAGTCGTTGGTACTCTCGTTGGTCACCAGTTCATAGTCTTCCTCGTAGTCCGCCTGATCGGGACCGGCATACAGGAGATCCGATCGGTGCGGAGCGGCCTTGAAGAGGTTGCCATCCTCACCGCCGCCGAACGAGCGCTGGACGAAGCCCTTCTCGATCGACTCAGCAGCCAGATACAGGCCCCAGTACTCGCCGTTGATCACAAGCCTGCAGTGAACGGCGCGGCTCGCAGGCATCTTCTGGCCGATCAGGTCGAGGGAGAGTTTCTCTCGCAGCATGGTGGGGTCGTTGAAGTTGTTTCGAAGATCCAACTTCTTGAGGCCTGCGAAACGCTGCGACGAGTCGTACTCGCTGAAGTCGAGTTTGAACGGTTTCTTGACCCCTGGATGCTGAAAGGACGAATTGCCCTTGAGACGCACACCCACAGGATCAATCACGACGCCATCACACTCGAATCGGACTGGGAACCACGGCTCTGCGGGGTCGTCGTAGCCAGCAAGCAGTTGGTTCCACCAATTCGGATTACTGAACGTCAACTCAATCTCGCGTACGTCGGTGTCATCAAAGAAGCCCGCCGGATCTGCCGCAGCGGATGATCCACCCCAAAGAATTGTCGTGAGGAGCCCTGCAATGAGTGTCAGATGTTGCATACCAACGCACCTTTCCCCACCCCCGCATCTCCCGCCGCGGACAACCCATCAGGGGGCGATCAGTCGGCGGAGCAAAAACCCCCAACATCACTTCCACAGGCGAAGCGTGCGCGCCCTCACCGCAACTTCAGTTCGAAAACGTGTCCAGCCGAGCCGCTGGAGCCGGTTTCCTCAAATTTTTTGTATACAGCATTGGTTGGATGGCTGGGGCCTCGATCCAGAAAGCTGAGAGCGCACACGGGGCCCCGCCGAAGGTGGATGCCGCCTGGGTATCTACCGCAGGTCCGCTCGAGCGGGCCCCCGCGCTCCACTCACTCGCATGGCCCCCACGCCGCAAGGAGCTCCAACAGGTCATTCACGCCGACAACCCCGTCGCCGTCAAGGTCGCCTGCTCCCGAACCATTCCAACCTCCAATGAGCTGCAACAGATCATCGACACTCACCGCGCCATCGCCGTCGAGGTCCGCCGGACAGAACACTCCAACCGGAGTCACAGCCATCACGCCGGATAGATAGATGCGATCAATCTGCACAGTCTGCTCGCCAAAGGGCCAGCCGAGGTCAACTGTGACATCGCCAAGAAATACATCTGTGACCGCAAGCGACCCGTAGCCCGTTGCCGTCAGCTCCATCGCCAGATGCGCTGCGACATCGACATCACCATCGCTATCGCCATCTGCCTCGAGATCATCATCCATGAAAGTGAGCGGCGGCGGCCCAGACTCATTTCCCGATCCGACCAGCAATTCAGGATCAATGTCACCGGTCACGTCAATCGGGCCAATCACTTGACCGGCAAACACAACGTCGAGCGCAACATACGTGATCTCATAGGCGTAGTCGTATTGGGCTGCATTCGCGTCGACCGAGGTGCTGCTCACCCACAGAATATCCTCGCCGCCCGTAGATTCCTCAAACGATCACTGGGCACTACCAGCGTGTACCGAACAGACACAGCAGGCCGAGATCAAGAGCGCCGGAACGATCCGTATGAGTTGATTCATGTCAACCTTCCTTCGAATCTCTCCTCCACACCCTGTGTACACAATGCTGACCTTACCCCCTTTCTGCTCTCATGAAGAGGCTGATTACAGCACGCTTCGCACCGGCTGGAGGCCATCGGCTACCCGCACAAAATCCCGAAGCCCCCAAAAAGCATTTGCGACGCAGTGTGAGCATGCTACATTGAGATCGCAATCGAGGGAAACGACAGAATCGCAACGATTCAGAGGAGAGACTGAGTGTCGATCATCAAGTCTGCCGGGGCCATTGCCGCATTGGCCACGACCACCGCAACGCTCGCCCAAGGAACGTTTCATCACGTCCGAATCGGCGACATTGACGGCTTCGGCTTCCTCACCGGCACCACCCCGGGGCTCAATGGCGAACCTGATTGGCCATTCAACTCGCCCTTCGATGACCCACCCAGTTGCCCGATCGACGGAAGCTGCTCGAACTTCATCCTCGTCAACGCCGCCGGCAACCCCATCAATGTCGACGGCATGGGCATCCTCACGCAGGGTGACTTTCTCCCCGACCTCGATTGCTCAGATGTCTCGTGTGGAATCAATAACATTGCCGGAACTCGCTACAACTCTGATGAGTTTGACAACCGAGAAGTCGCCGAAATCACCGGCGGACCGGGCAACCCGCCGACAGGCGCCTACATTGAAGTGAGCGGCGCCACCGACCTTGGCTCGTCGGGTTCGGGATGGACCGACGTCGCGGTATCAGGTAGTGCTGATGGCTGGAACTACTGCTCGTGGTCCCCGTCGCAAGGGACCACCATCTGTGGCGCTGGCCAAGCAAAGTTCTACTTTGATTTTTCCGCAGCCGGCGCTGACCCAAATCAACCGCTGTATTTCAACGCTGTCTACGGTGACTATGACGTTGATGAAGCGAGTGATATCGTGAGGATCACCACATCCAGCGGGACCACCTACGACATTCCGGTCGTGACGCAGAACAACACTCTGGGCGAGGATGGGTTGATCCAGGAAGTGACCGCCGTCATCCCATTCGCGGCGGTGTTTCCAAACTGGCCCACAAGCACCGATGGCTATCTGAGTGTCGAGTTCACAATGAATTTGGAGCCGTTCACGGCGTACGACTTTGCGGAACTCTCCATCACACCCCTTGTTCCGTCTGGCTGCTGCTGTGTTGAAATCTCGCCTGGAGTCTGGACAACGACCGAGATGAGCGAGACAGACTGCATCGCGCAGGGCGGCATCTATCAGGGGGATGGCGTCGGCTGCACCGCCCCAACTCCGCCAATGGGGGCGTGCTGCACAGCCGCCGGTTGTGACTACACCGCCGACTGCGATTGTGACCTCATGGGCGGCGTCTTCTACGCCGGAATGTCCTGCCAGGGCGCCCCGTGCGCTCCCGAGGGCTGCTGCTGTTTCCAGGATTCGGACACTGGCACGTGGTGGTACCAGATGATGTCTGAGGCGAACTGCTATCAGATGAGTGGCTACTACGCGGGCGATGGGTACGAATGCGGCGGCGAGGTAGTCCCGATGGGCGCCTGCTGCGTCGAGCATGACGATGGTGAACAGTTGTGCTTTGAGACATCACTCTGTCACTGCGATGCGCTCAGTGGCATGTTCTTTGACGGCTGGGACTGCGACGACGACCCCGTACTCCAGAAGTGCCCGCCGCCTGAAGTGGACGGCGCGTGCTGCTACTTCGACATGGACGCCGGATGCTTCCTGTGCGTCATGACCACGCACGACGATTGTGTCAACGGCCACGCATATGGCAAATGGCACGGTGTCGATTCTTCGTGCGACGATGCCAATGTGACGTGCTGCCGAAGGATGGGCGCCTGCTGCATTGCAGGTACCTGCGTGTTCACGTTCGAGGACGCATGCCTTGAAAGCGACGGCGAATGGAACTCCGCCGTCACGTGCGACAATGCCAACTGCCCGCCAGATTGCCCGTCTGACATTACTGGAGACGACGTTGTGGATATTGACGATCTGTTGGCGCTCCTTGGCGGCATTTGGGGTCCGTGCCCGTAGCCCCTGCACCAATACGCCACCCCACAACACCTCCGCACTTGCGGGGGTGTTGTTGCTGAGGGGTGTCGGTCTACCGCCAAACCGTGAAAACAAAGGCTGAACGCGGACTGTGAATGAGAACGAGTGCTGGACACATACTCATTCCGCCAAACGACCTCATTCGCCCGCGGCTTGAGTGGATGTGGGAGAGTGCCAGCAGATCATCAGGCGGGGCCGCACCTTCAACACGCCAATCCAAAGACCTCCAGCACGCGAAGGAGGTCGGATACATCGGCCACGCCATCACCAGTGACATCGCCATAGGCGGCACCCCAGCCATCGATCACCGCCAGCACATCTCCAAGGCCGATGCTTCCATCGCCGTCGAGATCCTCGGGGCACAGACCGTTCCCGGCCGGCTTCCACGAGTCTGGCATACGCGCGTATTGAAAGATGGCATATCGCGGTGGCTGCGCCCCGCCGCCGGGACTCCCCGCATTCCAGTACTGCGTGTAGAACGCGTCGTCGAAGGCCTCGCCGAATGACTTGAAGGTCTCAATGCTCGCGCCGCTTCCGGGCGCCGCGTCCCACGTTCCGAATGCGTCAATCGTGCCGAGCGAGGTTGATTCCGTACTGAACATCAGCCACACCCGAGAAAGATCGGCCCCGGTCATGCAGTTCGGTGGCTCGTACGAACCACTGCACGGCGGCGCCTTGTTCCCGAAGAGAAAGCCAAAGTCCGACCGTGGCGGGCACTCGGCCGTTGGCGTACCCAGAATGTCGGTCACCGGGTCCGCCGCCGCCGCAGCTCGGGTATAGATGGTCTCCGGACTCGCCGGACTCGGGTTGGGTGTCGAAGGCGGCGTGCTGTAGGCGTCAACGAAAGTCGTCTGACAATCGCTCCCACCTGGGCAACACTTGGTCATGTTGTAGAGTTCGAGAACACCAGAGGCGAGCGGTGGCTCGGTCACTCCGGAACCTGCAAGCGGCTCAGTCGTCCACCGCAGCATGTTGAGCGCTGATGTGAATCCTTTTGTCGCGGCAAGGCCGACGAATCCCGGCGACTGAGACAAGTTGGGCCACACGGTCTTCTGGAAGGTCTGCACTTCGAGAAGTCTCGCGTCATCGACGATCAGCACGCCGCCGGAATTCTCATTCTCAAAGTTGATTTCACAGAAGCCCGGCGTCACGCCGGCGGAGGTCAGGATGTCGTTGGCGGCCTGCGCCCAGTAGAACGGCTTCTCCCACTCGTTGGTGGCCGTCGCATGCTGGGGCGTCCAGACCCAGTTGCCGGTGAAGTACGGAAGCAGCGCGACTTCGCCCGTGAAACCTTTGGTCCGCAGCGACCGCATGAA
>CAZRBV010000057.1:0-10006 GCA_964598425.1 uncultured Isosphaeraceae bacterium | reverse complement strand
GACCCATGGACCACGGAGACGCGGCGATGGAACCGCAGGTTCCGATCGCCGCTTTGAGTGGGCCATACAGGACTTGCACGTTGGGGCCGCGACGCGGTCCCAATGACCAACCGGACTGTCGCCGGCGAAGCCGGCCAGGGGACGGCCTCTGGCCGGACCCATGGACCACGGAGAAGTTACGAGGGGCCCCCGCCTCGGGGGCCCCTCGTAACTTCGAGTGGGCCATACAGGACTTGAACCTGTGACCTCACGGGTGTGATCCGTGCGCTCTAGCCAACTGAGCTAATGGCCCGGTGATTGGGAACGGGGCAGTATACCTCGCACGCCAAGGTCCTCTGCCCACCGAATATCAGGCTGATTCGTCATGCCGCGCAGGCATCTCTTCGCCGACCGGGGGCGGCGTCTCGGTCTTGGCGACCGTCTCGTCGGTCAGTTCGCGGGCTTGTGCGACGTCCGACTTCGACGATTCCGTCTCGATCTCGTCATTGATGCCCTTCACCCCCCGCTTGAACTCGACGATGCTCTTGCCGACACTTCGACCCACCTCTGGAAGACGGCGACCGAAGATCAGCAGTGCCACCAGCAGGATGATGATCCACTCCCAGCCACCGGGCATACCGAAGGCGAGAAGATCAAACGTGTATGAAGTCATGGAATGCATGGCGTGGGGCTCCTGCGCATGCCGCTCTGAAAGGGGCCGGGATCGCGCTCAGTGTACCCTCCGAGCCCGCGTACGTTGTACCCATCGCCCACTCCCCCCAATCGCAGCCACACGCCTCAGCGAGTACGGGTTGAATTGTTCCTGAACCGGTCATTCGGCCGATGCAAGGTGAGTCACCCACATGAAATGGGTGTCTCCTGAGGTACCCCATGAAATGGGTGTCTCCTGAGGTACCCTCTCACCGGAATGGAGTCCGGCCCCCTATGACCATCCGCCGATACACCGCTCTCGCCGCCGTCGCAGCCCTCGCCGCCATCGCTGGCTGTCAGGAATCCATGAGCGAATCGCCCACCATGGCGACCGGGCCAGACTACGCCCGGCCGCTACCGCCCGGCCAGGCGCCGCTCAGGCTCGTCATGCAACCCGAGCGTCTCACGGCGATCGATCGTGCGTGGGACTCGCGCGACCTTTTCCTCCGCGACGCCTCCGACGAGTCGATCCAGTGGTTCGACAAGCCATCCACGCTCAAGTGGTTCCCCATGTGCGATGTCGATCATGACCGCGCCCGGGCCAGCGTCGTGGCATTCCGGGAATTGATGGAAACGGCGCCCGACGTTCAGGCCTTTCGAAGCGAACTCCTGAACCGCTTCGATGTCTACGAATCGATCGGATGCGATGACGAAGGCACGGTTCTCTTTACGGCCTACTGCTCGCCGACCTTCAGAGCGTCGCGTGAGCGCAGAACCGGATTTGACACGCCACTCTACGGCCGCCCGCACGAGCTCGTCACCGACCCGGACTCAGGAACACCGCTCGGCAGACGACGCAGCGACGGTGGCATCGACCCGTGGCCATCTCGCGCCGAAATCACTCGCACCGGCATGCTCGACGGCACCGAAGTCGTGTGGATGGAGAATCCCCTCGACGCCTACATCGTGCATATCAACGGCTCGGCCAAGCTGATGCTGCAGGACGGGTCGACGATGTACCTCGGCTATGCCGGCAAGACCGATCGCCCCTACGCCAGCCTCGGGCAGACCCTCATCAAGAACGGTGACCTCGACGCCGGAACGGCGAGCCTTCAATCGATCAGACGGTTGTGGAAGCGGAATCCGGAAGTGGTCGAGGACGCCATGAACGCCAACGAGTCCTTTGTCTTCTTCCAGGAGTACGACGGCGGCAGCTGGCCTGCGGGATCACTTGGTTTCCCGGTGACACCATCACGGTCCGTCGCCACCGACAAGAGCATCTTCCCTCGCGGCGGCGTCGTATTGGCCGACACAACAGCTGCGAGGTTCTCGGGAGATCCGCAGCGATTCCAACACTTCATGCTTGATCAGGACACGGGAGGCGCGATCCGAGCGCCCGGCCGCGCAGACCTCTACCTCGGGGCTGGACCGATGGCAGAACTTCTTGCCGGAAGGCAGAAGAACGAAGGGCAACTCTACTACTTCTTCCTGAAGCCAAGCGAAGTCGCTGGCGTCAACGAAGGCTGGCAAGGGCCGAACTCGGCGCTCGCCTCACACTGACCATCCGAGAAACGGCGGCCAGTCTCGGACCGTCTCTCCATCGCTACGCTTGGTGCGCGCGTCGATCACCATGACGCCTTCCTGGACCGAGACGTCCCGCATCGGATCGAATCCTGCAAGCAGATGGAACCACACGTGCAGTCTGTTGGTGCGATCGACATCCGCATCCAGAAGAATCGCAAGACCATTCCAGCCTTGCAGTGACGCGTGAACTGCTTCGACGTCCTCGTCGTGTGACACAATGACGCATCGCCCGCACCCCCAGTCCGGAATCTCCCCGCGAAGGCCAGGGCTCATCTCCATTACCGGGGGCCGCGCCACACTGCTGCCACCCGACTCTTCGCCCTCCCAACGCGGCGTTGCGTCAAAGCCGATCTTTCCACCCGCGCCGCGCGCTGCGGCTGCATGATCGAGGATGTCCAGTGGGCCTCGCGTGAGTTCGACGTCACGCGCAAAGTCGACATGTGTGAAAAGCGCCTGCAGCACTGCATCCTGGTCGTGTACATCAACCTCGTCTGCATCAACGACAAGGACGCATTTCGTCCACGCCATCTGACCCGCGCCCCACACGGCATGCATGATGCGGCGTGCCTGCAGCGGGTATGCCTTGCGAATTCCAAGCACCGCCCAGTTATGGAAGCAGCCTGCCATCGGCAGGTCGTAATCGACGAGATCGGGAATGAGCGTCTGCAGGAGCGGAAGGAACACGCGTTCGGTTGTCTTACCCAGCCAGAAGTCCTCTTGAGGGGGTGGACCGACAACCGTGGCCGGAAAGATCGCCTCGCGCGTATGGGTGATCGCCGTCACTTCGGTGATCGGATACCGATCCGGAAGCGAGTAATAGCCGGTGTGATCACCAAAGGGCCCTTCGAGCACCGCGCCTGGGCCAAGCGGCTCGTCGCCGCGGGCGTCCCAGCCGCAAGGACCGGCATCGGTCCGCACAAAGCCCTCGATCACGATCTCTGAATTGGCAGGCACCCGAAGCGGAACCGTCTTGGCTTGCACCATCGGAATGCCACGTCCTTCGAGAAATCCAGCCATCAACAACTCGCTCACGCCCGGCGGCAGCGGCGCGGTGGCCGCATATGGAAGCACCGGTTCGCCGCCAAAGCAGATCGCGATCGGCATCGGCTCGCCGATCTCCTTCCAACTTCGCCAGTGCGCAGCGCCGTCGTGATGGATGTGCCAGTGCATGGCAAGCGTGGTTCGTCCGAGCAGCTGCGCGCGGTACATCCCGATGTTGTGGCTCGCCGGCTTCGCTTTGCCGCGATCGCGGGCATGTATTGTGTGCATCCCCGCGAGCGTGATGTACCGACCTTCCCCGCCCGCGGTTCCTGCCTGCTCAGCGTCCAGCGGCCACCCAACCGCAGCAGGGTCGCCATCGAGCGGCCAGCACTTGATGAGCGGCAGGCGGCGAAGATCCACCTCGCCCTCGCTGGCCATGCGCACGACTTCCTGACACGCCCCCCGCCGCACCGACTTTGGTGGCGCCTTGAGCAGCGGGATCAGCCGCCTCCCCTTCGCGACGAGGTCACGCAGTCCACCCGGAGGTTCCATCTTTGTCAGTGCCGATACGCGAGCCGCCAAACCATCGAGACCACGTTCTTCGCACCGAAGTGCGCGTTCAATGCGGCTGTAGGAGCCAAAGAGGTTGATCGCAAGGGGAAAATCGCACCCCTCGACGTTCTCAAAGAGTAAAGCACGACCGCCGAGACCAGCGAGATCGGAGTCAAAGTGTGCGGCCGACTCGCTCGGCACGGCTGCAGGAGCAATCGACTCTGCCACAGCCCGGCGAGCGATTTCAAGCATGGGCGATACGGGTGCTGGTATTCGGACGAGTTCGTCACTGTCTTCAAGCTCACGGATGAAACTTGCCAGTGTTCTGCGGTGGGCGGCCATAGGCGGAGGATAGTCGCTGCTACCATCGAGCCGCACATGACCGCCGCCATCGAAATCCAGGACGTCGAAAAGTCTTTTCGGCGCGGCGTCAAGGCGCTTCGCGGAGTCTCAATGCATGTTGATCGCGGACAGGTCTTCTGCCTGCTCGGTCCCAACGGCGCTGGCAAGTCGACCCTCGTCAAGATACTGATGACGGTCATTCACGCGACAAAGATCTCCGGCACGATGCTCGGCAAGCCCATCGGGCACACCGCAACGCTTCGGCACGTGGGTTATCTGCCGGAGCACCACCGGTTTCCAAAATACATGACTGCCGAACAGGCGCTTCATTTCTATGGCGGCCTCACCGGGATGCGCCGCCGCAGCCGTGTGACGCGTATTCACGAGATGCTTGAGCTGGTCGGCATGTCAGCGTGGCGGACCCACAAGGTCGGGACCTTTTCAAAGGGTATGCAGCAGCGGGTCGGGCTCGCGCAGGCGCTACTCCATGATCCAGAGCTCCTGCTCCTGGACGAGCCGACCGACGGCGTCGATCCGGTCGGCCGGCGCGAAATCCGCGACCTGATTCTTCATCTTCGAAGCGAAGGTCGCACAATCCTCATCAACAGCCACATCCTCGCTGAACTTGAGTCCATCTGCGATCAACTCGCTGTCGTCGTAAAGGGTCGCGTCGCCCTCGAGGGAACCATCGAGGAACTCACCAGAGACAGGCAACGATGGATTGTCGGCTATACGGGCGCCGAATTGGACTGGGACGTCCCCGCAGAGCACGAGTCTGGCGGCGTACGAATCACGCTTCCGGGTGGCGATGCCGCGTCCGCCCAGCCAGTCATCGACCGTGTCCGTTCTGCTGGTGGAACGATCACCGAAGTCACCGAAGTGCGAGAGAGTCTCGAAGATCTCTTCATGCGAGCGTTGGAATTGGCGGAAGACCGTGACGGCTCGACCCCAGGGGCCATTCAGGGACGCGACGCATGACAGCGATCCTCGCCATCCTTCGCGAATCGTGGCTGTTCCTGCGATCCGAGATGCTCTTCAAGGTCGTGATGGGGCTCAACATCCTCGTCATCGTGGCGTACGCATCAATCAGCTTCGATGACACCGGCGTGTCATTGTTCTTCGGAATCACCCACGTCGACAGCGATTTCGTCCGCGCCGGCACACAGTTCTCGCGAACGCTCTACCTCGGCATTTACTCGGCATTCATCGTCAACTTCTGGCTTGCGTGGGCGGCTTCGATTCTGGCGCTCATCTCGACGTCGTCGATCTTTCCGTCCTTTCTCTCTACGGGCTCGGTCGAACTCGTGCTCTCGCGCCCAACCAGCCGCACGACGATCTTTCTGACGAAGTACTGCGGCGGGCTCATATTTGTCATGCTGCAGGTTGGTGTATTCACGCTCGGCGCGTTTCTGGCTGCAGGCTGGCGAGTTGGAGAGTGGGATCCGGCCATCTTCCTGGCGATTCCGCTGATCACACTCTTCTACAGCTACCTGTTCTGCGTCAACGTGCTCGTAGGCGTCATCACTCGATCGACCCTCGTAGCGCTGCTCGCCACGTTGCTCTTCTGGTTCGGGACATTCGGCATACGAACCGCTGACGATCTGGTACACCGCTATGCAGTCGTGACCGAGACGATCGTCGAGCGGACATCGAGCCGCGTGGAGGAGTTGAAGAGGGAGCATGACAACGCGATCGCGGCTGGAAACCAGAAGGACGCTGATGACGCCGCGCATTGGCTGGCTGGCCCGCAAGAGGAACTCGACAAGGCCCAGTCGACACTCAATCAGTTACGGCCGTGGGCAACCACGATGGATGCGCTGCGAGTTGTCATGCCCGAAACAGCACGGACAATCGGCTTGCTGCACCGGGAACTTGAGCGGGACAAGGACTTGACGCTTCAGGACCTCATGACCGGGCGAGCATTTGAGGACTTCGAAGACGAGCCACAGCCTGATGAGTTCGACGAGTATTGGAACAGCGACCCCGATGAAGCCGACGACGACGATTCACATCGCCGCAAGCGCCATCGCGCATTCAATCGCGCCGAGCGTGATGCAACGGATGCCATGGCCAAACGCGAAAACGCCATTCCCGCCTGGAAGATCATTGGCAAGTCCGTGATCTTTGAGATCGTCGTGCTGATCATTGCCATTTGGATCTTCCGACGCCGAGATTTCTAGATCACGCTGCTCGCCGGAATCAGAATCACTCACTCTCGAGAGCCAAGGCTTCGCCTCGCGCATGCGCAGCCCGCACGCCTGCCCGCGCCGCATCGATCAATCCCGCGGACACCATGGCTGCAATCCCCGCCTCTGTTGTACCGCCCGGTGTCGTAACGGCATCGCGAAGTGCGGTCGGGGGCACCCCGCTCTTGTAGAGCATGTCCGCTGCACCTTTCATCGTTCCAACGACCAGCGACTCTGCCGTGTCGGGGTCAATGCCCAAGGCAACGGCTTCCTCAAGAATCGCCTCGGCAAGCAGGTAGAACCATGCGGGGCCTGACCCTGACACGGCGGTCACAGCCCACATTGCCGACTCGGGCACCTCGCATACGTGGCCGACACCCTCGAACAGTTTCACGGCCCATTCAACATCTGCAGAAGTGGCACCATTGCCAGCCGCGACCGCTGTCATCCCTTGTCCGATCTGGGTCGGCGCATTGGGCATCGCGCGGACGACGCGAGAACCGGACCCACACGCGCGGCCTATCGCATCCGACTTGATCCCGGCCATGACTGAAACCAATGTCCGCTGGTCGTCGCTGCGAATGTCTGCAGCAGCAGAGGCAAAGTCCTGCGGTCGTACGCACAGCACAATCGTCGAAGCTTCCTTGAGTGAAGCGGCATCGGAGGTCACGCTGCACCCCAATGACGCTGCAGCAGCTCGGCAAGCAGCATTGTGATCTGCAACGAGGACCGTTCGCGGCTCCAGAATCCCCGAGGTGATCCCACCCTCCAGGACTGCCCTTCCCATATGACCAGCACCGAGGAATCCAATCTTGGTGTTCATGCCGGCAGGATACGAGCCAACCTCGCCGCCGATACCATGGAGCTCAGAATCATGGCTTCCACCACCGAACCCGCCGCCCTGCCATTCGAGGCTCCGATCTCGGACCTTGATGCGCAGATCCTTCGGCTTGAAGAACGAGAGGACAGCGAAGCCTTCGCAGAAGAGATTGCGTCACTCAAGCAGAGTCGCTCAGACCTGTTCAAGACGATCTACGAGAACCTCGCACCGGTCGATGTCGTGAAGGTGGCCCGGCATCCGAACCGCCCGCAGTCGGCGGATTACATCAACTGGATCTGCCGCGACTTCCGGGAACTGCATGGCGATCGGCGTTTTGGGGATGACCCGGCCATCATCACCGGGCTCGGCAGAATCGGTCCATTCAAGGTGCTGGTCGTTGGGCACCAGAAGGGTCGGACGACCGAGGAGCGAATCCGATGCAACTTCGGCTGTGCCCACCCCGAGGGGTACCGCAAAGCCCTGGCGAAGATGAAGCTCGCGGAAAAATACGGCCTGCCTATCGTGACGCTGATCGATACACCGGGTGCCTATCCCGGAATGGGTCCGGAAGAGCGAGGCCAGGCCGAGGCGATCGCCGTCAACATGCGTGACATGAGCCGCCTCAAGACGCCGATCATCAGCGTCGTCATCGGCGAGGGGGGATCCGGCGGGGCGCTCGGAATCGGAGTGGCCGACCGGGTCGACATGCTTCAGTATGCGTGGTATTCGGTCATCAGCCCTGAAGGCTGCGCGGCAATCCTGTGGAAAGAAGCCAACGAAGAGACCAATGCCGCCGCGGCCAACGCACTGGCCCTGACAGCGGCGGACAATCTGAAAAATGGCATTGTCGACGGCGTCATTCTCGAACCGCTGGGTGGGGCCCACCGGGCTCCGAAGGAAGCGGCCGACCGGCTCGAGCGGCATCTGGTGGATCGCCTCCGGGAAGTCTCTCGGCTCAACCCCCGGACGCTTGTTGACAGCCGATATGAGAAGTTCAGGCAAATGGGAGCCCCGTCCGGAGCCTGATCGCTGGACCGATTGACCGGCCCCGCGATGTCACGTATCCTCTCGGGATTCGGCCCCTCCTGCGACCACACAGGCAAATCGTAAGCCTTTGTGGCACAGCCAGTTGGGCAACCTCACTCCGCGGGGCAGGATCTCAACTGTGGCAAAGAAGACAACCCGCAAGTCCCCGGCCCGCACAGGGTCCGGAACCACCAAGAAGAAGACTTCGAAGGCCCCTGCTCGGCGTAAGACGACGGCGAAGAAGGCGACTACGAAGAAGGTGACCACGAAGAAGGTGACCAAGAAGAAGACCGCCCCGGCAAAGAAGACCACTGCGAAGAAGAAGGTCACCCGGAAGAAGGTAGCTGCCAAGAAGGTCATCAGGAAGGCCGCTGCCAAAAAGGTCGCTGCCACCAGGAAGGTCACCAAGAAGAAGAAGGCTTCGACCCCCAGAACCGCGCCACCGAAGAAGGCGCCGGGCGAAGTCAAAGCAGCGCCGGCGACGGGCAAGCGACGAGCACGCAGAACTGTTCTCGAAGCAGCGATGTCGGCCGAAGCAGATCGCAATGGATTCGTCATCGTCAACGGCCGACGCGTTCGCCGAATCTCGGTCGATGAAGAGCGAACCACCAAGCGGAAGAAGAAAGCGCGTACGACCGCGGCGAGTAGCAAGAAGAAGACCCGGAAGACCGCCAAGTCTCGCTTGACAGCCGAAGACCTCAAAGAGTTCCGGAAGCTCCTGCTTGCCAAGCGCCGCGAAGTGCTCTCGGCGCTCGATGCCATGGAGACCGAGGCACTGCGAACCGACTCCGGCGAGACATCCAACATGCCGATTCATATGGCCGATGTCGGATCGGATGCCTACGAGCAGGATCTCAAACTTGGAATCTCGGCTTCAGAGCGTGAACGCATCCTGGAAATCGACGCGGCACTGCAGCGAATTGCCGACGGCACCTACGGCATTTGCGAGCTCTCCGGCAAAGCCATCCGCAAGGCGCGGCTCCGCGCCAAGCCGTGGGCTCGCATGACCATCGACACGGCCCGCGAACAGGAGTCCCTCGGGCGAAAGCGGTGACTCCACACAGCGATCGCCAAGCGAACTCCGTTCATCAGCCGAGGAATCCTGCCCGGAGATCTGTCGCTGCCTGGGTCCTGCTGCTATGTGTTGCGGCGTTTGGCATTGGCCTGGACGTAGGCAGCAAGGAGTGGGCATTTGCCTCGATTGCCGCTTCGCCGGTCGTCATTGACCGCGATGCGGCCATCAACAATCCCGAATATGCACCGATCCCCCACCACGACGGCCGAAGTGCCTTACCCGGCGACCTCCTCGACTTTCGCCTGGTCCTCAACAGCGGCGCAGTCTTCGGCATCGGTGCCCACCAGCGATGGTTCTTCGTGTCGTTCAGCATCGTCGCCATCGGCGTAGCCCTCTGGCTCTTTGGATGGCGAACCGAGAATCGCCACCGCATGCTGCACATCGGCATCGGCCTGATTCTCGCCGGCGCGATCGGCAATCTCTGGGATCGCATTCAACTTGGGCGGGTCCGAGATTTCCTGCACATGCTCCCCGGCTGGGAACTCCCCTTCGGACTGAGCTGGCCTGGTGGGAACCCCGAAGTCTGGCCCTGGATCTTCAACATCGCTGACGTCATGCTGCTCGCAGGAATGGGGCTCGTGCTCATCGACATGTGGATCAGGGACTCACGGGCGAAGCGGGACGAGGCAGGATGAGGGACCGGGCGAACCGCGCCGCGGGAAGAGGCGAGCAGACGATCATCGGGCTTCGCCCTCTGCTCTCCTGCTCCACTGCGCTCATGCTCTACCGCGCTGCGATTGGCCGCCGGAGGCGGCCAATCGGGCTGAGAGGATTCGAACCTCCGACCTTCTGACCCCCAGTCAGACGCGC
>CAZRBV010000056.1:0-10352 GCA_964598425.1 uncultured Isosphaeraceae bacterium | reverse complement strand
CAATCGCGGTCTTTGCCCGTACCAACATGCTGGACACTGTCTCAAACGTCGCCTATGCCAATGCGCCAGATTGGTTGAAGACATGGGAAGACACCGGCCTGATTGCCTGGCGTGATCGCAACGATGACGGCGTCATTCAATATGCGCCTGGCGCCGCATTCGAAGGCAAGCCGGTCTTTGCGACGGGGCCGACCGCCAATATGGAAGTTCGAGGCCGGCATGGGCAGCGCGTGCTGGCCAACGATGCAGTGGCGGGCGACAACGAGCTTTATGTGGATCGCGACATCATGGTGCTCGCCAACCCTGAGATTGCGGGATTGCCCGACTGGGTCATTGCGCTCGTGGCGGCAGGTGGTCTGGCTGCCGCGCTCTCGACCGCGGCGGGTCTGCTGATGGTCATCTCCAGCGCGGTGAGTCACGATCTCGTCAAGCGGGTCATTCGCCCAGAAATCACCGAACGCGGAGAGCTGCGTGCTGCCAGAATTGCGGCCGCTGGCGCCGTGGTGGGCGCCGGACTACTGGGCATCTGGCCACCCGACTACGTCGCGGCCGTCGTGGCCTTTGCATTCGGGCTTGCGGCGAGTTCGTTCTTCCCGGCGATCCTGCTGGGCATCTTCTGGAAGCGGTTCAACGCGAGAGGCGCCGTCACGGGCATGGTGTGCGGGATCGGGTTCACCAGCGGGTACATCATCTGGTTCAAATTCCTCGGCGGCGATCCGGGAAGTCTTTGGTGGGGCATTTCGCCGGAAGGCATCGGGACCATCGGCATGCTCATCAACTTCGCTGTCGCCATTCCAGTCGCCCTGCTGAACCCGCCACCCTCGGCCGACGTGCAGGCCCTTGTTGAGCACATCCGTACGCCAGGATGATGTCACCACCAGCGCTCCACAGTGAATGCACAGCAGCCCAGTGGGCATGGTGGCGGGGTATCATCGCACTCCAATGGTGACGCGTCGATTCCTGGGGTCGGGAACCCATCTGCTGCCGGTGTTGGCTGGCGAGTTGGTCGCATCAAGCGGCGGAGATGTCGATCTGCAGCGCCACATTGTTGTTCTTCCAACCGGCCGCGCGAGGCGGCAGTTGGAGCGGCTGTTGCTGCAGCAGGTGCAATCGCCACGCGTCCTCACGCCGCCAGAGATGCTCACGCCTGCTCGCTTGCTCGACCGACTCATTGCGCCGGCCAGAACGCTTGCGTCGGCCATGGCGATGGCTGCGGCGTGGACCCGCGCCGTGGAGTTGCTTGAGCTGGACCATCGCGCTGCCCTCGTCGGCCACGAAGAAGCCCTCTCCCCAGCAGAGGCCGATGCGCTGGCAACCAGACTGGCAAGACTGACTCGCGAGCTGGCCTCTCACGATCTGGAGCCCGCCGACGTGCCGGGACGCTGCGAGGCGTTGTCGCTTCCTGTCGATGGGGCCGTGTGGGATGCGATTGAGACGGCCCGGAACACCATGCTTGCCTGGATTCAGGAGCGTGGCCTCGCCGACCGTGATGCAAGTCAGGGCGAAGCCCTCGCCAATGGAGTGCTGCACACGGCCGGCATCACCGCCGTCACCGTCGTCGGGGCCGATCTTCAGGGCAGGGCGGCGCGGTGCCTTGAGGTCCTCTCGTCGTCCGGAATTGAGGTGACCACTGTCGTCCATGACACGGGCGATGACCGCGATGCAGCGTGGACACCACTCGGAGTCGTGGATCCCACTGTGTGGATGTCGCGGCCAATTGCGATTCCGGACAGCAGCATGACGGCCTGCCCGTCCCTGGACGACCAATCTGCGGCAGCACTCGATGCCCTTGCGTCGCTTGGAGAGGCGGAGGCTGCAAGTGTTCGCGTCGTTGCGCCGGACGAGTACCTTCGAAAGTCCTTTCTTGCGGCCGCGCGAAGCGAGGGCGTCGCCGTCGATTGCTGGGAGGGTGATCCATCATCAGCGAGCCGACTGGGTCACTTGATCCAGCTACTCATTCCACTGGCAGAGACAGCCTCTGCGACGGCAACCGGAGACTTGCTTCGCCATCCGGACATCGAAGCGTGGCTGGTCCGGTCAGGAATGTTCCAACCGCTCTCTCTGTGGGATGACATGTGGTCGCGGCACGCTCCGCACGATCTCGCATGCTTTGCGCAAGTGGTGGTGAAAGAGCATCACAAGACACTGCTCACGCACCTGAGAGCGATCGTCTCGCGGCTTGAAGGCGACCGCACGTTATCGGCGTGGGCGGACGTTGTCATGGCCTTGCTCCTGGATGTGCTGGATGGGGCCGATCTGGATGACGTGACCGAGACGGTGCTTGAGCAGATCCACGCGCTGTTGACGGACCTGCATGAACTGCCTCCGGGTGGCGATGACTGGACGGCGGCAAGCGTGCTTCGACTGCTCATGTCTGGTTTGGCGGCGCATACAATCGCGGCCAATGAAGCGAGCGGGGGTGTGGAGGTGATCGGGTGGCTCGACGCTCATCTTGATGACGCACCGAATCTGGTCATCATGGGCATGAACGAGGGGATTGTGCCGAGTTCACCAGGCGTCGACCCGTGGCTCCCAGAGGCGCACCGCGCCGCGATCGGCCTTGATTGCCGTGCACGCCGCGTTGCCCGCGACGCGTATCTGCTGGCCGCCACCATTGAGAGCGGCCGCGACGTCAGGCTTATTACATCGCGGGCGACCAATGGCGGTGAGCCGCTCGCGCCGAGCGGCCTGCTCCTTCGGGATGAAGGCGAGCCGCTTGCGCGGCGGGTGCTGCGGTTCGTCGGTGAAGATGATGCGAGTTCCCCTCGCATGTTCAGACGCCGCGCCGCGGCCGGCGAGTCTTCCGCGTTCGATGCTGCGGCGCTTCCGGAGGGAGATCCAATCATCGCGTCCATGTCGGTGACGGCATTCAGAGGCTTCATCAGGGACCCGTACGAGTTTCTACTGAGGCGGGACCTTCGAATTCGGGCCAAAGACCTCCAGACACACTACGAACTCGACGCCATGCAATTCGGGACGCTCGTGCACGACGTGCTCGAGCACTGGGGACGTGGTGAGATGGGTCAGGATGGTCCAACCATCGAAGCCTCTCACATTGAGAGGGACCTGCACGACGCGCTCGACCAGTTCGTGCGGCAGCGGTTTGGGTCCAACCCACTGCCCATGGTGCGACTCCAGGCAGAAATGGTTCGGAGTCGACTCTCGGTATTCGCGACCCGGCAGGCCGAGCGGGCTGCGCAAGGTTGGAAGGTTCATGCAGTCGAACTCAGTTTCGGTGACTCGGCTCACGACGACTATCCATCGGTGCCGTTCCCGTCGATCGACGGTCTTCCGCTTCGTGGCAAGATTGACCGTATCGACCTCCATGAGGAATTGGGGTTTCAGGCGCTCGACTACAAGACGGGCAAGAGCGCGACTGGCGCGAAGAAGTCACACTGGACGAGCCGAAGCGGGTGGATCGACCTGCAACTCCCGTTGTATCGAGCGTTGCTTCGATCCATCGGGACCGAAGTGCCTGCGTCCGGGCTCGGATATGTGCTCATCCCGGCGATCGGCGAAGACTGCGGGTTCGACCTGGCTGGATGGACAGATGCTGAACTGGAAGAAGCGGAGGCCGAGGCGGCGGAGATCGTCCGCATCATCACGAGCGGGGAACTGATGGCGTACATCGAGGAGTCGCTCGCATGACTCCGGTCGGCACGCTCATCACAGCCAATGCAGGCTGCGGCAAGACGTTCACCCTTGCCAACCGGGTGCTCGGCTGGCTCGTTGTCCATCGCCGCATGACCGGGTCGGCGGGCGCTCGGGACGTGCTGGCCGCCACCTTTACCCGCAAGGCCGCAGGCGAGATCCAGCAGCGGATTCTTCGGCACCTGGCCCGCGGCGCACTCGAGCCGGACAGGCTCGCCGAGTACGAGCAGGCCATCGGGCTGGACACGCCCGCGACGCAGGCGGAACTGCTGGCGGTTCTTGAAGACGTCGCCCGTGATATCGATCGGTTGCAGATCAACACACTTGACGGTGTGTTTCACGAACTCGCTCGCGCGCTTCCGGAGGCGGTCGGACTGCCACAGGGCTGGACGATTGGCGATCAGCCCGCGCTGGCGGCCTTGCAGCGGAATGCCATCGATGTCTGGCTCAGGGAAAGCGACCCGCAGGAAGTCGAAGAGTTTGCACGAACCGCTGATGGCGAGGTGCTCAAGGGTTCGATGCACGGCGCCATCACCAAGACCATCTGGGGTGACGGCCGTGGCGGCGGCTTGCTTGAGTTGTGGCGGCGGGGGCGGATATCGGCAGCTGCCAGCGGCGCGGACCCATGGGATTGGCTCGAGGGCGTGGCCGATGAACAGATCTCTCCGATGGCGGGCAGGCACACGGCAGAGGACCTTGAGGCTTCCGCCACAGAGCTGGCCGATGCGCCAATTCCGCTGACCAAAGCCGGTACGCCTAACAAGCGGTGGCAGACCGCGCGGGAACGGGTGGTGACGGCCGCCCGAGAGGGGCGGTGGACCGATCTCCTTGTGGACTCGCTCATCGCCGCGATCATCGACGGGCGAGATTTCAACCGAGCGGCGGCGCCGCAGGAAGTGATTGACGCCGTCGGCCCGCTGATCGGCTGCGGATGTCAACGTCTTGTTGACCGGCTTCGGCTTCGGCACCGCATCTGGCGGACGCTTCTGGATGCCCTTGGCGAGGCGTCTGACGCGCAGCAGCAGCGGGCGGGGCTCTTTGGCTTTGGGGATGTTGCGGCGAGACTCGCCACAGCCGATGTCCTTGCGCCCGAGGGCATGGAGGCCATCGCGTGGCGACTGGATGCCACCATCCGCGATCTGGCACTCGACGAGTTTCAGGACACGTCTGTAGAACAAGCTCGGGTGCTGCTGCCGCTCATTGATGAACTGTTCGCAGGGGAGGGCTCGCACGACACGCCGCGTCACATGCTTGTTGTGGCCGACCCCAAACAGTCCATCTATGGCTGGCGGGGCGGCACACCTGAGCTGATCAACTGGCTTCGCGATCGAGGTGGACCACAGCTGGCCGAGGATGAACTGGCCATGAGTTTCCGCTCGTCGCCGAAGATCATGGAGTTCGTCAACACGTGCTTCGGCGATGTTGCGTCCAACGCTGCGATGGTGGGTGAGCAGGACAGGCGGCCAATCTTGCCGCGGAAGTTAATGGACGCATGCGGACTGGCGGCGGAGGGTCCCGAAAACGCCGTACAGGCGGCCGTCTCGCGGTGGTCGTTCACGGAGCACACGTCCGCGCCGAGTCTCGCTGACGCGCCCGGTCTCGTGCACGCGTACGTTGCTGACAAAGATGACACGGCTGAACGTGCTGCCGACATCGTGGAGAAACGTGTCGCGATGGGTGGCACCATCGGTGTGCTGTGTCCGACCAACGACACCCTTGCCCAGGCGGCCAAGGCCATACGGGCGCGCGGCATCGCTGTCAGTGAAGAGGGCGGCGGGGGCGTGGAAGACATCGTCGCGGCAGCGAGGGTGCTTGATGTCCTGACGCTTGGAGATCACCCGGGCCACACGCTGGCCGCGTACCACGTCTCACATTCACCAATGGGCCCACACATTGGTCTGTCACCACTTGAAACGTGTGACAATCTCAAGTCGGCATGCAGCGCGGCATCGCGGCAAGTGAGGGCGGCGGTGGCATCGCTCGGCCTCGCCGGCATGCTGGCCGAACTTGTGGAGGCCGTGGTCGGTGAGGTCAGCGACCGTGAGTACGCGGCGCTTCGGCAGATTGTGCTGCTGGCATCTGATTGGGGCGATGACAGGCCGCGGCGATTGACGGACTTCGCTACCCACCTGCGGCAGACCGGTCTGGGGGAAGCGACGGAGGACCACGTGCGGGTGATGACCATGCACGCGTCCAAAGGCCTCGAGTTCGACGAGGTGGTGCTTCCGTGGCTCGACGGCAAGATGGTGAAGGAACGCCCCCCGGCGTGCCAGGGATGGGCGGCCGACTCACTCGGCACGCTCTCAGCGATCGCGCCGACAGTGTCTTCGGGCGAACGCGTGCACGTACCGCTCCTGAGCGCCATGCACGAACAGGCGTTTGCCGGCGACTTGGCCGACCGCATCTCACTGCTGTACGTGGCGATCACCCGGGCGCGGTCCGGGCTGCATCTGGTGTTTCAGCCCCTCAGCAGGTCTCGGCAGATTGCCGGCGTGCTGTCTCCGGCCACCTTCCTTCGGGCCAGCCTTCCAGATGTGGAAACGGCGCTCGACGATGTGGATGCAACGCAACGGACACCGATCTGGAAAGCCACGGGTTCGCGGAGCGCGGTGATCGAGGCCGGGCAGTCCATCGACCCCGCGCCGGTTCCGCCGGTTCGGCTGACTGCGCGTGCGTCGGATGCCACAGTCACGCCGTCGTCGCATGATGCCTTGCCACTGCGCCAGCGGTGCCGATTGCTTCCTGGACGGGCCCGCCGTGCTGGCGTGATCCTGCACGAGCTCTTCAGGGCGGTCGCGTGGCTGGATGACGGTCCGCCGAGCGAGGAAGCAATCGAGCGGGCATTCACAGAGGCGGCGATCCAGCTTGGCAGGCCGGTTGGACCGGATCTTCAAGCAACCCTGCAGGAACGCTTCGAGCAGGCGCTCGCCGGGGACGTGGGGGCCGCGCTTCGCCGGTCGGCGCACGCATCGTGGGGTGCAGTGACTCTGGACGTCCTTCCCGAGCAGCCGATTCTGTCACTGCTCGATGATGGGCTGCTTCGAGGCCGCATCGACCGGCTCGTACTGGGCCGAGATGCCACCGGGGCCGTTGTTCGGGCCGCAGTGCTGGACTACAAGTCGGGCGGGGTGGAGTCGGCGAAGGACCGAGCCGAGGCGGAGGCGTGGTACAGCCCACAACTGCAGCGATACGCGTCCGGCGTGTCCCGGATCTGGTCCATTCCAATCGAGGCTGTTGAGACGAAGCTGCTCTTTGTTACCTAGTCAGCGTCGCTTGCTTGCTGGTTCGGCCGGATACAACAGCACAGCACCTTCGGAGGTGCCTGCTGCAATCTGACCTGTGATGGGGTGTACATCCAGACTTGTGAAGGCGGCCATGCCAATGTCAGCCACCTCAAGCAGTGGGCTGGCGTGCATTGGATCCCACAGGAGGATCCGGCCATCTCGGGCCGCGGTCACAAAGCGGGGCTCTGTTGGATGCCATCCCACGCCCGTGATGGTGTCCGCATGTCCGACGAAGCTGCTGAGAAACTCGCCCGTCTGAGCATTCCAAAGGCGTACGTTCTCTGGCCGCTCGGAACCACCGACCAGGACGGTGTCTCCGTTCGGCTGCAAAGCCATGGCTGTGTTTCGGGCGACAAGCGAGTACCAACTGAGGATCGGATATAGGTGCGGGAGGGTGTACACGTGAGTTGCGTCGGATCGTGATCCTGCCACAACCGTGTTTGGACCGGGACCAGGCGCGATGGCGGTGATCTCGCGGTCATCCTCAGTGCGAAGTTGAACACCCACGAGGCGTCCTGTGGCTGCGTCGATGCTGTGAACTGAAGAATCTTCGCATCCAACGACGATCATCTCGCCGGCGGCCCCCATTGCCGTGAGGTTTGTGGCGCATGGCTAGCAGGTCCAAGTCGCTTCACCTGACTCGGCGTCGACCGCGACAACTCGGCCATCGCTGTGCCCAAGCGCGATGGTGGACGAGTCGATCCACGCGATCGCGATGGTGTCCTCTGTTGCGATGGTCGGGCCGCCGCGGATTGCCAGGTGGTTCGGTCCGAGTGTCGCAAGCCTTGAGCCGTCTGGAGACCACGTGGTGCAAATGACCGGGCCGTCGTGCAGATGGTTGTGTGCGGTAGCTCCATCAAGGGACCATGCGCGAATCGTCCGGTCGTGGCCTCCGGACCAGACTCGACCATCAGGTGACTGCGCGAGCGACCAGACATGCTGCTGAGGGCTGGAGTAGGAGCGAAGGACCACGCCTCGTACCGGGTCCCACTGCTTGATCGTGTAATCGGTCGAGGCGGTCAGGAGGGTGCCGTCATCCATCCAGTGCGCATCCCAGACGGCAGCGCGGTGCCCGATGAGCCGTACATCGGTGGTGAGCGTGCGTGTATCGATGATGGAGGCTGTGTGATCGTGGCTCGTTGCCACGACCCTGGCGCCGTCGGGATGCGGTACGAGGCGATGAATTCGCGAGTCGTGGACGTGGCTGCGGCGAACGTCGCCGGTCAGGGAGGAGTCGATCGTAAGCACGTCTCCGTTGCTATCGGCAGCGAATAGTCGGTCGCTTATCAGTCGGAGGGTGTACAGATGGCCGTCGGTGACAGTTCGCCGGGCAGAAGCATTCAGTGTGTCGGACTGGACGAGGAGGATGTCCGTTCCTGCGGCGATGGCCATTGTGTCATCTGAGAGCGGCACAACTCCAAGCACGCTCGAGTCGAAGAACTCGCGATTGAGCTCTCCTGTCTCCAGGTCAAAGACGGCCAACTCCCCATGGTTGTCACCAACTGCGAGTCGACCGTCAGGAAGCCAGGCGAGGGACCACCACACGGGGCGCTTGGTCGCTGTATTGAGCCAGGTGACACTGTCGGTGCTCAGATCCACAATGGCGATCGAGTTGGTTGCGGCGGCTGCAATCCGATTCCCTCTGGTGTCAACCGCAAGGCTGAGAACGTCTCCGTCCGCTGTAGCGACCACCCGCTGCAGTTGGTTCGTTTGCGCTTGGAGGAGATTCCACTCCCAGAAACGTTGTTCGGTGGCAACGGCCTCCAGCCCGAGTGCTGCCGATGATAGGTCTCCAGCTTTCGCAGCGGAATCAACTGCCGCAATGATTGCGCGTGTTCCTGCAGAGGCAGCCTTGCGTCGGGCCGCCTGTTGTCCAACAAGGAGCAGGAGGGCGACGAGCACACCGCCAATCACCGCAGTCCCTGCCAGAGCGGTCATGGCCGCAAGTGCTGGGCGCCGCTGGCACTTGCGCCACAAACGTCTGACTGGTCCTGCATGGGCAGCCAAAGGCGGGATGCCAGCCAGCACTCGGCGGAGGTCGTCTGCGAGTGCCGTCATTGTGTCGTAGCGTTCTTCTGGATTCCACGCAGTTGCCTTCAGCACGACGGCGCGAAGATCGTCCGGCGCATCCGCTTCGCCCCGTTCAAACTGCACCTCGTGGTCTGCAACCACTTTGAGTGCCGCATGGATGGGCATGTCAACAACATCGTGAGGCGGTCGACCGGTCAAGACAAAGAGCAATGCGCCGCCGAGGCCGAAGATGTCGGTGCGGGAGTCGGTGGACCTGCCATCGACTTGTTCAGGCGCCATGTGCGCGGGTGTGCCGACCGCGCTGGAGAGCGTGCGAACGTGATCTGACTCATCGAGTTTCGTTTGAATCGCCGACAGACCGAAGTCGATGATGCGAGCCCGGCCAGTGTGGTCGCGCATGAGGTTCTGGGGCTTGATGTCACGATGAATGACCTTGTTGTCGTGCGCAAACTGCAGTGTGTCTGCGATTGATGCGAACGCCCGCGCCGCAACCCTCCAGTCATCCATCTCTTCCATCGGCTGACCATCAACCCACTCCATTGAGTACCAGGGGTTTCCGGATTCGGTGACGCCAGCGTCGAGGATGGACACAATGTTGGGGTGGTCGAGTGTTGCGAGAACACGTTGCTCGCGTTTGAACCGAGCAACAACTCGCTCAGAGTTGCCGCTCTCGTGGAGGATCTTCACAGCGACCGTACGTTTGAAGGGGCGCTCCTGTCGTGCTCGCCACACGGCCCCGAATGAACCTTGGCCCCCGACGGTCTCAAGGATGTAGGGCCCGACCCGTTGGCCTTGCCTCAACGTTCCGTGTGACCCATGGGCCGCACGCGCCATGGCGCCCGAGATGTCGTCGCCACCGGTCTCCCTCGAGAGGTCTGCACTCACAGCACAAGCGTACCAGGTTGGTCAACGGGACCCATAACCGTCAATCGTGCTGCAAGGCTCGTGTGATCAGTCGTTCCCAACGAGGTGGCAGTGTGCTGCTGGCCGACACAAGGAGGTTCTCCACCTCGCTACGCGGCCTGCTGCTGAGGCCGACTCCATGATGCGCAAGCGCGGAAGCGATGCACAAAAGGTACGTCAACAGGGCTGCGCCCCGATCGTCCTGGACTGTACTCGCCTGCCAAGCGAGTTTCGCTCTGGTTTTCCAGGCGAGCAACTGGTCAACAGAGGCGCCCCCCTGAAGGATGCCAGATTCGGTTTCGGGACCGCAGCCCAGCGTGCGTTCCAGCGCCGACCGAACCGCCGACTCGCCGTGGGCCGCAACGTCATTGAGCACCGCTGCGAGTGGATCGTCTGAACCTGCAATCGCGAGTTGGAGAAGGGAGCGTGCGGCGGGGTCATCGAGCGGTTGCTGTTGTGGGTTCATCCAAGCGTCTCCATCAG
>CAZRBV010000055.1:0-10983 GCA_964598425.1 uncultured Isosphaeraceae bacterium | reverse complement strand
ACTATCAGGCGATCTCATACTTCTCCGCGCCAAAGCGCGACGAAGATCGCCCGCAGAGCCTCGACGATGTCGACCCGAAGCTTCTCGAGACGTATGAGAAGCTCGGCATTCCGCTGGAAGAACGGGCCGCGCTCGCGGGCGTCGCCGTCGATGCGGTGTTCGACAGCGTGTCAGTCGCCACGACCTTCCGCGACAAGCTTGCCGAAGCAGGTGTCATCTTCTGCTCGTTCTCCGAGGCCGTGCAGGAGCATCCCGAGCTCGTCAAGAAGTACCTCGGCAAGGTCGTCTCGCGGACCGACAACTTCTTCGCGGCGCTCAACGCCGCCGTCTTTACAGATGGGTCCTTTGTCTACATTCCAAAGGGCGTTCGCTGCCCGATGGAACTGAGCACCTACTTCCGCATCAACCAGATGAACACCGGCCAGTTTGAGCGAACGCTTATCGTGGCCGACGAGGGCTCGTACGTCTCGTACCTCGAAGGCTGCACGGCGCCGCAGCGCGACGAGAACCAGTTGCACGCAGCCGTCGTCGAACTCATCGCGATGGAAGATGCCGAGATCAAGTACTCCACCATCCAGAACTGGTATCCCGGCGACGAAAACGGCGTGGGCGGCATCTATAACTTCGTCACGAAGCGAGGCTTGTGCTCGGGTGATCGCAGCCACATCTCGTGGACGCAGGTCGAGACCGGATCGGCGATGACGTGGAAGTATCCCTCCTGCATCCTCAAGGGCGACGATAGCATCGGCGAGTTCTACTCGGTCGCGCTCACCAACAATTATCAACAGGCCGATACCGGCACCAAGATGATCCACGTTGGCAAGCGAACCCGCAGCAACGTGGTGTCGAAAGGCATCAGCGCGGGCAAGGGCCACAACACCTATCGGGGTCTGGTCAAGATCCTTCCGGGCAGCGACGAGTCGCGCAACTACACGCAGTGCGACTCGATGCTCATGGGTTCCGACTGCGGCGCGCACACGTTCCCCGTCATCGAGGTCGAGAATCGCACTGCTCAAGTTGAGCACGAGGCCTCGACCACCAAGATCGGTGAGGATCAGCTCTTCTATTGCAATCAACGCGGCATTTCGTCCGAGGACGCGGTGTCGATGATCGTCAACGGGTTCTGCCGCGAAGTCTTCGCGGAACTTCCCATGGAATTCGCCGTCGAGGCCAAGGCGCTGCTTGCCGTGAGCCTCGAGGACAGCGTCGGCTAGAAAGAAACACCATGAGCCTGCTCGAAATCAAAAACCTGCATGCGTCAGTCGAAGGCATTGAGATTCTCAAGGGACTCAACCTCACGATCGAGCCGGGACAGGTCCACTCCATCATGGGGCCTAATGGCTCTGGCAAGAGCACACTCTCGCGGGTCATCGCTGGCGAAGAGACCTATGAGGTTACCGAGGGCAGCGTGCTGCTCAACGGAAAGAATCTGCTTGACATGGATCCGGAAGAACGTGCTCGTGAAGGCATTTTCCTCGCCTTCCAATACCCCGTGGAGATTCCCGGCGTAAGCACCAAGTACTTCCTCCGCACCGCCGTCAACTCAATTCGCGCCCACCGCGGACTGGACGAACTTGACGCCTACGGCTTCCTCAAGCTGGTCAAGGAAAAGGCTGCGTGGGTTGAACTTGATCCGGCCCTGCTCGACCGCCCGGTCAACGAAGGGTTCTCGGGTGGTGAGAAGAAGCGGGCCGAGATCTTCCAGATGGCCATGCTCGAGCCGACCATGTGCATTCTCGATGAGAGTGACTCGGGCCTCGACATCGATGCGCTCCGCATCGTCGCCAATGGCGTCAACCAGCAGCGGAGCCCCGATCGCGGGTTCCTCGTGATTACGCACTATCAACGCCTTCTTGACTACATCGTTCCAGACGTTGTTCATGTCCTGCTCGACGGCCGAATTGTCCGGAGTGGCGGCAAGGAATTGGCACTGGAGCTTGAAGAGAAGGGGTACAGTTGGATCGAGCAGGAGGTCGCCGCAGGCGCCTGACCATGTGCATCAAGACACTCGACAATGCGTGTCCGCTCTGCGACTCGATCGAGGCGTTGGCTGCAAAGTCAATGGGTGATCAGCGACGCGCAGCATGCAATCGCATGCATGAACTTGGATGGCCCGCCAAGAACAACGACGCGTTTCGGTACTGCGATCTGAAGAGAGCAGCTGAAACGGCTTGGCATCCAGGTCCGGTGGTTGCCGCGGACCCCGAAGCGCTCTCGGCACTCCACATTGACGGCACCGAGACGCGGCTTGTCTTTGTCAATGGCAGGTTTGACGCGAACGCGAGTTCTGAGATTCCAGGCGGCGTCCGGCTGCTCGGGCCAATGCTTGATGAGACGCACCTCGACCGCGTCGCCGACTTCAGCGACGACACATTCGCGCAGCTCGCAACAGCAATGGTCGAAGACGGCGTACTTATTGAGATTCCCGAAGGCCAATCCCTCGCTCATCCAATCCACATCGTGCATCTCTCGTCTCCCGCGAGTGAGCCGATCGCCAGCACACTTCGGGTGGTCATTCGTCTCGGCAGCGGCGCCAGCGCATGCGTTCTGGAGAGCTGGGGTGGATCTGGACCAGCGCTCGTCACTCCCATGACCGAGGTCGAACTCGCGGAAGGTGCCCACTGCAATCACGCCAGACTTGTCGAACATGATGGGCAGACCTGGCATATGGGCGCCATTGCATCTCGGCAGGCCGCCCGAAGCACGTTCGAATCGGTCGTCCTGACGGTCGGCGGCCACGTCGTGCGAACGCTCGCTCACGCGGCGCTTGAGGGTGAAGGTGCCCACGCCGCCCTTCGCGGATTCGGCATCGGAGATGACGATCGACATATCAACAGCAGGCTTCGCGTCGCGCACATGGCCCCGAATTGCACGAGCCGCGAAATCTTCAAACATCTCCTTCCAGACAAGTCCTCTGCCGCGTTCACCGCGAGGATCTTCGTCAAGCACGGCGCGCACGGAACCGACGCGGTTCAAACGAGCCGGAACCTTCTGCTGAGCCCTCACGCCAAGTCATGGAGCCGACCCGAACTCGAAATCTACGCCGATGACGTCAAGTGCACCCACGGCGCTACAACCGGCGAGATTGATCCCGCAGCCCTCTTCTATCTCCGCGCTCGCGGCGTCCCGGAACCAACCGCCCGCGCGCTGCTGGCATGGGCATTTGCGGCCGAAGTGATCAATGAAGTTCCGGTCGAGTCGGTTCGATCACACCTGGCGAAGCGGATCCTCGCGCAGCTTCCGGGTGCTGAAACGCTCGATGAAGGCGTCGTGTCGCTGTGACGGCCGCCCCTGCCACCCCCTGCCCGGATCTCAGCGCCATCCGCGAGTGCATTCCGGCGCTCAACCGAGAGATCCACGGGAAGCCGCTCATCTATCTCGATAACGCCGCGACGACGCCGCGACCCCAGCAGGTCATCGACGCCATCACAACCTATGAATCGCAGTACCCGGCCAACGTCCACCGCGGCGTTCATACGCTCTCCGGCGAGGCGACTCACGCCTATGAAGATGCCAGACGCCGCATTGCGGCGTTCTTTGGTGGCGGTGAACTTGTCTTGACCCGAGGCACGACCGAGTCCATCAACCTCGTTGCCGGATCCTGGGGCGAAGCACATCTTGGCGAAGGGGATGAGGTGCTGATCTCTGCGCTTGAGCACCACGCCAACATCGTGCCCTGGCAACTGCTGTGTGAACGGCGCGGGTGCGTCCTGCGGGTAGCTGATGTCGATGACGCCGGCGAATTGCATCTTGCCACTGTCACGGACGCCATGACGGATCGCACGCGTTTGCTCGCCATGACCGGCGTCAGTAATGCCCTCGGAACCGTGACACCCATTTCCGAAATCTGCGCAGCCGCAAAGGTCCGTGGCATCACCACGCTCGTCGACGGCGCTCAGATGGTCCCCCACATGCCTGTCGATGTCGAAGCAATCGGCTGCGACTTCTTCGTCTTCAGTGGGCACAAGATGTATGCCCCAACCGGCATCGGCGGGCTGATCGCCCGCAAGGAACTGCTCGAAACCATGCCTCCCTGGCAGGGCGGCGGTGACATGATTCGCACGGTGTCATTCGAAGGAAGCACCTGGAATGATGTCCCGTGGAAGTTCGAAGCAGGCACGCCGAATATCGGCGGCGCCATCGGCCTCGGCGCAGCGGTCGACTGGCTCTCTTCTTTCGGCATGGACACGATCGCGAATCGCGAAACAGCCTTGCTGGCTGATATGGTCAGTCGCCTTGAGTCAATCGAACGCGTCCAACTCGTTGGCAGACCCCGGCGACGCGCCGGCGCGATCTCATATGTGATCGACGGCATGCACCCAGCCGACGTCGGCGCCATGCTCGATCGGCACGGCATCGCCATTCGCGCCGGGCACCACTGCGCCCAGCCAATCCTTGAGCGGCTCGGGCGCACCGCCACCGCCCGCGTTGCGCCAGCCTTCTTCAACACCGAAGCAGAACTCGAGGCGACCGAAACAGCCATCCGGAGAATCATCGATGTCTTTGGATGACGCTCTGAAAGACCACTCGCCGAGGGACGCCATCATCGACGCCATTCGAACGGTGCGCGATCCGGAGATCCCGGTCAATCTCTACGAACTCGGGCTGATTTACGACATCGCGATCGACGGGACGAACAGCGTCCACATCACGATGACGCTCACCACCCCAAACTGTCCCGTAGCGGAACTGTTGCCGCAGCAGGTTGAGCAGGCCGTCGCCGCCGTCGAAGGGGTCAACGACGTCGCAGTCAAGATCGTCTGGGAGCCCGAGTGGACGCCCGACATGATGAGCGAGGCGGCCAAACTCGATCTTGACTTCACCGGGAAGTTCGACCCCCGAAGCTTCCACAAGCCCGCGAAGACGGATTTGACCATTGGGCGCAAGCCGACGGATCGGTAGTCGACCGAACTCACCGCGACCTGCTCGCCAGCCTCGCCGAGCACGAACTGCCGCATTCTCATGGGACTCGTGTCGACAACCACACTCGACTCACTCGGGAGTAGCAGCCCGCTCATGGACACATGCCCCATCCATCGAGAACGTGTATGAGATCGGTGTGGTTGACGCGGCGATCGGCATTCGTGTCTCCTGCGCAGGGTTGCGGGCACACGCCGCTGCCGCAGGCGGCACCAGCGTGCCAGAAACCACCAGCGTCATCGCATGCGATGTCCGTCGTCTGCACGCAGTAGTTCCCGAGGCAGCATGCGCCACCGGGCGCTTCGCAATCGCTGCGAATGTCGACCGGGGGCGCATCGGCCCATTGCACGCCATCATCATGGAATCCGCATCGAATGAATCGCGGGGCCACGCCGTCGCACACGATGCCATCGGTATGTGCCGAAACGTTGTCGTGAACCCAACAGTCTTCAAAGACAGGCTGACCGCCATGGATCCATGCGCCTGGTCCCCGATCGGCGGTATTCCCGACGATGAGACACAATCGCACGCGCGGGCTGGCTCCGTCGATGTAGAGACCGCCGCCACGGCGAACGCCGTCTTCACCGAGCAGGCCCGTGCCACCTGCGATGGTCAGGCCTTCGATGCGGGTGTTCGGGCCCTCCCCGCTGGCGCATCGAATGACGCCCTCGCCGCCAAGGATTGATGTGAACTCGGCTCCCCACTCTCCCTTCAGCGTAATCGCCTTGCCGCGCAGATCGACAGGGCCCGCGTGCACCCCCTTTGCCAGCAGCACGGTGCCACCGCTGGGCGCGGCATCGACCGCAGCTTGCACGGACTTGTAGTCCTGGGGAACGCGAAGCGTGAGCTCCGAACTCGGATGCATCGACAGCACAGCCACCACCAGGGCGGCGCTTCCTGATACACACATGGGGTATGCCCTCCTGCCGCACCTGCTGCGGCGGGCCGAACCATATTGCAGAATCAGGGCGGCTCAGCGACATCCTGCCAAAACGCAGCGACCTGCCAAAAATCTCCAACTCGATGCCGGCGTCAACCTCGGCCTCACCGGCGAAGTCGATGACGTCAACGTCTTCACAGGTATCACCATTCGATTCTGAGCAATCGACAACCACACCGCCAGAAGTCGAAGAGCCCGAGGTCCGATTTTCAATGCCGATATGCTTCCGCGTCTATGACTGATTTCACACGCGCGATATCGCTCTCGGATCTTGCCGAGAACACACCCACTCTCGTTACGGTCAATGGACACGAGATTGCTCTGGTTCGCCAGGGCGATTGTGTTCATGCGCTGAATGATGCCTGCTCACACGCAGAGGTTTCGCTTTCTGACGGTGGACACATCGAGGACGGGTGCATCGTGTGCCCCGCCCACTGCGGATCGTTCCACCTTGACAGCGGCGAGGCATGCGACCCGCCGGCCGATGAGCCCGTCCGCATCTATGAGGTCCGGATCGACGGAGACGATGTGCTCGTCAAAGCGTGATATCGACCCGACTGGCGATGTAGCCCATTGCCGCCCAACAACTTACAAGGCGGTCGATTCGTGCGTCGTGCTGACGCAGTGGGGCACATCACCCGCCAGATCGATGCAGGATCTGGCCTTGTGAGTTAACGATCCAGGTTGCGCGGCCGTCCTGCTGAACGATTACTCGCCCGCCCGGTCCGTCCCGGAATGTGGGTGCTGGCAGCGATTCGTTTGCCGTCCAGAGGCCGTCGAGATCCGACATCGACGCGGGCGGACTTCCGTGCTGACCCATGTACAGCTCGTCCGCGTGAATGAGATTTCGCAGCTGCACCCGCACCGCTGCGTCCGCGGGAACAACGAACGCGCTGCCTCCCGGCCGCGAGGCGCTGAACTGCACCCGTCCCCAGTATTCAGGGCGGTGCATGTCAATGGCGTACTGCGGAGACCACACCCAGTTGTCTTCCCGGGAGCCCTCCGGCTTGACGTAGGCGCCGTCCTCGATCCGAATCGGCCACTGCACGCGAGAGAAGTTGATCCACCATGTATCGCCCGCGCGAGGTGGGCAGGCCCGCCGCGCCGTATCCGCCATGGATGCCCACGGGATAGCCACTTCAACCGACCATCCTGTGTCGCGGTCCGAAGGGTCGTTGATCGTTCCATCCAGCGACACTGCAGACCGGACGCCTTCAAAGTCCCAACTCAGGTCGAACCCGCCGCCATCACGGTACGGCCGGCTCATACGAAGGTCCATCTCGGTTCCAAGCGTGTTGATTTCGTACTCGTCGTATTCAAACCGATCGCCGTCAGGATCGATGAAGATCTCAAAGTCGTTGTCGTGATAGATGATCGAGTCGCGCTGGGTCAGCGTACCCCACAGGTGCGGCTCTTCCATCTGCGCCGCGACGTACACGTGCTCAGCATCCCAACACATTTTCGCCCGCGTGCGATACTTCGGCCGTGGCTTGGCGGCCCCTTCGATGTCAACAAAGTCGGCCGTCCACGCCGCGCCCGCCCATGCAGCGTCATCAAGTTGACCGTCGATGACCGGCGCGGCGTCAACCGCCCCCGCAACATAGACGCGTGGGTGCCCCTCCGGCAGCGATCCCTCGATTCGTGGGCCACTCGCCGAGCAGCCCGCTATCACCAGGGGGAATGCCACGCACCACCACTTCCAACCCGAATGCAAATGCGTCATCGTGCAGAATGGTAGTGCGGCCACACTCCCCGGCAAGGGCTTCCCGCCACCTATCATGGGGATCCCGATGGATCGCCCCCTCCCCCAACTTGATGCGGACACCTCCCCACCGCAGGCTCCCGAGGAAGCGCATGCCAGCGGTGTGCTGCGAGACTCGCATCACCGCGTCATCCACGATCTGCGAATGAGCATCACCGACCGGTGCAATTTCCGGTGCATCTACTGCATGGAACCTGGCGATCGCTTCCTCCCAAAGCGAGCCCTGCTCTCGGCAAGCGAGTACATGACCATCGTCGATGCGGCCATCGCGCTGGGCGTTCGCAAGGTCCGGCTCACCGGCGGCGAGCCCACGCTCTACCCGGTACTCGACACCATCATCAGTGAACTGGGCCGCCGCAACCTCGACGACATCGCCATGACGACAAACGGGTCGCTCCTTGACCCGTCTCGTACGGCGCGGTGGCGGGCAGCTGGTCTGACCCGGCTGACGTTCAGCCTCGACACACTCCGCGAAAACCGCATGGCCGCAATCACTCGGTCAAAGACAAGCGTCGCGGACGTTCTTCGCTCAATCGATATTGCAGCGGATGCTGGGTTGGCACGATCCAAAGTCAACGTGGTCGCCATGCGGAATCTCAACGAGGATGAGTTCGCCGACTTCGCCGATCTCGCGCGTGAGCGAGATCTGGACATCAGGTTCATCGAGTTCATGCCACTGGACTCAGGCCGCTCATGGAAGCCAGGCCGTGTAGTCTCTGAAACGGAGATCATCAACGCGATCAGCGATCGCCACGACCTGGAGCACCGCGCCCCGAAGAATCCGCACAGCACATCACGGCACTATTCCTTCGCCGACGGCGCACCCGGACGCATTGGCGTCATTCCCTCCGTGACCAGGCCATTCTGCGGCGAATGCAACCGCCTGCGGGTCACCGCCGAGGGTGCCGTCCGCCCGTGCCTCTTCAGCAACACCGAGTGGGACATCAGACCCCTCCTCCGCAGCGGCGGCACGCACGAGGACATCAAACGCTTTCTCGTCGATTCGATCTGGACCAAACAAGCCGGCCACAGCATCGGCGCCAAGGACTTTCAACAGCCAGATCGTGGAATGTCGGCGATTGGCGGATAGCAGAGGCCGCACCTTCTGCCGACTTTCCTCGCCGCCCTCTCTACTCTCGAGCCACCAAGCCACCTACCATCCGCCGCCATGACAGACGGTCCTCGCATCACCAATCCACTGCTCCTCGTTCGGTGCGCGCTGGGGGGCGTATTGATGGGGCTTGCCAACCTTGTTCCTGGCATCAGCGGCGGCACAATGCTGCTCGCCGCGGGCGTGTACCGGCGATTCGTCAACGCCGTCGCGCGAATAACGACGTTTCGCTGGTCACTTGAGTCAATCGTCACCCTCGCTGTCATCGTCGGCGGCGCCGGGGCGGCGATCGTTCTCGGGGCCGGGATCATTCGCGATCTCGTACACGAGCACCGCTGGGTGATGTACAGCCTCTTTCTCGGGCTCACCCTCGGCGGCGTTCCGCTGCTGTGGTCGCTCATCAGGCCAGCCACGCCTGCCGCCATCGCTGGATTCATCGGCGGCTTGGCATTCATGGTGTTTCTCGTCGCGGCGCAGACATACGGTGGCGAATCGCAATCGGCCGGTGGTGGCTGGTGGCTTCACCTGATTGCAGGCCTGGCCGCCGGTTCGGCCATGGTGCTTCCGGGACTTTCCGGGAGTTACGTGCTTCTGATTCTTGGCGAGTATCTCGTCGTTCTTGGCGCCGTCGAAGGCGCCAAGATCGCCCTGCAGGATGGCGGCGATTGGGGCGAACCGCTCGGTGTCATCATTCCGGTCGGCATCGGCGCCGTCATCGGTGTCGTTGGCGTGTCGAATGCCGTGCGGTGGTTTCTCGACCGTGCCCGCCAGGCCACGCTCGGCGTCCTGATGGGACTGCTGCTCGGGGCCGTCCTTGGACTCTGGCCATTCAAGGCAGCCCGTCAGCCCGAGGTCGGCGAGATCGTTCGCGGACAAACTGTCACCGCCGAATCACTTCCAGACATCAAGCCGGTGCACTGGCCGACTGAGGGATTCACGCCCACTGGCGGCCAATGGGCATCGGCCTTCGCACTGGTGCTGATCGGCTTCGCCTGCTCGGTGGGAGTTGGCATGATTGGTGGCGAGGACAGATCTGATGGCGAGGAAACTGCAGGTGGCCCTTCCTCCTGAGCCCTCCTGCGGTGCCAGATCCATGTTCGGGTGGAAGGCGGAGGAATCTCCTTGAATAACCTCCCCCCGCGATGTAGTGTCAGAGTCGTCTTGGGAGAGAGAACCACGCCATGAACAAGCGGCAGCGTAACGCGATTCTGTGGGGGGGACTGTTTGCGGTCGTTATGGCACCGCCTTTGATGGCCGACGCAGACCCACCACCCAGGCGCATTCAAGGATCTCCGTTCATCGGCGAGCCGGTCGCGACCGCCATGCTCACCCTTGGTGAGGCGCCCAGCAGCGTCGCCCTCACCCGAGAGGTGGTCAGCCTCAACCAGGAGGTGCTCCAGGCCATCGCTGCGCCCGGCGCAGCTGAGATGACGCTCGACCTGCCCGACATGGGCGCGGTCACGATCGACATTCGGCGGCACATTCAACATCGTGATGGGACGATTGCCGCGATTGGGCGTGTACGCGGCGCCGACCGATCGCTCGTGGTGTTCGAAGTCGGGGACGGCATGATCGCAGGAGACATCGTGCGAGGCACGGACATGGTGCAGGTCCGCCACGCGCCGGAAGGCGCCTTTGCTGCCCTTGGCGAGCGGGCCGCGAATCTGCATCTCGTACAGTCCGCCCGCGAACAGTCCGGTGCCATGTGCGGCAACAGCCTGGTCAACATGACCGTGAAGACCCCGGCCCATGCCGAACCGCCCTCGACCTGGGGAGGCCATGATGACCATCGCCACCACGACGACGGCGATGACGACGCCACGCGAAACCCCTACATCGACGTCATGATCATCTATACCAACGGCGCCCGCGCCGCTGTCGGAAACACCGGCGCCACGCGGTTGCTCGGCCACCTCACGATCGACACGGCAAATGAAATCTACGAGGACAGCGATGTCGACCACCGCCTCCGCATGACCCGCATGGAAGAGGCGACCTACGACGAAACGAGCACCGCTGGCGACTACGACGGGGACGGCACCAGCGATGCCCACGGCGACCACCTGAATGCCATCACCGATGACGGCGACGGCATCCTCGACTGGGTTCACGATCGGCGGGATCAGGTCGGCGCCGACCTCGTGACGTTTATGATCAATGATCTTGATCCCACGCCCACAGGAGGCGTGACCTTCGGACTTGGATGGAGGCCGATCACCGAGTCAGCGTCCAACCGGGATGTGGGCTTCC
>CAZRBV010000054.1:0-11328 GCA_964598425.1 uncultured Isosphaeraceae bacterium | reverse complement strand
CCCGACTGTTGCTGCGTGGGTGGCCGCAATTGGGACGCGATTGGGCGCCCGATTGGGCGCGCGATTGGGACGGGGACGGTGGGTGGCCACGATTGGGCCACGATTGGGCGGTGCGATTGGGCGGTGCCGGGCGAAAAAGAACAGCCCCCCGATCCGAGGATCGGGGGGCTGATGAGAACGTTGGATCAAACCGTCCCGAAGGACGATCAGGTCCGGTCCCACTCCATCACTCGGTGATGCAGTAGTTGAGGCCGAACTCTTCGGCGACCCAACCGGTTCCGTCGTTGATCACGGAGGTACCCGCATCAGCCGACATCCAGAGGAGCCAGCACTCGCCCTCGCCACCACTCATCGAGTAGGCGGAGAGTGCACCGACGGCGCCTGAGTAACCAGGCGAAGCGGTCCAACCATGCAGGGCGTAGATGCCTGCATAGAGGAGGTTGGTGCTGCTGTAGGAGGCACTTGCAGTAGCAAGCGTGTTGTAGCCCGAATCCATGACATCCATGGAGACGCCCATCGTGTCGGGGGTGGCGCAGTCGCCCCAGCCGCCGCTGTAGATGAGTGAGAGGCCGTACACGGTTGCGTCAGCTACGCTGGCTGCAGAGCAGTCAGCTGCGCGGAGGTAACCCGAACCGGCGTCCGAAGTACCAGCCGTCCAAGCGCCATCGACGGCGGTTGGGCTCTCGCCATTGCCCGTGTTGCAGGAGACATCCTGCGGGCAATCGACGTCGGCGCAGGTGTCGCCGGCGTACCACGTGCCACCGAAGTCGGCACAATCGGTCGAGGTCATTTCGCCAACGCAGTCGCCAGCGACGCAGCAGGCGCCCGTTGCGCCAGCACCGGTGAAGGTGATGGTGCAGGTACCTGGGCCAGTTGCACCCTGCCATCCGCCAAGACGGATGTAGATGGTGCTGCCACCGGTGACAGGCATGTCGTAGACACCAGAGTAGTACGACTGGCATCCGCTCTCGACCGTACTGTCGCCGTTGCATGCAACCTGCGTGAGGCTGCTGCAGTCAGCACCTTCATAGAGCACGAGTGACGTGTCATACGAGGCAGCATCACAGAGGCTGACCGAGAGCGTACCGTCGCCAGGAACCATGAACTTGCCCCATGAGTCAGGGCTGCCTTGCCAGTCAAGATACGTTCCGTCACACATGGTGTCATCCGGCTCACCGAAACCACTGTCCGTGGCGTCAGATGTATCGAATGGGTTCGCGCCTTCGACGAAGTCAACAGCTTCAGCACAGGTGTTGCCTTCTGCGACGCAGGAGACAGTGCCGCAGTCAGTGCCGTTGCCCTGGAATGTGCCACCGAAGTCGGCGCAATCCGCAGGCATCAAGCCATCGATGCAGTCACCGACCAGGCAGCAAGCACCTGGGGCCGGGGCCACGCACGTAACACTCATGACGCCAGTACCACCAGCGCCTTCGGCAAAGTTGCCGACACGAATCACGACGCTCTGGCCAGTAACCATGTCAAGAGCGAGCTCTGACGAAAGCCCGTTGTTGGCGCCACCACAGTCGTCGTTGCAGACGATCATGGTGCCATCACAGGCGTCATAGACGGCCAAGCGGCTGTCGAAGTCGACCGTGTCACAGGTAGAGACTGTGACGGTGCCGTCACAGGAAGCCACATAGCTGTACCACAGATCGTTGTAGATCTGCTCTACGCCGAAGTTGTCGCAGAGCGTGAAGTCGGCATTGCCGTCAGTCAGGGCTGTGGTGTTGTCAATGCCGGTGTCGCCATCGCTGATCGCAATCGCGCCGGAGCAGACCGTGTTGGCCGGAGCTTCAACGCAGGTCACGTCAGCGCAGACCACGTCCTGGCCCTGGAAGGCGCCATCGCAGTCAGGCTCATAGACAAAGTCGCAGGAGCCGTCAGCGAAGCAGCACGCACCAACGACGCAGTCGCCGCAGGATGAACCTTCGCCGAGCCACTCGCCAGCACAATCGCCTTCCTTGACGTCGTCGGTGCAACCGTCAACGCCGAAGCAGCAAGCACCACGCGGCAGGCAGTCGCCGCCGAACTGACCGATGACCTCGAGGAGGTCGTCGACCGTCACAGCGCAATCGCCAGCGGGAAGCGGGAAGCAGTCGCCCATCGGGCGGCTGGTGCCGTCACCGACCTGGCCAAACGTACCGATGACGCCAAGGACGTCATCGACGTTGATGAGGCCGTCCGGGACGCCCTCGGGACCGGTGATGTCGGCATTGCAGCTCGAAAGCGGAATGTCGCACGGGTCGCTGGAGCCACCGATGACGCGAAGCGCCATGTTGTTGGTCACCAGTTGGATGGCGCCAAAGCCGAACCCGCCATTGGGGTTGCACTGCCAGGCATTGAGATCGCCAATGAAACTGATGGCGGCACCGGTCTGGCCGTTGAGGCCAAACTCGTTGACTGGAATCATCGAGACATAGTTCATGCCCGAGTTGATGGTCCACATGCCGGAGACACCGATGAGGTCGTATCCAGCGAGGCCCCAGTTGGGGTCGGCCGTGGGGGCACCAGCAAAGTCTTCGCTGGCGACATCGCCGACGAGGCTTGCGGCCGCGGAGTTTTCGTCAGTGTAGAAGTTGACTTGCAGACCGGTGATGCCGTCAATGCCGACATATCCGTTCCAACCGCCAACGACCATCTCGACGCCACCGGCGGGCATGCCAGCAGCATTGTCAAAGTCATCGACGCAGCCAACGTCATAAGCGCTAAATGAGGCTTCGAAAATCTGGTTCGCAAGCATGTTGCTGGAGTCGATGTCTGCGCCATCGTCAGAACCAATCTGGTCCATCAGGGCTACAGCACCGCCAGCGGTCGCGAGACCAGCGAGGCCAAAAATACAGAGACAGGACGGTAGAGTTTTCATGTCTTGGATTCCCCTCCTAAGACGGGTTATGTGGCTGGCGACGCGCCTGCCACGCTCTCTAGTTTCGGGTGGTTCAACACCCACGCATTTACCGCGCCATGAACGTCATGACACGGTCACTCTCAAATATTGAAGATCGTCGAGGTGTTCTCGGACTCCTACTCTCATGCCGCGAGGGATCGCGGGCTCTCTTCCAGACCCCGGAACGCCGCCAGTGCACTCGGCAGCGACCCCCCTAATGTGATCGGCAAGAGGAAGCCTGTCAAGGACTTGTCTCATTGTTCTGCAGGTATCTGCCAGTGTTTTTCGCCGCAGACAGACCAAAGTGACCTTCAAAGGACACCGCGGCCCCTCTTTGGCAAGAGGGACCGCGGGAAGGGCAAAAAACGATGGTTTGGATCAATTACTCACGGTGCGATGGTCTGCCCATCATTGCTGGCACCGGCATTGGCCAGATCCGTCAGAACCGTCCAGACGAAGGCGGCAGCATCGCCACCAGCTCCCGTGAGGCCCAGAGAGCTCAACTCGCTGGTTCCGCCGCCCTCAGAGACGCCAACATCCTCGGCCGTCAGGCCCGCAGCTGGGCCATCAGTGGCCGTCAGGGCACCTTCGTACGAGACAAAGTGAGCCACGGAACCGCCGATATCGAGGCAGAATCCGTCCGGCGAACCATTCTGAATCCCGCTGTGCAGGATGGAGTAGATGGAGTATCCGGCTCCAACTTCGCCGGCAGTCATCTCAGAACCCGTGTAGCTGGCGTAGACCGTGCCATTGCTGCCGTTGTAGAAGGACAGCGTGACGCTGGCGATATCGACGCCATCGAGCATCACGATCTCGACGAACTCATTGAGGTCGCCGCCACCATTGTCGTAGTGGAATTCATTGATCCAGCCACCCGAGACCGTCTGCTCGCACTCATCCGGGATCCCATTGCCGTTGTCATCGAGGCTCGTGCCGTCGGCAATGTCGCAGACGTCGCCGATGCCGTTGTCGTTGCAGTCGGCCTGGTCAGGGTTTGGAAGATCACAGTTGTCGTAATCGTCCGGTACGCCGTCGCCATCGGTGTCGGGGAGGCTTCCGCCACCGCAATCGCCACCGAAGCCAACGCCATCGAGCCGCGTACCTGGCGAGAACAGGGCGCCGTCCGGAGCGACCTCAGAGTGGTTCGCCCAGTCGGTGCCGTAGACGTCGGGATTGCGGGTGATCGACTGATTGTTTCCGGCTGAGCCGTAGTCAATCGTCAGTTGGACCGCTCCGTCGCCGTCCGCAACGGTGACGGTATCGCCGCCGTTGTTCAAGCCGAGACTCCCGGTGGATGCGGTCGTCACGATCGCGCCGCCGAACTCGCCGGTGGGAGTGCCACCGCCGAAGACCACGACCGCGCAGCTGTCGCCAACAATCGTGCCGAAGCCGAAGGTATGGCGGACTCCATAGCCATCGCTGAGGGTCCAGCCGCTCATATCGATGTCGCCGCCACTCATGTTGACGATCTCGACGAACTCGTCATCGCCATAGTGAGCTTCTCCATCACCATTGGCATCGCCAAGGGTGGAGTCTGGATCGGCGTTGATTTCGTTGATCACGAAGGCTGGGCCTTCGCACTCGTCGGGAACACCATTTCCATCGGTGTCCTCGCTCGTTCCGTCAGCGATGTCGCAGACATCCGGGATGCCGTTGCCATTGCAGTCGGGATCACACTCATCGGGCGTGCCGTTCTCGTCGCAGTCGGAGCTTGTTCCGTCCGCGATGTCGCAATCATCCGGTGATCCATTGCTGTTGCAATCACTCTCGCACTCGTCGGGTACACCGTTTTCATTGCAGTCAGATGAGACGCCGTCGGCAATCGCGCAGGCGTCGCCATATCCGTCGCCATCACAGTCCGCCTGGTCAGGGTTCGCAAGGTTCGGGCAGTTATCGACCAGGTCGAAGACGCCGTCGCCATCGCTATCGGTCGTATCGCAGTTATTCGCAGCGCCTGGCGTATCAAGCACCGAAAGGGCGAAAGTGCCGACATTCCACGATCCGACGCCGTCATCACAGCGGTAGGCGTGACCGGGCGTGTAGATGCCGTCGGGGCCGACCTGCGTGTCGCAGTACACCGGATCGCCAGCGGCTGGATCTTCGCCAACGAAGGCGACGCAGTCCACGATCGCGTCCCACGGCTCGACGTCCAGGACACCGTTGTCGTCGGTGTCGAGGTCGTCTTCAAGGAGTCCAGTGAAGCCGGACACCAGCAGATGAGTCGTCTGATCACTGCTCTCGAAGTTCAACGTGATCGCCAGGTCGGGTGTCGCCAACGTCAGGGTAGGCTCACCGATCAGGAAGCGGCCGCTCGCGGTGATGGCCATGCCGTCAAGCGAGACGGCTTCTTCAATGACGCCGACGGTTGCGCCGTCGCCGATCACGATCAGTGTCAGGCCGTCGAGCGACGCCCCGGGGTCACCGACGAGTTCGACGTATTCATCATCGTCTGCGCCTGGCTGGTTGAGGCGGGTTTCGTTCATGACAACATCTGCGTTGATGATCGTGCAGCCGTCGCATGGGACATCTGCGCCGAACCAGTCGCCGCCTTGGGCGGAGCACTCGGCTTCGGTCAGCATGGTGCAGTCTGTTGGGCCGCAGCATGCGCCTACGGGCTCTACGACGCAATCACTGCCGAACGCAGCGATGACCTCAAGGAGGTCATCGACCGTCGTTTCACAGTCGCCGTTTGGCAGCGGGAACACATCCCCCGCCGGGCGGAAGGTGCCATCGCCAGCCTGGCCGAAGCCGCTGATGACATGCAGGACGTCGTTGACATCGGTTGTGCCGTCGGGCGCACCGGTGGCACCGGTAAGGTCGGTGTGGCAGGCCGGAAGGGCCTCATCGCAGGGGTCAGCAGCTGCGGCCTCGGCGACTTCAATGGTCTCGACCCAGTGAGCAGTGGGGAAGCCAATGCCCGCGGTCGTCGCCCAGTTGGCGATGCCGCAGTCACCGTTGACTGTTCGCAGATAACTCGGTGAGGCTTCGCCTGCCCCGTTGGCGCCCACGATGGGGAAGCCTGAAGTGTCGGGAGTCTCGATCGTGACAAAGAGCAAGTCGCTTGCCCCAGCGGTGAGCGGGGGATCGAATGAGGCCGTGAGCCAGTGCGGCGCCGTGTCGCCGGACTCGGCCACGGTGGTCGAACCGAGCAGTACCAGGTCACCCGCCGAACTTCCCGGTGCTCGATCACCATCGGTGTCTTGATAGACAGCGACTGTCATCGAGAGGGCCACATCGCTGGACTCGATGGCCCAGTGCACGCACCCGATACCGACGTCGCCCGAGAGGCCGAGGAGCCCGAGATCGTGTGATCGCCCGTAGACGTGCCCGGGCGTACCCGAGCCACTTGAGCACGAGACTGATCCGCCGACCGTGATTGTGGCGGCGTCAACGTTCTCGGTAACGATGGTGGAATCGCCGCTGCATGGGGTTGCTTGGCCGGCAGCAGTGCCGACTGCAAACGCCGTGAGACCAATGGCGCCGGTAAGGAAGGTAGTGTTCACGATGCTCTCTCTCTGTCTTTGAACAACTGTTGGTTCTCGGACCCACAGGATGCCAGAGGCCTCCTGTGTTTCCCATCTCGTAACTTGAGGAGGCGGTTGCCTCCGGATTCTCTCTCACTCCAAGCGGACTCTCAGGTGACCCGCGTTCCTTACATGCTACAGCGTGCTGGCCGCGTTCCAAGCCCTGTTCTGGTCAAAGATCTGTTTGGATATCGGGTTGCGCTCCTTCTGGGGGCTGGGGCTGCTGCGGCCGGCCTCAGCGTGGCAGCGTCGTGTTTTGGGGCGAGACCGGGGGGAGCCCGCCGGGAGGGGCCGCTGCGTCAATGAGCCGCCTCGCTTGCCCGGAACGGGTCGCGAGCGGGGTTGCAGGGGCGTGTGAGGCAGATCGAGCAGTGGACGTGGTCGCGGGAAACGTCTGTTCAGGTGGAAGAATGGGGGCCTCGACCTGAATCTGCCAGCCCTCTCCGAGCGAGACTCTCACGAGAAGGCTGCCCTCGGTGCCTACTGCCACCCGCTCGTCGAGCGAGTAGATTCGCTGGCGGCCGCGAGATTGGCCGTGAACAAGTCCCGCCTCCTGCATTCGGCGAAGATTGTGGCTCACGAGCGGAACACTGGCGCGAAGTCTTCGGGAGAGATCAGTCACACTTCCCGGTTGCTCGGCCAGAGCCCGAAGGAGATTGAGCCGGACGTGGCCGCCGAGCATTCCCAAGTAGGACTCGGCGAGGGACGCTCGATCCCTCACATCCGGACGGTGGTTGGTGCATTGAAACGCTGTGTCACCCGCGGATTCTCTGGACAGCATGGCTGGTGTACTCCCAGACCCCCCATGCCTTGCACGGCACCGTACTGCGAGTTGTGCAGGGTGTGGCAGAAAAGAAACAGAAAGGTTGTTTCAAGTGTGCGGGTTGCGCGGGTGCCCCGTCGTATCCAGTGACTGCCGTCACTGCGCAATACCGGAGGAGGGACTCGAACCCTCACTCCCTTGCGGGAAACGGATTTTGAATCCGTCGCGTCTGCCAATTCCGCCACTCCGGCTTGCGAGTGGCATTCTCCCATAGGTTGCGAACACTTGACAACACCTCCCGGGCAAATGGTCCGACAACTTGCGGTCAGTACACTGTGCCCATGAGAAAACAGGAACCCACGGAAGCCACTGGCCTTTCGATGCGGGTGGTCTTGCAGATCTGTGGCGGGGCTGTGTTGCTGGTCGTACTTGTGGCCATCGGCGGAGGGCTGTTTGACCAGCCGGCTGCGAGTCGAGGCCCGGGGCCAGTGGCGGAGAAGCCGGATGAGGCGGCCAACCCAGGGCAGTCTGCGGCAGCTCAAGACGCCGCCAAACCTCGCGCCACACCAGCCAAGTCGCCCCCCGAACTCGTGGTGGACCCCGCTCTTGCCGAGCAAGAGGTGGAAATCCTCCTGGAGCCGCCTGCCTATGAATATGGGTTTGTGCGGCCCGAGGATGTTGCCGTCCGAACGATTCGCGTCACGAATCTCGATCCGCAACCCATCCGTCTCAAGGGGACGTGGCGAGGCTGCTCATGCACGACGCTGGACGTTCAGCCGGGCATTCTGCAGCCCGGCGAGTCTGTCGATGTGCCTGCCACGCTGACCGCTGGGCTTACGCCGACGACGAAGGACTCGACGGTCAAACTGGAATTGGTTGGCCGGCCGCCGATCGTGCTTCCTGTGAAGGGTGAGATCATCCGTGGCGTTCGCGCAAGGCCGCGGGATATCGACACGTACCGGTACCGTGGGGCGGAGGGCAATTACATCCCGTCGGGTCGCATCGCTCTCGACTCGCCGGAGGGTGTTCCATTCCGGATTCTGTCTGTCAATGGCGATCCGGTTGAAAGCGAATCGAAACTGGTGCACGTTGTACCGTGGAGTGTCGCAGAGTTCGACGCGACGACTGGTCTGAACGAGCGTGGCGAGTTGATCCCGAAATTCTGGCTTGTTGAGACTGATCATCCAGAGACTCCTGTGATGGAGATCATGGTTCGGCATCGGGCGCATCGGCCTGAGCCACGGGGGGAGCGGCCGTGGTTCTTTGTGGAGCAGCGGGTCAATGTCGGGGGTATTCCGCGCGGGGGCTCGGGAGAGTGTGTGATCCCGATCAAGTGGAAGGGGGGCAAACCTGGCAGGGATGACACGCTCGCGGGTGTTCGATCTGATTCCCCAGAGTTCACCGCTTCACTTGTTGAAACGCCTTCAAAGGGGCGCGAAACCCTCGCGAAGATTCGGATTACACCGGCGGTTGGCGTCGAGGGTCCGTTTTCGGGAGACCTCGTTATTGAGGGCGAGGCGTACACTGCCACGTTGCCGGTGATTGGGCATGCGGCGCGGAGAAGCGCACAATGAGGGTGACGGCTATTGTGCCAGCGGCTGGAGCATCGACGCGTTTTGGCAGCGACAAACTTGCTCACGATCTCGGGGGTCGACCTGTTCTGGTGCGGACGGTTGAGGCGCTGAGCCGGCGACCAGAAGTTGTGCAGATCATTGTTGCAGGACCGCCGGGGCGATTTGACGCGTTCAAAGATCGCTATGGTCCGGTCTTGGGGTTTCACGGTGCGGTCGTTGTGCAAGGAAGCGATGTGGATCGCTGGGATACGGTCCGGCTGGCGCTGGCGCATGTTGATGATGCGAGCACGCACGTCGCCGTGCACGACGCAGCCCGCCCGTGCGTCAGTGAGGTCATGCTCGACCGGCTCTTTGAGGCTGCCGCCACGCTCGATGCGGTCATCCCTGCGCTGGCCGTGAGTAGCACGGTCAAGGAGGTCGATACAACTCAGAGTCGGGATGTGGCAGAGGGTGATGTGGTGGCGGACGCCATCCTGGGGACAGTCGGAGCTCCGGTCATCGAGGCAAGGCGAGTGGTGCGTACCGTGCCTCGGATGGGGCTGGTTCTTGCGCAGACACCGCAGGTCTTTGCCCGCAAGGTGCTTGTGGATGCCTTTGCGAAGAATCCCGAGGGGGCAACCGATGAGGCAGCTGTCGTGGAGATGGCGGGGGAGGCAGTCCATGTTGTCGAAGGAGATCCGAGCAACATCAAGGTGACCATTCGTGAGGACCTGTCGCTTGCTGAGGCGATTCTGAAGGCATCGGGGGCCTGGTGAGCGCAGGAGTGCTGATCATGTTTGGTCTGATCAAAGGCGGCCTGAGAGCCGATAGAAGGGACAGGCTGCCCAGCGTTGTTCGGTGGCTTGTGAAGGTGACCATGTGAGTTCGCAGCCATCCTCATCAAGTCCAGTCGCAGCCGCAGCTTCCGATGTCACGGTCATCGTGCCGACGTATCGTGAGGCTGAGAGCTTGCCAGGGTTGCTTGAGCGGCTCGAGGCGGTTCGGGCCGGTGGTCTTTCGATGGACGTGCTTGTCGTGGACGACGATTCACAGGACGGCACTGAGGCGGTACTCGCGGCCATGGATCGCGATTGGGTGCGATTGATCACCAGGCATGAGGATCGCGGCCTGAGCGCGGCTGTTGTGCGTGGTGTCCGGGAGGCCACGGGAGCGTGGTGCGTCGTGATGGATGCGGATCTGTCACATCCTCCTGAAGTCATTCCTGAATTCCTCACGGCGCTTCAAGGCGGCGCTGACTTTGTTGTTGGATCTCGGTACGTGCCAGGGGGATCCACGGAGGATGGTTGGGGATTTCTGCGTTGGGTCAATTCGAAGGTGGCGACGGTGATGGCCCGGCCGTTTACCAGTGTCCGTGACCCAATGAGCGGTTTTCTGGGGTTCTCTCGCACGCTGATCTCGGATGAAGGCGTGCTCGATCCGGTGGGATACAAGATTGGATTGGAACTGATTGTGAAGGGAGGATGCCGGCGGGTCGAAGAGGTGCCGATTCACTTTTCGACACGGCAGCACGGCCAGAGCAAGTTGTCGCTCCGGGTGCAGTTGCAGTATCTCAATCACATCATCAGATTGGCCCGATGGAAGTACCCGCGACTCTCCAGCTTCTTGCCGTTTGCGATGGTGGGCGTTACTGGGATTGGGGTCTATGTGTTGTTGCTGTGGTTTCTGGAGCGGGTGGCTCAGGGCGTCATCGCGGGCGACCTGCAGATTGTGATTGCCATTGTCGGTGCCATGGTGTGGAACTTCGCCTTCGATCGCTGGCTGGCTTTCTGGTACGCAAGACGGCAGCCAATTGTGCAGCAGTTGCTGGGTTTCCTGGCGGTTTGCTCGCTGCCTGTGTTGGTGAACTTCCTGATAACCCGGTGGCTTGTAGGCGACAACGTTGTGTCCCCAGCGGCCGGAGCTATCGGGGCTGCAGCTGGCTCGATTGTTGGTGTTGTCTTCAACTGGCTGGTCGTGAGATCGATCGTGTTCCGTAGGGACGATTCTGGCAAGGCCTGATTGCCGGCGGATTTGAGGGGGGGGGGTTCGGGGGTATTCGTGGGCACCCATCAATTGGGGTAATCGTGGTAATCGCGGGGGTAATCGTGGCCACCCATCAACGCGGGTATTCGTGGCCACCCATCAACGGGTATTCGTGGCCACCCATCAACGGGTATTCGTGGCCACCCATCAACGTGGTAATCGTGGCCACCCATCAACGCGTGGTAATCGTGGCCACCCATCAACGCGGGGTGAGGTGGCCTACGTTTTTCGTGCGCTCAGTCCATGGTTCAGGCGGCCTTCCTGGCGGCGTACCGCTTCTCGAAGGCTTCCGGGCTGAGATAGCCCAGCGTCTGGTGCAGACGCTGGCGGTTGTAGAAGATCTCAATGTACCGGAAGAGGCTCGTCCGGAGGTCTTCCAGGCTGGCATAGCGGTGGCGGTTGGTCCACTCGCACTTGAGTGAAGCGAAGAATCGCTCAGCCACCGCGTTGTCGTAGCACTCCCCGGTCCGGCTCATGGAGCAGGTAATCGTGGCCACCCATCAACGCGGGTATTCGTGGCCACCCATCAACGTGGTAATCGTGGCCACCCATCAACGCGTG
>CAZRBV010000053.1:0-11611 GCA_964598425.1 uncultured Isosphaeraceae bacterium | reverse complement strand
ACAGATCATCGGTACGCAGGAACGTGTTGGGGCCGGGCCCACGTGTGCCGACGATGGCGCCATCCTCCACCGCATACGTCGCGCCGCCGCCGACCTTCGTCCAGCCGTCGAGCGTGTGGCCGTTGAAGATCGGCTGCAATCTCGGGGAGCATGCGGCGATCATCAAGCATGCGGATCCGAACAACGCGACGCCCAGCATGGAATTCAGTGTCATGCCGGTGATCATAGATTGTCGACCGCTGTATCAGCGATCATTCGTCGGAGGCGGAGACGCGTTTTCTTCGCGATCGCCCCCGTAGTCGCGAACACCTGCGATTAGCCGTATGTCGAGTTGAAGCGGTCGTTGATCGTGCTCATCAACGATATGGATCGTTCCCGTCCCAGAGTCAATGGCCATGCATTCGGGATGTCGAATCAGGAATTCGCCACCATCGACGAGGCGAATTGCAATCGACTTGAAGGGCTTCCGGCCGATCCACTGCTTCAATCCAACCGGTCGCATGGGGCACAGCCTCCAACAGTTCAAATGGTCTGGTCTCAGCCCGCTCGCCGACCGAGGGTATTCCCGCTATCCAACGCTTCGATGTCGGGATACTCGATGCGGGCCCAGCCCCCCGCCACAAGATCAACCACGAAGAAGACGTCCGGGGCCCCAATCGCAATGTGCACCATGTCATCGACGAAGTACCGTGAGCCGTCCTTGAGCACGATGGTGAACTGCGGGAACGGCTCCGTGCGGACCAGTTTCCGAACATCGTCGAGCGTGACCATGGTGTGAGTATATGGCTCGATCCGGCGACTTCCCGAGCCAATGCCGAAAGTCGCGTCATTTCGCGGAGCGATCGCCCGAGGCCAGATCCACAAAGAAGCGCTCCCCATCCTTCATCACAATTGTGAACGGCACCAACGGTTCGGCGTTGACGACTTCATCGGAGATCGGCGAGGGTGACCATGGGGGCCAGTATACGAGCGAATCGGGCAGATCCAGTGGTCGATGCCAAACGGCAGCGCGGATCAATTCACATGGCCCCGCTTCCGATGTTGCCAAGATCAATGCACGCGTGAGTCGGTTCGCACATAGCTTCGCCATTCCATTGATCGATGACGCTGAGGAGATCACCAACCCCGATTTCGTGATCTCCATCGATGTCGGCGCGGCAGGCGTGGGCGTTTCCACTTGGCCCGGCGGGGACTTCTGCCCAATCACAACTGGCGGTTTCGATCTGACACCCGTTGACGATGCCGGCGTACCGCATTTCCAGGCGCCCATCGGACCAGAGGCGGTGATACACGATGTGCCGCGCAGGATTCGTGATGCCACCGCCTTGTTCGCTGCTGACGCCAAACCAGACAATCGTTGCTTCTCCGGTTGACACCGGAAGTACAACCGCCGCTGCCGTTGCGTCGCCCTCAGATTGCAGACCGAGCGACAGTAGACCAATCCCAACGAGGCCGACCGCTGTAGCCATGATGTTCTGTGACATTGTGTACTCCTCCTAGATCGACACTCATGTGCCTTGTATGAATTTTCGACCCTACTCGCTCGATCTACCCGCGTCGATCACTTTCTACGTGATCATGGTGTGTGGTTGGCAGTGTTCGACCATGTGCGCTGTGATCCATCCGCCGCTGACGAGTGGGCGATGATGTGGACTCGGCGCCCGAGCGAAGCGAGGAAGACACGGCTCCTGTCGCGGGCGAAGCCCGCGGGTGTCGGCTTCTGGCCGACACCATCGGCCGCGAGGAAGGGGCGGAGGAGCCGAAGGCTCCATCCGCCGCTGACGAGTGGGCGATACAGGACTCGAACCTGTGACTTCTTCGGTGTAAACGAAGCGCTCTAGCCAACTGAGCTAATCGCCCTCAGGCCGTCATGGTATCGCATGACGCCGCGCCGCCGCGTCGGCAAGCTGGTTTCGGTGGAGGCGCGATCGACAATGCTACGAGGATGGCAACCAGTGTTGCCGTGTAGGGCTCCAGGAGGATTGCGTGGACGGTTCCGAAAAGCAGCAAGGCGATTGTGGCGGGCCCGAGGCTGCTCAATGCCATCGCGCCGATGCCGCGTCTCCAGGTGCCGGCGACGGTCGTGATTCCGGTCAGTATCAGCAGTGCGGCGCCGGGAATGCCCTGCTCGATGGCAGCCGCAACGAGAGAGCAGTGCGGGTTGTGCGTGATAAAGCCGCGGAGGCCCGCGCCCTGATTGGACGGGAGCTCCGATTCCAGCCGCGCAAGCGACTCGGCGACAGCGCCAGCACCGTTCCCGGTGAGAGGCCGCTGCCACATCAAGTCCCACCCAGCATGCCACCACAGGACGCGCATGCCGAGTGAATTTGAATTCGGAGCCAGCGATCCGTCTGCGGATGGTTGCCAGATGGCGGCGACTTCACGTGCAGCGTGCTGGACCCTATACCGAACAATCTTGCTACCAAAGTAGGCACTGACACCGATGACGACGGGAAGCAGCGATAAGGCCAGGACAGTCGTGACGGCTCGCCGAGTGTGACAGGCGCTCCAGATCCAACGAACGGCAAGGATTCCAATTCCAATGCCTGCAGTGAGCCACGCGGCCCGATTCAGTGTCAGAGCCAAACCTGCAGCAGCGCACAGCACAAACACAATGGCAACAGATCTCTGAAGCCGAGTCCGGCCTGCCCGAGCGAGCGCGAGTGACAACAGCACGCCACACATGCTCCAAACTGCGACAGATGCCGGGTACCAATACAAGCCTGGGGAGGACCTCCAGGACCGTTCGTCGGGAGCTTCAAAGAACCCGACTGCGCCGCCGGTCTGGATGAGCGCCTGCGCAGTCACGCCAGCGGCAATTGCCCAGAGGACCAGTGTGGGGCGGCGGGCGAGCGGGAGCAGGGCGGGTATCACAAGCAGCGTCCAGAGAGGGCTCATGTTCGGCGCTGCGCTGGCAGGTGCCCACGACTGCGACGCCACGACGAGTAACCAGAACAGACCGTAGATCAGGATGACCGGTCGAGTGAGAAAGTACGAGGCGTGCGGAATCAGCAATGGAATGGCTGCAATGGCGGCGAGACCACACAACCAGACGGCAATTCCATCGCCCCATCCACCGATAGGGGCCAACCCACATGCGAGCATGGCTGCGGTTGAGTGCACCCTTCTCACGCCCATGGCGGTTGATGCGGAGGCTTGTGTCACAATCTCATCTCGCCGTGTAATTGAGCCAGCAGCACCACGCCCTCGTTGAATCGACTTCTACTTTCACAGAGGGTACGTCGTGACGCGAGAAGCGAGGAATCTGAAGGATGTTGTTGCATTTCGGGCGGTGGAGTTGTATCACAGGGCATTGTCGCCTCTGGGCGATCACGAACGAGGGATATTTGATGAGATTGAAGAACTCCGGGTTGTTGGGCCTTGCCTTGGGACTCTGTGGGCAGGTCGCGGCAGACGTCATCACCGTGGGCCCAGGTGGAAAGTTCGACTTTCCAACCATTTCGCAGGCAGTCGCGGCCGCGGGCAATTTTGATGTCATTGAAGTGGCTCCCGGCACCTACTTCGAGATTGTCAACCCAGGTGGCAAACGAGTGTCGATTCGCAGTATGAACGGCCCGGAGGTAACTGCCATTGATGGCGGTGATCTTCAACGCTGCGTGGAGTTCAGGAAGGGGGAAACGGAAGACACGGTTCTGGAAGGGTTCACGATCCAAAACGGTCGAGCGAGCGCCTACCAATCCGGCGGGGCGGTGTATATCAAAGGGGCTTCACCGCGAATTGAGAACTGCCGCATTGTTCAATCATCCGCAATGTCGCACCCGTATTACCCCGGGAACGGTGGTGGCGTGCTTGTGGACATTGGATTCCCCGTGTTCGATTCGTGTTACTTCGGCCAATGCGAGGGCCAGAACGGAGGCGGTGTCAGTCTGGAGAACTTCAGCGAAGTGTCATTTCAAGACTGCGTCTTTGATGGCAACATTGCCCAGAAGGGTGGCGGGCTGTATGTGGAGGGCAGCTCGGCAGCAACACTGAACTCCTGTGAGTTTCTATCGAACAGTGCTGCCTGGTATGGCGGCGGCATCTACGTCCTTGACGATTGTTCGGTGACACTTGTTGCGAGCGATATCTCATCGTGCCAAGCACTTGTAGGCGGCGGTGGTGTGTACTCACAGTGCGGCACGATAGCTGTTGACGGGGGAACGATCGAACTCTGTGAAGCAGAGACAGGCGGTGGAATCAACGTGAATTGCGGGTTCGCTGCGATCAACAATGGGAGTTTCGAGAACAATGGAGCGGTGACCGGCGCCGACCTCAGAGTCAACGCTCCACCACTGCCGCCGCGTGGGAAGCGTTTGACTTCGGCTGCGATTGGCAACACATTCTTCTGCGGCTCGCCGAATTCAATAGACGGTCCTTACACGGATTTGGGTGGAAACAGTTTCTTCTTGTCCTGCTCAGATGGCGCATGCTGTTCGAACGGAATCTGCGCGATTGCGGACGGCGCAATCTGCGTGACGCTTGGCGGCGAGTTCCAGGGAATCGGTGTCTTCTGTGAAGACGCTAACTGTCCCGAAGATTGCCCTGGCGATACCAACGGAGACGGATTCGTTGGTACCGATGACATTCTCACTGTGATCTCGGACTGGGGCCCGTGCCCCTGAATGCGACAGGCCCGAGACCGCTTCCCTCGCGGCCTCGGGCCTGTCGTTGCATGCTGGCTGCCGGGCGTACCTGCCAAGGCGGCGAGCGTGTATCTCTCCGGGTCAGCCTGCCTCTGCCCTTGGATGCGATGCGTCGTAGGCCTCTCGCATGCGCTGGGTCGTCAAATGCGTGTAGACCTGAGTCGTCGAAAGTGATCGGTGCCCCAGCAACTCCTGAACGGCTCGAAGATCGGCGCCGTTGTCCAGCAGGTGCGTTGCGAAGGAGTGCCGCAGCGTGTGCGGGCTGATGTCTGGGTCGAGTCCGGCGTGTTCGAGGTACTTGCTGACCTTGCGGCGAACGGAACGTGTCGAAATGCGTGTGCCGTGGCGATTGATGAAGAGCGGCTCGCCGCTGGCGAGTTCGTGTCCGTGGCGCCTTCGCATGGCGATCCAATCCGAGAGTGCCCGCAGCGCGTGCGTTCCGAGCGGGACAATCCGCTCGCGGCGACCCTTGCCGAAGACAATCAGTGCTTGGCCGGGCTCATCGACGTTCTCGATGTCAATGCCGACGAGTTCGCTGACCCGAATGCCAGTGGAATAGAGCGTTTCAAGCATGGCCCTGTCGCGGCAACCCAGCAGCGTGTCGGCTTCCGGCGCAGCGAGTAGTCGTTCGACATCCTGCACGGTGATGGCCTTTGGAAGCCGGCGGCTCTGCCGCGGCGTTCGAATAACGGTCATCGGGTTGCGGGTAATGACACCGGTGCGATCGAGCCACTTGTGAAAGGAGCGGAGCGTGGCGATCTTCCGAGCCATCGTGGCGGTGCTGTAGTTGCACTCGGCGAGGTTGCCGAGGAAGTTCCGGATTGGCTCGACATCGCAGGCGAGGATGGTCGCCGTGAGCGTTTTCGGGCCGACGGCACCGACCACATCATCCTTGTCGATCTGAGCCCGCTGCCATGCAGCGGCTTCGGCCTCAGCGTTGAACTCGATGCCGAGTTCGTCGCAGGTGTATGCGATGAACTGCCTCAGGTCGACGCCGTAGCACTTTGAGGTGTACTGGCTGAAGTGCCGTTCATCGATGAGGTAATCAAGAAAGGACTTGATGATTGGGTAGGTGAGTTCCGGGCGGGGTGACTTGGCTGGCATTGAATTGGGCTTTCTGGGGCCGGTATGCGTTCCGAAGGAGAGGCGGATGGGGTTCCCGTGGATTCCAGAGAAGGTCTGGAATGGTCCGGGAACATCGAGGGGACAATCAGGGACAGGTCGGGATCATTTCGCAGAAGGGTCTCATTGGGGGGTCGTGTCCAGGTGATGTTGGACAAGGGCCTGATCGAAGGCATCGAGGGGGCAATCCGGATCTGTTGCCAACGAGGCCACTGTCTCGACGAGGAGGGCTTCGTCGCCGCTTTGCCACTGCAGCCGCCATGAGTGACCATTCCGCAAGAAGGAAATCTCATGTCGGCGGGGCGTTGTGGTCTGTGTAGGGTCCAAGGTTGGCTCCTGAGGCGTGGCGTGGCCCGAGTGCGAATCCCGCAGCTGGGGGAGTGGAGAAAGGTCCGAGTACACGGCAGAGGAGCGGCTTGTTTGAGGCTGCTTCTCGGTGACTCCCCCCAAATCGACAGCGATCGGGGTCCTGGGACAAAGATTCTCGGCCCTTGCTCAACGCGCAGAATCCGCGCGGCCAGACGGCGAATCGGTCCTCAGGCCATCCACAAGGCTGATTCAAAGCCAGGTCGTGGTAGACTGCGGGGCTTCCGATCGCGTAGCTCAGTCGGTAGAGCAACCGCCTTTTAAGCGGTAGGTCCTGGGTTCGAGTCCCAGCGCGATCATCCCCGCTCGGTGCTGGGGGCTGTGGAAGCGAGGAAGCGAGGAATCGTTGGCTCACATTCTTCACGCAACGTTCACGGCCGGGCGCCTTCATGTCTGGGCTGAGTCAATCGATCGCTGGCGATTGATGGCGAGCGGCGGCGATCCTCGATCGACGAGCGAAGCGGCCGAAGAGCCGCTGCCTTGGCATCCCTATGGCGCGCGGCGCAGTGAGTTCGCAGCGTGCCTCGGCCGCGCAGCATCGATAGGAGTCGATGGTGAGTGCGCGGTACGCATGCCCCGTGACCTTCTGGGCCCGTACCCGAGTGACCGATTGGCGGCATCGGTGGGAGGCGTTGATCGCAGCGGCGAGCCGTGGCTTGCTCGCTTTCGGGTCGCAACGCGCAGCTACGCGCCTGTCGATGGATTGAGATTCCTTCTGGCAATCAAATCCCGTGATCTTCGGTTGGAGGAAGAGCCCGGCCACGATCTCCTGTTCTGGGCGGACGTCGCCGCGCTTGTCGCTGAGCGGTGTGAATGTCAACGATTTGTGCCGTCGCTCAGACAGGATGGCGATGGAAGCCTGCGCGCATTCTGGCGACCGTGGCTGCAGGACGAAGAAGCAGCCGAGCAACTCACGATGCTGCTGAGTGCCATGCCCCCGGTTGCAAGAGGGGTGGACGATGACTTGGGCGACATGGCGTGGCCTCGTCTTGAAGCCGCCCTGGAAGCCATGACAGACGATCTCGTACGAACCCTGCTTCGCAGGGAAGAGTTTGTCGATGCCATTGAGGGGCGCGATCCCGTGGATCCGCATGTGCTTTGGCTCGGGGGACTGCTCGACGGTACCCAGCTCCTGAGTCTCGAAGGCGACTCGACTGTCAAGATCATTCGCTCGGCCCGCGCCTGGATCTCGCGGCTCGATGACTTCGCGCTCGGCCAGAGTCTTCGTTTGCGACTGGATCTCGTGCCGCCAGCAACGGACGGAGAGCCCTGGTCGTTGAGTATTGGTCTTGCAGCAACGGATGACGCAACGATGTGCGTGACTGCTGAAGATGTCTGGAAAGCAACGCCTCAGGCCACCCAGTTGGCGGGTGAGAGTGATCCGCAGGATGTGCTGTTGACCGAACTTGGCCGAGCCGCTCAGTTGTGGCCTGCGCTGGAACCCCTGCTTACGGAAGCAACGCCGAGCCGGATCGACCTTTCAACGACTGAAGCGTGGACGCTGCTCGGTGAGTATCGCCCCCTGCTGGAAGAATCTGGATGCATCGTTGCGGTTCCAGCGTGGTGGGGCGGTCACCAGAACACGATCGGCCTTCGAATGATTATCGAGAGTGGCGGTCTCGATGAAATGGATGGCCCGCCACGTGGAATGGCTTCATCGATCAGATACCGCTGGCAGGTTGCAGTCGGCGATCAGCCGCTTTCTCTTGAGTCGCTCCGTCGGCTTCGAGATCAGCGATCGCCGTTGGTCCAGGTGGATGGGCGATGGATTGAAGTGGATCAAACGCAACTCGCGAAGGCCATCGATCTCTTGGAGCGGCAGGAAGAAACCGAAACGACGCTGCTCGATGCCATGCGCGTTGCATCTGAGGGAATGGAAGAAGAAACGGGCCTGACGGTTCTCGGTGTTGAAGCCGAAGGCTGGGTCGAGGCACTTCTCAACGGACCGGACGAGGGGACGGTACAGGAGCTTCCGCAGCCCGATCGGTTCGGCGGAACCCTCAGGCCGTACCAGCGCATCGGTTTGAACTGGCTTGGTTTCCTCGACCGATGCGGCCTTGGCGGCTGCCTCGCGGACGACATGGGTCTCGGCAAGACCGTGCAGCTTATCGCGCTGCTACAGCATGAACGTGCAAATGGCGAAGTTGTCGGGCCGACGCTCCTGGTGGTGCCGACCTCCGTCGTTGGAAACTGGACCCGCGAACTCGATCGTTTCGCGCCAGAGCTCACATGGCACGTACAGCACGGTCCCGATCGGCCATTGGGAGAGGCATTCCGCGCCAAAGCCGCCAACGCCGATGTCACGATTACGACCTATGCGCTCGTAGCCCGCGACACCGAAACGCTCACTGGTATTCCATGGCACCGCGTCGTTCTTGATGAAGCGCAGTACATCAAGAATCCGCCGACGAAGCAGGCGCAGGCCATCAGATCGATCGATGCGGGGCGTCGAATTGCGTTGACGGGTACGCCAGTCGAGAATCGGTTGAGCGAGTTATGGTCCATCATGGAGTTCTGCAACCCGGGTTTCCTCGGGACGGCCCCGGACTTCCGACGTCGCTTCGCTCGGCCGATCGAGCGTCATCGTGATGCCGATGCCGCTTCATCGCTGCGCGGACTCGTGCAGCCGTTTGTACTTCGCAGGTTGAAGACTGACCGCAACGTGATCGACGACCTGCCTGAATGCGTCGAGACGCGTGAATACGCGACGCTGACTGCTGAGCAGGCGGCGCTCTATCAGAGTGTTGTGGACTCAATGATCGGCCAGGTCGATCGCACCGAAGGAATTCAACGCCGCGGGCTTATTCTGGCGATGCTTGCGAAGCTCAAGCAGATCTGCGATCACCCGGAACTCTCGGCGTCAGGGGATGATGTTGTCGTTGCAGCGGGGAAAGGCGAATCGCTCACCCGACTCTCGGAGCGATCCGGCAAATCGCGGCGGCTCATGTCTCTGCTCGAAGAAGTGCTCGCCACCGGCGAACGGGCCCTTGTGTTCACACAGTATCGCCGGATGGGCAAGCTCCTCTCGGCCATGATTGAACACGATCTCGGATGTCGATCGCTATTCCTGCATGGCGGTACGCCGATGAAAAAACGGCAAGAGATGATCGATGAATTCCAGTCGCCAGAAGGCGATGCTCCGATCTTTGTGCTGTCGTTGAAAGCTGGCGGCCTCGGACTCAACCTCACTGCCGCAAATCACGTCTTCCACTTTGACAGGTGGTGGAATCCCGCCGTCGAACGACAGGCAACCGACCGAGCATTCCGAATCGGCCAGACGCGAACCGTGCATGTGCATAAGTTTGTGTGCATGGGCACGCTTGAGGAACGGATCGATCGGATGATTGAAGAGAAGACACAACTTGCCGAGCAGATCATTGGCACCGGCGACTCGTGGTTGACCGAAATGGACACGCGAGAACTGCGTGATCTGCTACTTCTGCGGGGCAACGCGATGGAGGTGGAGGCATGAGCCGCGCTGACCTTTCAAGCAAGGCGCCGAGGCCCTCACGAAGGCGTGGTGGTCGGGTTCGCCTGAAAGTCGAAGAGCAGCAGCTTCGCGACGCACCTGTGAGCAAGGTGTGGCTATCGACCATTGAGTCCATCGTCGGTCCCAAGTCGATGCACGATGGTTTGCTCGCTGCGCAGGATGGGGCTGTTCGATCTCTTCGCGTCGAGTGTGGAGAGATTACTGGGCCGGTTCAAGCAGATGCCGAGACATCGCTCCCGGTTCGGATCGAGTTGCCGACAATAGATGAGGTCGGGTGGCAGCGTCTTATCGAAGCGATGGCGTGTGAAGCGATTTGGGCCGCAAAGTTGCTGGAAGGCGAGATCCCGACAGGCCTGGGAGATCTCTTCCGGGGATGCGGCACACCACTGCTTCCAGATTCCGAACACATTCGGACCGAAGTAGAGCGTGGCGGTCGCAGGGATGCGTGGCGAATCGCTGCGCTTGGTTGGATTGCATCCGAGCGGTTCTATCGAGACCCGCTTGCGATACTCGCCGTTCGCGGACTGCCGTGCGGTGATCTTGTCGAGCGCATCAGTCATCACCGAGCACTGCGAACGCAGGGTGAAACCGTGGCGCACCCACCGGTTGTCCTCGATCCGGCTGTAGCAGCCGGGCCGGCTCTTGTGGATTGTCTGGAGACATGGTGGCGACCGCACAGCCACGTGCACGAGCTCGAACGAGCCTCGCACGCGCCGCACGCACTGCTTCGGCGGCTTGGCCCATCGACGCTTGAAGGCAGATTCCCTTTGAACGGGCTGCTCGCGACGATTTATGACGAGGTGGCGGTCGAAGCAGCGAAGCTTCTTGATGAGCCGCTTGGCGTCGATGACGCTTCCGACTGAAACCTCGGTATGCAGCTCAAGAGGCTGCGCAATCATGCCGACACCGCTTCTGGTGGGCTTTGAGAGGCCCTGAGGAGTGTGTGCCATGATTCATCCAGTACCCAGGCGCAGGGACGCCGTATCGCAGGCTCGAGTCGCCCTTCGGCAGATGGAACTTGCAATCCGCCGGGCGAGATTTGACCGAACGGACGATCCATCCCGGCCTGACCAGGAAATCGCGCGGCACGTTACGCCACGGCTGAAGATACGTCAGAACGGCTGAACGCCGCAGTCGCGTAGTCTGTCATCATGCCCGAGCCGCTGCATCGCTGCTTTGTTTCCGTTGACCTGCCAGATGACGTGAAGATGGCGATTCTGGCTGCGCAGCGGACCATTGGCCAGAACGTGAGCGGCCTGCGGTTGACCAGGCCGGAGAACCTGCACCTGACGCTCAAGTTCCTCGGAGAGATCGACTCAAGGCGGCTTGACGAGGTGGCGCGTCGGTTGAGTGGCATGAAGTGGCCGGCGACATCACTTGCAGTGGGCTGCACCGGTTCGTTTGCCCCGCGAATCGTGTGGGTGTCCATCGATGGGGCGGAAGATTTGCAGGGAAGGGTTGATGACGCGCTCTCCGGAATGTACGAGCCCGAAGAGCGATTCATGGGTCATGTCACGATCGGCCGAGCGCGCCGGCTGACCCGCGTTGCAGTCGACGCTATCGAAGACGTTCTGGCGCTCCCCATCGATGCCCCGGCCGAATACGTGTCGCTCATGGAATCAACGCTCGCGCCAGCCGGTCCGCAGTATCGTGTGATCAGGCGGTATGGCATCGCGCCGACGGAGCTGCATTAGCAGCGAGGAAGCGGCCGGCCTTCAACGCACAACGCAGCAGGGGCTTCCCTGCTGCGTTGCATCAAAACTGCCTGGTTGTTTCGCTCAGACGTGCTTGAGCCCGCGTCGCTGGTCACGCAGACGACGCGACTTGCCGACACGATCACGCAGGAAGTAGAGCTTCGCCCGGCGAGCGTCGCCGCGGCGCACGACTTCGATCTTGGCGATGCGCGGTGAGTGCAGGGGGAAGATCCGCTCGACACCTTCGTTGGCGACGATGCGCCGCACCGTGATGGTGCGGTTGACGCCGCGGCCCT
>CAZRBV010000052.1:0-12190 GCA_964598425.1 uncultured Isosphaeraceae bacterium | reverse complement strand
CCGTCACCGTTGCTGAGGATGGCGTCTATGACGTGAGTGCCCGCGTCGCAGCCCTGCCCGACGGCGGCGCAATGCGCCTTGCCGTTGATGGCAGCGATGTCATCGGATCAACGGGCATTCCCTCAACCGGCGAGTGGCATGCGTGGACGACCATGGCACTTGGAAGCGTCAGCCTGACGGCGGGCGAACACACCATGACGATTCACATCGGCAACGGTGAATTCAACATCAACTGGTTGGACTTCGATCTCCAGTGACCCCAAAAGCACTCCCGCCCTTCTCCCCCACACAGAGAAGGGCGGGCCCCTGTTCTTGCGCGAGTCGTGCTTTATGAGTCAGCACGGACCCCAGGCCGCAAGCACAATGAGAATGTCATCAACGCCAACGACGCCATCGCCGTCTACATCTGCAGCGCAGCCCTCGCACGGCCCGAAGGTGGCTATGAGCGCCAGGATGTCGTCAACGCCCACGATGCCATCACCGGTGATATCGGCCTCGCACACGTCGCAGTCCTCATCGACTGTGTTGCCACCGCCGTCATAGTGCGAGCCGGCGACCTGCTCGAGGGTGTTTCCGCACAATGCCGTACCGGACAGTACCGACAGCGGACTCTCGAAGAAATAGGCGCCGCCACCATCGCTGGCATTGTTTGATCGAATCGTGCATCCAGACACCGTTGGTTCGCTGGCTCTCGAGAAGAACCCTCCACCACGATCGCTTGTTGAGTTCTCTTCGAAGATGCAGTTCTCGAAGGTCGAATTGCTCGGCACGTCTGGCTCATCTGCGCCAACACAAGCGACTCCGCCGCCGTCGCGGCCACCCGTGTTCCCCCGAAACGTGCAGTTGGTTACGGTGGCGTACGTCCCGTAGGCATTCGCCATGCCGCCGCCATCACCATTGACCGTGTTGCCCTCAAAGAGGCAGTTGCTGATGATCGGGTAGCACGGCCCGCCACCATTTCCGCTTCCGTAGACACAGATTCCGCCGCCGCTTCCAAGGGGATTGCTGATCTGTATGTTTCCAATGAACGAGCAGCCATCCACTGTTGGACTGCTGCTCGAACGAATGAACATGCCACCGCCGACATTATTCGTGATGTTGCCCGCAAACTCGCAGTCCTGAATCGCCGCGTCACTGAACCCGTGGCAGGTCATGCCCCCGCCCCAGCTTGCCGTGTTGCCTTCGAACCGACAACGCTCGATCAAAGGCGTAGCCGAGTACAGCAGATACATGCCACCTCCGTGGCCCTCGGCAATATTGTCCCCAATGACACAGTCCGAAAACGTCGCGCTGCCTCCAACGACACAAACGCCCGCGCCACCCCAGCATGCATTGCTGCGGATCTCGCAATTCTGAATCGTTGGCGACGAGCTACCGACATACACGCCGCCGCCGCACTTCACTTGCCCAAACACCGGGTCCGTGATCTGCTCCCCGCTGCCATGTCCAATGCGGAAACCGTCAAGCACGCTCCCTGACCCTTCTTCGGATGCAAACCGAACAACCGGCCCGTCGAGGCCAGACGCATCAATGGTGGTCGCCTCAGCACCAGCGCCAACGACGGAGATGGCCTTGCCGAGAAAGTCGATTCGCTCGTTGTAGAAGCCGGCTTCCACCTGCACGGTATCTCCCGCAGAGGCGTCTTCGATTGCCTCCTGGATTCTCTCGTATTCCGCAGGCACTTCCAACACCTCGGCATGTGCAGCACTCATCGCGCCGAACAGAACCATGACACCACAGACACAGCGAGTCTTCATTGGGGCTCCTCTCTCCACAGCCGTTCATACCCTATCGCGCCACCTGCTGATTCCAAATGGCGAAACGTGACATTCTCCCTCTCTGACTTCCAACTGCTCCCTGCCCGTCTCTGCGGTAGCCTGCGAGCATTCGAGGAGCCTTCTATGCTGACAACCCTGATCGCGGCGGCTCTGCTGGCCGACCCACTCTCTCAACTTCCGCAGGCCGACCAGGACGCCCTTGCGCTGCTTGGCAGTGGGGTCGTCACTCAGTCGAGCACCATCGGTCCGGTTGTCAACCCAGCCAAGTGGATTCCACTTCAGGACTCGGTCCACACCTTCGTCCGGACCAGTGGCACGAACACAGGACAGGTCGAGTCAATCAGACTCAAAGGCGCCACCACTTCTCAATCCAAATGGACTCAAGAGGATCCCGCTCACTGGACGCGCTATCTGAATCCAACAAGCACGGGCATTCGCGTTCCCTCTGCCGTCAATGTGCCCAATGCGGTCATCAGCAAGTACGCCCCGGCTCAGCCTCTCATTCTCAGCGACATCACGCCAGGCACGGTTGTGTCCGAGACTGTCGCCGTCAAGGTGTACGACCTGAACGACCCCAGCACTGTGTCATACACCGGCACATTGAAGATGGACTACCAGGACCTCGGTGGGTTCAAAGTCCAAGTCCCCGCCGGAACCTACGACACTCGGCTCATCAAGGTCACGTACGACGGCAAGGTTGGACCGGCGTCCGTTCAAGACTCGGCTTGGGTCTTGTACGCCCAAGGCGTCGGGCCGGTGGCATTCGTCAACTACAAGGACGTCTCGGCATTCCTCTTCTATGACAAAGAAAGTCGGTTTGGGGCGGTGCTTCAGAGCGTAAGCAGCACCCCCCAACCTGCGCCAACTCCGCAGCCCACCGCCCCGCCAGATAGCCACGCGTGCCGCATTACCCCACACCACCACGCGCAAACGGCGCTGATGCCTCGTCCACTGGCATTCGCTGCGCTTTTGACTTGCCTGACCACAGGCGCAGGGTGTACAACCAATCCGTACTGTTGGTGTCAGGCACCAGGGGAGTACTGCAATGTTGAAACAGTTCGCAACGATCGTGGCGCTCCTTGGCGTACTCGCCTTCGCACGCGCCGACTGCCCTTCCGACATCAATGGAACCGGGACGACCGATATCGATGATCTCCTCGCACTCATTGGCGCGTGGGGTAGTTGCCCGGCGCCGCCCTGCGCTGCGGACATTGATGGCGATGACGACATCGACGTCGATGACATGCTCATCCTGCTCGGCGCGTTTGGCCCGTGTGAACCCGTCATGCTCTTCGGCTGCGGCGGCGCTGAGGGCACGTGGGCGCGAGGAGGCTGCGGGCGACCAGCCCTGGACTCGATTCCCAACGGATTCCGAGATGCAACCGTGGTCGTGGATGAAGTCTTTGCTTCCAATGAAGTCGGAGGTTGCGTGCTCCGAATGGGCGGCGGCGGACCAATCGTCGAGACCTATCCTGTCACAGGGGACGACCTCTCAGAGGTCAGCGATGCCATTTTCGATCCAAAAACGGGCGCAGGATTCCCCGAGGACGACAAGAGGTACGCGGGCCACACGACACTGCGCTACGAGTTCCTAGGCGAGGTCACACAGGTCATCAAGGGCAAAGCCTTCTACCAGATCACCGACATCATTGCCACGATCACAATCCAAGTCCCGTCGTGGACGCCTCCCGATGATGCGCCCGACTCTCATGTTGCCGAGTGGGAACGGTTCTCTGGTGCCCTGCGAGAACATGAGATGGGGCATGCGGAGCTGTTTCAATCCCGCATGCAAGCCATCAAGACGAAGTTGGAAGACACGGCGGCAGGGCTGATATCCGTTCCGGGCATCACCGAACCGCTCTTTGATGACGAGGGCAACGCCAACGACGCCATGTGGGACACAATCATCGCCGCCGCGGGGGCTGCCATCGAAGCCAACCCCAACTTCGCCGCAATGGACGCCGAGAACGACGCATACGACGATCCGCCAAGTAAGAAGAACCCCGGTGGAACCGATCACGGCCGCACACAAGGCGCCGTCTTGAACTCAAACCCATAGCAGGCACTGGGCTCCCCCAGTCAATCAACCCCGTCGAGCAACTCCAGCTCAGCGACATCCACGACTCCGGATTGAAGCACGATCGCCATCGCGCCACCGGTGGCGTCAATGCACTCGTCTGCAACGACAAGACCGTTGAGCGCGATCCGCAGGCAGCCAGCATCCAGCGCCGCCTCAAAGTCGTACCACACCCCCGGCGGGATGAGCCGGACGCCCAGTTCAGCTGCGCCGAGCACGCTGCCCGTTGTCGGTTCGGACGCGCGTCCCTCGGCGATCGCTATCCGCGCACCGCCAACACCCAGCACCGCTGCCGATCCGCTTCCAAATCGAATCCTTCCTCGGATGACACCACGAGCAGGGCACGGTGATGCAAGTGGCACGCGACCCGAACCGCGAAGCATCATGCCTTCGGGGCCCAGACCTCCCCATAGCGAGTCGGTCAACTGCAGAGAGTCTGGGATGAGGGACAAGCCGCTGTGATCGTCCGGCGCCTGGCGATTCCTGATGCGGATGTCGGCCACGCCTGCCGGACCGACATCTCCGGCGATGCGCATCCAATCGTCCTCGGCTTCGCCAGAACACAAAACATCTTCAAGAACACGAATGTCATCCAATAGCACTTCTGAGAGCACGCCCGGCTCTACGGCAAACTCCAGTTCATGCCACTGGCCCGGCCCGCGCCACGCATCGCTCGCGGCCTCCGCAACGACTTCGCCCGATTGGCTCACGACCGAAATCGACCCACGCCCGGCAAGATCTTGAACAACCAGACTCGCACCGTCGGGCAAGCCGAATGCAATGGCGCCGTATTTGGGCAGCATGACCGATGCGCGAACTTCTGCCGCGCTCGCAACGTGCCCGCGAAGCACGAAGTCTGTGTCCGTTGCATCGTTGACGAGCACATTGTTGCCAGCAGCCATCGTGAACTTCCCTCGGTCCATCGGATCGAGCTTGTCCTTCGCCAGTCGCCAGTCGCCCTTCCACAACTCGGTCGGCTCGCCCCAGGTCAATCGCAGCCAGCCCGACTCATCCTCATTCATCGACTCGAGCGGTGGGGCCGTGACCTTCCGAGCCACGTGTCTCAGCTCACCGCCCGGGACACGATTGATCGTGTACGCCACAGCGTCCGTTCGCAGCGGTTCTCCGCTCAAGCTGGTGATGCCACCGAGCTTCATGCGAACCACCCGCCCCGCGCGAAGTTCAGGAATGGTCACGTGAAGCGTGCGTCCATCCGGGGATACGGCCACCGCTGTCGCATCGAGAGGGCTCCGGCGCTGCTCGGGCGAGCCGTACTTCCACCACCAGTTGTAGTCGTATGAGTCGATGGCGACCTGGTCTGGCTGTACGCCGCCGCCGATCGGCTTCGTGAATTCAATGTCGAATCCGGTTGGCGTGATACGAACATGCGCCATCTCAAGTGGCGTGTCGCCCGTCCATGTGATTCGCTTCAGACCGCTGCCTGGAGCAAGTCCGCCCCAGCCACGATTGGTGAGTCCGCAGACAAGCGAACCGTCCGGAGCAAAGGCCACCCGGGCCACCGATCCGATGCGGTCCATGAACGGCCACACCGCACCTTGCGGCGTTCCATCCACATCTTCAATTTCGGCGCGCAGCACGCGGCCCGTCGTCAGTTCTGCCACGAAGAGTTGATTCTCGAACGGACCAAACCGTCCGCCGGTCGTGTCCGCAACAAGATTGCCCGTTGAACGCGACCATTCATACGGAATCCAGATTGCGGGTGGCACGCGCGCCGCATCGGGTGGCTCACGATTATCCGGCCACTCCTCGCCGCGTCCAAATGCCTCGGTCCACCGAAGCCCCGCGGGATGTCCATGAAACCCGCCGCGCTCCACAACGAAGAGAGGCGAACTGGGCATCCAGTCGCCCTGATTGTCCGTCGCAAGAAGCCGGCCCTTTGCATCAAATCCAAGACCGCACGGGCTTCGAAACCCGGTGGCCCATGGCTGCATATCACCCTCAGGAGACACGCGCAGAATCCACCCTCGGTACGGCTCGTAGGACTGGCCATGCCACCACTCGGGCGAACCGAACCCGAGGTTGAGTGAGACATAGCGATTGCCTGCCTCGTCGCGGGGAAGCCCGAAGGCGTACTCGTGGTAATTCTCGGAGAGCCCCCAGTCCTGCGTCACGACGTCGATCTCATCGATCACGTGATCGCCATCGACATCGCGCAGCCGGGAAAGCTCGCCTCGCTGCAGCACGACAAGATCGTCGCCGTCGCGATCCAACCCGAGTCCCTCCATGAGGCCTTCGACCATCATGGTCCACGAGGCGTCCGAAGCGTCGCCGTCCAACGCCCCATCGACGCGCCACACGCGGCCTCGCCGCGTGCTCACCGCGATTGCATCGTCATCAGGAAAGGCGATGCCACCGACCTCGACGACCTCGCCTTCGGGCGTTGGAATTGTCTCCACCACCCACGCCTGCGCAGGATTGCTCACAAGAAGTGCAGGCAGCAGCAATCCAATCACGATGTTGGTGCTCCAGTCGGAATGCCAGCTGCGGCGGCTCGTTCAGGATCAACGCCGGGCAGCACCAGAAGTTTCACAGTGCCTGATGAGGGAAGCGCAACGCGCTCGCCAGATCGCGCAGCACCTTGCACGCCAATCACGTCTTCACCGCCTCGCCACCACGACCAACCGCCGTTGTTCCCGAGAAACACCGCAGGCTCAACCGAAGGGATTGTCATCATCACACCGCTCGCATCGCCGGTGACGTTGAGCGTGCGGACGTACCCAGGAAGAGTCTTGTGTGAATCGGCCTCCGCTTGCTCGGCAATGACAGCATTGCCAAGAGCCATACGCACTGACGCCCGCTCACCATGCGTACTGGTCCCGAGAAGCGACGCCGTCAAGGGCTCTTCATCCTTCCAGAATGGCGCCTCGGGCCGCGCGAAGTGGATGACTTCGCCAAGAGGTTCCAGTGGCGTGCCTCCGCGCCCCTCCCAATCGGTCCGGCGGACAAATGGACCTTGACGGGCGACGCGGAACCGCACGTCATCTGCGTCGTAGGAGAGCGTCAATCCATCTGGTCCTCCGACAAGAAGACCTCGTGGTTGCACGCTGTCCCACGGACCGCGCGGCGGAAGCATGCCCCGAACCACGCGTGGCCGATCACCGACAACAATCTCGGCCTCATCACCCACGACCGGCGCCGTTGGCGCCATGGCTCGCACATACTTCACGACCGCGTCGGTTTGAGCGCCGCTCAAGACACCTGCAAATCCGGGCATCGGCGTACCGGCCACACCGTGCTGCACAACGCGACGGATCGCTTCGGCGGTGTTTCCAAACGAGAAGCCACCTGCGAGAAAGGATCTCGCAGGACGGTCGAGTTTTTCGGTTCCGTTGCCATCTCCCGTCGCCCCGTGGCACCGCGCGCAGTTGGCCATATAAACCGTCCGCCCCGAAACCGGCGTGTGCGGTGCGGGGCGGATGATGGCCGTGTGACTTGGCGCCGCATGAAGCGACGATGTCTGTGGTGGTGGATCGGGGCGCAGCACCATCGCAGCCCACACAATGAGCGCCGCGACCACCGGCGCAATGACCAGCACGCACACAATATTGGTGACGATCGATTTCACGGTCATTGGCTGGTGATTTGACATGTGGTCGAGAGGATAGCAAATCAGCCCCCACGCACCTGTGAGGGGACCTTGGGTCAGTCTGTGCGGCCTGGCATTGGCTATCTCGTGGCAAACGAGGCTGAAGGGAACCCGCCAACCGCCCCATTCGTAGGTTTCCTTTCGCTGGTGGGCATCCCCCACCCGCAGGGATCTCGCAGAGACCCCACACAACCCCAGGAGGCCACACATGCGATCCAATTCTCTACTCGGCGGATGTGCACTCACGGTTCTCGCGCTCGCAACCGGCACATCTCAGGCGGATGAGGTCGTTCCTCTCGGCCAGGGTTCCTACCTGGGCGGTGTGCCTGCCGGATCGCTGGGGCCGTCCGACACGAGTGGGAATCCAGTCATGCCGCGAGTGACCGCCGACTTCTCGGGGCCGCCGCCAACGAACACATGGTGGTCTTCCCTCATCTGGGAGCGGCACCCCGGCAATGATTACGGCCAGCCGGTCCATGCTCACCCACTCTCGCTGCAGGCCGCCCCGGAGGGGCTCTACCTCGGTCACACCACAAACCCAGGATGGTGGGATCGTGGTTACGAGTACTCCTTCGCAGGAGCCGCCGCAGCTTTGACGCTCGGCGTCGAGGGCATGGCATCGCCCGATGTCCGCGTGGCAAGCGCCGGCGACTGGACCGTTGAGGCCGCGTGGGATGACGGCAGTAGGTCCATGCGAGCAATCATCGGGCGAGGGTTGCCATACATACTTGCCGAGTGTTCCAACGGCACGCCCATCGTGTATGCGTCCGGCTCAAGCGTTCACTCCCATACCAACAACACCCTGGTTCTTTCGAAGAACGGACAATACTGGGGCGCGTTTGCGCCCGATGGTTACGCCTGGTCACAAAGCGGCGACCTCTGGCGGTGCGCTGGCGCCCCCGCCATTTCGGTCGCCATTCTTCCCGATGGTGATACTGACACAATCGCCATGTTCGAGGATGCGGCCATGACTGCCGTTCGGGACACTCAGGTTTCCTGGGTCTGGGAGCCCGAAACGCGAAGCGTCCGCGCCACCTACGACTTCATCACCGAACCACTGAATGGTGGCAGCGGCGATGTGCTGTGTTGCCTCTACCGGCACCAGTGGCTGAACACAGACGTGCCCTTCACGGGCGACACCTATCCCTCGGCGCGGGGCTTGCTCAAACTTGCTCAATCAGCAGGATTCGACGTGGTGTTTCCTGTGCCGGGCGCACTTCCTCAACTGCCACAGGTTGACTCAATCGACCCGGCTACAGCCGAGGCATTCTTGAACGAATCAGCCGCGCAAACCGCAGCGAGCTATGTCTCTGACACCTACTGGGGTGGCAAGTCGTTCGGCCGCACCGCGCAGCTTGCGATGCTCGCCGAGACAGCTGGCGAGATCGATACTCGCGATGACCTTGTCGCGGATCTCAAGGCCGGACTTGAAGAGTGGTTCGTCGCACACGGCGCCGCGACCTTTGCCTATGACGACACGTGGAGAACCCTCATCGGCTATCCCGCCTCGTACGGTGCCGACACCGAACTCAATGACCACCACTTTCACTATGGGTACTTCCTGTGGGCCGCTTCCGTCGTAGCTCGTTTTGATCCGGACTGGGCAGCCGACGGGGCGTGGGGCGGAATGGTCGACCTGTTGATCCGAGACGCGGCCAATTACGACCGCAGTGACGATCGCTTCTGCTTCCTTCGCCACTTTGAGCCCTATGTCGGGCACTCCTATGCTGCTGGCCATGCAGGCTTCGCGGCTGGGAACAATCAGGAGTCCTCGTCCGAGTCGATCAATTTTGCAACCGGTTGCCTCTTGTGGGGTGAAACGACTGGCCGCGATGACATTCGCGACCTCGGCCTGTTCCTGCTCGCTGCGGAGTCTGCTGCCATCGAACAGTATTGGTTCGACGTTGACGAGCAGGTCTTCCCGCCGGAGATGCCTCGAGAATTGGCGGGCATCGTCTGGGATGCCGGAGCGAGTTACAGCACATGGTGGACCGCAAACGCCGAAGAGATCCACGGCATCAACATGCTGCCGATCACCGGAGGTTCGTTGTATCTCGGCGCACGCCCCGATGCGGTGTCACGACTATGGGATGTCTTCCTTGCTGAGAACGGTGGTGAGCCCACCGTATGGCAGGACATCCTGTGGAGCTATCAAGCGCTCGCAGATCCATCCGCAGCGCTCGCCAGTTTCACAAGCAGCAGTTACACCCCCGAACCCGGCGACTCCAGGGCGCGCACCTACTGGTGGCTCGCAGCGCTCGACGGTCTCGGACAGATTGATGCAGCCGTCGGTGGCGATGCGCCCCTCTCGGCGGTGTTTCTGAATGGTCAGACTCGAACCTACGCTGCCCACAACATGGGCAGCACCGACACCGAAGTGACGTTCACCGACGGCTTCACACTCTGTGTGCCAGCCGGAACCACTCAGTCTGCCACCAGCGATGAGGGTGGGCCGTCCTGTAGCCTCGTGGGAGACATCAACCACGACGGCTTTGTCAACGTCGATGACCTGCTCATCCTCTTGACATCCTGGGGCGACTGCCAGGATCCGATTGCCTGCGACTCCGACCTCGACGGCAATGGGGCCACCGACGCCGACGACTTGCTTCTGCTCCTCAAAGTCTGGTAGTGCTCGTCGGTAGGGAGATGGCCTTCCATCTCGTACGATGCCCACATGTCAGGCAGCAGCATCCATCCGTACGACAACGCGAGTGATCGCGCAGCTTGCATCCGCATTCTGGAAGAAATCGGATGGGGGCTGGGGGATGACAAGGACAATGGCCCCCTCTTTGACAGTTACATCAGCGACTGCGACGTCCTGGTCGCGGAACTCAATGGCGAAGCGGAGAGTTGGGCGATATGCCGCGATGCTGCCATGCGCTATCTCGATAACGATCTTTCCGTTGGATTCGTCACCGGTGTAGGCACAAGTCGGATCGCCCGCGGTCGTGGGCTGGCGCTCGCGACGACGGCGAGCGTCATCGAGCGGGCTGCAACCAAAGGCGCTGCCATCGCCCGGCTGGGCATGTTCGATCAGGGCTTTTACGACCGCCTTGGATTCGGATCCATGGAGTACCAGCGGCTGAGCACGATCGACCCCCGCGCGCTCCGCGTCCCGAAACTCGCGCGCCACCCGCAGCGGTTCACCGCTGACGATGCCGGCGACATGCACGCCGCGCGGCTGCGGCGGATGCGATGGCACGGCGCGGTGAATCTGCACGGCCAGGGGGCGACCCACTGCGAGATGCTCTGGGAGAAGACGCAGTTCGGCCTCGGATTCCGAAGCGGCGATGGCGACATCACGCACTGCATGGTGCTCAAGCCCAAAGGCGAGCATGGACCCTACTCGCTCGAATGGATGGCTTACGAAACACCGGACCAGTTCATCGAGTTGCTCAGTGTGCTCAAGTCGCTTGGCGATCAGGTCCACGGCATCTTCATGCGTGAGCCGGCCCACGTGCAGTTGCAGGACCTGCTGGACACGCCCTTCCAGATGTCCCGCAGCCGCGAGGGTGGCACGTTTGACGTGAAGCCGCGAAGTCACGCGTGGGAGCAGGCGAGGATCCTCGATCTGTCCGCGTGCATCGCCGCAGTGAGCTTGCCAGGGGAATCCGTCCGGTTCAATCTGCAACTCGAAGACCCCATCGAAACGTGGCTCTCCGAAGACGCTGCATGGAACGGTGTTTCGGGCTCGCACATCGTCACACTTGGACCGGTGTCCACCGTCGAGCGTGGCGAAGACCCTGCGCTCCCGGCGCTCACCGCATCCGTTGGCGCCTTCACCAGATTCTGGATTGGCGCCCGTCCGGCGAAATCGCTCGTCATCAGCGACCGGTTTGCATGCGAGCCCGAACTGTGCACCGCCCTCGATCGAGTCATTCGACTTCCCAGACCGGTGACCGATTGGGACGCGTAGCGGCCTGCTAGGCGCTGAAGCTGCTTCCACACCCGCAACTGCTCGTCGCATTCGGGTTGTTGAACACAAAGCCACGGCCCATGATCTCGTCCTTGAAGTCGATCTCGGTGCCGTTGAGGTAGAGAAGACTCTTTGGATCGCAGATCACACGAAGCTTGAATGGCTCCTTGCCATCACCCTCGACCTTCTCAAGTTCGTAGTCGAAGTCCCAGCACTCGTCCGAATCGCGGGTCGTCTCGGTGAGGTCCAGGAGATACGAAAAACCGGAGCACCCACCGCCCTTGACGCCCACGCGAAGGCGGATGGCCTCCGCGTCGAGGTCCTGCTGGCGGACAATGGTCGCGATTTCTCGAGCGGCGGTCTCTGTGATGGTCACGGACATGGCGGAACTCCTGGCTGGGACTCAATTATGTCCCGAAACGGCTATTATAGTGGATTCCTCGGGGGCGACCAGTTCTACTTGAGATTCGGTTGCAAGAATCCCCCTGCCCGAGCGAACCGCCACCTATGACGCACGAACCCAATACAACTCTGGACCAGTGGGCCGAGCAGTCGGACTACAAGTGGGGATTCGTGACCGACATCGATGCGGACACGCTGCCGCCAGGGCTCAACGAGGACGTCATCCGAATCATCTCCGCCCGCAAGGGAGAGCCCGAGTGGCTGCTGCAGTGGCGGCTGGGCGCCTTCGCCAAGTGGAAGGAGATGACCGAGCCCGAGTGGGCACACTGGCCCGACCATGACTGGCGACCGATCGACTATCAGGCGATCTCATACTTCTCCGCGCCAAAGCGCGACGAAGATCGCCCGCA
>CAZRBV010000051.1:0-12451 GCA_964598425.1 uncultured Isosphaeraceae bacterium | reverse complement strand
GTGGACCTAAGAACGGGGTAAGGTCACTGCGACGGTGATCTTGGCGCGTATTCCCAAATATTGAAGATATCGCGATCGGTCAGCCATGCCATCAGCCTTCAATAAGAATAAAGGGAGCTAGTGAGTTCAACATCACTGACAAGTCTATTGGATCTGGGCACATCTCACGGGCTCTGGCGGCACCGTTGCTTGCGAGAAGCGCGAAGTGGCGTTTGCCTTCGGGGCTGCACCTCTCAGCAGGCCCTTCAGTAAGCTCGCCCGCCAGTCACAAGCCCCCAACCCCAACACTGCAGTCGCGACTGCGAACCGGGTTGGAACGATCTGTCATTACAGGCCCTCAGCAACAGTCGCAGTGGATCGCCACGGCCCGCAATGGACTAGTTGCAGGACTAGTCAATCTGACGCATCATGCCAAGTAAAGGAGCATTCCATTGAAATACTTCCTGACATTCGCCGTGTGTGCCGTTGTCACAGTCGTGCTGGTTCACCTGATTGTGAAACTGCTTGGCTTTGATGATGCCAATGACATCACGCTTTGGGTGTCGGTTGTTTTCTTGTACTTCGTCTTCTATGGATTCTCCAACCCCTTCATGAAAGGGCAGAAGAAGGAATAGGTGGCGCAAGCTTTCTCTGCGTAGACAGGGGGGCTCGGGGTGCTGCCACAGGGGGCCAGGAAACTGTCTATAACCGCCATTTAGGGGAACAAGGTGCGGCCACAACCCACTGGACACCCACCCAACCCACCTTGCTCGCCATTCAAATGGAGCGTTGAGGCTCGATCTGGCGGCTGGTTGCTCTGTGTCGAATGCGCCGCGCACCCTGAGCCGCCGCACCCGAATCCACAGAAGTGCCGCACCACTCCACCCACCCTTCCGTAGGTTGGGTCGCGCCCTCTGATGAGGGTCGCCGAGGGAGTTGCTATGTGCCATCTCTACACACATGCCCTTGCGGTCGCAGCCGCGTCCCACGCGGTAGCGTCCACGCCCGACTACAGGGGCACCCTGTGCCCGGTGGACGGCGGCGCACGAGTCGAAGTGCACGCTGACCCATCCACCACCCTCATGATCATCTTCCCCACGCCACCAGGCACAGGTGGATGGGCCATGACGCAGCAAAGCCCCGGCGTCTACACGCACGACATTGGAAGCGTGTCCGTTGGAGACAGCGTGTCCTTTTCGCTGCTCATCCAGAACCCTCAGCAATACACCTACCCGGAACACAACGTCACACTCGACACCGAGTGCACCGCCTTTGAACGCGACGACGTCACACCGCCACCGACCAGAGGATTTCGACACGACATCCTCGTCCGTGATGGCATTCCTTTGCTCCACTTCCAGGCGGGCGCGCCCGGCTTCGGCATTCCCGAAACCACGCAAGTGTCTGCCACCCTCCGCCTCGACGACGGACCGTTCGTGACGGTACCGCTGATCGAGGAAACCGACGGTGTCTGGGAGGTCGAACTCCCGGATGCCATTGCAGGCCAGTCTGTCACGTACTGGTTTCAACAACTCATCGGCATTCAGACCGTCTATACGGCGCTGCATGAGCGTGTCATTGGTGACCCGGCAACCGAGCCGGACTGGCCCCTCGCTACGCGCCAGTCCGGCCGGTTCCACCACCGGCACCCCAATGAGTGGCGATTCGACAACTACGTAGAGGACTACGGCGAAGGTCGAACTTTCGAGATTGAGGTCACCGACTGGGGTACGCGTGTGGATGTCACCGCCACCATCGACCCCGGCCTCGAAGTCGGCCAGATGGACTTCAAGTACTTCGTCGAGAACGATCCCTATTCGGCCTCGTGCAATCGACCGCTCACCGTCGTCAATACGAAGCTCACCAAAAACGACAATGTCTTCACCGGATCGATCGAAGACATCACTCCCGGCGCCATCATCGACTTCGACTTCGCCTTTGTTGATCTACCTGCGGACAACCCAGTCTCGATCTATTACTCCGACTTCTACTACTACCGCGCTGGCTCGGGATCGTTCGGACCCGAGACCCCGAATCCACGCGCCACTCCGGTCGGCCCCGCCACCACACCCAACGTGTTCAGTCCGCGATTCGGACTGGCGCAGCATGCGCCATCGCTGGCACACGAGGACCTCAAACGGTTCCTTGCGGGCAAGCTGTTCTTCGAAACTGATTGGAACACAGGCGACCTGCTCAACGTTTCAACCTACTTCGATTGCTGCGCGGGGCCAATCGGGCAACCGCTCGACGCAAGTCCTGTGCATCAAACAAACCTGCTCGGGCCTCGCTTCAATGCCGCATCGTGCATTCAGTGCCACGCCTTGGACGGTCGCGGCGAGACGCCATATGAAGGCGTCGATCAGATCTCGCTTGTTGCCCAGCTCAGTATTCCCGGATCAGGCCCGCACGGCGAGCCGATTCCCCATCCGCTCTATGGCGGCCAACTCAGTCCGGGCGCCTCCAATACTGCTACGCCCGAGGGACAGCTCCGCGTTCAGTACACCGACGTCCATGGCACCTTCGACGACGGAACTCCATGGACGCTTCGCAAACCGACATACGAGTTTCACGGCATGGAATCCGGATCACTCGGCACGAACCTGCCGGATGTCGATGGGTCCGCTGGCTACGCCGGCCAGGCCGAGTTCTCACCGCGCATCGCGCCGATCCTTGCCGGGTTGGGCATGCTTGAAGCTGTGTCTGAGTCAGAGATTCTCTCGCGGGTCGATGAGGACGACCTGGACGCCGACGGCATCTCCGGGCGCGCCAACTACGTGTGGGATCAGGCAGCGGCAGAAACTCGTCTGGGCCGCTTTGGGTGGAAAGCAAACCAGCCGAGCCTTCGACAACAGGCGGCTGGCGCATATCTCGCAGACATGGGGCTGACCTCAAGCCTGTATCCAATGGAAGACTGCGGCGATGAACAGATTGATTGCGACGAGGGCAATGGCCCCGAAGTCAGCGCAGACGAACTCGATGACATCGCGGGGTATCTCCAGGGCTTGACGCTTCCGCCACGGCGAAACTTCGAGGACGAAGAAGCAATTGCAGGGATGTATCTCTTCAAACAAGCGAGCTGCCACGCATGTCACACGCCAACGCTGCGAACCGGGCCGGCCCACGAGGTCGCGGCGTATCGCAACATGGACATCGAACCGTTTACTGATCTCCTGCTCCATGACATGGGTCCTGACCTGGCGGACAATCGCCCCCACTTTGAGGCCTCCGGAAGTGAATGGCGAACGCCGCCACTGTGGGCGCTCTCGTACGTCGGACAGGTTCTTGGCGTGCCGGAAACATGCGAGGATCCTGAATCGGGCGGCGCCGAGCCGAACTTCCTGCACGATGGACGGGCACGATCAATCATGGAAGCAATTCTCTGGCATGGCGGCGAGGCCGAGGCGTCGCGTGACGCGGTGCTCGCTATGAACCAGGCGCAGCGTGATCAACTCGTGGCGTACACCACGTATCCATTTGCCGATCCGATCTTCGATGACATCGGCCAGCCGACGTGTGTCGGCGACATCACCATTGACGGCGTAGTCGACCTCAACGACTTACTGCTCATGCTCACGCACTGGGGTGATCCCGGCAGCGCCGACCTCGATGGCGACGGTGCTGTCGATACCGACGACATCGCCCAGCTCATCGCCAACTGGGGCCCCTGCTGAACACATCCGACCCGTCGGGTCGGAGGCATACTCGCTGCGATACCATCGCCCGCGTCGATGTCATTGCTCACCATCACTCCCACCCAGAGCCGGCGGCTCCTGCTGGACGCGCAGAAACTCTCGGGGCCCCCGAAGGGACGGCCCGGACCTGCCATGCTGGATCGACTCATTACGGATCTTGGATTCGTTCAGGTCGACTCCATCGCGGCAGTTGAGCGGGCCCACCACCTCACGCTTCGCGCACGCATGCCCGGATACACACAGTCGCATTTGACTGTCCTCACGGAAGAACGACGAACGTTGTTTGAGCATTGGACGCATGACGCCAGTGTCATCCCAGTCGCGTGGCGCCACCACTGGAAGCATCGGTTCGATAGATATGCGGTGAACGATCGCGAGCACAGTTGGTGGTCATTGCAGATGGGCGACAACGTCGACGCTGCCATTCGGCACGTACTCACCCGGATCACCCGCGAGGGACCGCTCAAGTCCCGCGACTTTCAACACGAGTCCACACGAGGGTCCGGGTGGTGGAACTGGAAGCCAGCCAAGGCGGCACTTGAGTACCTCTGGCGAAGTGGCCGGCTCGCGGTTGCTGGCCGCGACGGATTCCAGAAGGTCTACGACCTCGCCAAGCGAGTCCACCCGAACACACCACGGAAGTCATCTGCGTCTGCGCACGTCGACTGGGCCTGCAGCGCCGCGCTTGATCGCCTCGGCACGGCAACTCCAACCGAACTGGCAGCATTCTTCCGCGCAGTCACCCTCTCGGAAGCTCGCGAGTGGACACGCGTAGCAATACAATCCGGCCGGGCGATTCCTGCAACGACTGAGTCGGATGGCGACCACAAACCGATTGATTGCGTTGCCTGCGCGGACATCGAAGAGCGGCTTCGGCGAATCGAGGATGCGCCCCTTCTCGGCCGCAGCACCCTGCGTTTGCTGTGCCCATTCGACCCCGTCGTTCGGGATCGCAAGCGGCTGCTCCAGCGATTCGGGTTCGACTATCGCTTTGAAGCATTCGTTCCCGCTGCGAAGCGGAGATATGGGTACTACGTCCAGCCGATCCTCGAAGGCGAACACTTCATTGGTCGCATCGATCTGCGGACGGATCGTGATGCAGGCACGCTCCACGTGAACGGCCTTTGGTGGGAGTCGGGTATCAGGCCGCACCGCGCACGAACGCAGCGGCTTCAAGCCGAACTTCGAAGCCTGGCGGCCTTCGTAGGCGTCGATTCCGTCTCCTGAACACCTTCTCCGACCCGTCGGATGCCTATTGCGGCAAGCGAAGAACGGCCCCAGCAGCAACGCCCGCGTGGTCTGCGTGCGCCGTGAGTATTCCGTCAGGCCGCGGGAGCACGACGTGCGTATGCGTCAGCGATCCATGGTGGGTCAGTTCGCCCTCAGAATCTTCGGCGTAAAAACCGACCAATTGGCCCCGCTCGGGCGATTGCAGCGAGAACTTCCACGGGGCTTCGCCCTCTGGGTTGGCAATCGGGCACGAGCCGGCAATCACGTGCGCATCGAGCTCTGTGATGTCGCCATCGATGACAAAGGGAAATGGCTTTGACGTATCGATGCCCTGAGCCCTGGCAGCTGCGGCAATGTCCGCAGCGAGTGCCTCCCCTGCCGCCCCGCGCTTGAGCGGGACGGAATCCCACGCCGTGACATGACTCGCCGTCAGCAGCGTTGCTCGATCATCATCACGGGCATCCGGGCCGGTCACAGTCGCTCCACGACCTGACGACCTGGCAACCCACACGTCGCCGTCAACAATCGTTATCTCGCCACCAAGCCCGGCAAGCGCGCCAACCGCAATCGCCCCTGGCTTCGCAACGATGTGCTGCAGTGATACGCGGGGCTGCGTATTGCCCTCACGCAGCACCTCTCGCATACCACCATGTTGAGTAACAGCAACCTGCGGCTGCTTGCAGCCCGCCAAGGAAACCGCCAACGCGATCAGTAGTCCGCTCCTCACGCTCAGTCTCACGATTATGACCCTTCGAAGTTTGCACTGGGGCGATTGTGTGCTGAATGGTACACCGGCGAGCGAATATCCTGTGTGAATCGTTCGCGGCAGGGACTTAAACCAATCGCTTGACTGCACTGCTCATCCGGTTAGTATCGAGCGCAGCGGTCTGGTTGTGGGGCCAACCGGCGGAGAGGAGAATCCACCGTGCGAGTCATCCGCAGCGTCCCTGCAACGGTCGTCTTGTCAGTATGGACCCTGGCGGCGTCGGCCCCCAACGCAGCCGCGTCCACCTACGGCTCGTGGTCCGAGCAGGACTACGGACTTGCCACCTTCCTTGCCGGCGTCTCATTCACCGATTCCAATCAGGGCTGGACGATCGGCGGCACCAACGGCGTCGGCTCCGTCATCCACCGCACGCTCGACGGCGGCGAGAACTGGTCTCTCAACAGCGTCCCAAGCGCGCTCATGCTGCTCGCATGCGATGCCGTCGCGAACCCCGGTTCGCTGACCGAAGGCAACCACATGTGGGTCGGCGGCGTGCAGTTTCTCGTCGAGCCAGGCATGCTCGTGACTCATGATGGCGGCGCATCCTGGGATGCTGTCATCATGCCAGGAAGCATGCAGTGGTCCACACAGTGCGTGCAAGCCGTCGATGACCTGCACATCAAAGTTCCAAGCAGCTGGGCCGACATATTCGGTCCCGAGCAAACAGGCATCTGCATCAGCGATGATGGCGGCGGCACCTGGACTGGAGTCGAATGGGGTGTCCCGACATATGCGCGCTACTGTGACTTCATCGACGAGCAGCGCGGCTGGATGACGGGCGGCGCCTTTCCCGAAGACCGCGATGCGCCGGGCTACCATTTCGCCGACGGCTACCCATCGCTCGGCCGCCTTCCCAGTGGCTATCAGGGCAGGCGCGGCAGCCCCTACCAGGCAGCGATTGCCCGCACTCTCGACGGTGGCCACACATGGACGCAGCTCTTCTGGGACGAGGGCAACTTCTATCTCAATCAGATCTGCATGCTCAACGATCAGGACGGCTGGGCCGTCGGCGGCGGACCGGATTACACGCCGTACCTGCTGCACACTGATGACGGCTGGTCGACCTGGGAGTATCAAACGACGCCGGGGGCCAACTACACGCTCACCACGGTCGATTTCCTCAATGCCAACGATGGCTTTGCGATCGGATTCGGCCCCAACGGAGCAGGCGACGTCGAGATGATCTGTCTGCACACCAACGACGGCGGCGTCACGTGGATTGGCGACCTGCCCGGCCTGACAACGGGGCCACTCGACACCGAGTTTCTCGACGAAACCGAAGCGTGGACCGTTGGCTCGAACAATATGAATCTCTCGACCGTCGCCAAGTACGAGGGCGAAGCGAACTCTGACTGCCCACAAGACCTGGACGGCGACGGTACGGTCGGTGTCGATGATCTCCTCGCCACCATCGAAGTGTGGGGACCATGCAGCGGCTGCCCCGCCGATACCGATGGCAGCGGCACCGTTGACGTTGATGACCTGCTGGCAGTGGTGGCATCCTGGGGACCATGCTCATAGCGGCTCTTGCATCCAAGCGAGAATGAAGGAATCTCCATGAACCACCACATCGCGGCACTGGCCTGCATCGCCTGCATCACTGCAAGCGCAGCCGCCATCGAGACGCACGACCCAAATCGCACGGCAACCATCTACCTGCACGGTTTTGATCCGGACGGTGCTGAAATGACCGGCACCTTTGGCGTGGACATGAGCGAACCGCTGCTTGGCGTCATCGCCGACATGGCTGGGCTCCCGCTCATCGCCGACGCCCCCGAAGCCAAGAACGCGGTCGCGGCAGCGACGTACTACGGCGACACACCTCCAGACTACTACACCGCAGCAGATATCGCGGAGCTCGACGCGATCACCGCCACGTGGGGCGGAGGCATGCCCCGATATGCATTCATCATTGCAAAGTACGCCCGGAACGTAATGGATCGTACAGGCGCCAGCCAGATCAACATCGTCAGCGCCAGCATGGGGACGTATGTCGCCCGCTGGCTCATTACCCACGACAGCGACGGTCTCGCCAGCGAAGGCGCCGTTGCGCGGTGGCTGTCGCTGGAGGGCGTGCTCGCCGGGCACTGGGCCGCCACCAATGACACGGTGTCTGATCTATGGGAGGAATACGGCACGCCTTCGATTGACGTCGATCAGATGCACTACGACTGGTGCAACGCCCAGTACGGCGACCGCAACACGCTTGACAGCACATTGTTCGGCGACATCCTCGTCGGCATGGAAGTTTCGACACGTGACACGGATGGTGATCTCACCGACGTGATGCTGCTACTCGAGGACTTCCACGCCAACGACGGCGTCGTCACTGCAGAAGACGCGTGGTATTTCGCGACCACTCCGCAGTCACGCTTTCTGGGCCACGAGCCGACGCGGACCTATTTCCACGTCAACCACTACGAACTCGCTGAACACGATCCGGGCATGGCGCAGATCGCCAGCTTCCTGACGGGAACGCGGCGCGTCCAAATCGTCCTCACGGAGGCGCAGATCCAGGACATGCACGAACCGGATGACTGGATCTGGGACTGGACCCCGGCGGAGATCGTCTTTACGAGTTCTGTCACAGCGCCTGCCGCCGAGACGCTCTGGGGCATCACGGGCCCAGTCTGCGACAGGCAAGCAGACGGCGTCGCGTCTCCGATCCATGAAGTCGGCTCGAACGGCGATTCAATACAGCCGGGGCACCTCGTCTACGACGACTTTCCTCCGCCCGGCGAAACGACCCTCAATGTCACGGTCGGCGCCGTCGAGATTGACGACGACCTGCGATACGGCGTGTTCGAGCCACTCATCGGAGACGGCTGGGATGAGCTCGGCGAGGACACCATTGCCATCAACATTGAAACGCCGGGCGTGACGTATCAAACCGTCAACGCACCAGACTTCAACGGCACGCTTCGGATCGAAGTCATCGAGTATCCATTCCCAGAACTGACCAACTCGCTCCCCGGCGACGTCAACGGAGACGGCGCCGTAGGCGTCGATGACCTGCTATCGATCATTGCAGCATGGGGACCATGCAGTGGTTGCATTGAAGACCTCAACGGCGATGGCTTCGTAGACGTCAACGATCTGCTCTCCGCGCTTGCGGCCTGGACTGGATAGTCTGCGGGACTGCAGGCCCACCGCGCACGCTCCTGTGCGATGTTCAAGCCCAGAAGACCAGCGTGCGGACGTCAGAAGGACCAGCTCGAGCGAACGCCCCAGATAATGCTCGTATCGATTCCCGATGTGACGTCGCGGACCATCTGCACCACGGGACCGATGTCGAAACTGTTGGTCAATTCGACCCGCCAGTACCACTCCGCCATGTACTGCTCTCCCGGAATGGGTGGCAGCCCAACCTGCGATCGGCCAAACCCGGTGAGCTTGGCGTACTCGAATGCAAGACCAGTGTGATGTCCCGTCAAACCGAACGGCGCGTCCACAGCAAACCCGGTTGAGATGGCGAAGTTTGATCGCGTCGCCTGATTCTCCCCCCAGCCGAGCCGCATAAACACTGATCCGTTGTCACAGATCTTCTGATCCATGTTGAAACAGATACCCCCGCCGCCGACGTTCCCGTCGCCAAATGGATTCTCCATGCTGTTGTACCAGCCGGTCAACCGCCAATGCCCAACACGGTCCTTGCCGTTGATCGGGAGCCTCACTGTCAGGTCTGCTTCGGCCGTCGTAAAGAGATGCGACCAGGACAGGCCTTCGAATCCGACGTTGTTGCCGGGGTTCTCTGAATTGAGCGTTCCACCCCGAAGGGTCAGATCATCGGTCACATCCCATTCGATATTCACGCCGAAGGCATAGTTCGGGAATGGCATGACGATCTGTTCGTTGAAATTCTCCGCGAGGAATCCGGAGACCGGATCGTAGGCAATGGTGTTGTTGTCAAAGAACACCTGATCCTCGAACTTGCCTACGCGGAATCGTAGTGTGTGGTCGCACATTTCCTGCTGCCAATACAGCATGTACAGGCCAATGCGATCGGCAACAAGAATGTTGTTCATGTAGTCGGGGTCGCCCACCGCCTCACCCATATAGGGGTAGGTGCTCGTTCCAAGACCAGTATTCCCTGCGGCGTTATAGACAACCTGGCCAAGCCCGTCATCGTCACTCCACAGGGTCCAATCGCCGGACCATCCGTACCAGATGAATGACCGCCCGTGGGGATATCCATCGCGGACCTTGGTGGCGTGCTGATAGGTGATGCCAGCAGATGGGTTGAACGTCAGATTGATCGGCGCGAGCCACTCCTTGCGGAGTTCCGTCAGGAGATCATCGATCGGTGCAAAGGGATCGTCAGCGAACATGGCGGTTCGAGCCGGGCGGGGCGCGACATTTCGGCTGGGATGGGGCATTGCCCTTGCACGCTTTGGTGAGATCGGATGAGCCAGATGCCCCGCGGTCTCGCTGAACTGGGCCGCATGTTGCTGCTTCAATCCTTCGGCTGCCTTCGGCTCACCATCGGACGCAAGACTTGATAGAACGGCAACCAACAGGATGCTGATATTCATATCCGCAACTCCCTATTATCACTGGTATGGGAGTGTACCAAGTCCTTGGGAGCGGCCAGCGCTGCTCAGCAGGGCCCCCAGCCAGAGAGAATGATGAGTACATCGTCCACGCCGACAAGCCCGTCGCCGTTGGCATCTTCCGGGCAGCCCTCGCAGGCCCCCCACGCGCCGATCGTGGCGAGCATGTCATCGACACCGATCTCGCCGTCGCCATTGGCGTCGCCGCTGCAGGGCTGCGGATCGCCAATCTGGATCTCAACGAGGCTGACGCCATTGGTGGCATCCTGATCGTCCGCGGCCGTTGCCGTCACGCCGAGGTACCACGTTCCGTCGGCGGTGCCTGCAGGGATTGTGACCGAACCGTTGAGATAGAAGAAGTCGCCGCTGTAAATGTAGCCGTCGCCTTCTTCGCCAATCAACTGGTCTGATGCGTTGATGACGTCGTCTTCGGACAAGCGAACCTCGACCTCAAGATCGAGTCCAGCCCCTTCTCCGACATTCTTCATGACCGAGAAGATCGATGTCTCCTCCCCGGCCTCAAGTTCCTCGGAGCCCAGCGACACATACATGACCGTGACATCGGGGTCCAGAAAGGGATACATGATTTCAACGGTGCCAATGTCGCCATCGCTCAGGTGGCTCCGCTGCCCCATCTGGTTTTGCCACTGCTCGTAGCCGGGCTTGCACGTCATGGTCGCGCCGCCCGTCGAACAATCCCACTGCCCGTAGTGCATCACAGAGTCGAAGTCATAATCCAGATAATGCGCAGAACTGTAGACATCGTACTGCGATTGGCAATCTGTATAAATGCTGTTGTAGTTGACCGTGATGTATGTGTTGCGATCAGTGCGCGAGTGCTGGTGATACCGGCCCATCGCATGCATCAATTCGTGGCAGATGATGTAGTGCTGATCCCAGTTGTAAATGCTCAAGGTCTGCGATCCGCCGATCTGGCCGGCATACGTGTAGTTCCCGCCGAAGGAACCGATGTTGAGGTAGGACGTCTCGCCATCACGAGGGATGAAGTGCACGTCTGACACGCCTTCCATCGTATTCATGGCAGAGCGCATGCGATATCGATTGACCGTGCCGACACTCTCGTCGAATTCGTAAAAGATCAGACCTCCAGGCCACAGCCACGTGACGACGGCTCCTCGCTCGTCGGGTGGATCGAGCAGGAGGAGTTCACACGCCTGAATCTCCTGCGGATCGCCCGCAGTTGCGTCATCGCCGAGCCGTTCTCCTCCGGAAGCAGCGAGCGCGAGCACGCTGGTCGTCATGGCCATCAACAACATGGGGTTCCTCTCCTACGGGTATCGGTAAGCACACACCGGACCACGCAGCATGACAGATTCTGTTGGAATGTCACGTGCTCATCCTCATATCCACTCAAAACCAACCCCCCCCCAATGCATCATCAAGCCTGCGAACCAGCCCCCCGTGGTAGGCTGCGGCTGATGTCCAAAGGCAAGCATAAAAGGCGATCCAAGGGCGGCGGACAGAAGGCTCCGGCACCGAGCCCGGACGAGTTCCTGGCAAGGGCAACCGAGATCGCGGCGGCACTGCAGGCAGATGGCGCGGAGGCTGCCCTGTGGGGCCAATTGCACAAGGCACTTTCGGCCGCCAAGGCCGATCCGGCGGAAGTCATGCCGATGGTCATGGGCCGCGATCTGAATGCCATCGACCACTTGATTGCGCGGCTTCGCGGCGATGAGCCCCCCCTGGAGGAGCCAGCCACGGCAGACGAGCCATCAGCGCCACCCGTCGATGTTCCTGCCGAGACGAAGCGTCAGGCCATGAAGGCGTTCCGGAGGCGAATGAAGCTGATGAGACTGGACCATGAGTCGAAGCTCGGCGTCGGGCCGCTGACTGGCGGGAAGGCGGCGGACTTCGATTCGATCCTGCCCCCCCACGACTATCCGGACGAAGTCTGGCAGGCCCTTGCAGCCGACGGGCAACTCCGATCGACCGGCCGCGGCTTCTACGCGTTGCCATAGTCGCAGCAGCGACCAACTCGGGCACCCATCAACGTCGCGCTCGTAGCAGCGATCGCGAGGAATGGTCTTGGGGCTTCAATGGCATCTTCAGGGCAACTTTGGTGACATCCACCACTTGGAACTTTGGTGACATCCACCACTTGGCATTCACGATGAACAGAACTTTGGTGACATCCACCACTTGGCATTCACGATGAACAGAACTTTGGTGACATCCACCACTTGGCATTCACGATGAACAGAACTTTGGTGACA
>CAZRBV010000050.1:0-12464 GCA_964598425.1 uncultured Isosphaeraceae bacterium | reverse complement strand
GTCCGCCAGTTGTAGTACGGCTTCTTGTACGGGCAGGCCGACACGCAGTACCGCCATGCGCGGCAGCGATTCTGATCGATCAGCACGACACCGTCTTCCTCACGCTTGTAGCCAGCGCCGCTTGGGCACCCACCAACGCAGGCCGCATTCATGCAGTGATTGCAAATCCGCGGTAGATACATCATGAACGAATCTCGGAAGGAGAGGAAGGACTTCTTCTCTTCCTCACTCATCCCGTCGAAGTTCATCTCGGCCCCGCCGCTTCCGTCGTAGGTCGCGCCGGCGCCGTTGTCCTCCCAGTTCACGCCATACGTGATGTCGACATTCTCTTCGCCGGTGATCATCGACTTTGGTCTGGCTACGGGCTGCGAGTACTTCGTTGACTTCTCCGAATGGAGATCTTCGTACGTGTACGTGACCGGCCCCTTGCCGTAGTACTCTTCCATCTGCGGCATGACCGGGTTGTAGAACAGGTTCATCATGGTCCAGAACCGCGAACCGATGCGGAGCTTTGGACCGTTACCGCCGGACTGCTTCCAGCCGCCGCGATACCGCTCCTGGTCTTCCCATCGCTTGGGATAGCCCATGCCCGGCTTTGTTTCCACGTTGTTCCAGAACATGTATTCCGCGCCTTCGCGGTTGGTCCACACGTTCTTGCAGGCCACCGTACAGGTGTTGCACCCCAAGCACTTGTCAAGGTTGAACACCATGCCCATCTGTTGTTTGATCTGCATCAGCAGGATCTCCAGTTATGTCTCATCGAAAGCGTGACCATCACGGAAGCTTGGCGATGTCCTTGTCTTCGTAGATGACCTTCTGCTTTCCGGCGGCAAGCGGCATCTTGCGGATCATGACCGCACAATCTCGCTCCGACGGACTCGGGCCCTGATAGTTGAGGAAGTAGGTCCAGTTCGCATATCCGCCGATCATGGTGGACGGATTCATCATCACCCGCGTGGGGGCGTTGTTGTTGCCGCCACGGAGGTCGGACATCCCTCGCTCGCGAGCGAGCGGCGAGAACGGGACATTGACGTGTCGCTCGGAGGAGTGATAGAAGATCACGCTGCCTCGCGGAATTGTCCCACTCAAGACAGCTCGCACATTGCAGATACCGTTTTCGTTGTAGACCTCGATCCAGTCGTTGTCCACGACGTCGATCTCCCGAGCATCCTCGTCGTTGATCCAGACGACCTGGCCACCACGGAACAGATTGAGCATCTGCCATGTATCCCAGAACATGCTGTGAATGGACCACTTGCCGTGAGGCGTGAGGTAGCGGAAGACCTTGGTTTTACCTGGGGCTGCCTTATCGGGCTGGCAGTCGCCGATCTTGACCATGTCGACTGGTGGCTTGTATGTCGGGAGTGCCTCGCCCAAATCGCGGTAAGCCTGATGGTCGTAGTAGATCTCCTGCCGACCGGTCAGCGTATGCCACGGCTTGAGCGTCTCGACATTGAGCGTCCATGGAGCGTACGTCCGGCCGGGGCCCTCAATCGCAGACCAGTGCGGTGAAGTCATGCTTCGGCGCGGCTGTGACTGCAGATCCGGGTAGTGATGGTGGACCTCGGTATCACCTTCCACAAGATGCGCCAACGGAACGCCGCACCGCTTCTCGAGATTCTTGAAGAGCATGTGCGACACTTCGCCATCGCTCTCGGGCGAGATCCGCAGAATGACTTCCGCCACCTGCTGCGCCTTTTCAAGCGATGGATGCCCGTCCTTCTCACCAACCAGATAACTGGACTTGAGATCCTCGTACACCTCGGTCAGGTCGCCGGAGATGCCCTTGCATCCGTAGCCATTCGGGGCGCAGACCCGAGGACCGAACGTGGTGTACTTGTCGAGAATCTTCGTATAGTCACGAACGACAGTCTTCACTTTCGGGAACGTCTTGCCAGGAATGGCTTCGACGTCGCCAGCGTGCCAGTCGTTGATCTCGCCCATTGGCTGGGCCATCTCGTCCTTCGAGTCGGTGATCATCGGCGTCATGACGAGATCTTCGAACTCGCCGGGCAGATGCTTCGCGGCCAGCTCGCTGACCTTGGCGGCGCATGCCTTGAACGCATTCCAATCGTCCTTGGCCTCCCATGGCGGATCATGGGCAGGCGTGAACGGATGGAAGAACGAGTGCAGATCGCTGCAGGTCAGGTCGTACTTTTCATACCAGTGGGCCGTCGGCAGGACGATGTCGGCGTAGTTGGCCGTCGAGTCCATGCGAAGGTTGACGCTGACCATGAGATCAAGCTTGCCCGTCGGAGCGTCCTCGTGCCAATCGATCCCCTTGATGAGATCCTTGGATCGATCTTCACCGAGCACGTTGTTGTGCGTGCCCATGAGATGCTTGAGCCCGTATTCATGCCCTCGCATGCTCGTGCCAATCAGGTTGCCACGCCACACCCAGAGAACCTTGGGATGGTTCTCATCGGCGTCGACATCTTCAAGCGCAAATCGTTCCTTGCCCTGGGAGAACTGGTCGGCCACGTACTTGCCGACTTTCTCATCGGTGTCTGCGCCAGCGCCGCGAGCTTCCTTGAGGAGCTCGATCGGATTCTTCTTGTCGATCTGCGGGTAGAAGGGCAGCCAACCATTGCGAACGGCGAACAGATCGACATCGGCAACGTGATTGCCAGCCTTCTCGGGGAAGCGTTTGGCCCACGGCGCCCAGATCGGGTCGAGTTCCATGCCGTCGTAGCGATACTGATCCGTGTGGAAGTAGAAGTACGACGTACTGTTGGCGTGCCGCGGCGTATGCGTCCAGTCGCTGGCACCACCGAGCGTGCCGATGGCCGCGTAGGGGCGAATCTTTTCGGTGCCGACATAGTGATTGAAGCCGCCACCGTTGCGGCCCATGCAGCCGGTCAGAATGCCCATGACCGCCATCGAGCGGTAGATGAGCGGTCCGCCCTGATACCAGTGCAGAACACCTGAACCGGTGATGAACATGCTCTTGCCCTGGGTCTTCTCGGCGTTGTCCGCCCATTCACGCGCCACGCGGGTCACGAGATCACGGCTGCAGCCGGTCTCCTGCTCCTGCCATGCCGGAGTGAACGGCGACGATGCGTCGTCGTAGTCAGCCGGATAGGCACCCGACAAGCCACGGCGGACGCCAACCTGCGCAAGCAGCAGGTCGTACGCAGTTGTCACGATGACCTCTTCACCATCCTTGTTGCGGACTCGCTTGACTGGAACACCCCGGCTGTGCGCGACTGCGTCGCGGCCCTTGCCGGGCGTGGTTCCGAGTTCGAGATCGAAGGTGTCGGTGAAGTCCGCGAACTGCACCTGCACCTCATCGAATGAGCCGTCTTCACCCATGCAGGAGAGCATGGGATCGAACTCGGACCCCGTGAAGTCTTCGCTCTTGAGGTTCCAGCGCCCGGTGTTCTGCTCTTCCCAGCGGTATCCAAGCGTGCCGACGGGCAATCTGACGGCGTCAGTCCCCTGCTCAAGCTGCACGATCTTCCACTCGGCGTTCTCTTCGCCGGCGTACTCGCTGAAATCACTCGCCCGCATGAAGCGGCCAGAGAGATACGAGCCGTCATCCTGCTTCTCAAGCTGCACGACGAACGGCAGGTTCGTGTACTGCTTGACGTAGTCGTAGAAGTACTCGGCCCGCCGGTCGATGTGGAACTCCTGCAGGATGACATGAATGCAGGACATGATGAATGCCGCATCCGTGCCGGGCTGCACCGGAACCCAGAGATCCGCGAACTTGGTCATGTCCGAGTAGTTCGGCGCCAGGTTGACGATCTTGCCGCCGTTGTATTTGTGTTCCGATGCGAAATGGGCATCGGGTGTTCGGGTCATCGGGAGATTCGATCCCATGACGATCCAGTAGGTGCTCTGATACCAGTCGGCGGACTCACCCACGTCGGTCTGATCGCCCCACATCATGGGCATGATGTGCGGCAGATCGTGGTACCACTCGTAGAAGCTGAGCATCGTTCCGCCAAGCAGGTTGCACAGTCGGTGGCCCCCCAGGAAGCTGACCATGCTCATCGCCGGAATGGGCGAGAACGAAGCCAGATGGTCCGGGCCGTATGTCTTCGTCGTGTAGATGATCGAGGCAGCCCAGATCTCGGTCGCGAGATCCCAACTGGCCCGCCGCCACCCGGCCTTGCCTCGGGCATTGCGATAGGTCGCCTTTCGCTCGGCGTCCTCAACAATGGCGCCGTAAGCCTCCACAGGGTCTTTGCCCGAGGCCCGCTCTTGCTCGTAGTACTCAAGCAGGACGCCACGGACATACGGGTACTTGGGGCGAACCGGGCTGTAGGGATACCACGACGCAGAAATGCCTCGCTGGCATCCTCGCGGCTCGTAGCTCGGCGTGTCGTCTCGAATCTGCGGCCAGTCGGTCTTCTGGAGTTCCCAGCAGATCAGGCCGTTCTTGACAAACACTTCCCACGAACACGAGCCCGAGCAGTTGACGCTGTGACTGGTGCGAACCGTTCGGTCATAGGACCATCGCTCGCGGTAGAACTCTTCCCAGTCACGCGGCTCATCGGCTACGCGGAACCAGCGAGATCCTGCTGCCGTGCTGCCATTGGATCCAACAGTCATGCCTCGGTCTCCTGTGACTGGGGCGAGAGGCCGCAGCCGATTCGGAACGCTTCAATGAATGGACGGAAATCGCGGGCGGTGCCGTACACCGCAACGACGGACTCGCGTCGCTGGTCATAGACAAGATTGACGACGACATTGCGGCCGATCGGGTGCTTCCGCTCGGGACCGCCTGTCACCGGGTCATCGCTCATCGCCTGAATGGCGACGTAGGTCAGTTCATCGGGGTGCTGCTGCCACCAGATCTCAAAGTCCCAACCTTCGAGGCGAACATGTTCTTCGCCGCTGGTGAGCGTGGTGTCCGTAGGATCGACATCCCACTGCGGTACAGATGGCCAGCCATCCCAGTGTTCGTTGGGAAGATCCATTTCGGGAGAAGGAAGCGGCTCGGGGCCACCCTCGCCGAAGCCCGAATCTTCCGCAATGCCTGACTGATGCAGACGGGCGGTTTCAGGATCAAGGACCGGAAGCGAGAACGCCTGCTCGTCGCAGGCTCCGTTCGTGCTGCCGCATCCGCAGGTGGGCTCCTTCGGCCAACTCACTCGAACGCGGTCGACACCATCGATGCCGCCGAGTTCTCGCTTGATTGCCGCCGCGAGGGCATCGTGCCCAAACGCGTCGCCATTCGGCGAGGAGAGTTCCACACGAACGATCGACTCGTCGACTGCTACGTCTGTGACCAAACCGGCAGTCATCAGATCTGCCTTCGTTTTCGGATCACGGAGCGACGCGAGTCGCTCGGAGACCGCATGCTTCATACTGACCATTGGCGCCGCACTCCTCATACCTGCCTGGCGTCTGTCCATTTGTGAACGAAAGCACGATACATATTGCCGACTTGTTTGTCTAGATATCGCTAAATCTATTTTGGATGGGCAATATAGGGGTTTTGAGCCTCTCAGGCGGCTTTACCCCCGATGGCCCTCTGGCAACCCCCAATCGTGGACACCCATCAAACCGCCAGCCCCCATCCTTCGGGCCACGGGCGACCAATTCTGGACAAGATTATCATGTATTATTCGGAGCCCTGCGGACTGCTCCGCAGGCCTCGCCAACAACAGGACACCCGCCATGACCGTCACCCTTGAGACCCCCGTCGGAGACATTGCCTCACACCATCCGCTGGCCACGCGCGTCTTTGCGCGGCATCAGATCGACTTCTGCTGCGGCGGCGGAAAGCCCCTCGGCGATGTCTGCCGGACCAAGGGCATCGATGGCAACGCGCTGGTCGCCGAAATCGAGCATGAACTCGCAACAGGACCAGACATGGATGCGCAGTGGGATTCCGCCCCGCTCGATGACCTCATCGATCACATCGTGAACACCTACCACCGCAGACTCACCGAAGAACTCCCCCGCCTCGAGGCAATGCTCACCAAGGTCAACCGTGTTCACGGCGAGAAAGATCCCGAGCGCCTGGCTGAACTGCTCGACGTCTTCACCGGTCTTCACGCCGAGCTGATGGAACACATGATGAAGGAAGAGAAGATTCTCTTCCCCATGATCCAGGCGGGCGAAGGAAGTTTCGCCGCCGGCCCGGTATCGGCCATGGAACATGAACACGAATCAGCAGGCAACGCCCTTCGCCGTATGCGAGCGCTCACGGATGACTACACGCCTCGGCCCGATGCCTGCAACACCTGGCGTGCCTTGTGGGGGGGGCTTGAGCAACTCGAGGTCGACCTGCACCAGCACATTCATCTGGAGAACAACATTCTGTTCCCCAGGGCGCTGGCGGGATAAGAGAAGCGGGGTCAGGTACCGCTTGGATATCTGACCCCTGTTGCTTGCTTGGCCCGCTCAGGCCAATTGACCTTGCCTGTAATCCCGTCGATAGACAATGCAATAACACCGGTTGCGTCCAGCTCTTCGTCGGTGATCGGACGGTACGCCTCGCCGGGTTTGAGATCGGGAAAGTTGAGGTCCAGAAGATCCTGAAGCGCCGCACGTTTGGCGCCGCGATCGTCCAGAAACGCGGCATCACCGAAGACCATCACGCATTCGTACTGGATCGTGAAATTGAGCGCCACGTTGGAAGGAAGCATCTTGCCAGCCCGCGATACCTCAAGGCACACGCGGGGATTCGCCTGAATCGAAGCGGCCAGCCGACCGCGGGGGCTGCAGTGCAGAATGACGCGGCTGCCGGGCTCGTCAAACCAGTAGAGCAAGGGCATCACAAGCGGCTGCCCTTCCCATGTAAAGCCGAGGTGCCCGATGCGATGCGCCGCAAGAAACGATCTCGCCCATCCATCATCCCGTGCGCGGTCCGGAAGCCGCTGCGTTGTCACCGGGTCGGACGCTGGATCGTAGTGATGGGTCATGTGTTCGCTCCCGCGTTGAACGGGCAGGTTACTTCGCGGTGCCGGGCGTCGCCTTCGGCTCGGTCTTCTCGATTGACCTCAGCACACCGGCATGATCCGAGTCATCGGAAAAGAACAGAAATGCGGAAATCTCACGCGCATCCGTAAACGCAACGGCGCCGATGCCTGGCGCGAGGAAGACGTACTTCTGGGCGCTCACCGAGGCCGGACCGACGCTTCCGCTATATGTCACGCGGACCAGCCGCGCATCAAACTCACCCTTCGGCGTCTTGACACGCCACCCACCAAGATCTGACCACGTGCACCTCACGGTGCCAGAGTGGGTCACGACCGCTGGATCGTGTACGTCATAGATCTTGACCTTGATATCGCGGCTGTCGACATGCCCTGGCTTGAGCCCGGCCAGCACCACTGGCTCAGGAGGATTCAGGCGAATAATCAATCCATTGGCCGTCGACACTTCGCTGGGGATCACGATGCCCGTCTTGTCTCGCTCACTGAGGTATCTCGTCGCCCCGTCCGACACCGTCATTCTCCAGCCCTCTCGCGGCGAACCGACTGGCGTTCCCGGCGCTCGCACTCCCGACGAGAGCACAAGCGTCGCCTTCTTGCCAGCGTCCACGGGCCGGTCATACCGGAAGGTGGCGTCCTGCAAGGGATACCAGTCGGTGACGTCCGAGAGCGGCGGCACCTTCTCGCTTGGGCCAAGCACGACGCCGGGCAAGTGCTTCTCGATATGAGAGGCATCAGCCTCAGGAAGCGTTGCCATTGGAGCTTCGCAAAGGCCCGCCGCTGTCAATGCAGGCACAAGGAAGACGCTCAGGTGTGGTTTGCGCATGCCGAAAGTATCCCGCGAGGCCCTTCGGCCAGCAAGTCGGGGCACGGCCGCTGGCGCGGTATCCTCCCCGCAACGCATGACGCGTGACAGGGAGCGGCCCACGATGATGGACTGGGTCAACACATGGAAGCGGGCAGCGATGGGCTGGGTTGGGCTCGGCGGCATCGCCGCGGGCGTCCTCTGGACCTCCGGGGACATGACGATGCGGTTCACGATCATCACGCTCGGGCTTGCGCTCGTTTGCATTGCGCTGCCAACGCGCGTCTGGACGAACTTCAGATCATGGTGGACCGACTGATTACTCTGCCGAGGCCTGATCCACCAGCATCGCCACGAGTATTCCCGAGACAATCTCGTTGAGCGCGGTGCTCGGACGCATCGCCTCGGCTGCAAGCGCCGGATCGGGCTGGTAGTACCCGCCGATATCACATGGCTCGCCCTGGCAACCAATGAGTTCGGACACAATCGTGTCCTCAGCGTCTTCGAGCGCCTTTGCCGTCTTGGCAAACCGCTCGGCAAGCTCCTCGTCGGTGGTCTGCGCAGCCAGCGCTTCGGCCCAGTACAGCGCCACGTAGAAGTGGCTCCCGCGGTTGTCGTTCTCGCCGCACTTGCGGGACGGCGACTTGTTGTTCATGAGGTACTTGGTTGTGGCCTCGTCCAGCGTGGTCGAAAGCAATCTCGCATACGGCGTGTTGCCTCGGTCGGCCAGATGTTCGAGCGACGCAGCCAGCGCCAGGAACTCACCGAGCGAATCCCACCTGAGATGATCTTCCTTCATGAACTGCTGCACGTGCTTGGGGGCTGAGCCGCCAGCACCGGTTTCAAAGAGACCGCCGCCATTCATCAGCGGAACGATTGAAAGCATTTTGGCGCTCGTGCCGACTTCGAGGATCGGGAAGAGGTCCGTGAGATAGTCACGAAGCACGTTGCCGGTCACTGAGATGGTGTCCTCGCCACGGCGGATACGCTCAACCGAATACAGCGTCGCTTCGACGGGCGGAAGAATGCGGAACTCGAGCCCTTCGGTGTCGTGATCCAGCAGATATGTTTCGACCTTCGCAATGAGTTGCCGATCATGGGGCCGCTCGTTGTCGAGCCAGAATACCGCCGGAACTCCAGTCGCCCGCGCACGCGTGAGGGCCAGTTTGACCCAGTCGCGAATGGGCGCATCTTTCGTCTGGCACGCTCGCCAGATATCGCCCGCCTCGACCGCGTGCTCCATCAGCGTCGCGCCGCCGCCAGCAACGACTCGAACTGTACCTGGCGCACTCATGATGAATGTCTTGTCGTGCGATCCGTACTCTTCGGCCTTTTGCGCCATGAGCCCGACGTTCGGAACGCTGCCCATCGTGGTCGGGTCGTACGCGCCGTGTTCCTTGCAGTCTTCGATGACCGCCTCGTAGACGCCCGCATAACTGCTGTCTGGGATGACGGCGATCGCATCGTGCTGTTTGCCATGGGCATTCCACATCTGCCCAGACGTCCGAATCATCGCTGGCATGGACGCGTCGATGATCACATCGCTCGGCACGTGAAGATTCGTAATGCCTCGATCTGAGTCGACCATGGCGAGTGCCGGCCCGGCATCGAGTACCGCCTGGATATCGTCTCTGATCGCCTGCTGCTCAGACTCAGAGAGCGAATCAATCCGCGTAAGAAGGTCACCAAGACCATTGCTGACATCGACCCCCAACCGCTCAATCGTCTCGGCATGCTTCTCAAACACTGACGCGAAGAACACGCGTACGGCAGCTCCGAAAATGACGGGGTCAGACACCTTCATCATCGTCGCCTTCAAATGCAGCGAGAACAACAGATCATTGGCTCGCGCGGCGTCGACTTGCTCCTGGAGGAATGCCACGAGCGCCTTCTGGCTCATAAATGTGCTGTCCAGAATCTCGCCTTCCAGAAGGTCCAACCCATCACGCAGGCATGTGACCGTTCCATCCTGGGACACGAATTCGATCCGAGCAGTCGTCGCCTTATTCATGGTCACGGACTGCTCGTTGTGATAGAAGTCGCCGCTCTTCATCGAGGCAACGTGCGTCTTGCTCTGGCCGGACCAAGCGCCCATCGAATGCGGATGCGCCTTCGCGTACTCCTTCACAGCCCGAGGCGCCCGGCGGTCAGAGTTGCCCTCCCGAAGCACCGGGTTGACAGCACTTCCCTTCACGCTGTCATAGGTCGCCTTGATCTCCCGCTCTTCATCGGTCGATGGCTCGTCCGGATACTCAGGAAGATCGTAGCCATGGTCCTGCAGCTCTTTGATAGCCGCCTTGAGCTGCGGAATCGAAGCACTAATGTTGGGAAGCTTGATAATGTTCGCTTCGGGCTGTTTGACAAGTTCGCCCAGCTGCTCGAGCACGTTGGGGACGCGGTATTCCTCGGGGAAGCGCTGCGAGAACTTCGCCAGGATTCGTCCGGAGAGCGATATATCTCGGAGCTCGACGTTGATTCCGGCCGGGCCCACGAAGGCCTTCACGATCGGAAGAAAGGAATACGTCGCCAAGGCGGGTGCCTCGTCGGTATGGGTATAGACGATCGTGCGGGGTGGCTGCATGGCTTCGGGGCTCCAGAGGAATCAGTTGCCGAACATGGTTGGAGCCACGCATTCTACTGCGCCAGCAGTCCCAGCGGTGGCCTCACGGGGTCCAGTTCGCCAGCAGAATCAGCATGTCGTCCACCCCGACAATCCAGTCGCCATTGAGATCGCCCATGCACACCGGCCCGGGCATGCAGGCACCCCACGCCTGAAGGACCACCAGCACATCGTCGACTCCAACGATGCCATCGCCATTGGCGTCACCGGCGACTTCGCAGCCAAGGGCACCACCCTCGGGAACGATCCGAAACAGATTGCCCTGCTGAGAAACGACGATGAGTTCGCCCTGCCAGTCGGCGCCGATCGCCGTGATCCCCGATATATCCGGCTGACCGCCTGGATTGAGCGCCGCCGTGTGGTCCTGAACGTCTACGACCACACCATCAACAAGACGGCATGACCACACATCGCCGCCGCACCAGTCGCCATAGAAATATCGCCCCTGCATTCCGTCGATCTCGCAGCCGTCATACACGCTGCCACCAGTGATAGAGCATCCTTCGTTGTGCTGGTATTCCAGGTGTGGCTCGGTGAGATCGCTGCCACAACTGCACTGGGCGTTGGGAACGCACCACGTACCCTCAGCGCAGTCCCATCCGAAGTTCTGCCCGCCTCCCTCGGCCGACTCGATGACGTTGACCTCTTCGCGCATATACAAACCGACGTCGGCAATCCAGAAGTCGCCGGTGGCATCATCAAAGTCTGCGCGGTAAGGATTCCGAAGGCCCCGCGCCCAAATCTCGCCGATCCCTTGTCCGATGAACGGATTGTCGGGTGGAATGCCAAAGTTCCGATTGGCATCAGAAGGGTAGGCGTCTGCCCCGTGAGGATCGACCCGCAGCACCTTGCCCCACAGTGATGTCAGGGACTGGCTTCGAGCTCCGGCAGTGGAGTCGCCGCTGTAACCGCCGTCACCCATTGGAATGTAGAGCATCCTGTCCGGACCGAATCCAATCCAACCGCCGACGTGAAACGCGTTGGATCCGGGATGCGTCAAATCCAGAATCACGTGCCTGCTCGTAGTGTCAGCCGCGTCGGGATCGCCTGCAGACACTGTGTACCGCGCGACGCACACGCGATTGCTGCTCGAAGTCCCCCTCGTGTGCTGCACGTAGAAATATCCGTTCGAATCGAAGTCCGGATCGAAGCAGAGACCGAGCATGCCGTTCCATGTTTCATCCGGAACGAGGGAGTCGATATTGAGAAACGAACCCTGTTGCAGCACGCCGTTCTTGATGAGCCGCACGCGGCCCCGCTTCTCAACCACGAAGAGCCTGCCCACATCGCCCGGAATCGCGGCGACCAACGTCGGTTCGGTAAGCCCTGACTGAATCAACTCGGCCGTGATCGACAACTGGTCACCGGAAAGACAGTGCCCTGTTGCCATGGCAAGCGATCCCAGCACAACAAGTCTCATGTGTCGCATGAGCATGCCTCCTGCTCCCATCGATCATCCGGCATGAGCCGCCCGGCTGTTCCCAGAATCTCAGCAATACGCCGCAAGCCTCGGGCTGGAGCTGCTCGGTCGTCTTTGAGCATGGCTCGATACTTCCCGGCAGCCGCTTCGTCACCAAGGGATTCATGGGCAAGAATGAGGTACTCGGCCACTGTTGTGATCCGCGGGCTCTCTGGCTCATGCATCTCTGTGAGTTCGGCACGCGAAGATTCGAGCAGGGGCAAGGTGGGCGCAAGCTCGCTTCTGTTGGATGGATGGCCGCCAACTCGCTTGAGCATTTGGCTGTGGCGGTGCCTCAGGCCACTGACGCCGCCGGTTCGGTTCTGAGAGCGTCATTATCATGTAGCCTGCCATCGGGAGTGCGTCGGAACGGTCCAACGCACATGAGGAAGGCAAGCGACACAATGAGCAAGACTCTCAGCGATCAGATTCTGGCAAGCCTCAAGGCGGTCGGCGTTCGGCGGATCTACGGCATTCCGGGCGACACCATCGACACGCTCATGGAAAGCATCCGCGTCGATCCCGAAGTCGAATTCATCGTGTGCCGGCACGAAGAAAACGCCGCCTTCATGGCCTCGGGCGAAGCCCGCGTAACCGGCGGGCTGGGCGTCGCCGTCGCCTGCCAGGGCCCCGGGGCCAACAACCTGCTCAATGGCCTCGCCGACGCCGCGGGCGACCGCATCCCCGTCC
>CAZRBV010000049.1:0-12653 GCA_964598425.1 uncultured Isosphaeraceae bacterium | reverse complement strand
CAAATCGCAGCAACTCGTACGTAGACCGCCACAGCCCCCTGAGGCGCGGAGAGTCAGGGTCCCGGCTTGGCCTGTCCCTCACCTCGCCGCACGGTCACCTCCGCATCGATCCGCGGAGAACTCACGTCCTGCACCTCGCCGTCGGGCCACGTCACATGAATCGAATCGATCGCGTCAACCTGCCCCAGCCCGAACGTCACCGGCAACTCCACCTGAGACAAGTACGAGCGGGTTGGCATGACCTGACGCCGCTGCACCACATCGCCCGCTACCACCTCAATCCAGGCGCCGATCGCTCCAGTGTTCGCCGACGCTGGATCTTCCAACTTCACTCGTAACCAGTGATGCCCCAGGGCCTGATCATTTCGAAGCAGGACCGGTACCTCACCGGGCTGCGTGACGAGCAAGTCCAAGTCCCCATCGCCATCAATGTCTGCCGCCGTAGCGCCCCGCCCGACAATCGCGTTCCCAAGGTCTCCTGCGTGCTCGCTTGGAACAATCCGGAAACACGCACCGCCATCAGCACCTGCATTCCAGAACAACTGCGCGGGCTGGCGATAATGCTGGCTTGACTGCACTTCATGAATCTCTTCCTCAAGATGTCCGTTGGTCTGAAACAGATCCAACCGACCATCCAGGTCATAGTCCAGTAACAACAACCCAAAGGACAGTTGCGGACGCGTCGGCGCGCCGATCCCCTCCACGACAGCCTCATCCGTGAACCATGTCCCGTCCTTGCCGCCGACGTAAAAGCTCGTCATTTCGTTGGCAAAGTTCCCAATACCGATTCCCAGATACTCATCATTGCGATAGTGCCCAACATCGATTCCCATCGCACCGGTTGCGTTTCCACGCGATCCATACGCCAGCCCAGTTTCCACTCCGTCCTCGTGAAACGTCCCGTCCCCGTTATTGCGAAAGAGGAAGTTTCGCGTCGTATCGTTGGCCACAATGAGATCCATGTCTCCATCGCGGTCCAAGTCCACCGGCGCCACCGCCAGTGACTTGCCAACTCGAGCACCGGTAGCCTCATTCACAACGTGAAGTCCAGCCGCTTCGCTTCGATCAGCAAAAGTGCCATCCCCATTATTCATCCACAACGTCGGCGCGGTGCCCTCGTACTGGTTCGGAGGCCCGTAGGCGCGATCAATTCCATTCAGCGTGAAATTGAGAGAGCGGTCCTTCTCGGCAGACCACACCACGTAGTGTGGCACAAAGAGATCCAGATCCGAGTCGCCGTCGAGATCCACAAAAGCAGGGCTCGTGCTCCAAGCAGTCTGATCTCCCGCCACGCCAGCGGACTCGGTGACATCAAGGAATCCGCCGCCCGTGTTTCGATACAGCCGGTCATGCCCGAGAGCTCCAAGGAAGATGTCCACACGCCCGTCACCGTCCCAGTCACCACACGCAATTCCGGTGCCATACGTGCCCTCGCCAAGATCCCACTCAGGAGCATGTCGGTAGCCGCCAGCACCATCATTGAGGAACACCCGGGTCGCCGTCCGCTCTCCAGCCCGCTCTGAGTCTGGCCACCACGCCCCACTCGTCAGCAGAATGTCCTGGTCTCCGTCAGCATCGATGTCCGCAAATGCGGCCCCTCCGCCCATCGTCTCTGGCAACAACTTAGCCCCCTCCGCCCCAGATACGTGACCGAGCGTGAGGCCAGACGTGGCCGTGACATCACGAAACACAACCATCGGAAGTTCAGCAAGATCCGCTGTCAACGCCTTCGGGGCGGCCACGTCTTTCTCAAGAACGGCATCAGGCACAGCAGGCTGCCGAACGACCACCAGCCACACAGCAAACCCACCCGCGGCCAACACAGCAAACACCAGAAGTGACCACACAAAGACTCGCCCGACAATCGCATCGTCGCTGAACTCAAGATCATCTGAGTCATCACGCTCAGGATTCACTTCACTACTGGTCACTCATTCACATCCTTGGTTTGATGACGCATCAAGTCATACACGACGTTTGGCTCGGCAGCTGAGTTCGCCGCCGGATATCGGCGCCGCGCCGCGGCGACAGCACGGTCCCTGGCATTGTCATCCATCTTGTAGGTGGCGTGCTGGCGGTCATGATGATCCGCGGCCTCAACATTGCCAAGGTCCCGATACACACGAGCGAGTCCAAAGTGAGCCTCACTGTTCTCTGGATCAAATGACAAGGCCCTCAGGAAGGCATCCTCCGCTTCACCGAGAAAACGTTCTCTCTCGCTCCGTCTCGCATCGCTTCGTTCGCGGCGGCTTCGGTCATACAACACACCGCCCAACTCGTTGAGCACCCGCCAGTCCTGTGAGAAGTCGAATCCGCGGCCTGCTGCCTGAGCAAAGCCGCCATCAAGAATCTGCCTGTACTTCGCGATCGCATCATCAAGTCGACCATTCTGCCGATCAACTTGCCCACCAAACCACAGCAGATGCCATTGCAGCGCCTCTGGAACAAACGATTCGGCCCGAGCAAGCGCAGCTGGAGCCTCCTCTGTGACCCTGCCTTCACGGAGATACACCCGCGCGAGGTTGATGGCACCCTGCGGATATCCCAGTCCCTCAACCTTTTCGAATGCGCCCTCGGCGCCACGCAGATCGCCCAGCCCCCCCTTTCGAAGTAAACCGATTCCATAATCATTCCAGCGAATCCACTCCGGAATCTCCGATTCTCGCACTGCGACTGGCTCGTCAGCTCCTGCCACCGGAAGTGTCACGGTATCAGACGCCAACGTCACCACCGGAAGATCGTTCTCCCAGTCCTGGTCGCCAAAGACAAATCGCATCAGTGGCGTATCAAACTTTCGATACCGAAGCGATGCGCGAATCGTGATGGGCGATTCGCAGTCGAGAGGGACCTGAAACCCATAGTGAACGACGTCTGCGGCGCCGGGCGGAATCTGATTGTTGTAGAGCGATGTGAAAATGTCCTGCGCATTACGACGATCGATCCGCCGACCGTTGCGATCCAGCACGAACGAGTTCACAAAATGCGCCCATGGGTCCACAACACCAGCGTCGTCCATCTTGCCGCTGTGGCCAATCGGCCTCTCACCACACAGCACTTCGACATCCATCCACACCTGATTTGAGTCCGACGTCCCTTGCGTAAAGACGTGCCCCATCTTGACGGTTCGGATGACAGCCTCAATGAGATACGTGCCTCCGGGTACAAGATCCGGGACCTCCACTTCCCCAAGCGGCCCAACGACTTCACTCGATAGGGATCCTCCCGGCTTGATTCCAAACAGGTCCACACGCATCACGCCTTCGAGAAAATCCTTGTGCTTTTGAATGGCCTCATCAGGCCGAGGCATATCGACCAGCCTCGGGATGGCCGTATTCGCCGAGGGGAACATGTGATCGTGCACAACAGGAACTTCCGAATCCCCCCGGATCACAGCGCCGAAGTCATCTGAGGGGATAGGTGGCATGTGGCAATCGTTGCAATTGACCTCCGCGGCAGGCGGGTAGTAGAAACTCGAAACGCCGTGGCCGGAGACTCCACTAAGCCGGAAGGTATCCTGATGATCCTGCCCTCGAAGCCATTTATAGGCGTTCAGTTCTTCGGGCAAATGGACCTTATGACAGGTGCCACAAAAGAGGTCCGTCTGATGCAGCGGCTTCAAAAACGACTTCTTGTGAAACTCGGGCTTTGACTTCACAAGCTGGCGGTTGACCCACTGCAGTACTTCGTTATCGCTGAACGCGAAGGGATAGTGCGGGGGTTCATCGATGGTGTAGTCAGCATTGCCACGCGGAGAATTGACATGGGTGATGCCGTGACACGCTGTGCAAGTAATGCCAGCATGAGCAGTCTTGTCATGCTCCATGTCATAGTCCGGGTCATTGAAGGCGCCGCTGAAAAATGGAACTGGGTCGTGGCATCCGGCGCAGAATCTGGAGGCCGCCACGCTTCCGTCTCGCTCCATCGCAACCTCGCGCGTTTCACGTACAGACGCCAGATACACAGGGTTGTTGAACGACGAGAAGCGATGAACGCTATGCATCCAGGAGTCATGCACATCTTCATGGCACTCGAGACAGTACTCATCGTTGTCAAGAACGTGAGCGGGAATAAAGTCGCCGGAGACTGTGCGAGCCAACGAGGGGAAGAAGTACTCATCACCAGCCTCATTGCCTTCGACATTCCAGGCTCGCGGGTCTTGAGACTGCATCACGACCATGACTACAGCAAACCCCGCTGCGACTGCCGCCCACGACAATCCCAAGCCCCACCGAATCCGCTTGCCTGCAAGCCGATGTAAAACGAACAGCCACATGACAAACAGTGGCACGATGACATGCAGCCACCACGACAATTCTCGGATACCCGGATCGCGAATATCGATTATTCCCTCGATACGCACAAGCACTATTCCAGTGCCCAGCACAATGAGGGCAGCGGCAAAGAGGCCATACCCGGCCTTCACCGCCCGGCGATTGGGATGATCGTGAGCTCGTCGCATGTGCAGAAAGCCAAAGCACAGCACAGGCAAAATGATCGCGAGCCCAAGCACCAGATGCGCCAAGAACATGGTCAGGAAGAACCAGTTCTCGTAGGACTCCCCATTGACCAGCCCAAGTACCCGAATACCCACGAGATACACCGAGTTGACCACCAGAACTGCAAAGAGCCCGAGGCTCACCCATAGCAACCACCGAAGACGGCCGACCGGCGAACGCCAACGGCTGCGCCGGTCCGCAAGTTCCGCTGCTGATTCTGGGGAGTGCTGCATACGACGAGTCCCTTCACCCTGACCTCCCCCAGTATCGGTCCGAGGCTGCGTCACTGCACGTGTTTTTCAGTGACGAACACGCTCTGAGTCATCGCCCGGAGCGATGCCGCGTCCGCCGCGGCGCGAGTTCACCAGGCACTGGATCGACCTGATCCCCACCTTGCGTCAGAAGGTCCATGTCCTTGCACCATCCATGCAGATCAAGCACCAGATGGCGAGCTCGCCCGCTCGCCGGCGAATCCGGGGCGGGAAACCCGCACTCAATAGCTTCCCCTGCCCCAAAGACGGCAATGCTCCCGTCCTGCTGCCCGATGAGATCTTCAACTGAGCCGAACTCCGTGTAGTTGCCACGCTGACTCCGCACATCCCAGAACGGCTTTCGATCGTTCCACGTGAAGTCCGGATACCTCTGAGCGCCATCACGCCGCATTGGATACCCGGGCGAATCAAGCATCGCCTGGTCAACATTGACCCGGCGGATGATTGCCTCATCGCAGGGTTCAGCCATTGCGACTCTCGCTGCATCCACATAGAGCTCCAGGTCGCACGAGAGCCGGATCGAGTTCGCTCCCTCCGGCAATCCCAGAAGTGGGAAGACGCACCGCCGAGGCATGCCAGCCGGATAGCCGATGTCCCGATGCACCATCCTCCATACGCCATCATGCCCCCGAGCTTCGATACTCAGCGGCGCATAACTCCGCCCCGCCTGCCAGGCGGCGAACATGGTCTGTGAATACGGATACTCAACCCAGCCATCCAGCACCAACATGGGCTGGCCCTCGGCCAGATCAATCCGCTCCTTGAAGTCGAGTTCAAGGACGTTTGGATCTACAACACGCCCGATGAAGCGCGAGTCAACGACACCTGGGTCAACAGCAACCCCATCAACGATACGAATCTCTTCCATCGTTCGGTCGGATACTCCACCACGAGCTGCCACCGGGTACAGGCTGTGCCGTGAGAATAAGAGATCGGACGTTGGGCTCGGCGAAGACGTCCCCATTCGCTCGTCGGGAAGAACCTCCCAGCCCGACGGAAGATCGATGCACTCCAACACGACCGAGTCCAGATAGCAGGTTTCCTGCATCGGCTCAGCGAGAATAATCTCGTACCGTCCGCCACGGGGCGCCATCTTCTCTGGCGGCAAGAGAACCCGCTCATGCGGACGCGAGTTTGCTACGAGATCTGGCGCAAGCAGGAAACCAAGCCCCCCCACTCCCAGGCAGTCCGTAACGAACCCCATCTCCGATCCATTCCACGCGAAGATGAGCGGGCAAGATGAGAGTTGCCGCTGCGTTTCCACGATTTCGTGAATGGCCCCCGGCTTCAGGTGCGACTCGGTCTGAAAAACGCCATCAGTCCAGTCCACGGAGATGAAGTCGACATCATCGGCACCATCAAGCCCGATCGAAACAGGCTGCAAACTCTGACCGGGGCCGGAACTCGGGCGAACGCCCGCATGAATTGTCCATCGGGTTCCCACTCTCGCCGCCAAGGTTGACCCGATGCCGCTGGCATTGCTTCGCATTGACTGCCCGGGATCCATTCGCCCCCGAAGCACCGCGTCCACGTACGGATGCCTGCCGCTTCCAGGGTTCGCCACCACCAGGCCTGCCTGCCCAACCCCCAGCAAACCTGGCCCCCGCCCATCCGCCCGCTGAAGCAGGGTCCACGGGGCGGGCATAGCAAACGTCTGCAGCAACCCACCGTCACTGCCAACCACCTGAAGCACCGGCGCACCATCGCCTGCACGCTCCCATCCCGTATCCGCAATGATGTCGAGCGCGCCGTCGCCGGTGACATCCGCAACAGCCAGTCGGGGGATGGACGCTGAGCCCTCTCCGCGTCGAGCAGCGGCCGCCAGCGGTGATACCGCAACTGGAGGGGCAACCTCTCGTCCTCGCCAACCGTCTGCGCCGCGGCTCCAGACGCCCACACCGAAGTCGCTCCCAAGCGTCACAACTTCTACAGCACCATCGCCGTCAATATCCGCCGCGACCGCAGCGATGACATCCGCCGAAAGCAACTGGCCCCAGTCGGCATCGGCTGCCCGCCAATTCCACAGACGATCGTTGACCCAAGCCTCATGCGGCGCATCTTCGTGAATCACAAGGATGTCCTGATCCAGGTCACCATCGAAATCGGCGACGAGAACGGACCGTCCATTGCGATCGGTGCCGCCTCCGGGGAATCCTGACGCGTCGATGATTTCGCGCCACGTTCCATCTCCGTTGTTGTTCATCAGCACGTGCGAGGCGCCACGGTTTACAAAGAACACATCGAGGTCGCCGTCATGGTCCGCATCAAACAGCGCTCCATCGACGCTCTCAGAAGCACTCGCAGCGCTCACCCTGTGAAACTTCTCGTCCGGGGCTGCATCACCATCGAAGCCTCCCAGCCACAATTCATTGACCCCATTCCGCGCAAGGACAACATCAAGAACGCCGTCGGCATCAACATCACCCCAGAGGGCACCAGAGACCCCGGCAACCGAATCCAGCAGCGAGGGCGCCGACAGTGCGAAACTTTCATCATCACCAAACTGAAAGCGGCGTACTGCGGCGCCTCGATCGCTGGAGATGATGCACTGCGCACGTCTTGGCGACTGCCAGCCAATCGAGAGACTGCCCCCATCCCCACTGTGTGCGAACTCCAGATCGGTCACGTCGAAAACGTCGCCGGAAGGCCGTTGCGATTTCTTCGCAACCACCCCGTCAAGTGGCCGCACCTCAGCCTTCGGTCCCATCCGCGTGTACTTGATCTCAGCCAGATGCGCCCGCGGATTGTGCTCCAGTCTCTGAAACACGTCCAGCCATTCCGCAGCCTGCGCGGTACCGCCAGTCCGTCTCGCTGCCTGCGCTCCCGCGTAATAGGCGCTGCGGAGATACGGGTCAACTTCGATCGCCAACCGAAACCAGGGAACACTCGCTTCGATGTCACCGAGTTGCATCATCGCCTGCCCGAGGTAGTACGCCGCGTAGGCGTCCTGTGGATCCAAACTCGTGACTGTCTCGAAGTGGTGCTTCGCCTCCACGATATCACCGGCGTGCAACCGAAGTATGCCAGCTACAAAGTGCGCCCTGACATGCGAGGGATCTCTTGCGAGGACTTCGCCGAGGCGAAGGAGTGCCTTGGAGTCATCGCCAACAGCCTGCCGATTGAGCTGCGCGATTGCGTGGTCGACCTGCACATCGTTCCACAACGGGTGGGTCACGGCCAGCTCGTCGAGCGCTTCAAGTGCAGCGTCGTAGTCAAATGCTCCCATCGCTGCAACAGCCTCATTGTGACGCAACACAACCTCCGGCCGGCTGCCCGGATGAGAGTCTTGTGCTGATGGGGCCGGTGAGTCACCATCATTGCAGCCGGCAAGGCAACAACAGAGCGCAACAGTCAATGCATACTTCATCGCCTCGGCCTCTCACCGCCGGATACACGGTCTCGAAGGTTCTCAGGAGTGATTGGTCCTGGATGCGGCGCAAGGCCAGGCCTTCCACTGTATGTGTAGGCCTCAGAGCGATGGTGTGACACCGTATCGTGGCCAAGCCGCCGCGAGCGTTCGTGGCGGAGCGCGTCAATATCGATCGGAGCTACAACGACCTTCTCCCCGGACCCCGGATCAGCCTGCGCCAGAACCCGACCGTCAAAGTCGACCACCATGCTACCTCCAGGCCACGAGAACGGAGGATATTGGCGCATAGCCGCGCCTTGATTTGACGCGACGACGTAGCACATATTTTCGGCTGCCCGGGCTCGATTGAAGAGTGACCACCAATCCATTGGCGGGGTTGCGCCCCACGGGTCCATGTAAGCGGAGAGCCGGCACAATACCTCCGCACCTTTGAACGCCAACTCGCGAGTCACCTCCGGAAAGAGCCAGTCGTAGCAAATGGCAGCTCCGATCTTCCCAATTGCCGTATCCGCCACCGGAAAGTGATCGCCCTCCGGATCAAGATCGTGGGGAGAGGTGTGTACCTCCCATGGGATCCACGGATTCACCTTTCGATACACGCTCTCCACGCCCTGGGGACCAACCAGCACCGTTGTATTGAATACGACATCGCGCTGCGATTCGACTCGCTCAAGGAATGTAGCCGTCTGAATCCAGCAGCCGTACTTCCGGCAGACCGCCTCGTATCGCTCGATGTGCGAGTTCGGGATCTCAACAGCCAGAGTCTCTCTCAATTGCGGCACCGTGTCGTGGATCGGCACGGCATGGCCGAACTCGGGGAAGGTCAACAAACGGACGTCGAAGAATGGTTCATATCCCACGATCGTCTGCTCGGCCATCTCGATCATCCGAGTCGTCCTCGAAACGATCTCATCCCTGCTCCGTGGGGGATCAAAGGCGGTCTGGCACGCGGCGGCGTAGTAGCGCAAAGCCATGAAGTCCGATGATACGGGGCCAGCACGGCGGGCGAGTCACTCTACAATCCCCGTATGACTCCGCGATGCGTCATCCCAATCCTCGCACTTGCCTTGGCAGCCTCCTGCAAACCCGCCTCGGATCCAGAACCAAACCGGGGCCTGGCTCCGCCGCCCCCCACGCCGAGACACGACGGGAGTCTCGATGGCGAAGTGCTTGAATCGGTCGATGCGCAGATCAGGGCGATTGAGCTCGACCCGCTCAGCGCAGCAGCAAGAAAGCAACTCGGCTTGCTCTATGTGGCCAATGGAGCTCCAGCAGAGGCCGCCGAGGCGTTCCTCCAGTCCACCCAGATCGATCCGGAGAATGCCCAGACCTGGTTCTTTCGAGCCCTGGCACTCGAGCAGATCAACGAGTTGGATGAAGCCATGACGGCAATCACGACAGCTCAGCAGCTGGACCCTGACCGAACATCGCTCTACTGGCAACCCGGATTCTGGCTGCTCGATGCTGGCAGGGCAGCTGAAGCCCTTCCGCTCTTTGAGGAGGCGGCCGCGATTGAGTCGCGTTCTGGCGTCACGGCCGCCGATGGCGCAGCTCATCGGGTCGGTCGGGGCCGGTGCCTCCTGGAACTGGACCGGCCAGAAGAAGCAGTGCCAATCCTCGAGGAGCTGCGGACGATCGTGGACCATTACTACGCGTCCTATCTGCTCGGGCAAGCGTATCGACGCGTCGGCCGTGGCGATGAGGCGGAAGTCATTCGAGCCACCGGCGCGCTGGACCCCCCCAGCTACCCCGATCCGTGGATGGAAGAGGTCGCTGCGTCTGGCCGGGGACTCGACGCGCGATTGTCCTGGATCGAGACGCTCCAGGCCGCGCGTCGTCTTGACGAAGCTGCGGTCGCGATCGCTGAAGCAAGGCAGCGTTGGCCGAAGGACATCTATCTCCTTCACCGCCTTGCAGAGTTACATCGCCTCCGAGGCCAGTCGGCCAGTCGCATACGGGTACTGAAGCAGGCGGTTCGGATCGATCCAGATCATGCAGCCTCGCACTACAATCTCTCGATCGCCCTGCAACAGCAGGGCGAACTGCACAAGGCACTCAACCACGCATACATGGCGACGAGAACCAACCCGTCGTTGACGCCAGCGTGGCTGCAGATCGGACGGCTTCTGATCCTCACAAATCGCCTTGATCGCGGCCCCAGAGAAGGCGACCTCGACCTGGTCAACGCCGCCCTTGAGCCTCTGGACAAGGCGTTTGAACTCGGCGTCGATGAGCAGAACGAGCACATCATGTACGGGCATCTACTCATGCGAGCCAATCGCCTCGATGACGCGACGCAGATTCTCGAACGCTTGCTGGATCGACCGGACGCCAATCCCAAGGCGTGGGCGGTTCTCAGCAAGGTGCACGCTGCCCGAGGAGATCACCGCGCTGCGCTCGCGACCGCAATTGATGGGCTCAACCTGTTCCCCAACCAACCTGCTCTTCTTCAGATCGTGGATGAATACCGGCGTGCATCCGGTGGAGGAGCACCTTCGCAATGATCCGCTTCGCCCTGGCCGTGCTGCTGAGCGTGTGCCTGCCTGCCTGTGAAGAAGGCGAGTCGCTGCCCCCCCCGGCACGCACGTCACCGCAACCCTCGCCAACTATCGCACCCAATGACGCTGCGCCATCGGGGGCGTGGTTTGAAGATATCGCCGACGAAGCAAAGCTCCGCTTTACGTGGCAATCAGGAGACACCGGGCAATTCCTGATGCCGGAAATCGTGGGAGGTGGGGTCGCGCTGCTCGATTACGACAGCGATGGTGACTTGGACGTGTACTTCGTCCAAGGAGGCAACGTTGCAGAAGCATGGAGCGACCATAGCTCTAACAATTCGACCAACCGCCTCTTCCGCAACGACGGGCTCATGCAATTCACGGATGTCACGGACGAGAGCGGAGCTGGTGACCGCGGTTATGGCATGGGCGTCGCGGTCGGCGATATTGACAGCGACGGCGATCCGGATCTTTACATCACGAATGTCGGTCGCAACTCGATGCTGCGAAATGACAATGGGACATTCGTCGATATCACCGAATCAGCTGGAACCGGCCATCCAGGATGGGGTGCCAGCGCAGCCTTTTTCGATGCCGATCTCGATGGCGATCTCGATCTGTTTGCGACGAATTACCTTGAGTGGAACCCTGATACTGAGATTACATGTTTCAGTCCGCTCGGTGGCGAGGACTACTGTTCGCCGCGGAACTATCTCTCCCCAGCCCTTGACGTGTTCTATCGCAATACCGGCAACGGCGAGTTTGAAGACGCAACTGTGCAGGCGGGATTCAACGCCCAATCCGGAACCGGCCTGGGCGTGGTGCTTTCAGATTGGAACGCCGACCTTCTCCCGGATCTATTCATTGCCAACGACGGAATGCGAGATCTGCTTTGGGTATCCAGACCGGATGGGACCTGGGCCGAAGAGGGAATGACCCGCGGATGCAGTCTGGACGATGAGGGGCTTGCCAAGGCTGGCATGGGCGTCGACACCACTGACATTGATGATGATGGCGATCTTGACATCATCGTCTGCAATCTCACGGGAGAGTCTGATTCCATCTTTCGAAATGACGGCGATTATTTCGTCGATATCACCGGTCGGACCGGCGTGCGAGCGGCTACAAAGCACGCAACCCGGTTCGGCCTGGGATGGATCGATTTTGACAACGACGGCTGGCTCGATCTCTATGAAGCGAATGGTGCCGTCACTCGGTTAGCAGCAGACGAAGGCGCAGACCCATACGCCCAGGCTGACGCCGTCCTGAGAGGCAGCAAGGGGCCGAAGTTCACTCCAATTCGGCCTGCAGGCGGCACCGCGAATTCAATTGTCTTGACCAGCAGGGCCGCAGCCTTCGGAGATCTTGACGACGATGGCGGCGTAGATGTTGTCGTGGTGAATCGAGACGCCCCGGCAAACCTGTATCGCAATGTCGTACCTTCGCGAGGGAACTGGCTGGCCGTTGATGTCCGTGATGCTGCCGGCCGACCGGCCATTGGCGCCGTTGTCTCGGCACAGCTCGGAGATCGCAGGCTCGCTCGGCCGGTTCGCAGAGCATCCTCCTACATGGCAGCCAACGATCCGCGGGTCCACTTTGGCCTCGGCCGGGCAACATCTCTGGAGGACGTCAGTATCAGGTGGCCGGATGGGGCGAGCGAGGATGTAGGGTCTCTCCAATCTGGACAGGTCCATCGCTTTCAACGGTGAGGAAAACCGCGATTTCCAGCCCCTCTGCTTTCCTGCCGCAGCCTGAACATCCTTCAGCCGGGCGGCAGGCCCCGTGGAATGCCCCACACGACTGCCTCATTGGTGGGTGGCCGCGATTGATCGCCTCATCGGTGGGTGGCCTCGATTTGACGATTTGACCCGTGGCTGGTGGGTGGCCGCAAACTGAGCCGCCGCAAACTGAGTCTGGTTGGTGGGTGGCCGCAAACTGACCCATTGGCGGGTGGCCGCGATTGATCCAAACTGACCCCAAACTGACACTTGGGTGGTGGGTGGCCGCAAACTGAGTC
>CAZRBV010000048.1:0-13381 GCA_964598425.1 uncultured Isosphaeraceae bacterium | reverse complement strand
GCCATCGACAGCAGCGAGTCGAGCCCTTCGGTTGACCACGCTTTCATCGGGCACCCAAGCACAGGGAGATGCGTCAGCGCCGCGGCGACTCCCGCAAGATGCGCCGCCCCACCGGCGGCGCAAATGAGTACCTGTAAGCCGCGATCCGCAGCGGTGCCGCAGTACGACTCAAGCCGGCGCGGTGCCCGGTGCGCAGAGATCACGTTGCATTCATGTGAAATGCCCAGATCCGCCAGTGTTGCAGAGGTCTTGCCCATGACCGGCCAATCAGAGGCACTGCCCATGAGCACACCAACGCGGGCTCCGTCAATGGTTACATAGTCACTCATGCGGGGATGGTACCCCGTTGGCTGATCCGCTACCATGCGCGGTCCGCACTGATGGGGATTGGTGTAACGGTAGCACGACTGACTCTGAATCAGTTAGTCCAAGTTCGAATCTTGGATCCCCAGTTCGCCGCCTTGCGGCATGCAAGCGAACAGACAGGGGTATCGCAATTGACAGGGCGACGGCCGGGTGGCCGCCGCCCTGATTGCGATTCATCGGTTCGCTCAGTTTCCTGCGTTCGCTGTACCGCCAGTCGCGCTTCCACCAGCGGTCACTGGGGGTGGCGCCGGTTGCAACTGCTGCATGAAGGTGTACCAGTCCTTGATATTGGTTCGGACTCGGCATTGATCCCAGCTCGTACCGTTGGACGATCCGACGATCGAGAATGGAATCGGGTCCCCTGCCGGCAGGCTTGGTGGAAGCATGGCGCCCATGGGACCGAGCATCTGGCGGCCGAGTGCTAGACCTTCACCAGCCACCGCCCGGGCATCGATGTCGACCGCCCATGTCGATGGAGCCAGATTGTTTGCAAGCAGATCGCTCAGCCGATTGTCGGCGCCGCCACCGGCCACCAGCGACCGCGCCTCGGCAAGCCGGCTGTTGCCGATGACCGAGACGATGTGGTCAGCTTCGATAAAGTAACGCACAAGGAGGCCGGTTTCGCCGATGAGCGAATCCACCATGCCCTGCATCATCACCATCGGATCGGGCTGCCCGGGTACGGGAGGGGGCATCATCCCATCCATTCCGAATGCGGTCATGAGTCTTCTGAAGTCAATCTTGACCTTGTAGCCAACGCCTGTGCCGCGGAGAATCGCCAGCGGCTCAGTCGAGATACCGATGCCCGTGGCGTCGAGTGCTTCCCACCCCTCCTTGATTGAAGCAAGCGCCGTTTCTGGCTCATCAGTATCCATAACGGCCACCATTGACACGCCCTTTTCGCCGAAGGACATCCCCATCGCTACACCTGACTTCATGGACTTCAGGCTCTTGGTCCACAAAGGCCACAAGGCTTCCATCCTGGCTTTGGCATCCGGCGGGAGCATCTCCAGGTCACCCTTTGACATCTCCATCATGAGTGCCATCGCGCTGTGATCCATCACAGCGGTGATTGGCATATCCGCGGGAACAAGCCGCGCCAACTCGACAAGCCCGCCAGAGGGCTTCACAAGGCATGACTGATCGGTCGGTACCGTACGGAGCAGGGCATCCAGATCGGCCCCATTCAGATCGATCCCGATATTCCAGGAAGCAATCATGTCGAGGAACATCTTCACTTTCGCGACGTTGGCAGCCTGGCTTCGCTGAAGTGCCCCAGCCTGTTCGGGCGTCAGGACTCCTTCCGGAGGAGGCATCTGCATCATGGCGAGCATGGCATCAATCTGCGGCTTGTACGCGGCCACCACAGCAGCCTGATCAAGATTCACCGAAATGGTCGAATCGAGCATGCCAGCATCAAGCGTGTTGGCCGTCGAGGGAAGAGCATAGGTCTGGTTCGTCAGCGCCACCCAGTTGGTGTCATCCAGGCGGGTGATGCTCATCGCCGGGCTCATCGCGACAACGCCGTCAGCATCAGCGACTTCAAAGATCGCGCCTTGCACAACCATCCCCGTCGTTGGGCTCACAGGCCCCATGAAGAAAGCGGCAGCACCGTCCACTTTGACGCCCGCGCTGCCCGGACCTCCATCAGCCTTCTTGACCATCATGTTGAGAGAGCTCGCCGGTCCACCCATCGCCACCATCATGGCCATCTGAGGCTCAACGGCAGTCACTGTTCCAGTCACCGCTTGCTGAAAGTCCTGAATCGAGTCTGTGTACGCGAGAACGAAAGCGCCGTCGGGAACCATTCGTCCGATCTCTGCCGGAACCTGAGCGCCGCCGAATGGGGCGGCGGCCAACATCGATGTGGTCGCCAGGACCAGTGCTGCGCCGGCTCGCCGGCTCATATTCAATACGTCCATCTCGCTCGCTCCTGTATTGGGTCAAAACCGCCTGATGTGCCCCGCCTCCGTGGGCCAAACAACAGCCAGCGGACCGAAGACGGTACACCCTTGCTTGTTGGGATGCAACACGTACGGTTTCAACGCGAAAAGGCAGGTCCACGTGCCAATGGCGTCTGTTACTGGACTCGTTCGGCCCCGCCACCGCCTGATACGACACGGTCATCGCCGCTCTTCAGGCGGCCATCCCAGCCCCGCGATCGCAATTCAAAGCCGTCAGACCCATCCGAGAGATTCGTGGGCGTGTACTCGAGCGGATGACCCCACTGATCTGAGTTCACTTCCTCTCTCAGAAACGGTCTCCAGTGGCTGGCATCAGCGGCGGACGAGAGCACTGTGCGGTCCCACAACACGGCAACCCCCTCGTCGATCTCCGGATACCTCCCAAACGTTGCCTTGAATTCGGTGATCGCGCTGGCCACATCCTTGAGTTGCTTGTCTTGCATGCGGTCGATCATGCCGTCAAAGTCAATGAACACCGCCAGAACGATTGCTGCCAGAGCCAGCGCTGCAGCGAACAGGGCCAGCAGCGAATTGGATGCGATCCCCGGCGAATCCTGAGACACGGCTACTCGTCTCCAGCACGAAGCTTCGCCAGTACGCCAAGGTCCTCCAAAGTCGTCAGATCTCCAACCGTTTCGCGGCCTGCGGCGACATCACGCAGGAGTCGACGCATGATCTTTCCGGACCGTGTCTTTGGTAGAGCATCTGAGAAGGTGATGATGTCCGGTTTCGCTATCGCGCCGATCTCCTTCGCAACGTGATCTCGCAATACGTCGCGAAGGGCATCGTCCGCCTTCCAATCGGGGCCAAGCGTGCAGAACGCGGCTATCCCCGTCCCTTTGATGTCGTGCGGCATTCCAACGACAGCAGCTTCGACGACCGAGTCATGGCTCACCAGCGCTGACTCCACCTCCATCGTGCCGAGCCGATGACCTGATACGTTGATGACATCATCCATCCGACCCATGATCCAGAAGTATCCAAGATCATCCCGCCGTGCGCTGTCACCGGCGAAGTACATACCCTCGACTCGTGAAAAGTAGGTGTCTATGAATCGCTGACGGTCACCGTGAATCCCCCGCAGCATCGATGGCCACGGCTTGCGAATGACGAGCAACCCACCGGTTCCAGCAGGCTGTTCACCGCCGTCTTCTGAAACAACGGCGGCGTCGATTCCGAGGAAGGGCAGCGTGCACGAGCCGGGGGCTGTCGGGGTCGCTGCGGGAAGCGGTGTGATCATGTGCCCGCCGGTTTCTGTCTGCCACCACGTATCGACGATCGGGCAACGCTCGTGCCCGATGACACGGTGGTACCACATCCACGCTTCTGGGTTGATCGGTTCGCCAACGGTGCCAAGTACGCAGAGGCTGGAGAGATCGTGGCGACGCGGATGCTCTTCACCCCACTTCATGAACGCACGAATGGCTGTCGGCGCCGTGTAGAAGTGCGTCACGGCATGGCGTTCACAGATGTCCCAGAAACGGTCTGGCTCCGGAAAGTTTGGCGCCCCTTCGTACATCAACGTCGGCACGTGATTCTGCAGAATCCCGTAGATGATGTACGAGTGTCCGGTGATCCATCCCACGTCGGCCGTGCACCAGTACACATGATTGTGCCCTGGTCTGAGATTGAACACATAGCGGCTCGTCAGGAATGTATGCGCAAGGTACCCACCGGTCGTATGCACAATCCCCTTTGGTTTGCCGGTGCTTCCAGATGTGTACAGGAGAAACAGCATGTCTTCGCTGTCCATTTCCTCGCACGGGCAATCATCAGTCTCGTCTCGAGTGACGTCCTGCCACCAGACATCGCGGCCTTCATGTACATTGATCTCGTTGTTGCATCGTTTGAGTACGACAACATGGTCTACGCGATCAGTCATTTCCATTGCCTGGTCAACGTTTGCCTTGAGAGGAACGACCTTACCTCGCCGCCACGCGCCATCACACGTGATGATGACCCGAGAGTCAGCGTCGTCGACCCGATCCGCGATGGCTTGCGAAGAGAACCCGCCAAAGATGACGCTGTGCGGTGCCCCAATGCGAGCACATGCCAGAACCGCCACCGTGAGTTCTGGAACCATGCCCATGTAGATGGTGACGACATCGCCGCGCTTGACGCCGAGAGTCTTCAATGCATTGGCGAAGCGAGAAACTTCCACCTTGAGCTCTCGGTAGCTGATCGTGCGAACTTCTGGCTTCCCGCCGGGCATCGGCTCGCCTTCCCAGATAATGGCCGTCTCATCGCCATGGCCAAGGTTGATGAGCCGGTCCACGCAGTTGTGGCATGCGTTGGTCTTGCCACCGACGAACCAGCGCGCGTCCGGGCAGTCCCACTCCAAGACAGTGTCCCAAGGCTTGAACCAGTCCAGTTCACCGGCAACAACTGACCAGAATCCATCTGGATCCTCAATGCTCTGCCGGTGCAACTCGCGGTATTCGTCCATCGACTCGATCCAGGCCCCGCCGCATCGCTGCGCAAAATCGGCTGGTGGGTCGAAGACGCGTTCCTCGTGAAGGACTGACTCAATATCAACATGGTCGGACATGGCGATCTCCTCGTCTGGAATCACCAAGGTATCCAAAGAGCGTCGCAACGTGGGAATCTCACCCCGATCGGCGGCGCCGCTTGCCGCCGTTGCGACGCTTGGAATAGCGGTCCTGCTTTGGCTTCCCACGACGCTCTCGGGGCGGCCTGGAGAGGTCTGCTGTCGTACGGTCAGGCCTCTCCTTGAGTAGAAGCTCAAGCTGCCGGCTTGTTGGGTCGACTCGCATGACCTGCACGGTGACCGCGTCGCCAACGGCAATGACGGCCCCGCTTCCCTTGGCCACCATGCGGCCTTGCCCGGGGATCTCGACCCATCGGTCACGGCGGGATGTGCCAAAGTGCTCCCAGGTGACCTGACCATCGACCAGGAATCTGTCGAGTGAAATCCAGAGGCCACCCGGATTGAATCCACTGATGACCGCTGGAAGTTCTTCACCCAGATAGTGCTCTGCGAGGTGCTGCAGAATCAGAAACTCACGGAGGCTTCGCTCAGCCGCGGCACTGTTCCCTTCAGTTTCCGAGCAGTGGCGACCGAGCGCGACGAGTTCGTCCTGAGGAAGCGTGCGGCCGTCATCTTCCATGAGTTGCTCAAGCTCGCTTCGTCTTCGGCCCGTGAATCTCACAGCCCCATTGGCGGTGTGCTCCAACATCGCCTCCAGCGCCCTGTGCACAACGAGATCCGGATACCGCCGAATGGGAGATGTGAAGTGGGCATAGTGCTCACTCGCAAGCGCGAAGTGCCCAACGATTGCCGGGCTGTACTCCGCCTTGGTAAGCGCTCGCAGAACGGCGAAGTGAACCGCTCGAGCCGACGGATGCTCTCGAGTCGCATCCAGAAGCTTCTGCAAGTCGTGTCTCGTCGGATCATCCGGCATGCGGAAACCAGCCGCGCCAGCTTTCATCCTGAGATCGGCCATGTCTTCGAGCGCCGGTTCGGGATGGATGCGGCGGAGGATCGGCACCCGAAGCGCATCAAAGATGCGCGACACGGCCTCGTTGGCCTCAACCATGAACATCTCGATGATGGTGTGCGTAAAAGCGTCATCTTCCTCTTGTACATCGGCGACATGGCCATCGTCATCGAATGTCACGACAGAGTCCGGTAGATTCAGGACGATCATGCCGGAACGAAGACGCCGTTTGCGAATGACTCGTGCAAGCCGGTCGGACTCTCGAAGCGCCTCGATCACTTCCTCTGTCGGTTCTGTATCCGTTCGCGACTCACCTCGTGCAGCCTTGCCATTGCCGTCGATCCACGCCTGTGCTTCGAGATATGTGAACCGCTTATCCGATCGAATAACGGTTGCTCGAAAACGGGTGTCCTGAACACGCCCGCGCCTGTCGATCCGAACGAACACGCTCTTCGCGCAGCGGTCCACGCCCTCCTGCAGAGAACAAACACCGTTACTGAGAACTTCCGGAAGCATTGGCAGCACGAGCCGAGGCAGGTATGTGCTGTTTCCTCGAGCGCGAGCTTCTTCTTCAATTGCAGAGCCGGGCCTCACGAAATGCGCGACATCCGCAATGTGGATGCCGAGTTCCCACTCCTCAGACTCGCGGTCATACGTGAGTGAAATAGCGTCGTCGAAGTCCTTCGCATCTGGCGGGTCGATCGTAAACGTCGTCAGGTCTCGGAGGTCCTCCCGATGCTCGTCAATGTCATTGACGCGGCGGGATGCCTCTCGAGCTTCGTTGACGACCTCCGGAGAGAAATCCGTCTTGAGACCATATGAGGCGATGACTGCCGCCGTCTCGACGTCCGGCTCTCCGGCTTCGCCCAGGACTTCCGTTACAACGCCTTCGCCGAGATAGTCCCCATCGGGTGGCACCAACAACTCAAAGACGACTTTGTCCCCGATCTTGATGTTCTTGGCTCCGGGATCCCGAATAATGACCGGTTCTCGTAACTGTCTGCCGTCGGGCTCGACAAGCCACCCCCCCTTCTTCTGCACCACGGTTCCCGCGAAGATCGTCTGGCCTCGCTCGAGCACCTCCACGATCTTGCCGGCCGGTGATCCGCCCTTCCATCCGTGGCGACGCGCAACGGCACAGCGAACCCGATCACCCGATATTGCACCCTCTGCCGCTCCACGCGCGATGTACACATCGCCTTCACGGCACGGCGAATCCGGCGTCACAAACCCGAATCCCCGCCTGGTTGATCGATAGATACCGACGACTTCCTGTCCCAGTGGCGGAAGCCGGAGGTTCTCACCAACCCGTTCGATTGCGCCATCTTCAAGCAGTTTCTCAATGGCCTCCCGCACCACATCCTTGTCTGCCCCTGTCACCCGAAGAGCCCGGGCAAGCTCATGGACATTCGCCTGGCGGCCGTCCTCGCGAGAGAGGTGGTCAAGTATTCGTGCGGTATAGCGAAGTGGCATGGCGGGATGGTAATTGCCGGCCCCCGTCCGAAGCGGGGACCTGAAGGCGAGCTATCCGCATTCCCCCCAGTTTGCCATGATCGACAGCAAGTCATCGATGCCGACAATCCCATCGCCGTTGAGGTCTTCAATCGGACATGCTGTGCATCCCCAGGCCGCCAGCAGCTGGAGCATGTCGTCGATCCCCACGTGCTCGTCGCCATTGAAGTCGGACAGGCATTGACACGCATCGGGCAACCCGTCTCCGTTGACGTCAACACACGTGTCGATGAAACAGTTCCCCCCAAGGTCCTGCCACGGCCATCCATCAATATGCGTAGGCAGGTTGTTGCAGAAACTTGTGTTGCTCGCAGCCGGACTGCATCCATTTGTCGAAGCGAAGATACCACCGCCTTCGATATCCGCTGTGTTGTCGCGGACCAGACACGCAATCAGGTGCGGCCGGCTGAACTGAATACACCACACACCGCCGCCCGAGTCGGCGTGATTGCCAGAGACCTCGCACATGTGAAGCGTTGGATCAGCGTGATCGGTGCATGCCAGCCCACCTCCGAGAGAGGCGGTGTTGTTCGCAAGTGTGCACCCAGTCAATGCAGGGTCACAGTCATACGCCCATAACCCTCCGCCGCGGTGCGTTACATCGTTGTCGGTGATTTCACAGCCAGTCAGAACCGCCTGACTGTTCCAGCACAGCACCCCGCCGCCAGAGCCAGTTGCGCTTCCCACGTCGTTTCCCGCCATCACACAGTCGATGAATTCCGGTGCACACTCATACGAGTACACGCCGCCACCACCGGAATAGGGGCCATCGGCCACATTGTTCGAAAACGAACATCTCTCGAATCGCGGCTTCGCGAAAGGGCCGCTGATCCTGATGCCTCCGCCCCCAATATCCGTCATGTTCTCTGTGACATCACAATCAATCAATATCAACGAACTTGAGTCGGCCCATACGCCACCCCCCCCACCAGCACCGGTGTTCGCCGTGATGACGCAGTCCTGCATCATGGCGTCGGCATACGAAGCGCACACGCCACCGCCGACACCCCCAGCTCTGTTGCCAGTGATCACGCATTGCATGAACGTGGTACTGCTGCCGTTCAGGACGATCCCCCCACCGCTCGTTGTCGCTTCACAATCTTCAATGATGCAGCGCCTGAATGTCGGCGAGGTGCTCGCGATCCAAATCCCAGCGGCTGTTTCCGCCGCGCCGCGGCGGAACGTGAGGTCTTCGATCTGCGTCGCTGCCGCCGCGCCAGTCACACTGATCAGACAGCGGCGGGAGCCTTCGCCATCAACGATGGTCTGCTCCGCTCCCATCACGCCGCGAAGAACGATGGACTTTCCAAGCACGTCGACAACCTGATCTCCCACCGCCGTATACAACCCGGGGTACACGTGAACCTCGTCACCGCTGCCAGCTGCGTTGACCGCCGATTGAATGTCCATAAAGTCAGCCGTGGGCAGATCAACCAGGTCATCATCAACTGTCAGAATCGCTGCATCCGATCTGCCAGCCGCGACGCACAACACGGCGGCGGTGACTCTGACCGAATGTGCAATGGTCTTGGACACAACCATGAGTTGAGTGTGCGCCAAGCGACCAGTGGAATCAAGATCCAACTCCGCGAACGCTTTCTCAATCGTCTCTCAGCAGGTTGAATCGATCCTCCCCCGACGTCGGGGTCTCAATGCTTTTTGGGCTTGGGAGCCTTTTTCGGCGGCGGAGTCTTTTTTGAGACTTCCCTGGCACGACGTTTCGCGGCATCCACAAGGTTTCCTACGCCACGACCCTCACGCGCCTCGTGAGTGGGCGTCGATGTGGCCCCTGAGATCTTCTTCTCTGGCGAGGGCTCTTTGACCGTGTCCACCTTCTTCTCTGGAGCGGACTTGCCAGGCTTGTCCGCTTCGCTCGTCTCCAGTTTCTCAGCCTTTTTGGAGTCCGTGGAAGCATCACTCTTTGTAGCCGCGGCCTTGCGATCCTTCTCATCCTGAGACTTCTCGGCAGCTTCGGCTTTCGCAGAAGCGGCACCACCCTTGATGATAAAGCCCGCACCGATCCCGATCAGCCGCTCAAGTTGCAGTTTCCCGCACTCTGGGCACTTCTTCCTGATTGGCGCAGTCATCGATTGCACGAGTTCGAACTCGTGATCGCACGCCTTGCAACGGTAGTCATACGTCGGCATGTGCAATCAGGGCGCGACAGCAACCTTGGCTGGTCGCAACACATGATTGGCCGTTTCGTATCCGGGTTGCATCACCATCGTGATGTGTCCAGAGTCGATCCCATCGCCAGGCTGCTGCAGCATCGCCTCGTGGCGCTGCGGATCGAACTCGTCGCCTACTTCTGGGTCTATACGGCAAACACCAAGATCGGTGAGCACCTTCATAAACTCCTCGCGAGCGAGCTGAACGCCTTGGGCAAACTGCTCGGCCGTCATGGAGGAAATGTCTTGCCCAAGCGCGAGATCCAGCTGGTCAGAGATCGTGAGAATCGATCTGAGAGCGCCAGCGACTGCGGCGCGGCTGACCCGAACTTCGTTCTCGCTGGCCCGACGCTGGTTGTTTGACAATTCAGCGAGTACCCGAAGACGGTCTTCCCTGGCGGTATCAAGCTCGTCAGCGTACCAGTTGAGCACTGCGCGAAGATCGCCCTCCGCCTCATCGGTCAGCTGACCAATGAGCGCCTCGTCGATAACAATCGAAGGTTCGCCAGCGACTGGCTCATCGACTTCATTCACTGGTTCAGCGGGCATTTCGTCAGTAGTCATCACGCACCTCACAGAACAGGATCAGTGTCCCCGCACTGCCTCCTTGATTCGAGTCCAGAACCCCGGTGGGTCTGCATCAACGGCAACATCTTCGGTTTCTGCATATTGCTTGAGTAGATCACGTTGCGGTTCACTGAGATGCCTCGGCACCACCAGGTGAAGCACAGCCACCAGATCACCGGCTCTCCCGCCACGGAGGTCTGGCATTCCCCGACCGGGGATCCGGAAAAGCTCACCGTTTTGAGTCCCCGGCGGGACATGAAGCGTGTGCGGCTCGGGCGTATCCAACGTCGGAACCTCAATCTCAGCGCCAAGTGCCAGCTGTGTGAAGTTGACCGGCACAAGCACCATCAGGTCGTCGCCCTCTCGCTCGAACTTCTCGTGCTGCTCAACTCGAACAAGCACGTGCAGATCACCACGTTGGCCGGTGCCAGCAGGGTCAATCTCAGCTGGCGGGGGCTCACCCTCACTCGCCAGACGAACGGCTTGACCGTGATGAATCCCCGCCGGGATTCGAACTGAGAGTTTCCGTTCCACACTACGGCGACCGCGCCCGTCGCACGAGCGGCACGGGTCAGAAACGACCCGTCCGACGCCCCGGCAGGCAGGACATGCAGTCACCATGCGGAACATGCCACCGAGACCAGCCTGCGCAACTTGCCCATTGCCCCCACAGGTTGTGCAGGTTTCCGGCGTACTTCCCGGAGCAGCCCCGTCTCCGCCGCAGTCATCGCAGACATCAAGGCGAGTAAACGTTATCTCGTGCTCGGCACCGTGAAAGGCGTCCTCGAGCGTAATGTCAAGTTGGTACTCCAGGTCGTAGCCGCGGGCAGACCGGCGACGCCCACCACGGCCACCTCCCATGCCGTCGAAAATATCACTGAACATCGAGAAGATGTCGTCAGGATTCATCGTGCGGAAGTCGTGACCTGGTCGCTGACGCAAACCGTCGTGCCCATACTTGTCATACATCCGACGACGCTCGTCGTCTCCCAGAATCTCGTAGGCCTCAGCGGCCTCCTTGAACTGCTCCTCAGCTTTGGGGTCATCCGGATTGCGATCCGGGTGGTACTTCATCGCCAGCCGACGGTACGCACGCTTGACCTCGTCCCCGGAAGCGTCACGGGAGACGCGAAGGACCTCGTAGTAGCAGCGAGTCGTTGACATGAAGCACTCCCGTCCGAGCCTCCCAGCCGGCCGGTGCCGGCAGGGGGGCTACGGAGGAGAAAGGAGGATCGATCAGGCGATGGCGCCTTCGACTGGATCTGTGTCATCTGACAGATCTGTCAGTGCGACATCGGTTGTGAGCATCAGGCCTGCCACGGAGGAGGCGTTGCGAAGAGCTGTTCGGACGACGAGCGCTGGATCAATAATGCCCGCCTTCACAAGGTCACCGTATTCACCGGTTCCAGCATTGAACCCAAATCCGCCAGTGCCCTCTTTCACCTTCTCGACTACGACGTCGCCGTCGATACCGGTGTTGTGAGCGATGCAGCGGCACGGCGCTTCCAACGCAGAAGAGAGAATATCGAAGCCGAATTTCTCATCACCTTTGGCCTTGGATCGGCCTGCGGTGACGGCCTCTTGCGCCCGAAGATACGCGACGCCGCCACCGGGGACATAGCCCTCCTTGGCAGCAGAACGAGTCGCGTTGAGCGCATCATCGACGCGGTCCTTCCGCTCCTTCATTTCGACTTCAGTCGAGCCACCGACCGCAACAACGGCAACACCGCCGGTCAGTTTTGCGAGGCGCTCCTGAAGCTTCTCACGGTCGTAGTCGCTTGTCGAGTTCTCGATTTGCGTGCGAATCTGATTCACCCGCATGTCGACATCCGCCTTGCGTCCGCTGCCCTTGATAATCGTGGTCGAGTCCTTGTTGATCACGATTCGCTTGGCCTTACCGAGCTCATTGGCCTGAACATCTTCAAGATTGCGCCCGAGGTCTTCAGCGAAGAACGTGCCTCCGGTGAGTGCGGCAATATCGCCCAGCATGGCCTTTCGACGCTCACCGAAGCCAGGCGCCTTGACAGCGCAGACTTGCAGTGTTCCTCGGAGTCTATTCACAACCAGCGCTGCCAACGCCTCGTTCTCGACGTCTTCCGCAACGATCAACAGCGGCTTGCCGCTGCTCGCCACAGTATTGAGGAGTGGTAGCAGATCGGGCAGACTGGAAACCTTCTTTTCATACAGGAGGATGTACGCGTCTTCGAGTACACACTCAGCTGCCTTTGGATCGGTCATGAAGTACGGACTGAGGTATCCCTTATCAAAGGCCATGCCTTCGACGTAGTTGAGCGTCGTGTCGGCAGTCTTGCCTTCCTCGACTTCCACGACACCGTCGTGCCCGACCTTGCCAATCGCCTCGGCGATCAGCGAACCAACTTCGGTGTCATGATTGGCTGATACGGTTGCGATCTTCCGAAGGTCGTCTTTGCCCCGGCAATCTGAGGCAGACTTCTCAACAGCATCGCAGGCGACCGAGGCGGCCTTATTGATCCCCCGCTGCACGGCGACGGCATTGCAGCCGGAGGCTACAAACCGGAGGCCCTCGCGATAGATCGCCTCGGCCAGCACAGTTGCGGTCGTGGTGCCATCACCGGCCAGATCAGCGGTTTTCTTGGCGACCTGATGAACCATCTGAGCACCCATGTTCTCGAAAGGCCCTTCAAGTTCAATCTCCTTGGAGACCGAAACACCGTCCTTCGTGACGGATGGACCTCCAAAGGACTTCTGAACGACGACGTTGCGGCCGCTCGGCCCCATCGTTGATGAGACTGCTCGAGCCAATTGGCTCACGCCTTCGAGAAAGGACTCGCGGGCTTCGGCGTCGAATTGCATCTGCTTGGCGGACATATCTATTTCTCCAGTCGCTTTCGCGTCGTACCGTGGCTCACTCGACGATGCCGAGAAGTTCACTTTCGCGCACGATGAGGTGCTTCACATTCTTGATCTCGACCTCGGTTCCCGAGTACTTACCAAACACGACAGTGTCGCCCTTGCTCACGGTCGGCTTGACGCGCTCGCCGTTGTCGAGACGCTTGCCGGGGCCGCACGCAACGACCTTGCCTTGCATCGGTTTCTCTTTGGCCGATTCGGGGAGATAGATCCCACTCTCGGTACGGGTCTCTGCCTCAAGCGGTCGAATAACCACGCGATCTTCCAGGGGTTTGACTGCCATTGTTTCGTTCCTCCTGCCGACCATCTGGCCAGCGTGCTGTTCGTGTTGTCGTGCCGGCATCCCGGCGGAAAGTCAGAGTCGTTCAGGCGTTGTGTGGCTCAGAAACCCATGCCACCCATGCCACCCATGCCGCCCATGCCGCCCATGCCACCCATGCCACCCATGCCACCC
>CAZRBV010000047.1:0-14338 GCA_964598425.1 uncultured Isosphaeraceae bacterium | reverse complement strand
GCCTCGGTCATGATGATGTTCTACTACGTCGTCGTGTTCCTGATGAACCGCGACTAGCGAGGCGAGCGAAGAAAGACGCCTCGCTAATCTCCGGTCGCGGTGAAGGCCTGGCAGGGCTCGACCTCGATACGCACCTTGTGCGTGTCGCGATACTTGTTGCCGCCCTCTTCAACTTCGACCGATGCAATAGCCTTGATTCTCGAATACGGGACAAACGCCCGCGTCTTGAGCCGAGGAAGGTTGACCTCGAAGTGATCCTCGCAGCAGAGCAGCAACTCTGCTTCGTCGAAGTGATCGGCCTGACGAAGGTTGATGGCCACCGGGCAATGCAGGAAGTTGGCGAGAAGATCACGCAGCGTCTTGAAACGCGGATGGTGATCGACGGGCTCCTTCGCTTTCTGCTCCTCGGCACTTGGCTCCGGCGGCGCCGGGAACTCAAGGCCTGAGATGCCACCAGCTTGATGCCACTCCACCTGGCCTGCTTGCTGAATCATGGCTTCCTTCGCCACCTGGCCGAGCGCAGTCGCCTGTTTGAGTTGCTCCGCGGTCATCCATGGTGATGTCTGACCCTCGTGGCGGACGCGATACCTGGAAGTCCCCTCAGTCGTCTGCGTCATGGCAAACTCCTTTCACCCACGTGTGGCGGTAGATTGTCTGTGTATGTTGTCGCGGGCCGGGGCGGAAAATGCAAGGGGCAAACCAAGCGACTTCTGGCAGATCTCAACAGGGCACCCATTGGGGCCGCCTGGAGTGATTCAGACCGAGCTCAATCGCTCCCGAGTGAAGCAACCAGGCCCCTATTGTCGGATCAGAATGTTCGTGAACTGAATGCCGCTGCCGTGGCTCTGCAGGCCAATCGGACCGGTGGCGGGGACGCCCGGGAGATGCGCCCGGTCAATCACGGTCGTTCCATTGAGGACAACCGTCAAGTACTCGCCTTGCATGCGAATGAAGTACCGATTCCACTGCCCGGGCGCCTTGTCCGCTGGCACCCGAGGAGTCACGGCGGCTCGAACGTTTGCAGGCATCGATTCGTCCGTGCGGTATCCCCAGACCTCTCCGCTTCCGATCGGCCAGCACCAGATGTTCACCTGACTCTTACTGTTACCGCGTAGATAGATGCCGCTGTCGCGCTCGTCGATTGTGACTGTTCTGGTGGTTCCGTCTTCGTTGACGTCAGCAATGCCGTCGCTTCCGAGAATCGGGCGCTCCATCTTGCCTTGCGATTCGCCCGTCCACTTCCAATCAACGATGAGATCGAAGTCGCCCAGCGAGGCCTCGCTCCACAAATCACCGCCTTGGCCATTATGCGCAATGCTCGTTCCGGAGATCGACCAGTTGTCCTCGTGCCCATCGGGCTTCTTCCAGCCCGTGAAATCAAGACCATTGAACAACGGTCTGAAACCCTGCGCATCGTTGGCATCCTTCGCCCATGGGGAGGTCTCTTCTGGAAGCTCTTTGATGCGGAGGTTGCGGAAGTCTATTGGCGTGCCTTCAGACTCCAGGCATATGAACCCCTTCCGCGGATTGCAGTCGTACCCGCCGCTGACCACGCCACCATTGACCGCAAGTGAGATACGCCCGTCGATGCACTCGATGCGATAGTGATTCCACTCGCCAGCACCCCTGGTACGGGCCTCGGATGGCAGGCACCTCGCCCAACCAGCCGGATGCGGGCGGTCAGGTGTCATCGTGGCACCCCAGATCGAGAAGATATCGCCCTCGCTTGTGTAGTTCTCGGTCTCGACACCGATCATCACCTGCACTTCGATTGCCTTGGAGAACGGAACACCCGGCGCGGGGAGGGCGTCCGACCACACAAAGATGCCGGCATTGCCCTGCTTCTCGTGATGCATCCACTCGAACTCGAGGATGAAGTCTTCATACATCCGATCGGTTCGTAGCAGGCAGGTCGGCTTGCCGCTGCATCTGATCATCCCGTCTTCGGCTCGCCAGGTAGAAGCGGCGCCGTTGACATTGACCCAGCCGGAGAGCGTTTCTCCGTCAAACAAATCGATCCATCCTCCGTCGGAAACTGCGGCGAGAATCAGGATCGTCGGTGTGAGTATTGGCATGGACAGGAGACTAGCAGGTAGCCTCTCCTGCATGAGCGAACGATTGGCCATTCTCGTGGGTGGGGGCCCGGCTCCCGGTATCAACAGCGTGATTGCAGCTGCGACGATCCGGGCGCGGCTTCGAGGCGTGGAAGTCCTTGGAATCTGTGATGGGTTCGAGCGGCTCATGCACGGTGACGTGAGCTGTGCGGAGCCGCTGGATATCGAGCGGGTGAGCCGAATTCACTTTCTCGGCGGATCAGCACTCCGCACGTCACGCGCGAATCCAACGGCGAACCCCGAAGATCTTGAGCGGGCCGTGTCAACGCTGAGCGGTCTTGGCGTGACCATGCTGCTCACGATCGGCGGCGACGACACTGCTTTTTCTGCCCGGGCTATTGCCGAGGCGGCGCGTGGAGAGATTCGTGTGGCGCATGTCCCGAAGACGATTGACAACGATCTGGATCTGCCCGCCAATATCAACACGTTCGGCTACGAGACGGCGCGGCACGTCGGCGTCGGCATCGTGCACAGCCTGATGGTCGATGCGAAGACGACGTCGCGCTGGTACATCGTCGTCGCCATGGGCCGGAAGGCTGGCCATCTTGCACTGGGAATCGGCAAGGCGGCCGGCGCAACGGTGACGATTATTCCGGAAGAATTCAACGGGGATAAGGTCACATTAGATGAAGTCGCCGACATTCTTGTCGGCGCAATCATCAAGCGGGGGGCACTTGGCCGGCGTGATGGCGTTGCTGTGATTGCCGAAGGTGTGTGCCTTGCGATCGATCCTGACGAATTGAACGCCCTTGGCCTCGTCGAGCGAGACGAACATGGCAACATTCGCCTCTCCGAACTCGATCTCGGACGCGTGCTGCAGGGAGAAGTCGCGCGGCGCCTCTGCGAACTGGGCCATGACACGACGATCGTCTCGAAGAACCTCGGGTACGAACTCCGCTCCGCAGCGCCTATTCCGATTGACCTTGAGTACACGCGGGATCTCGGGTACTGCGGCGCGAGGTATCTCATTCAGGGTGGAAGTGGGGTGCTGGTCAGCATGCAGCAGGGCCGGTTTGTGCCGATTCCGTTCGATGAACTCATGGATCCCCAGACAGGGCGGATGCGCGTGCGGCTCGTCGATATTCACTCAACCCGCTATGCGATTGCAAGGCGATACATGATTCGGATCCGCCGGGATGACTTTGAAGACGCCGACCACATCGCCAATCTTGCCCAGGCATGTGGCTGTGAGGCAGATGCCTTTCGAGCCCGATTTGAACCCCACACGCGGCGGGAGCCGCCGCCACTGCAACTCACCTGAAGTTGGACGGAGTACCATGCTCGCATGATCGCAACCGGCATCTTTGTTCTGCTGCTGCTCACCCTGCTGGCCATGCGCTGCAAGCGGCGATGGCCGGCTGTCGTGTTGTTTCTCATCTCCATGAGCGCAATTGTGGTGCTGCTCGCTCACCACGCAACCGACCACCTGGATCTGAGCTTCTGAAATGCGCAGGTTTCTCTACATACTGGCCCAGTTTGAGATTTTCGCGATCTGCGGCGTCCTCTTGGGTGCCTTTTGGATGCAGTTTGGCGAGTGGGAGTTTCCGGGCCCCCTTTGCATTATTCAGCGCATGGCGATGATGCTCTGCGCGCTTGGCCCTGCGCTCATCGTGATGGATGGCTTGCGAGAACGTGAAGTACCACTGCCAACAGTTCTGGCAGGGTATGGCATGAGTGTGTTGGGCGCGATTGTGGGCCTTGCCGCATCGGCGCGGCAGATTCTGTTGCACATTATGCCCGGAGACGCTGGCTACGGCGGGACGGTGGCGGGCATGCACCTGTACACATGGGCACTGATTGTGTTCCTCGTCGTGCTGGCGTTCAGCGGCACGCGACTCGTGGTGTTTCATGCCCTGCGACCGCAGCGAGGAGAAGGCCGGGGGACAGCACTCTTCGTTCTCTGGCTCTTCGGACTCATCATCGCAGCCAATGCCATCGCGGTCTTCTTTGAGGCGGGACTCAACTGGTATCTCCCAGACAATCCAACGCAGTATCTGCTGATCGACGGACCATGACCACAGAACAGGGTGATGAGTCACCTCGCACGAGTCTGCCGGTCCTCTCGTCGGGAGTGGCGCATCCGTGTGGTGATGGGGTTGATCCCGCCGCATGCGCAGCATGCGTGGTCAAGTGGATTGAGCGGCGGGCTGAGTCGGACGGAACTCCGCCATGCGATTCCGAGACGCATGTTGTGCTGGCTGTCCCTGTCAAAGGTCTTGCTGGTGAACGGGCCAGACGGAATCTCCGGCGGCGTCTTCGAACCTTGGACGTTCAGGCGGTTCTGCCAAGAGGCGATGACCGCGTCTTGATGCGATTTCCTCGGGGGACGTGCCCGCTTCACGAAGTAGCCGAGCGACTCGAGGGATTGCCGATTCGGCTCGATCTCGGTGCGACCGAGGTGCGTTACGGCGATGCAGCAGCGCCGCTTCCGAAGGCCGTGCCGCTTCCCAGTCGCATCTTTGACATGCTTGCTTCGGTATGCCGCGCTGTTCTGCATGACCGGGAGCTTCTTCTTGTGGCGGTTTCAGGGGCGCTGCTCCTGGCTGGTTTTCTTGTCCATGTGTTCGACGGAAGTCAGGTTGCGAGATTGGTCCTTCTCGCATTGAGTGCGGTGCTGTCCAGCACATCGACGTTTGTCGAGGCGGTTGCGGTGCTGCGGCGCTTTCGAGTTGATGTCGATGTGCTCATGTTTGTGGGGGCCATTGGCGCCGCTGCGCTGGGGCACTTTGAGGAGGGGGCGTTCCTGCTCTTCTTGTTCGGCCTTGGGGCAGCCGGTGAGCATTTGGCATTGGAGCGGGCCAAACGGGCCGTTGAGGCGCTGAGCGATCTGGCTCCAGACACCGCAGATCGAATCGAGGCGGACGGAACGACCCGGCGGGTTCCCGTGGAGGACATTCGCGTCGGGGATCACATCGCGGTTCACCCATTTGATCGCGTTCCGATTGATGGTGAGGTTGAACTCGGGACATCGGCGATTGATCAGTCGCCGGTGACTGGCGAGTCCATTCCCGTTGACAAGGGAATCGGAGACGATGTTTTTGCCGGCACGGTCAATGGAGAAGGCGAAATTGTCGTGTGCGTGACCAGGCTGGCAGGTGAGAGCACGCTTGCCCGGATCATGCGGATGGTCGAAGAGGCGCAGAGCGCGCAGTCTCCTGCAGAGCGATTCACCGAGCGAGTTGAGCGAATCTATGTGCCGATCGTGTTCGTCCTCGCGGCGGTCGTGATCTGTATCCCCCCCTGGGCATCCTGGGAGGAGTGGGGGGTGTCTTTCTACCGAGGCATGGCCTTCCTGGTCGCCGCATCGCCGTGCGCGGTTGCCATTGGAACGCCCGCAGCGATCTTGTGTGGACTCGGCCGATCGGCCCGAATTGGCGTTCTGATGAAGGGCGGCGCGGCGCTCGAATCGCTTGGCCGTATGAAGGCGGTTGCCTTTGACAAGACCGGTACGGTGACTGTCGGAGAGCCGCGGGTCATTGAAGTCGCCGCCGTGGGAAGTGCTTCCGAGCAGGAGCTGCTCGGGCTCGCTGCGGCGGTTGAACAGAATGTGTCGCATCCATTGGCGGAGGCCATTGTTGCTGAAGCGGCGTCGAGAGCAATCGATCTTCCCGAGACGGACACGGTAAGGCAGATCGCCGGGCGAGGCGCCTTAGCGGAGATCGACGGACTTGACGTTTCGGTTGGCAGGTCCTCAATGGGCGTGATGGGGAACGAGGCCTCGGCTGCTGTGGATCGCTTGTCGGCGCGAGGCGCGAGCGTGGTGTGCGTGTTCCGGGCGGGCGCCGCGATTGGCGTGATCGGGCTTGCCGACACGGCAAGGCCTGAAGCGGCCGCGGCTGTTGCAGATCTGCACGCCCTCGGCGTTGAGACTGTGGCGATGATCACCGGAGATCATGCCGGGGCCGCGGCTGCCGTTGCGGAGGATGTTGGTATCGACGATGTTCGCGCAGACTTACTTCCTGAAGACAAACTGCAGATCGTCGAGGAGTTGCGAGCGAAGTGCGGCAGCGTCGCGATGGTTGGAGACGGGGTCAATGACGCGCCTGCCTTGGCCGCTGCCGATGTCGGTATTGCGATGGGTGCTGCTGGAACCGACGTTGCAATGGAGACCGCGGATGTTGTCCTGATGGGCAGCGATCTGCAACTGCTGACCGATGCTGTGGCACTGTCTCAGGCCAGTAGGCGAATGATCGGTCAGAACCTCCTGATCGCGCTGGGCGTGATCTGCATCGTCTCACCGCTCGCGGTGATCGGAGTGGCAGATCTCGGCCCCGCCGTGCTGCTGCACGAAGGGTCGACCATCGTCGTCGTCCTCAACGCCCTTCGCCTCCTCAGGTGGAAAACGGGTCGCCGTGAGGTCATTCGACCCGACGGGTGATGTATCTCCCGTGGCCACCGGCACACACGAATCTTCCGTTTTGTAGACCACTGTCGCTACAGAAGAGAAATCGCCCGGCGGGTCGGGGGCTTAGTGGCACCAGCCCCAGTCGGCGATGACGGCCAGGATATCGTCGGCGCCGACGTCGCCGTCGCCGTCAATGTCTTCCGGGCACCCGCTGCACGGGCCCCATGCCGAGACCACCATGAGCAGATCATCGACCCCGACCAGCACGTCGCCGCTGATGTCGGCTGGACAGCCTGCATCAAGTTGATGCACATAGACGGCGCCGCTCCAAGGGCCCACGATGTCCTCGCGCGGTGAGCCGACCGCAACCACGTCGCCGTCGAGTGACATGGAGGAACCAAAGAAGCAGTCATCGGCTCCTGGCATCGGCAACCACTTGCCCTGCCAATCCCATTCGGCACCCGATTGCTCAAACCGATAGACGGCGCCGTTGGCGAACCCATTTCCGGCGTGATACACCGCGCCGACGAGAAGTGTTTCCCCACTGAGAATGATGTCGTAGCCAAACTCTCCTCCGACATCCGGCGGCGAGAGCTTCGTCTGCGGCCATGCGCCTCCGTCACGATCAAAGAGATACACCGCGCCGGAATCTTCAATCGGAGCGTCGTTGAGGATGCTGCCGACAGCGAGTCGCGTGCCATCGAGTGCGAGGCTGTAGCCGAAGTAGTTGCCGGCGAACGGATCGTTCGCAGTCAGCCGCGCCTCCTCAACCCACACTCCATCCGCACCTCGATGGAATGCGTAGGCCGCTCCTGCTGCCTGAACGTCTCCGTTCCACTCCAGATACGCACCCACAATGGCGATGTCGCCGTCGATCTGCACATCTCGACCGGCCCATGAAAACTGATCGCCCTGTGAAGGAAGAAGTCGCTGCTCAAACACCCACTCGCCGTCGATCAGCCGGTACACCAGCCCCGACCCGCTGTTCCACCCAGCGGCATCATCGAGCTGGCAGCCAATGATCATCTGATCGCCGTCGATTGAGATGGAAACACCAAATCGATCACCATGCTCCGCGTCTGGATCGGTGAGCATTCCCGACTGCGTCCACCCGTCCGCGGAGAATTCATACAGCACAACTTTGCCGGTCCGATCGTCACCCGACATGCCACCCATCCAGCCGACGGCTGCGAGATCGCCTTGAATCGCCACTACAGCTCCGAATTCGCCATAGGTCGTCTCAACTGGCGGGAGGATCTTCTGTGTCTGTAGCCAACCAGACGGGCCGTGTTCAAATGCATACACCGCGCCCGCCTGATAGCCGGAAGCCCCATGAATCGGGGCGCCGGCGAGGAGATGGGTGCCCGACAACGCCACCGATGAACCAAAAATGTCATTCGTGGCCCCGTCAGAGGCGACCAGGTGGGCCGGCTCAGCCGAGGTGGCGATCGTCAGAACCAGGCAATTCAGCACCATCCGGTCGAGTATGGCAGGGTGGTTCAGTGAGTCAAGGGCGGCCTGCGGGTTTCGTTACAGTGCTCGCCCGATGAACAAAAAACTGCTTCAGAAACTGTGTGAAACGCCGGGCGTGCCCGGGCGAGAAGAGCGGGTCCGTGAAGTCGTCCGAGGCCATATTCGTGGTCTCTTCGATGACGTTTCTGAGGATGCAATGGGGTCGCTCATCTGCACCCGAAAGCCGACCGCAGGCACAAAGCGCAAACCAACCCGCGTTCTCGTCTGCGCCCACATGGATGAAATCGGGTTCTATGTCCGCCACATCGATGAATTCGGCTTTGCCTGGGTCAACCCTGCTGGCGGCTTCGACCCTCGCAACCTCTTCCACCGCCGTGTGCTTGTCTGCACCAACAAGGGCGATCACGTTGGCATCATGACTGCTGGCGGGAAGCCTGTGCACATCTCCACGCCTGAGGAGCGAAAGCAGATACCCGAGCCACTTGGATTCTATGTCGATCTGGGCATGTCTCCTGAGCAAGCCAGGAAGACGGTCCGCGTTGGCGACTACGTCGTCATGCACGAGCCGTTCGAAGAACAGCCCGAGGCATTCGTATCAAAGGCGATTGATAATCGATTCGCCGTGTACTGCGCGATCGAGGCGGTGAAGAAACTTTCCAAGGCCAAGGGCAAGAATGCAGGACACGCCTGCGAGATCGTCGTGGCGTTTACGACCCAGGAAGAGGTCGGCTTGCGCGGCGCATTCACAGCGGCCGAATCTGTTGGCGCGGATCTTGGAATCGGCTTGGACGTCACACTCTGCGCTGACACGCCGGGTGTGCCGGAAGCCGACCGCGTGACGAAACGTGGTGACGGGGCGGGCGTCATGTTTATGGACAGTTCGATGATCGCTGACGCTGGACTGGCCGAATCGATCTGCGAGGTCGCTCGAAAGAGGAAGATCCCATATCAGCGATGCATTCTTCCACGGGGTGGTCAGGACGGTGCAGCGATTCAGCGGAGCGGGCACGGCGTCCGCTGCGCGGCAGTCGTGTGCGGGACACGCTACGTACACACAATTACCGAGTCAATCCACAAGGGCGACCTTCAGGCAACAGTTGACTTGCTTGCCGCGTGGCTTGGAACAGTCAAGTAGGAAGGGATGATCATGTACAAGGTACTCGCCGCCGTTTCAGGGGCCGTGCTGTTGATCGGAACCATGAGCATGCAGTCACCGCCGACCGCTGCTGCCGAGTCGTGGGCAATCGACCCTGTTCACAGTACCGCGCTCTTTCGCATCCACCATGCCGGCGCTGGGCGGTTCTGGGGACGCTTCAACGATGTCACAGGCTCGGTCGATTGGCCTCGAGACGATTCGGCAGCGCCTGGATTCAACGTCACGGTGGCTGCTGAGAGTATTGACACCGGGAGCGCGAAACTTGACGGGAATCTGAAGTCGCCAGACTTCTTCAACGCAAAAGAGTTCGAGGCGATTTCTTTCAAGAGTACCGGTGGTGAACGTGTCGAGAAGGAACGCTGGCGGGTGACTGGAGATCTGACGATGCTCGGAGTGACCAAGCCGGTGACCGCCGATATCGAGGTCACCGGTGTCGTCGGCAATCCTGTCGTTGCCAAAGCCGGTTGGGAGGCCACATTTGAGATCAATCGATCGGACTTTGGCATGGACTGGGGGGTCGACAACGGCGCACTGAGTGATGATGTGCAATTGATCGTGGCGCTCGAAGGCGGCATCGAGCCAGGCAGCTGATCACGTGATCTCGGCGGTACTCTGGAGCGTTCTGATTCCAGCGGCAGGAGCAGCCGTGCTCATCGCCGCTGCCCGCTGGTGCAAGCCGCTCAGCAGGAATCCCGCCGCCGCTGCCATACTGGTTGTGATCGCCCTCACCCTCGCCGCTGTGTGGTCGTTTGTATCCAGCGTTGGCTGGCCCGCGTGGCCGCCACCCCAGAAGTGGCATGCAGTGCCGTGGCTTTGCCTGGCCATCGGGCTGTGGGGATGCATCGACGTCAACCTTCCACGCGGCGAATGGCCCGCTCGGCTTGTGCTGGCAATCCTCGGTGGTGTCGCGGCCGGCTGGATGCTCAGTGTGCCGGGGCGTGATTCACTGGGCGTGGCCGCCGTCATCGGCGCAGCGGGACTCCTGACCTCACTTCTGGACATGAGAGGACGCGCCGAGCTGTCGCTCGGCGGCTGGGCAATCGCCGCCTCGATCTCGATGCTTGCCCTCGTCGCAAACCAGATGACTCTGGCACTCATGGCTGGGGCTGTGTCTGCAGCACTCGCCATACTCTGGCTTGCGAGAGTACTCCCCTGGGGTTCAAAGCAAGCCGACGTTCCGACCGGAGGCGCTGTGCTGGGAGCCATGCTGGCGACCATCGCCCTGACCGGATGGTCCTATGACTATGAGCAAGTTCCTGCATGGGCGTGGCTCGTCGCTGCCGCCGGTATCCCTGCGGCGTGTATGCTGGAGATCGGATCGCTTCGCCGCTGGCACGGTCTCTTGGCGTCGGGCGTGCGTGGCCTGGTGCTCATCGCCCCGGCGATCATGGTAAAACTCACTCTGTTCGAGGCAGTAAAGGGAGCGATGCGTGGGTGATGTGAGTGCTGCGGCACCGGGAGTATCTCAAGTAAGTGGCCGCCGCGGCGCCTTCCTCGGCGTCGCGCTTGTCGCGTTTGCCGAGTTGTGGGAACGCGCCAGCTACTACAGCATTGTTGCGCTCATCGCACTCTTCGCGATTGCATCCGCCAAAGACGGTGGTCTGGGCCTTACAAACGCTGATGCGATTGAGATCTCGGGCGACTACACGCTGATGGCCTTCGGCCTTACCGGTTATCTTTGGACTCATCGGCGACCGGTTCGTCGGGCACTACCGAGCGGTCGTTCTCGGTGCGATGGTCATCGTCTCCGGTCATGCCACGCTCTTCTTCGGCGATCACACCAACCTGACGACATTCTGGATAGCGCTGTGGTTGATTGCTATCGGAACAGGGCTACTCAAGCCCGCGATGCCGTGCCTTGTGAGTTCGTTCTACGGACAAGATCGAATGCGCCGTGATCGCGCATTCAAGTACTACTACATGATGATCAACATCGGCGGCATGATTGGACCACTTGTCGCTGGCATCATTCAAGTGCGGTGGGGGTTCGACTGGGCCTTTCTCTGGGCTGGATTGGGCATGACGCTGGCCTTTGTTGTCCTGGTCTTTGCGCGGCCGCTTGTGCCGCACGCCGAGCGAGGTAGGCCCGGATACGAAACCGACGGCGTGCCCGAACCGCCTGACCCGATCGCGCTTGACCACCGAAGGCTCCGCGTGAACATGACGATGCTGAGTATCCTCTTTCTACTCTTTATGGTCTGGGCACTCGCCTATGGCGTATTTGCCGGAAGCGCCACGAGTGAACTGATCGGAAACTCGTATGTCGACCGCGACGTGCTTGGCTGGGCGATTCCAGCAGCCGCCATGAACTCGATTGAACCAGCCATCATTGTGCTGGCGACACCACTTCTGGCACTGCTGCTGACCTGGCTCGCCAAACGTGGCAAGTTCCCGCACTCGGTACTGCAAATGGTGATCGGTGGCCTGCTCTCGTGCGCTGCGGTTGTCACGCTTGGTTGGCTGGCGACCGAGATTCCATCAGGCGTGGCATCCGCCCCCGTCATTGGCCTCGCGGCCTTCGTCGGTGCATACGCACTGATGAGTATCGGTGAAGTACTCATCTCGCCGGTCTATATGGCAGTCATCACGCGGCTTGCTCCCAGACGCCAGCAGGCAACGTGGCAGGGATCGGTACTGCTGGCGATTGGGCTTCTTGGCTTTGCTACAAGCCGAATCGGCGCGTACGCAGAGAGCGATGGGGGAGTGCACCGCGTCCGGACTTTCGTCATCACCGGCGCCGCCGCTTTCGCTGTAGTCGTGCTGTTTTCAATCCTCACGCCCGTATTCATTCGAACGATTCAACGGTACAATCCGATGCCGATCGACGCAGACCCGCAGCTCGGTGACGAACTCGAAGCACTCACCCAGTTGGACGCGTCTGAGCCCGCCGTGGGTGTGAAGGTGGAGAAGACCGACACTCGTGACTGACCCATGCACTCGGAGTTCTTTCGTGAGGCTGCTCGACGCAGTACCCTGCATACCATGATGATTGCGTGGATAGGTGCCGCAGGGGCCCTTGTTGCAGCGGCCAGCCCGACCGAGCAACTCATTACGCTGCACCGCGGCGATCAGATTCTCGTCGAGGTCACTGGCGTTGATCAGGGCACCATGCTTCTCAGGCATCCCATCTTTGGTCAAATGCGGATTCCGTTCAGTGACATCGAGTCCGTTTCGCCTCCCCCGGAAGCGGAAGCGGAAGCGGAAGCGGGAGCCACGGGAGCGCGAGCCACGGGAGCGCCTGCCCCGGAATCGCCACCGGATTCAGCACCCCCGCGCCCGATGCCTGTTGTAGATGGTGCTGGCCGATCCGACGAAGCAGGCATGCCGCCGGATGTCCAATCGCCGCCCCTCAAGCCTGACCCGCCTGCGATCCTCTGGACCGGTTCGGTCGGCGCAGCTGTGACGGCGAGCGACACCACGACCTCGACATACAACCTCCGGCTCAGTGGCGCTCTCAAGCGAAGTGCCCCGACGAGCACGACTGATCTCAGCGTGTCGTACTACCTGAACTCATCGGACGGCATCGTGACGGACAACGACCTTCTGGCGCGTGGTCAGCAGAATTGGTTCAGCGAAGACTCGCGGTGGGAACTCTTTGTGCAATCCACGTATCAATACGATCAGTTCGAGTCGTGGGCGCATCGGTTGAGCCCATATGGTGGCGTGGGATATCGGCTGCTCGACGAGGAGGACATCACGCTGACCATCAAGGGCGGCGGTGGAATGACGTGGGAGCAGGATGCAGGGCTCATCCGGCCGCAGGCACTTTTTGAGACAACGACATCGTGGACGATTGATGATCGTCAATCACTGCAGGGATACGGTTCAATTGCGCCAGATGTTGAGGATCCATCGAACTTTCTGGCGACGATCCAGTGCGACTGGAAAATCAAGCTCGGGAAGGACTCCCCGTTGGCGCTGAGCATTGGCGTTCGCGACATTTACGATTCAACGCCGTCTCCAGGATCCACCCACAATGACTTCAAGGCCTGGGCCGGTGTCGTGCTGAGCTTTTGAGAGGAGAGATGAACGTGAAGAGGATTCGGCAACTGGTCGCCGTGAGCGTGACGCTGCTCACAGCTTCCGCCTTCGCAGGTGAGCAGGTGCAGGTTGTGTTTCCGGGCGGTGACCAACTGACAGGCGAACTCGTGTCCGAGTCGGGCGATGAGTGTGTCATCCAGCACGCTGTGCTTGGACATGTGACCGTTCCCCGCAATCTCATTGCAAGCAAGACCGGTTCTGAAACTCACGACGAGGCAGTGGATGCAGGTGAGGCGCGGGCGACTGCAGCGGGTAGCGAAGATGTCGAGACGGCTGCACTTGAACCGCCGTCGGAGAGTCCATGGAAGGGTTCCGTGTCCCTCGCCGCAACTGGAAGCAAGACGACGACCAGCTCCTACAACATTCGGCTCGGCGCCGAAGCACATCGCAAATCTGACTCTGAGCAATTCGACGTTACGGCGTCCTGGTACTGGAATCAGTCAAATGGCGCCACATCGGATAACGACATTCTTGTCAGGGCCGATCAAGAGTGGTTTATCGCGGACAGCCGCTGGCTCTATTTTGCGCAGGCCACGTGGCAGTACGATCAGTTTGAACACTGGGAGCATCGGGTGAGTCCCTACGGCGGCGTGGGATACAAGCTGTTTGATGAGAAGGACCTCACGCTGACGCTGAAGGGCGGTGGCGGTGTGACCTGGCAATATCAAGATGGGCAGGTCGATCCGCAGTTACTGTTTGAATTGAGTACCGATTGGAAGATCGATGATCGACAGACGCTGAGCGGCGGGATGTCCATCGCGCCAGATCCGGTTGATTGGGGCAATTACCTCGCAATCGTTTCCGTGGATTGGAAGATGAAGCTGGGCAGCGATACGCCGTGGGCACTCAACCTTGGGCTCCGGAACATCTATGACTCACAGCCATCCGGCGGCTCGACCGCCAACGACCTCAAGGCCTACGCAGGGCTCAGCCTCGACTTCTGAGCCCCAATGGACCGCCGGTCACTTTATGTGGTTGGCATTACACGGCTTACGTGTTTCGTGTTTTGCTAAGGTCTTGTGGCGAAAGGAGATAAAGTGACCGGCGGTCGGTGCTGGGTTGGCTTGTGCGGGGGGCGTGGGGTGGAGATTGGGTTTTCGGGTGGCTTGTGGCAACCGGGTTGGAAATCGTGCGAAGGGCGGAGTATCAGGGGCCGCGATTGTGGGCTCCTCGCAGACCTTGCCCTGGAAGCTGAACTGAAGTGTGAGC
>CAZRBV010000046.1:0-14554 GCA_964598425.1 uncultured Isosphaeraceae bacterium | reverse complement strand
GCGCAAGAAAAAGGCCCGGTAGCGGCAAAGCCGCATACCGAGCCCTTCCGGGGGCAAACTTGGTGCCGGGCGTGAGCCCGACGCGTGGAATAATACTGTCCAGATCCAGCGCGTCAACGACCGCAGGCCAGAAAACGGAAACATTTTCGCACTCGCTCTCCGCCTGAATGGATTCGGGTGGCGCAGGTCGCTTGAGGCCGCAGAATGGGGGCAACGCCGACCAATCGGTGGAGATCTCGGTGGCAGAAATGTTGTCGCAGTTTCCCCGGTGCCATCCTTCTACTATTGCCAACGCTCGGAGCCCATACGATCCGATGCCCACTCGCATGACTCGATTCCTTTTCCTATTCGTATCTGTGGCGTCCACCAACATGCTGGCGGCACCCCCGCTGATGCCATCGGCCGCTCCGCCAGCTGTGGCTTCAGCGGACGCCCCCGCCGACGTCGCTGCCGCGTCACTCGCCGCAGCGATTGCTGCCCTCTCCCCCCCAGCCCCTGATGACCCCGGCTGGCGCACTCGGGCAGCGAGCGTGGTGGAGCAGGCTCGTGCATTCAGCCGCGAGTACCCGAGCGATTCCAGGGGATTGGAAACCATCGTCACGCTCGCCATGACGCTCGGTGACGATGAGGAGGTCGATGCGTCCATGCGATCGCTGCTCGCGATGGCGCCAGCCAAGACGTCAGCGGGGCTGGCCTGGGCCGATTACTGGCTCGCCAGGGATCCGGCGCGGGGCCGCGTGGTGCTGGAGGAATTGGTTGCCGGTCGCCCTGGCGCACCTCGATACGTCCAGAAACTCATGACAGCGCTGCTCGCCGAGGGGCCTGCTGCGGTGCGGTCCCGCTTCGACGAGCTCGCTGGCAGCGAGGAAACGCTCCCTCAGGCCGCCCGTGAGCTGGACATCCTTGCCCGGGTCAACGGGTCGGCTGCCGCCTCCATCGGTCAATCGCTTCGCGCGGGCTATCCCGACGATCTTCCGCTCCTGGTTGCAACAGCCCGCGGACATCGCCATGCCAATCAATTCGCGGCGGCGCGGCGATTGCTGGACAGCGTCCCTGAGTCGCTCCTGACGGATCCGGCCCATGTGTATCTGTGGTCTGATGTGCACTACGCGGATCACGGATTTGAACGGGCCCGCGAATTGCTTGAGTCAATCGACATGGACGCGCTGGAATCTTCCGGCCGTTCTGGACTCCATCGGCGGCTGAAGTTCATGATCCCACTGCGGCAGGCTGCCGCAGAAGGCTGGGTCGCCGAATGTGAGAAGCGAGCTGCCGACGCAGCCCGGGCAGACAATCCGCTCGCCACCCTCGTCATCAATGGACGCGAAGTCACCGTTGAACTCTTTGAGGACGATGCGCCGAACACGGTCGCGGCGTTCATTGCCGCAGCAGATCGCGGGCACTACGACGGTCATCCTGCAGGCTTGGTCCATACCGGGTTTCGCACCATCTTTGGTGACAGGCGGAGCGATGACGGGATGCCTCCCTGGACGATCCCGGACGAACACGAACTCCCTCAGGCGAGACCGGTCCTCGCTGGAAGCCTGGTGGCGTATCGGACGAGCAAACTCGACAGCGCGGACACAACGTTTTTTGTCCTGCACTTCCCCGCGCCGCATCTCAGCACCAAGCGGACGACCTTTGGCCGGATCATCACCGGCCTCGACGTCGTTCGAGAGATGAAGCAAGGTGACGTTCTTGATGAAGTCCGCATCACGCGGCGACGTCCGCACCCGTACGACCCGATCGTCGTGGACGACCAGGGAGACCAGCTCCCGCTCTCAGTACTCCTGGAGCGCCCCTCCACACCTACCGAAGATCCGCCGCCCCCAGCAGGCGAAACTCCTTCCTGAGAAGGACCTGCCCCGCGAACTGGTTGTCATCGCAGCAGATTGCCATTCTCGGTCCGGCAACCGGTTGATCACCCATGATCGGATACATGAACTGAATATTCAGTTCGGCCCCGAGCAAGTACAGGCACAGATTCGAGAGTTCGTGATCCTCGTCCAGCTCGGTCACGATAATGTCGATCTCAGAGAAGGCGAGGTCACGCTCCCGCAGAAGCAGCCGCGTCGCGTCGGCGTTGTCCGGAATCAGTCGGACGACGGCGAAGTCTGTTGCCTCAAGGACGGCAAGTGCGTGCAATTGAACGTCGACGGCATCATCGAATGCTCGTAGGACATCGAGCAGCCTCCCGACACGGTTCTCCAGAAAGATGCTGAACTGCCGCACAACCGGGATATTGAATCCTGCCGCGGTTCCGGGGGGCCCCATCGCGCTCATGCTTCCACTCCTGCCCCACACTCGTCGCCGGCGCCGACCGACCCCGAGTGGGCAAAGTCCACAATACCCGGGCTGTCAAGTACCCCGGCCTCATGTGCGGCCGACAGGAAGGCCTGCACGGCAGACTCACCCTGCTGACCAAACTCGAGCGTCCACGCATTGACGTACATCTCGACGAACGCGTCCGCATCGGCCCGGTCGATCCCACGCCCAAACGTAAGTGCGTATTCCAAAGACGTTTCCCGCTCCTGCATGGCATGCGTGAGCGAGCGTGAGAGCACGCTGGCGAGGGCCGCGAGCGTCCCGGGGCCGCCGCGATCTTCCACGTCTCGTTTCGCGGCATTTCCGCCGAGGGGGAGCAGCAAACCGCGCGTCTCCTTCCACCAGGCCCCCAGATCGACCAGAATCTCGAGCCCGATTCGCTCGCAGGTCAGTTGTCCTTCATGAATCACGACCCCGGCGTCAAACCGCCCGCACAGTACGGCGTCTTCAATCTGGTCAAATGCAATGGCCTCCCATCGCATGCCATCGCCAAGCAGCAGTCGACTCGTCGCCAATGCGGTCGTCCGAGCGCCCGGAACCGCAATGACCGGTCTGTCTCTCCGAATGTCATCGAGGCTCAGGCCGGGCTTGGCCACCAGTTTCGGCCCGTAGCCATCCCCAACCGAAGCGCCGCACGCAGTCAGGATGTACTGCGACTTGACTGCCGGGTAGTGCGCGATGCTGATTGCGGTCACGTCGTAGGCGCCGCGCTCAGCCTCAGCATTGAGTGACTCGATGTCATCCGTCACGAGTTCAAAATCAAACCGGCCCGTGTCGATCGCCGGGGTGCCATCGAGTCCGACCAAAGGCCACCACATGAATGCGTCGTCCGGATCCGGGCTGTGGGCAAGCGTCAAGCGCATTCGGTCAGGCACTGGTCGTCTCCACTCCGGTTTCGGGGCTGAGCGCCCGCCGCTGCAACTTGCCGGTCGGATTGCGAGGCAGCGCATCGAGAATACGCACTTCACGAGGCACTTTGAATCCCGGCAGCGGCCCTCGGCAATACCGCCGCAACTCATCGGGCGTGGCTTCGGCACCGTCAATCAGCTCCACGAAGGCCAGCGGCACTTCGCCTCGCACCGGGTCCTGCGAGCCGATCACTGCGGCGTCGAGCACCGCCTCGTGCCGCCGAAGGACGTCTTCTATCTCGCGGGGGAACACATTCTCTCCACCGATGATCAGCATTTCCTTGATGCGACCGGTGATCGAGAGAAAGCCATCTTCAGAGAGTTGCCCCATGTCGCCGGTCCGGAAGAAGCCATCGTCATCAAAGGCCGCAGCGGTGGCGTCGGGATCCTTGAAATATCCCTGCATGATATTGGCGCCGCGGATCCGCACCTCGCCATCGAGGCCGGGGCCAAGCCGCGAGCCGTCGTCCGGGCTCACGATGATTTCTTCGACGCCGTCGAGGGGTCGCCCGACAACGCCGCGCCGCTCTTCGTCGGGCCTGGTCCAGTTGGTTACGGGCGCCGTTTCGGTCAGGCCGTAGCCTTCGCAGATGCGAATGCCGAATCGTTCGGCGAATCCGTCATAGACCGCATCTGGAAGTGGCTCGCCACCCGAGACGAGATACCGAAGCGACTGCAGATCCTCGACCCTGGCGGACTTCGACTGCAAAAGCGCATTGAACATCGATGGAATCGCCATGAAGGCGGTTGGTCGGCGGCGTCGCAGGAGGTCCAGGACGCGGGACATCTGAAAGCGGGCGGTATAGACCGCGCCGCAGCCGAGCACCATCGGAAGCACGGTCGTCACGGTGAACCCGAAACTGTGGAACTGCGGCAGCACACCCAGAAAGCAGTCCCTGGATGTGAAACTCGCCCACTTGATGCACTGATCGACGTTGGCTGCGACATTGCCGACCGAGAGCTGCACGCCCTTGGGCATGCCCGAGGTTCCGGACGTATACAGAATGACGGCGGTGTGCTCATCGGGGCGCGAGACCGGGCGAAAGAGCGGCGGCACGCCCTTGAACCGCTGCTTGTCGAGTTCAAGCGTCTGCACATGCCTGGGCATCGCGCCAAATTTTTCGAGCATCGGGCCGGCGGTTACGACGAGGTCGAGTTCGGCGTGGTCAATGATCCAGTCGAGTTCGCGGCGCGACAACAGATAGTTCAGCGGCACAATGGTCCGCCCGAGCATCCACGTCGCCGCAAGCGCGACTGGAAACGCCCCGCCGGTCGGCAGCAGCACACCGATATTGGGCCGGTCGGTCTTCGCCCGGATGGCCCCGGCGAGATGCCGCGAGGCGGCCCAGAGCATGTATCCCTTCCATTTCCTGAAGTCATCCTCTACCCAGACCCGCATCGGGTGGCGGGTCCAGTGTCTCAGGATTGGCTTGATCAACCGCATGGGGTGCAGGCTAGCAGGCTCCGGGGCGATGATTGCTGCAGAGCAGCGCCTCCTGCCGATTCAACGGAAAGCATTCCACCCGAGTCCCCTCTGGAGATACGCTTCAACCATGCGCCGAACGCTCCTCTGCATGATTCCGATCGTGGCATCCGCCAGCCTCCTCGCCGCCTGCCAACCTGAGCGCACCGGCACAAGCCTGCAGCGAGTGGAGCGTCTCTACGGGGAGGGGCTCAATGGCGCGGCCAGCGCCGCTGCGTCGGTGGTGGCCCGTGGCAACTCGTCGGACGCCGCTGCTGCAGCTTGGTACGGAGGCCTTGCCGAGTTCAAACAAGGCCATGATGAGCAGGCCCGCACCTTCTTCAAGCAAGCCTGTCGATCATCCTCACCGAAGATCGCGGGTGGCGCCGAAGCAATGCTGGGGCAACTCGCTACGAGCCGAGGCGACTATGCTGAGTCGCTGAGGCGATACGAGCGGGCGTGGTCACTTCTGCAGGGATCTGACCGTCGGCAGGCTGCCGTGCGCGGCCTCGCTGCAGCAGAAACGGCAGGGAACACGCTCGCGGCAGGTCGCTGGCGCAGCCGACTCGAAGGTGACAGCAGATCCACATCGCACGCCTTCGTCTTGCAGGCGGGCGCCTACCGGAGCCGCTCGTCGGCAGATTCCCACGCGCAGCGATTGGCGCACTCAGCGGGATCGGCAGGCGTTGGCCCGGTCACGGTTCGCTCGCGTCAGGACCAGAGCGGCAACTGGTGGCTCGTGCAGTGCGGCGGATTCGACTCAAGAGCCGAAGCCAACGTCGCGCGGCGACGGCTTCCGCGAGAAGAATTGATCGTCGCGCGGGTTACGCAGTAGCGGCAAGCGCGTCCTGCACGCGCTGCACGTCTTCGGCCCTCGCCCACGGGCCAAACGACATGCGCAGCCACCAATCGCCAACCGTGTCATCAATCGCAATCTCGACCCGGTGGTCACGCGCGATGAGGTCACGCAGTACGAATCGATCCTCGTATCGCTTGCGATACAGGTCCGGCAGTTTCACCGACACCATGGCTGCGGTGAGCGTGCCCCCAGTTCCGTCCGAAGCGTACGAACCAATCGCTTCTGCCAGTGTCCCGCCCGCCCAGCAGGCCATCGCGTGCTGCCATGATCGCACGTTTTTCCAGCCCCACCGCTGCTCGATCGCGTCAATGGCTGCCGGAACGGTGAGCCACGGTGTGTAGTCACGGGTGCCTTGCCACATGAATGCTGGCTCGTAGCCATCATTCGCCTCATGGCTGAGGGCCAGCGGCCTCGTGGTACCTCGGTGCCTCGCCGCGGTCCATAGGAATCCGGCGCCTGACGGCGCACCGATCCACTTATGCAGATTGCCTGCATACCAGTCAGCCCCAACTGAGTTGATATCCAGATCAAGCATGCCCGGCGCATGCGCACCGTCGACAAGGACAGGCACTCCAAACTCACCGCATACCGCCACGATCTCGCTCACGGGCTGCACGAGCGCCGTGCCGGACGTCACATGATCAACAATCGCCAGTGCCACCCCGCCGCCCTGCAGCGCCTCGCGCCACGACGAAGTGATGTCATGTGCCGACTCGACAGGCAAGTCCACCCGCACCCGCCGCACCGCATCTTCGCCTGCAGCACGGGTCACCCACCGCGATGCAGCGGCAACTGCACCGTAGGCCTGATCTCCGATCAGAATGGCGCCGTCTCTCGCAGCGGCATGGCTTGCCAGCACCGCGTCGATGCCCTCGGTCGCATTGCTCACAAAGCCAAATCCGGCAGCGTCAGCGCCCACAAACTGAGCCGTCTGATCCAGCGCCGATGCATACAACCCCGGAGAGACCCGCTCGATGAAGTCAACCGGCTGCGCCTCCCACCGAGCGAGCAGATCCGCCCTGGCGGCCTGCACGTCCCGGAGCCGCAAACCGAAGCTGCCCGGATTCAGAAAGGCCCAGTCTTCGGGGAGCGACCAGCAGGATCGATCGGAGTCGGGCAATGGACTTGGAGGGCTCGTGGGCATTGCGGGGGACGGTATCACCCGCGACCCCCCCTCTGCGATGCCCTCAGCCACGATTTGCCTCATACTTGAAGTTTGGGTTCTGTTCCCCTAACGTATCCCTATCAAAGTGGTCGATGGAATGCTCAAGTCATCACAACCAACTGGACGAATAGCCCTGCTCATGCCAACCGAACTACCACATCTTGTGCCTTCGCCCACAGCCACCCCCAATCGGGCGGCTGGGCTGGCCACCAGGCTGTGCGGTTGCTTGAGCAGCGTTCTACCCAGTTCACGGATCGGGAAGGAAGCGAGGACACCGATGAGCATGCCACTGGTTCTGACAGGCCCTGGAGGGGAGTACCGCACAGCCGTGTTTGAAGAGAACGGCTGTCTCGTGCGGCGGACCGTCCACCAGCCGCTGCCTCAGGCCGGTCAGCCAGTGGTTTGCCCGTCGGCCCTCGCTCGCGATCCTCGCGCCGAGGCGCGATTCGCGCACGTGATCGGCCTGCTGGCCGCACATCGTCCCGGCCCCGAAGACTGGAAGCAAGCCACGCCCCCATGCGCCGCGCAGCGTGTTGTCACGCTTGCGCCAACGGAGAACGCTCAGGATGAACCTCACGCCCAAACAACTGCACATTGCCCAGCTCATCCGCGACAGCCTCGTCGCACATGGCTATTCGCCGACGATGCAGGAACTCGCCGACACGCTCGGCGTCAGCAAGGTCACGGTCTTCGAACACGTCGGCGCACTCATCAAGAAAGGCGTGCTCGTTCGCGAGCCGAACAAGGCACGCTCTTTGTCGCTTGCTGAGGGCGCGAGCCTTCCCGACGAAACAAGCTCGCTGCAGTTTCCGCTTGTTGGTCGAATCGCTGCGGGCTATCCGATCGAGCAGTTTGAACAGAGCGATACGCTCGATCTCGAACACGTCTTCGGGCCTCGCATCGGAAGCACCGGCGCCACCTATGCGCTTCAGGTCACGGGTGACTCGATGCAGGACGAGGGCATCCTCGACGGCGACTACGTCATCGTGCGGCGGGCCGACACGGCCCGTCCCGGCGAGCGCGTCGTCGCCCTGCTGCCGGATGGCGAGACCACCCTCAAGACCTTCTTCCGCGAGCCCGACGGCAGCATTCGCCTGCAGCCTGCAAACGATGCGTTCGAACCGATCATCGTCAAGGAGTGCCGCATTCAAGGCATCGTTGTCGGCGTCATGCGGCGGTATGACGGCTAGCAGCCCCCTCAAGTTTCATCACGATCCTCGCGGCGAATCGCCCCCGCCACCGCAACACCGGTCGGCGTCAGCGCGATGTGGTCGCCGCTGCGGGCGATAAGCCCAATGAGTTCGAGGTGCGTCGTTGCCTGGAGCGCCGCCGCTGCGCCTCCTGCGGTTTCGATCAGCGACGGGAGCGTGGTGCTTCCCCGGCGCAATCCTTCAATCACAGTGCGCTGCGCCATATCAAGCGCGGGAATGGGTGTGGGCGGCGGTTCGCTCGCCGGCTCATTCCTGATCGAGGCCGCGCCGAGTACATCTGCCAGGACGTCGCCAGGGTCCAGAGCGCACGCTGCCCAACCGTCTCGCACCGCTTCCATTCCGCCTCGGGCTTGCGGTCGTTCGGCCCCGGCAGCGACGACCCAGCACTCGCGGCCGTGCTGCTCAACGGCCAGGCGAGCGGTCAGCATCGCCCCGCTTCGCGTTGGAGCTTCGACGACAAGGACGCCGCGTGAGAGCCCGCTGATGATTCGATTCCGGCGAGGGAATTGCGACGGGCGTGGCTGCTGCGAAGTCGGCAGTTCGCTGACAAGCAGGCCGCCGCAGTTTCGGACCTCGTCAAACAGCGAGGCATGTTCGGGCGGATAGGGGCAGCCCAGTCCGCTGCCGAGGACGACTACGGTTCGGCCACCAACCCGGAGCACGGCGCGGTGCGCTTCGGCGTCGATGCCCCGCGCGCCGCCCGAGACAACGGTAAGCCCGGCGGTGGCGAGGGTGCCTGCAAATCGAGCGGCCTGCTGAAGTCCAGCGGCCCCGCATCGGCGCGTGCCAACCACTGCCACACCCACATCGCCAAGCCGATCGACATCGCCCGCGACGCGAAGCAGCGGCGGCGGATCGGGAATCTGTAGAAGCGGCGCTGGGTACCGCGCATCATCAAACGGAACGAGTGAGCCCCCAATCCTGCGAAGCCGCTCGAGTTCGCCCTGCGGATTGCTGCGTGTGATAGCCGCTGCGATTGCGGCGCTGCACTGGCTGGCGATCTCGTCGTCGAGGGCATCCAGATTGGTACTGACAGCAGCATGCACGACTTCGCTGGCGCTGCCATAGGCGCTGAGCAACCGGCGAATCGTGTGTGGCCCGAGCCCGGCCGCGCCGGTGAGCCGGAGCCATGCTTCGTCCTCGGATGTCGGGGGATCTGAGTTCGTGAGGCGTCTGGACGTGGACATCGCCGCAGCGTAGGACCGGTTCAGGCACGCGCCGTGTGTACTGCTGTTTTTCGTACACAGGACCCAGACGCCCGATCGGCGTCACGCCGGCTCGGGGGGCGCGGCACCTCGGCGTTCAGTGGCAGCTGGAACGCTCGCGGCGGTCATCGTGGGAAGCCCGACGAGTCCGATGAAGATCAGGACTGCGGCAACCGCCAGGACCCAGAGCCGCATGGGCCCCGAGACCAGGAGTTCGAGCGTGGTCGCGGGAGGTGGCGGTTCTGGTTCCGCGATTGGTTCGACCGTACTGTCGATCCAGCCAAGGATGCCACCGGCGTGGAGTTCCCGGGCGACGGGGGTCTGATCGGCGGGCAGCAGATTGAGTTGCCAGGCGATGAGTCGTTCCTGGAGTTCAGGGTCGGGATCCGCAAGCGAGGTGCGCATCTGGCGCGTCGCCGCGACGCGGCGGGTCTGATAGGCGGCGGCGGCTTCAAGACGATCGCGTTCGTATCTCACTGCCTCCACATCCCGCCATGCGGGCACCAGCATGACGGCCCCAACGAGCACGAGCCCTGCAAGCAGAAACAGCCACGCCGCCGATACGCGAAGAATCGGAGGCGTCCGGCCGGGGCTCGGTGCTTCGCCCCCCTCTCTGATGCGGCGTGATGTCGCGGCTGGATACGATGCGGCCATGCCATTGCGTATCGGCCCACCGCACGGGCAGAGACCACAATCGCCTGCCGCTTGACCCTCTCACCGCACCCCCGCTACAATCTCCGCCTCGACTGCGGGGTAGAGCAGTCTGGTAGCTCGTCAGGCTCATAACCTGAAGGTCGTAGGTTCGAATCCTGCCCCCGCTATTACCCGGTCAGTTGCAAACGCAGCCGGCCCCACGGTTCACGATTGACGCCGCCGAGAGACCTCGGCGGCGTTCGTCGTTTTGGCCCGTGGTGGCGAGGTTTGGGAGCGTTCGGGGTTGTGTCCGGTGTCTCTCCCCGAACTCCCGGATAAACGAGCGGCGTGGGATCGCGGGCCAAGCCGCCGATTCGGGGCCAAAGTCTCTGAGTCTCTGGCCGAGACGTGGGCCGGGGTGAACGGAGAGTTGTCTCTGGTTGGGAGAGTGCAACGAGGACGGTTTGTCCCGATCAGCGGCCGCAACTGCGAGGCCTGAGATCCGCAAAGCCGCCCTGACCTGTATGAGCCGACCGCGACCATCGTCAAGTAAACTCCGTGGATGAGCGACGCATCGAGCTTGCCAACCCCTCTTCGAGAATTCGTGGACTCCGAGACCTGGACGTTCGCGAAGACGTATCCGAAGTGGCCGCACGAATACATCGTGAGGAATCGAGTCGACGCCCAACTGTTCGACGAACTGGTGCGCTACATTCGCCAGGAGGGCCAGCTTCAGTCGTTCTACAGCAAGAAGTATCGCTACCTCGGGCACGCTGGTATGTGGTATTGGACGATGGTAGAGCGGACGCACGACGGCGCGTGGAGTTATCCGATTGAAGACGAGACGATTGTCAACCGTTGCCTGGAGCAGGAGTCGTACGAGAATCGACTAAAGGCAGGTACGCTGCCTGAGGACTCGTCGTCGTGATGGATCGGACGGTCATCACGCATCGACCAACTCGCGCTCCTCGTTACCCTTGAGCTGAAGTCACCAGCGGCGCTCCATGAACCGCTGATCTGGAGCGTCTCAACGGCATAGATCACCTGACACATGACGTCTGTCTCGGAGTCATCAATGTCCCTATACCGCAGGAGCACCAACAAGCGACCGGAGGCGATCGGCAATCAGATCTTCTCTCGCTTCTAGGAACTCCGGAAAACACTCAAAGTCCCAAAGTCGGGGATCCTGGGGAATCAAGTGGCGTTGCATGAATCCTTCATCTCGAGTGGCCAGCCATTGCGAGAGCGGCATGTCTTGCTTGCCGATGTTCTCGTGAGCTAGAAGAAGGCAGAGATTCCCGAGACGCTCTTTCTTTGACAGCCAGTCGATACGGTTGCTCGACAACAGCTCTTTCGATTTGAATAGGCCACGGGCAAACAAGTGGTCTTGATGAAACTGCATCGTGCCCCACGCAGCCTCGTCGTAAAGAAGCGAGAGGGCGAGGAACGTTCGTTGCTTGGCATAGGTGAATGCCAACACATCATCAAGCGTGTACTCGTCAAAGCCAGCACTCAGGCCAGTCTTGCTAATGGCTTCATTAATGGCCACAATTGGAAAGTCCGCGCCGGGCCATTCGGTCGCAGAAATCGCACTTCGAATGTCCCGGAGGAGATTGTCGGAGGCGCCGCCGAAGGCCCCCTTTAGCAGCGATATGATGAGCCACCGCCTCATTGATCCCGCGTTGGACGCCTCAAACGGTGTTGAGCCGCGAAACGTGACATCGGGATTCTTCAGCATGTAGTAGATGACCGGGATCAACGCGTTTACGCTCGTGAGATTGTCGCGATCGATTCCGAATGAATTGGCAAACTCCACCCCTCGCTCCACAGCATCGCGGATCGCCGACCACGCATCGCGAATCTTCGTAAGGTTGGTGTTGTTGAAATTCTGCACCTTGTACGCCACGGGGAGATCCGTGAGCACAAGGCAAGACTTCATAATGAAGTCTTTGCTGAAGTCGTTCTTGCGAGTCAGCTCTGTGTTGAGCCGGTCCACGAAGCTGAAGATTTCTTCGCGCGCGTTCACGCCATCCCAGTTCGAGGTGACCATCGACAACAGCAGGTCTGACTTGCTGAGCTTGGTGCCGCCTTCATTCGCTCGCACGAAGATATCGAGCACTCGATCGTAGTCTTGATCGGTTTCCGTGTAGTAAGCGATGACCTCGTCGGCATGGACGGTTTGATACAAGCGCTCAAGATTCTTCTCAAAGATGCGGCGTTCCGTACGGCCCAGGCCGGCATCCTCCAGAACGTCAAGCTGCTCGTCGAGAAACGTTTCGAACTTCGCCCGCTCGTCGAAATCAAGGATGCGTCCGACCTTGAACCAATGGTGATTCGCGTCAGGCTCAGGCACGTCCGCCCTGAATGCCAGTTTGTAGTAAAGCCCGTCGTCAGCGTCCTCATCCGCAAGCCGTGGCTCGGAAAGGAGGTCGATGTAGAGTCGCTCATCCGACCACGCGTCGGGATTGTCCCACCGCTTGTACTTCTTCTTCGTGACGTAGACACCACGGAGACCAAGCAAGAGCGACGTCAACCGCTGCTGGCCGTCGAGTACTAAGACCATGTGCTGAACGCCTTCGATCGAGGCGAGTTGATTGTGCGTACCCCCGTGACGGGCGCGATCGATGAATTTGTAGGCCTGCCATTTGTCGCGATTCTCCGGCTTGAGCTCCCAGAACAGGAACGAGCTGATCGGATATCCCCGAAGGATTGAGTCGAAGAGCTGTACTATCTGTTCGGGCTTCCACACGAATTCTCGCTGAATCGCCGGTAGAAAATACTGGCGGTTCATTCGATCTACAGCGGTCGCGATGGTCTCTGATCGGTAGCTCATGCCGCGATTGTACTAAGCGTTCCCCCGCAGGCGGCCCGCTGTGATCACTCATCGGACAAGCAGCCGTCATTTGGCATAGATAACCCGAGACACGACCTCTGTCTCGGAGTCATCCATGCCGACCGGCCGCAACCCCGACAACACGAACGCCGATGAACGGCGCGATGAAGTCGCCAGCATTCTTGCCGGCGCCATGCTGCGCACAATCCGTTCACAATGTGGCACTTCGAGCAATCTCTCGAAGACACCGGAATCCGGCGACAGTCGCCTTGATCTCTGCGCCAACTTGCCGCTCAGTGTGGCTCCACGGCCCGCTGGTTAGCGGCCGAGTCTCAGAGTCTCACGAAAAGGAGCCACACATGCTTGGCGACATTGCCAAAGAGATCGAAGCCCTTCATCAGAAGACCACCGCTGAACTGGCGGACGTGTACGAAGAGCTTCACGGGCAACCAGTTCGGACACGACATCGCGCGTACCTTATACGGAAGATCGCCTGGCGCATTCAGGCGAAGGCGGAGGGTGACCTTACGGAACGCGCCCGCAAACGCGCGGCAGAACTGGCCGACGATGCCGATATCCGAGTGATGGCGCCGAAGGCCGTGATCTGCCCGCCCGAGACCGGCGAGACCATCACGGTGCGGCGCGAACTCCACAACGGCGAGCACAATGATGCGCGCATTCCGTCACCCGGATCGGCGATCGTGCGCGAGTACAAGGGCCGAACCATCCGCGTCGTCGTCCTCGCCGACAACGACGGATTCGAATACGACGGTGACCGATACCGCACGCTCTCAGCCATTGCGAAGACAGTCACTGGAAGCCACATCAACGGATTCCGCTTCTTCCGGCTCGGGGGCAAACGATGAGCGGCCGACGCAAACGAGAAACGACCGACACGAACGACACTCCGACCATTCGGTGCGCCATCTACACCCGCAAGTCCAGCGAGGAAGGCCTCGATCAGGAGTTCAACTCCCTGGACGCTCAACGCGAGAGCGCCGAGGCGTTCATTGCCAGCCAAAAGACCGAGGGATGGGCCGTCCTACCAGAGCTCTATGACGACGGAGGATTCTCTGGCGGCAGCATGGAACGTCCAGCATTGGATCGACTGCTACGCGACATCGACGCTGGCAAAATCGACTGCGTGATTGTCTACAAAGTGGACCGCCTCAGCCGTTCGTTGATGGACTTCTCCCGGATCCTGGAAACGTTCGAGAAGAGCAACGTTTCATTCGTGTCCGTGACGCAGCAGTTCAACACGACCCACTCGATGGGCCGGCTCACGCTGAACATCCTGCTGTCGTTCGCCCAGTTCGAACGCGAGATCATCGGCGAACGCATCCGCGACAAGATCGCTGCACAAAAGCGCAAGGGCAAATGGACGGGTGGCGTCCCAGTCCTCGGCTACGACGTCGATCGATCTGGCGCCAGCCCGAAGCTCGTCGTCAACGCCAAAGAAGCTGCCCGCGTCCGGAAGATCTTCCAGATGTACCTCGACAAGGGCTCTCTGCTCCCCGTCGTCGTTGAGCTTGGCCGCCAAAGCTGGGTGAACAAACGGCGCACGACGAAGAAGGGAGTCGCTGTTGGTGGGCGCCCCTTTGACAAGGCCACGCTTTACACGCTGCTCAAGAACCCCATTCTGATCGGGAAGATCAAACACAAGGACGACATCTACGACGGCGAACACGAAGCGATCATTGATCAGGACCTCTTCGACAAAGTCCAGCACCAACTCTCCCACAACGGTCGTTCGGGAGGCATCGAAGTGCGCAACAAGTACGGCGCCCTGCTTCGCGGCCTCCTGCGCTGCAAGACGTGCGATGCCGCCATGTCACACACATTCTCCGGGAGCAAGAAGAAGCACTACTACAGGTACTACCGATGTGTACGAGCCATCAAGCGCTATGCGCTCTCCTTGCCCTACACCAAGACCAAGGGCGACCCAATCCGGCC
>CAZRBV010000045.1:0-15273 GCA_964598425.1 uncultured Isosphaeraceae bacterium | reverse complement strand
CTGCTCGCAAGAATTGGGAGCGAACGTGTTTCACCCGGCTTCATTCGCACGGTTTTAGCAATGCGAATGTTGCGAAGCGATCTGCCCTGACCTGCCACTGTCAGCATGATGTGCCCGGCTTCATCGGGCTGCGTGATCAGGTGCACCTGCGCAGTCTTGGTGCCGGAAGAAGTGAATTGCATGCCGACGGTGACGAGAATGGCTTCGCCGACCGGGATGGTCCGCGCCGAGAGCGCTGCTTGTGTGCAGCCGCAGGTACTCTTGACATCCGTCACATGAATTGGCGCGTTGGTTGAATTGGTGAGTTCGAAAACGTGCGTCTTGGTGACCGGCACGTCACCAATGTCGACAGAACCGAAGTCGTGGGTGATAATGCCGGTTACTGGTGCGGCTTCGGCGGGTGAGTCATCGGAGGGGGCGCAGCCTGCAAGGCCACACAGCAATACGAGCGCGACGGGCCAGAATCGTGTCATGCTCCAGCCTTCCAGCGCCGCCACAGGCCAACTGCGAGAAGGACAAGTGCGACTGCCAGCAGCGCGATTGAGTATTGGCTGCTTGTCCAGGGCGTGAGCTCCGCTCTGGACTCCGTGTTGGTGCTCATCGGTACCTCTGAAAGTGGCAGGAATGTCGATGACTCAAGGATGCCTGCAAACCCTCCGATGGGATGCTCGAAGAGTGGTTCAGGGAGTGCGTAGGGTTCGCCATCCATCCAGATTGTGTCGCGGCCAAGTTTGTAGGAGAGGCCGAGCTCCTCGGCGAATACGCTGACGCCCTCCTGATCCGGTATTTGGGCCAGTTGTTCCGTGGCTTCCTGTGGCGTGACCGAACGATAGTCCTTGTGAGTCATGGTGACTCGATACATCTGGCCGTTGGGGCACCACTTCAGACCCGGATCGGTTGCCATGAACGGGCCAAACAAGAACCGGTCAATGGTGGCGGTCCGAGGGATGTCGATGTCGCCAATCCTCATCCAATCAGTGACGCTGTAGTCAGCATGTGCTTGAAGTGTGCGAACGCCCTCGTACAGATAGGAGCATGTGTTGGTGGACGAGAGCAGTCGAGGGCCGCCACCGGCATCCAATTCGATCCGAACAATCGTGCTTACGCGGTAGTGGTCTTCGGCCGGAGCCGATGGGTGTTGGTCGTGGCCGAGCTGCGCTGTGAGAACACCGTCCTGGACTGTGGCGGACTCCAGATTCAGGAGTTCGAGCTGACCCGGAGCCAGCATGCCGCTTGACCCGGATGATCCAACCCACAAGCGGGAGAAGCCGCTGTCGCCATGGAATGGCAGCGCGAAGGCGATGGTCGGCGCGGGCTTGATACCAAGCTTGGTATCGCCTGTATACCACTCGTACCACCCGACATCGGTCAGGAACTCGAAGTACCGACCGTCAGGGTTTCGATACACTTCGGCCTGCAGCTGTCCATCAACGAGATGTTGCTGCGAGACCGCATCGTGAGCACCCTTGATGCTGATGCACAACCCATTTGACACAACCTTTTCCTCGCCCCGCTCGGAGGTTGACGTGCCTCCGAGCGGGTCAAGGTCGAACATATGATCCGCAGCATCGTATTGCTCGCGTGTTGCAGCAAGCGTGCAGCTCTTCTCCAGCGTGCGGTGAAGAACAAACGACGATGGGGGTTGGCTTGTGGATTCGTCAATCAACCGCAAGACGTCCTGTTTTGACCACGCATGGCCTGAGCCCTCGGAGGCATCACTTCCGAGTGAGAACGTCGTGCTTGCCAACAGAACGGCAGCGCCTCTGCGGATTCTCATACTCATCATCACCAACTCGCACCATTCGTGTCGTTACACGATGTAATCAGACACGGAATACTCGGAGTTGTTCCGCCGAGCGGGCTGCAGGCTCCAGAGACGCAAATCCCAGAGACGGCCGAGCCGCAGTAACCGGCAGGCCCGCTGGCCTCGGCGCAGGACGACCAGGCGCCACGATGACACTCGCCCGACGTCCTGGCCGTGGAGCAATAGGTGCACTGATTTGACGGCGAAGCGCAGGCTTGAGCGGCGGAGGGGCAGGCAGAGGCGGCAACGCACTCGCTGAACCAATCCACATCGACCACGATCGGGGTCATCTTGTTCTGAGCTATTGAGTAGTCATCCTGAGCTGCCTGAAGCACAGCGGGTGCAAGTGCTGTGGCGCCCAAAAGTGAGGCGACAAAAAGTAGAACTGTTCCGGGTTTCATATACAGGACTCCTCTATGAAGAATGGATAAGTACGGTGCGCCTCTACCAGATCAACATGTCTCCGGCAGGGTCGCACCTGGTTGAGAACTGCTTCAACGCCTTGGCGTGTGCCTGCCTTTGGCGTGGATCGAGAATGTCAGAGATCGTCTGGATTGTTGAGTCGATGAGGGCCCGGTACTTCTGGTCCGCGGCTTCCGTTATGTGGCACCCATGAACACCTCGCAACACGACAAGTTCGGATCTCATTCGATCGCCCGATTGGAGCGCGTGCAACAGGGCCGCCCGTGTCGCTGCAAGAATGGGTCGCCGGCTCCGAGCAAACGATTCGGAGACTTCCGCGAGAGAGCGTCGCTGTTGAGGTGAAAGCGAGGTGTCTGTGGCGAGCAGATCCTCGACGGCATCGACTCGACTTCTTCCGAAGGCCGTTGGAAACGCGCGGCGATTCGTTTCGTACATCCACAGGCGCGCCAGATCGGGTCGATTGCCAGCATCAAGGATGTCCGCAACCGCCTGTGAGGATTCCAGCGTTGCGGCGAGGATGTCCGCCCACTGCCGCTGCGTCCTTTTTGTCAGCGTGTCCGACCTGCGATGGTCGCCACGGATGGAGGCCAGCTGCATGCGAATCGTGTCGATGATGCGGTCCCGATGCCATCGATCGAACGCCGCCTGTACTTCCTGTACACCCTCAGAGAGGCGATTGGTGACTTGACGAAGCAGTTCTGGATCCACGACATCCGAGCCGCCGGATCTGATTGCCCACGATGCGATCCGTTGGAGATCGGGGATCGTTTCGAGGTCGCGGGCGGCCGAGAGATCAGCCCCTTCTGCCGATCGGTTCCTTGGATCCAAGGCTCGATTGCGGACTTCCGAGTTGAGGGCGTCGTGCCAATGTGTCGCTTGGGTGGGCCCGAGAAAGACCCCCGCTTGTTCAAACAGACCGCGTCGAAGTGCAAGGGTCTCTCCAGAGATGGCGATCTTGGTTCGTTCGAGCGCTGTCCCGAAGTCATCAAGCGTTCCGAGATGGTCACGCTGATCATCGCGCTGAGGGATTGTCAGCATGAGCCTGCACGCAGGCTCAAGCCGGGCGGCGGTTCTCTTGAGCAGGGTCGCTCGCGAGTGCGCGAACTGTGTGAGCAGGGCCTCAAGTTCGAGGTGCTGGGTATCGGTCAGAGCTGCGGCGAGGGCTGCGGCATCGAAGTCGCGCTGAATCGGGAGTGCATCAAGGAAGTCGCGGGCGATTCGCTCTGCCGGGGATCCCATTGCAGGTACAGCCAATGCTGCGGACAGGGTGCAGCACAGAACAACACCCACCAGAACAACACCCACCACCGGTTCCGCCAAGCCACACCTCATGGCGATCGACCCCATCGGACCCCTCACGGGGTTGGTATTCGGCGGGCGAGGGAGGCTGGTTGCATGGAAACCAGTACCTTTCCGAGCTGGAATCAGTGGGGCCGATGTCTTGCCTGCGGGCAGCGGGTCAGTGGCAGGGCCCCCATGCTGCGATCAGCAGGCCGAGATCTGATCCCGTGATGACGCCGTCCCCGTCGATATCGCCGACGGGATCGTCTTCGACGCCCCAGGTCACCATGAGCAGTCCAAGGTCTGCGCCATCCACAACGCCATCGCCATTCAGGTCGGCCGGGCACCTCACGGCGTACGGGGTCAGTACGACTGGAATGACAGCGATCCGGTTTGTGTCTGGGTGGTCACACCGAAGGAGCGCCACGATCTGACCGTGGTTGTTGATGTCGTGAGCCTCGATCAGGGTCAAGCACGGTAACGTGTCATCGTCGCGTAGTTGATGGCGTCAGCCGATCGAACCCATGTTGCGGCGGTGGGTTTCTCCGTAATCGTTCCGTTTGGATCATCGTCGCACGTAAACAACTGATTCGTCCATCCGACGACTTGCCCGTTGTCGTTGATGCGAAACAACGAGTATTGGTCCCAGAAGGTCTCGCTTGCGTCATACATCGTGGCGGCCTCGCGCCTCGGATGAAACAGCAAGCCATTCCCATCACTCTCGAGGAACAATGGTTCCAGTGTGTAGCGCGCGGGTGATTCGTTGGCTGAGCGTGCAGTGCCATATGCCTGCGAAGATTGGGAGAGATCCCGAGCCGATCCGCCAAGGGCGGCGCCTGAAGTGATCGCTCCAAGAATCAGGCCGCATGTGGTTGTACGTCGTGATGGCAAGTAGTGTGTTCGCATCATCGTGCTGTTGAGCCTCTCTGTAGATTGACAATTGAATCAATGAATCGTAAATGCGCCGCAGCTACATGCGGTGATTGGCGAACCAGGGAGGCGGTGTTCCCCAGGCCGCCCCATGGGCGTACTGGTGAGCATGACATGACTCAGGGGCCCCGCCGCGCGAACGAGCGAACCTTGCGTAGTCGCGTTGGAAGTCGGCGGTATGTGTTGGCTCGGTTCTGCTTTGACCGCCGCCCTGCAATCATCATGCGGGTCCATCCCACTCGGCCCCCGCCCAGCAGATCGTCTATTCGTGCAGTCAGGTCCAGGGATCCGATGATCCTGCGAAAGATCAAGCTTACGGCGAAAGCGTTGCTGAACCAGTTTGCGGTGCGCCGATTGTGAACGCTCAAACAATGATATGAAGGAGGGTTACCGCAGAACCGCCGTCACGATGACAGAAGCGGCGAGCGCAGCGGTCGTGATCGCAACCCACAACACCTGCTGAGCTGCCGTTGGTCTTGGCATGGCGTGATCACCGTGGCCTTGGTGCGGCGAGGGGTGGTCCACGTGCTGCATCGCGGTGTGGTCGGGCCCAGTGTGGTCCATGTGCTCATGATCGTGCTGTGTGGGGGCGGCTTCGCTTGCGACGGTCATACACCCATGCTTGTAGCCCCGCGCGACGAGCCAGTGGTTGATGGGATACGCCGTCAGACCTCCGGCGATCGCGGCAAGCCCCATGCGGAACCAGAATGACCAGTGCCACGGCACGGTGCTCTCGGGCCACTGCGCGGCAAGCAGCACCATGGCCGGAATCATGCCGACCATGACCATATTCATCGAAACGGTTTCAGCAAAGACAGTGCGCTTCACAGCTTCGCCGTAACTGGAAAACATGCTGCGCATCATCATGGCTTGGAAGATGAGCAAGCCGGTGATGTAGGCCGCGACGTATTCAATGCCAACTTCCCATCCCCACGAAACGGTGAAGGCTGACAGAACGGCCGCTGCAATGATGATGCCGGTCGCGTCGCCCGCGAGGCAGTGCATTTCACTGTTGACCGATTGTTTCCAGAGTGCTTTGCTGAACGCGTCGTGAAGGCCTTCACCGGGGTTTCGGCATGCAAGCAGATAGACAAAGAGCCCGACCGGGCCCGTGTACACGATCACCAGGCCCCACGCGAGCTTCTGAACCCACGACACGGGCGTATGTGGGAAGTCCAGCAGCACAAAGATCAGGGATCCGGTCGTCAGTATGAACCACACGATCATGGCACCAGCGAGCATGGAAGTCCCTTTCTCTGCGTCTCGATATGGGATACTGCCGCATATGAATACCACACACAACGAAGTGGCGGGTGATTGGGATGTTGTCTGCCGCGCTGCGGCCATTGCGGCGACCGCGCACAAGGGTCAGGATCGTAAGAACGGTACTCCCTATGTGCAGCATCCGGCGCGGGTCGCGGCGCTGCTGGCGATGGCTGGGGCAGACGAATCGCTCATCGCGGCAGGATTCCTGCACGATGTGATCGAGGACGGACCGATCGACTACGACGATATTCTTGAGGCCTGCGGCGAGGATGTCGCCGATTGGGTGGCGCTCATGACCAAGGACATGCGCCTGCGCGAGGATATCCGCGAGCCCGCCTACATCAAACAGCTCACCGAAGGCGCCTGGCAGGGCCGCGCGGTGAAGCTTGCAGACCAGATCGACAACTGGCAGGATGGGTTGGACGACACCGCAACGCTTGCAAAGCGGCTGGATAAAGCCGAGTGGGCGATTCAGATTTCTGAACCAGACAGCGAGCCTGTGATCGCAGCCCTTCGCGGGCGGCTCGAAGGCATGATTGCCAACCACGTCGCTGACCGCTCGTAACACCAGGGGTTCATCGCGGCGATCTAGCCTGGATCGCTCAGTTCTTCTCGACGTGTCCAACTGATGCGGCCTCGGAGAGGCAACCTGAGCTGGAACGGAGGAGGTTCAGAGGCCTCTGTACAAGCAGGATCCAACAGGTGGCCAGCGCGATTGGGATGGGGGGTTGTTTTCTTATACAAGTGTGCCGAATTTTATTGTAGTGAGCAACCACTCTGCAGAGGTGGCGTATGGTCCCTGCGGTGGGGCTCGGGATTTCCGAGGAGCTTCTTGCCCGAATGAAAGACAGAATTCGCCACTGTGGTGGTGTCTCGGCACTATTGATGCTGTGCTTGGTCGTGACCTCATCTCGTGCTGCTCCGCCAAACATGCCATCGGGCTATGCGATGGCAACAGAACTAATGGCTTGGGCACCAACGATCGAGCAGATCGATGCAGCACTCGATGCAGCGGCGGTAACACCAATGCAGCGATCAGAAACGGATCCGATTGTTGACCTTTATGCCGTGGGGATTGAAAACCTCCGCCAATCATTTATTCCCGAACTCACGCGGGCGATAAACATCATGACGCCCGAGTCCCATTCGCCATCGCGGGCCGAGCGAACGCCAGAAAAACTTGAAGCAGTCGGCGAGATATTCGCTGCTGCCATGCGGCGGGCGGTTCCAGAGATCCGTTCACGTACCGATCGTCTGGCGGAATCACTCACTGTAGTGCTCTCGGAAACGCAATTCACGGTGTGGCGGCGTGCTCTTTTCTCGGCGCAGCGAATCGCGGGGCTCGATCGATACGGTGTGTCGGGGCCGAAACTCCCAGAGCAGAGCTATGACCTTGCTGCGATTCCGGACCTTTGGACGATCGCGTCCTGGATGTTGACACCTACAGAGGGGGGTGCCTCGCCGAGCCCCGGTGCACTGACGAAGATCGACGAGATTCTGGCCTTGTACGAAGTCGAACTCAATGATCTGTTTTGTAACTACACAATCTCGCAATTGATGGAGTCGAACGCCATGCAACTTGCCGCAGTCCGGGGCGACCTTGACCGCAAGTCGATGTTGATAAACAGAGAGAATCGCCGATGGCTCGAAATGTTTGATGCGACGCGGCGGCACACCGAAGAAATCGCTCGAATGCTGGCTGACGATGGCGAAGATGACCTCGCTCGGCTGTTTATCGGCGCTGTTGATATGCGGCTACTGCCAATGACCTATGGACCAACACGCGCCGAAGCGATCGCCAGCCGTCTGCTGAGTGACCCGCTGCTTGAGAACGAGGTGAAGCAGGAGGTTTCCTCTATCGAGGGTGCGTTCAAACGCGAACAGTCGCATCTGACGGCAGTCATGGCCGCAGCGGTCATCAAGGCTCTTCGGGACACCAACAATCTACGCGGCAGACTTGTGATGGATCGGCGAGCGAAGAAGCTTGGCGAAGTCCAGCATCTCAATGAGCGGTATGAAGAGCTGATTGACAAGGTGATCGCGGATTTCAAGCGAGCCCTGCCCAGTGACCATCGGCAGCGGTACGCAGATGGGATAGAGATGGCAGAGTCGCAGCGTGGCCAGTACCACCGGACTCGAATCTGGTGACGAGTACGCGGGGGAGGAATTCAGACACTAGGAGATACGAAGAATGTCTACGAACCGTGCATGTGCGATTGCAGTCGGAGTGTGGGTTCTCTTTTGCGCGGCAGCCAATCTGGTGGCCGGGGATCGTGGTGGCGTTATGACACCTGCCAACGAGGATTGGTGGAGTACGTGCTACAAAACAAACTCTTGCAGGAACGGTGCGAGCGATTGCCCGGCCGGCAGCAGCGGGGTGTGTCGCAGGTGTACGAAGGCCAAGCCGACCGGAACATGCAGCTGGGTGGGCGCGACGCGCAACTGTTGGTGGATCACAGAGATCCGAGCCGCAAACTCCAAGGCTTGTGGCAAGATGGTATTTGGGACGTGCAGCGGGGGTTCATGCGTGAGCCCTCTGCAGGGCGCGCAGATGCCGGCGACAGGCGAGTGCCGCAATGAATTCTGTAATGACCTCGGAGGCAATTCCCATGGTTGACCGCGCATGGACCATTGGCAGGCGGCATTCTGGGGTCATGATCCTTGCCGTCGGAGTTCTGGCCACGCAGGCTTGGGCAGCGGGCATGCCAGCATCGCTGTCAAAGGAGGATGTGATGAGCCTCATTCTGGAGGCTTCTGGTACCGGATTGTTGTCGGTGACCCTCAGGCGAACCATGGAGGAGTCGGTCATCGTTCCGCTGACGCGTGAACAACTTATTGAAGGGGTTGACTCATGGCGGGACACAGAGTTTGTGATGGGCGGAGATGGCCGTAGGGCCGAGCAGTCGGTGCAAGTGCACGGCTCCATGGTCCGAATCTCTGGAATCGGCGATACCGTCGCGCCGCGGCCGGATGATCCCTCAATGTTGCATTGGACTCGTGAGGGCGCCGCTTCCTTCCAGTCCATCTGGCGAGATGGTGGATGGCATCTTAGCTACGACGAAAGCCCCAACTCGATACTCATCGATGCCCCTCACGGTGTATGGCCTGTTCTTGGGGAGGTATTCGATTATTTCCCATTCTCGCACTTGGCTCATACGGGTGCCGGTGGCACAGATGGCCGTTTCGTGGCGCAATCACATCTCGATTTATATGAGTTGACCGAAGTCTCGCGGAGCGGCGATCGCCTGATGGTGGAGTTTCAAGTGAAGTGGCCGGACAGTCCAGAGGAGGGAGTGACCAATCGGGTAGACATCATTCGTCTTGAGATTCGTGTCGATCCAGCGAAGCAGCCTCGGATTCAACAAGCGGTCCTGGTACAACAGGGATCTGTCAATTCCCTTGATCTTGGCGGCGCGGTGGTGCCCCTCGCCAGTAATCGCTATGTCGTGACCGACTGGATGATGGTCGATGGCGTGGAGGTTCCTCGCGAGGCATTTGTGGACATCATGACACTCCCGTATCACGCAGAGTTCCGCGAACAACTATCCGCCACACCATGGGGCTATGTGGGTCGGAGAATCCAGCGGCATGAGGACTACCAACACCGTGAATCTGCAGAAATCGATGCATCAATGTTTGAACTGCCCACCGGGCCAATGGTGTCGGCATTCGATCAGCGATCAAACCTCGGCTATCAGATTGGTGCCAAGCACATCAATCTTGATGGAACGGCATACCTTCTTTCGTCGCCGCTGAAGACACATCCTGGATCTGACTTGTCGAAGCTCCTGGATGGCGCTCGGGCATTGGGACCATTGTCAATGGCGAGGCAGGCCGCGGCTTCGGTCGCGCACTGGGTGAGCTGGTGGCCGATGACGCTCCTCGGAGCGGCAATCATCGCGGCGGTGTGGTGGAGAGCTCGTGTTCGGGGGGCCACTCAATGAGTTTCTGGCGCACCTTGGTGTTGGGTGCTGGCCTTGCGGTGGTAGGCTGCAATGATCGGGCAGAGTATGCTGTCGGCGGCCAGCACGACTTTGGCATCGTTGACTTGGATAGCGAGGCAATCATCAGATCTCATGTGTTTCAGATCACGAATGCATCGGATCAGCCACTCGTTGTGCTCGAAGTCAAATCAACCTGTGGGTGCACGCAAGCGGATGTATCCGATCTCGTCATCGCTCCAGAGACCTCGGCGTCACTCTCAGCATCCATGCAGTTCACATCATCCGGCCGCAAGTCCGCGGAAGTGAGGCTTCTGTGTGAAGGTGCGATCGGTGGTGTGATTGTGTATGAACTCACGGGCGTAGGCCGCATGCAGTCAGGCCTCACCCTCTCGCGAACGCGGGTCAACCTTGACCCCGGTGATGCAGTAGACATCTCCATCCTTGCGACAACACCCAATCAAACCGGGGTTCCCGGCCGTGTGTCAGCAGATGCGGGCGAAGGCCTGATTGCGTCAACAGGATCGTGGAGACTCATTGATCCGGGTGACACGGCTGCTGGAACTCCTGCCCGGTGGCTCTGCCCGCTGACAATTCGGGCCGAAGCAACGTCATCTGCAGGCAGCCCCCTTCGCAAAGTTGTAGTCGCTGGGCACGGCGGGAAGCACATCAGTGTGCATGTACGCGTCAACAGTCTCTGACTGGGCGCTAGGCCACAAATACGGCGTGTGAGGCGAGGGCGATCCAGATTCCGTAGACCACGGTCGCCGTGCTTGTCGCGGCGAACCACCAAGGCCCTCGGCGCGACAACACAAGGAGCACAGCGAGACCGATCGCCGTGGCGACTCCCATCGCGAGTACTTCGCCAAAGGCAGACTCGATACCAAGTGGCCGCGAGATGAGCAGGGCAGGGAGCCCGGGGAGTACAGGCCACGAGCGAACCCAGCTCCACCAGTAGTCGGTGTGCGGGTAATCGATGACAAGAAGCCACAAGAAGGGCGCGTACGCGAGCAGGATGATGATGAGTGGGGCGGTAAGCCGCTTCATGCGCCTGCGTCGCTGCTGTCCGGAATGGCCGAGATTTCCAGCGAAGACGCGGGGAGCTGCGGCGCGACGTTGATGGAGACTGGATCATCGATAGCTTCGCCCTGCACGCCGAGCTCACTGAGTCGCTTGCCCGAGACGAGCAGCCGCCGTTCAAGTGACCCAACGGATTGGTTGTAGGACTTGACGGCCGCCTCAAGTTTCCTGCCGAGCGATCCGTGGTGCTGCGCAAATGTGGAGAGACGGTCGTAGAGCTCTTTGCCGACATCTGCGATCGCACGGGCATTCCTCGCGAGCGCTTCCTGTCGCCACCCGAACTCGATAGAGCGAAGAAGGCCGACCAGCAGTGTTGGCGTGGCAATGAGAACCTTCTCCGCCATCGCGTCGGCATGCATCGTCGGCTTGTGCTCAAGCGCCGCCATGAGAGCCGATTCAATCGGGATGAACATCACAACAAGCTCGGGCGATCCTTCGAGTTTGTCCCAGTAGGACCGTTTGGCGAGTTCCTTCCAGCGTTTCTGGACAGCATCGGCGTGGGCAGCTCGGCGTGCCTCACGCTGGTTTGGATCATCGACGGCGTCAAGGTACGCATCGAGGGGCACCTTTGAGTCGACGGCAATGCGCCCGCCGCCCGGGAGGAACACCGTGAGGTCAGGCCGGGCGTACGAGTCTTCGCTGCGCACCGTCTCTTGCTCGGAGAAGTCGCAGTGTTCGGTCATGCCGGCAAGTTCGACGACGCGGCGAAGTTGAACCTCGCCCCAGCGTCCTCGTTGATCCGGCCTGCGAAGCGCGGTGGTGAGTTTGTTCGTTTCGGCACTGAGTTGGCGATGCGAATCAAGCACGTGCTTGAGGGTTTCGCTGATCTGACCGAACCCTTTCTGCCGATCCCTGGCGAGTTCGGTGACGAGCTTCTCTTGCTTCTCAAGTTGCTCACGCAGCGGCTTCATCCTCTCGGCAGCCTGCTGCATGAAGCGTTCGCTGTTGTCCTGGAGTGCTTTGCGGCTGGATGCATCGAATGTTTCGAGGAGCTGCTTTCGCATGTCCTCGATGCTTGCCCGCTGCTCTTCAAAGCGGGCCTGCAGTTGTGCCTCTCGCTCTGTCAGTGTGGCGAGATCCCTCTCGGCTTGCTCGCGGCGGCCCTGTTCGGAGTCCCGTTCGGCCTGGAGCGCATCGCGGTGTTCCCGGATCGCCGATTCGCCGCCCTCGCCTCGGCGAGCGACCACGGCGATTGCCGCTCCAAGCACGCCACCAATCACAATCCCCACGATGACGCTGAGTGCATCCATGGACCGTATCGTACAGGCATGTTGACAACGGCGATCATTGCGGTGGCGTGCGGAACAAGCGGTGTTTTCGCCTGGGACACGACGCCCGATCGAACGTGGATCGGAGCTGACTGGTGGGCGAATCGATTGCAGGATTGGCACGTCGAAGATGGAGCGGTGTGGTGTACAGAGGACCGTCCGAACCTGGCGATGCGTACCGCGCATCTGCTGACGCAAACCATGAATGCCAATGCGGGCGAGTTTGCGTGCAGTGTGAGGATAACGCCGCGCGATGACTGGCCGCCTGGTGCGCTGGCGGGGTTTCTGCTCGGTGGCGGCGGCCCATCGATTGACTATCGCCTGACGGCGCAAACTCACCACGTACCTGCAGAAGACGGTGGCATGCTCATCGTTGTGGATGACGCTGGAGGCGTGACCGCGCGCACCTTTGACGAGCCGGTGAAAAAGGCTGGGTATTGGTCGATCCAGACGCCCGTGACTCCAGGTGATGTGCCGCTGCTTTCAGGGAACACGTCGGCTACGGCGCGAACTGGTGAGCAGCGCGATCGCAGCGTGCTCCTGCAGATTCGTGTTGAAGGCGGACGCCTCACGGCGGAGGCTGAGACAAACACCGGCCACAGCACCTGGGTTTCAACTGCGGACATCCCGGAGTCGATGCGGGTGGGTGGCGTGGCGCTTGTGTCTCACGGTGGAGTGTTTTCGTTTGATGATGTGACTGTGTCTGGTCCTGGCTCGCAGGCGCATCCGGAGCGGGCGTGGGGTCCGGTGCTGAGTACACTCTTTACGGTTGACGAAGGTGTGCTGAATCTCACAGCGCAGTTTCCTCCGCTCTGCGCAGTCCGTCCAGGATCGGCTTCCCTGGAGATCGATCGCGGAGCCGGGTGGGTCGAGGCTGCCTGCGCGGACATTCACCCGATTTCATGGACGGCCTCATTTCGCATTCCCCAGTGGGATGCGTCGGCAGCAGCCCAGTACCGTGTTCGGTTTGAAGAGCCAACACTGGATGGCGCACAATCGACGTTGAGCGCCACAGGAACGATTCCCGCCGAGCCGGAGGACGGCGAACTTGTTGTCGCGGCGATGAATTGCCAGAAGGTGTATACCGGCAACCTCAAGTGGAATCACGAGGGTATCTGGTTGCCGCACGTCGAGACTGTGGATGCTGTCGCGGGCCACGACCCAGATCTGATCTTCTTCGCGGGAGATCAAATCTACGAGGGCGACCTGACTCCGGTTGATTCCCACAATCTGGCGCTCGACTACCTCTATAAATGGTTCCGATGGTGCTGGGCCTTTCGGGATCTGACTCGTGACACGCCAACAGTCGTGATTCCGGACGATCACGATGTCTATCACGGGAATATCTGGGGAGCCGGTGGCAAGCGGGCTCTCAAGACCGCCGAGCTGACTGCCCAAGACGCCGGGGGGTACCGATATCCGGCGGAGTTCGTCAATGCTGTGCACCGCACCCAGACGTCGCACCTTCCGGAGCCCGCCGACGCGGCACCGATTGCCCAGGGGATCAGCGTGTACTTCACAGATCTGAGTTGGGGCGGCGTATCGTGCGCCATCCTCGATGACCGGATGTTCAAGTCATCTCCAGCTGCGATGGTGCCAGAGGGGAAGTTCCGAAACGGATGGCCGCAGGCCGAGGGGTTTGACGCCGCGACGCAATCTGACGTTCCGGGGGCAGAGCTCCTCGGCCCGCGGCAGGAAGCGTTCTTGGATGCGTGGGCGAGTCGGGACGATGCGAGGTGGGCAAGCCTCGTGCTCGGGCAAACCCCGTTTTGTAATCTCGCCACGCTCCCTGAAGGCGCGAAGAATGGAGGCGTGCTTCCGTCCCTGCCCCTTCTGGCACCAGGAGAGTATCCACAGGGGTATCACCTCGCGGCCGATGCCGATTCGAATGGGTGGCCGCAAACGCCCCGCGACCGGGCGGTGCGATCGATGGCGAAGGCGGGCGCGATTCACGTGTGCGGCGATCAGCACCTCGGCGCGGTCGTGGAGTACGGGGTGGACACCTTTGATGATGGAGTGTGGGCCTTCTCTGTTCCGGCGGTGTCGAACAGTTGGCCCCGGCGCTGGTTTCCACCTGTATCTGGCGAGAACGCCGTGCCCGGGTTCCCGTATACCGGAGAGTACTTCGACGGCTTCGGCAATCGCATTCGGGTGCACGCCGTCGCCAATCCGGTCAAGAGTGGCCGCCATCCGGCCAACCTGCACGATCGGATGCCCGGATATGGCATTCTCAGGCTCGACCGCGACGCAGGCACGACGACTGTGGAGTGCTGGCGTAGGCCCCAGTTGGGCATCGAAGAAGCCCCGTCCCAGTACCCGGGCTGGCCTGTCACCATCAGGAATTGATCGCCGGTCGGTGCTACAGTGCGCTTTCTCCCCACACTACTCAGGAGTAACCTCAGATGCTGTTTGAGATTGCAATCGTGTCTTTGCTCTGGTGCGAGCCAGCCGCTGGCGCGTGCCCGCACGCAGAAGGAAAGGCTGATGCGGCTGCCGCATCGTCCGCGGTACCTTCGGGATCCGGCGCGATTGGCCAGCCGGTCCAGCTGACCTTTGGCGATGACTTCGTCAAGGCCGGCGAGTCATACATCTCGCCCGACGGTTCGAAGGTGATCTTCCAAGCAGTTGAGCAACCGGAAGAAGGCCAGGAAGCCGACGAGCACTACGCCATGTATCTCGGTGATCTGCATCACCAGAATGGCTCCTGGAGACTCGACAACATCAGGCGGCTGACGCCGGAGAACTCAGCCAACACATGTGGTTGGTTTCACCCAACGGATCCGAACAGGGTGATCTTTGCGAGTACCGTGACCGAGCCACTGGGCGGTGATACGCCCGGCTATCAGCGTGGAACCAGCAAGTACAAGTGGTCGTATCCGCCGCGCATGCGAATCGTTGAGGCCCGCATTGACGGCGAGTTTCCGCCGCCGCTCACGGAGCTTGAGGGCGACCAGGACTCCTACCAGGCCGAGTGTTCCATCAGTCCGGATGGCAGGCATCTTCTCTATACCTCTCATGAGACCGGTGATGGTGACATCTACATTCGGGACATGCAGACCGGCGCGCGGCACCTCGTGGTTGGTGCGCCAGGCTATGACGGCGGTCCGTTTTTCTCGCCTGACGGAAAGCGGATCACGTACCGAAGCGATCGCAACAAGGACAACCTCCTGCAGGTCTTCGTGGGTGAACTCGCCTTTGACGAGAACGGCACGATGGTGGGCCTGGAAGAAGAGATCCAGCTCACGAACAACGAGCACGTGAACTGGGCGCCGTTCTGGCA
>CAZRBV010000044.1:14040-16220 GCA_964598425.1 uncultured Isosphaeraceae bacterium | reverse complement strand
TGGCATCACAAGGATGTCCGTGGACGAGAGGCTGTGAACTTCTCGCCCGGGTTTTTGCCTTCCGACTGAACCTCTGTGAAAGGCCCAACCATCCGGCAACATCCTCGCGGCGTATCGACTGTCCACTTGTCAAAGAACCGAACCCGAGAACAAAAGGCCGCCCATCTGAGGTCCCAAGGACCATCCCGACGGGCGAGCGGAGGATCGTACCGCAATCAGCACAGATGTCAAGGCGTCCACCCTCTCAGTCGTGAATATTGAGGTCAAAACCGAGTTTCTTGTTCTCGGTCACTGCGATGACCCCGATCTGCACAGAGGCTGCTCCAAGGCTGCGGAGCCTCTCTCCGGCAATCCTCACCGTCCTGCCTGTTGTCAGCACATCATCGATCAGAACCACCGATCGTCCCCGAAGTCTGCGTTTCACATTGGGATACGTATGCCAGCCTCGAGCTGTCGCGGCAAGTCGGGCCGACCGGGACCGCCCTGCCTGGGCCGGGCCGTGGGTTCTCCAGAGGACGTGCACCCTGTTCGCACGCATCTCTCGGGCTGCGGCGTCGGCGAGCAGCCCGGCAGGGCTGAATCCTCGCTTCCACCGGCGGGACCACGAACTGGGAATTGCCACGACGGCGGCCTCCCGCGCTGTCGCCGCGCCACATCGAGCGCGAATGGCCCAGCCCAGCCGCTCGCCAAGCGGCCTGGCCAATTCCCACCAACCACCGTATTTCAGAGACTGGACAAGTTCAGCACAGCCGCCGACGTAGGCGCCAACCCGAACAACGCCGTCCAGGATTGCTGGCTCCGAGCTGCATTCCCAGCACCCGATAGCGGCTGCGTGCATCCGCGTGCTCGACCTTCCGCAGCGGCAGCACCACGGCCCGCGGCCGCGAGCCAGCCGAGCCCGGACCCACCGATCTGCATTGGGGCGCGTACGACCAACCCACGTCTCCACGATCCGCTCGCAGCGCCGCTGCCACCCAGACTGCTTGCACCGAAACATCGGCTCCAGTGTGACAACGACCGTGGCAGGATCTGCCCGCACGGCGTTTCTTCGCTGCGTTTCAGAGCCTCCGGTTTGGGATCACCCAGCGTTGGCAAACTGGTCGCCAGCCCTTTCGCCATGGAGAACCCGCCGAGCGGCCTGTCTGGCATACACCAGCATGCCGGGAAGCAAAGCGGCCAGCTCTCCAACCGAGAGGTCCTGAGCCTGCGAATAGGCAGCGAGCATTGCGGACGCCTCCGACCCGGATGAAGTCCTCACACGCATCTCAAGGGCCTGCCGTGGTCGCTCGGGCAGCGCCATGGCCCATTCCAGAATGAGGTTCTCGGACATCGGTGCAGTACTCCGCGTCGTAGTGTGGTCCGTCTTGACAAGTGATCTGACGCGTGCTTCTTTCATACTCTCCAGTGCACCTTTTCTCAGGTTTCCCGAAACGCCGTTGCTTCAGGGAGTTATCAACTGCGGGGACACCTATTCCAACAGGAAGAATGAGGAAAGACATTCGTGAAGCGCCACGAGATACGAACACTGTTGCTCGAGTTCTTTGACATGCACTATGAGCGGTTGTACATGCTGGCTCGCACCCGAATGGCCCCTGACGAGGCCGAAAAGCGGTGTGTGTCGGCATTTCACACAATCACGACCTTGATTTCAGAGAATCTGGAAACGCCCAGGCTCAGCCATGATTCTCTGCTCCATATGGCTCGCAGGTTCATTCTGGCGCCTCATCGGCGATGCGAGCCATTCACACACAATTGCAGTCAGCCAACGAGCGGCCAGACTGCAGGGGACAACCTCTGAAGGACAGAGACGCATGACCACCGATGGAACGACACCGAACTGGGACCACCTTATGGAAGCTCGCTGCAGCAAGCCCCGGGTCCGCAAGGCACTACAGGCAATGATCGAGGAGCACCTCGTTGAGGAAGATCCACTTCCAACCGACGCGGATCTCTCAACCTCGCTCTTCGCCGACATGCCATGGCGTGACCCGTCACCCTCCGGCGAATTCGAGGCAATCCAGGCATAGCCCCGAGAGCGGGATGGCCCCGCCACCTCAAGCCCCCCGCTTGCGTTCAAGGTTCTTCCTGAACGCGAGTCCACAGCACCACGGCACGCGCCGACCGCCGGCGCGGGGCGGGGGGTTGTGGGTGGCGGACGGCTCGCGCTCCGCCGGCGGCGG
>CAZRBV010000044.1:0-14030 GCA_964598425.1 uncultured Isosphaeraceae bacterium | reverse complement strand
CCCCCCCCCCCCCCCCCGCCCCGCGCCCCCCCCGGGGGGGGCCCGTCGGTTTCTGCGTGCATCACGGATCGAGCTCAGCAGGCTGCGGTCGTGGCCGAGGCCGCCATGCGACGCAGGACGGTGTGCAGAATTCCGCCGTTGCGGATGTAGTCGACCTCCACAGGCGTATCTACCCGGACTGACGCGGTAATCGAAGTCGTTGATCCATCCGACGCCGTAGCCGTCACGGTGGCCTTCCCTCGGGGTTCGAAGGACTCGCCCCAATCAATATCGAATGCCTCGGTGCCATCCAACCCAAGCGATGCGGCGGACTGGCCTGCCTCGAATTCGAGCGGCACAACGCCCATGCCGACCAGATTGGACCGATGGATTCGCTCATACGACTCGGCGATCACGGCCTTGACGCCGAGCAGGTAGGTCCCCTTCGCCGCCCAGTCACGGGACGAGCCCATTCCGTAGTCCTTGCCCGCCAGCACGAGCAGCGGCGTGCCAGCCGCACGGTAATGCTCACTGGCCTCGAAAATCGTCGTGACCTCACCGGTCGTGAAGTCGGTCGTCCAGCCACCCTCGGTTCCCGGCGCCAACAAGTTCCGAACCCGAATGTTCCCAAAGGTGCCCCGAGTCATCACAAGATCATTCCCTCGCCTTGACCCAAATGAGTTGAACATCTTCGGTTCGACCCCATGGTCAAGCAGCCACGTTCCAGCGGGCGAATCGGCGCCGATGGAGCCCGCTGGCGAAATATGATCGGTCGTCACTGAATCGCCAAGGAGGCACAACACCCGGGCTCCGGAAACCTCAGGTATGCCGGGGAGCTCCTGCGTCATCCCCTCGAAGAAGGGAGGCTGATGGATGTACGTGCTGGCATCAGACCACTCAAACAGATCGCCGGTTCCCGCTTCAATGTCCTGCCATGCGTCAGACCCGGCAAACACATCGGCATACTCCCTGACGAACTGGGAGCGCTGAACACTCTGCTGCACCATCTCATCGACCTCAGCCTGCGTCGGCCAGATGTCCTTGAGGTAGACATCTTCACCAGCAGCATTTTGGCCGAGCGGTTCGCGGTCGAGATCAACATCGACCGTACCTGCGATGGCGTAGGCCACAACCAGAGGCGGCGACGCAAGGTAGTTGGCGCGAATATCAGGGCTGATGCGGCCTTCGAAGTTGCGGTTTCCGCTCAGCACGCTCGTCACGACAAGATCCTCGGCGTTGATCGCATCGTGGATTGGTTCTGGAAGCGGCCCAGAGTTGCCGATGCATGTCGTGCAACCGAATCCGACTGCCCAGAATCCCATTGCTTCAAGGTCTTCAAGCAGCCCCCCTGCGCGAAGGTAGTCCGTCACGACCTTTGACCCCGGCGCCAGCGAGGTCTTGACCCATGGCTTGCGGGTCAGCCCGAGTGCCCTGGCCTTCCGCGCCACGAGTCCTGCTGCGACCATGACTCCGGGGTTGCTCGTGTTCGTGCACGACGTGATGGCGGCTATGACGACCGCGCCGTCCTTGAGTTCAAATGAATCCGCATCGACCGATACAGGAACGCTTTTGGCGGGCCGGCCAGTCATTGCCGGAAGTAGCTCACTCCATGCACCCTTCATGTCACTCAACAGAATGCGATCCTGAGGACGCTTCGGGCCCGCAAGCGCGGGTTCAATGGTGCCGAGATCCAATTCGATCGTGTCGGTGTACCGAATGTCTTCCGATCCGTCGTGCCAGAATCCGTTTGCTCGGCAGTACTGCTCAACCGTCGCGATGAGATCCTTATCCCGCCCGGTCAATTCAAGGTATTTCAACGTCGCCTCGTCCACAGGGAAAAAGCCCATGGTCGCGCCGTACTCCGGTGCCATGTTCGCGATCGTCGCGCGTGTCGCCAACGGCATACTGACAAGGCCCGGCCCGAAGTACTCCACAAACTTTCCAACGACGCCATGCTCGCGGAGTACCTGCGTAATGCGGAGAACAAGATCAGTCGCCGTGCAGCCTTCGGGAAGTTCGCCCAGAAGCTTCATGCCGACCACTTCAGGAATCAACATCGAAATTGGCTGACCCAGCATGCACGCTTCGGCTTCAATACCGCCGACGCCCCACCCAAGAACACCGAGCCCATTGATCATTGTCGTGTGCGAGTCCGTGCCCACAAGGCTGTCCGGATACAGCCAGGTTTCGTCATCCCAGACAACCTTAGCGAGATACTCAAGATTGACCTGGTGCACGATTCCGGTCGCAGGTGGCACCACGCTGAAATTGTCGAATGCCTGCTGCCCCCACTTCAGAAACTCATACCGCTCACCGTTGCGAGCGAATTCATGTTCAGCATTGATGGTGATCGCCGTCGCCGAGTTGAACGCATCGACTTGCACCGAATGGTCGATGACAAGATCGCACGAAACAAGCGGATTCACCGCGGTGGCCGTAGCCTCAGAGCCTGTCATCTCAACGATGGCTGATCGCATGGCCGCCAGATCAACCATGGCGGGAACACCCGTGAAGTCCTGCAGAACGACTCGGCCCGGCATAAACGGGATCTCAACAGACCCGCAGTCTGTAGCGTCGTATCGCGCCAATGCCTCGACGTCCTCCCCAGTGACCGCATGGCCGTCGCAGTTTCGCAGGCATGACTCGAGCAGCACTCGAATACTGAATGGCATACGATCCAGATCGAATCCCAGCCCCATCGCCAATGTCGGCAGCGATGCGATGCGCCGGGGTCCGGCGGGCGTCTCGATTGTCTGAATCGAACCGAAGGGATCGCGCTCTGTCGTCACGGAGAAACTCCTCTGCAAAGTGCGCAGGATACCGCGCCAAGCATGGGCTACCCCATGTCGGGACGCTCAGGATTGGCGATCAGGCGGATGTCAGGCCTCGGTCCGCACACAATGTGTCCCTCCGGCACCGAACGAGACAGGAAGACGCCTCCCGCGACAACGCAGTGATCCCCGATCATGGTGTCACCGCCGAGAATAGTGGCCCCGGCATAGACGGTGACATGGTCGCCAAGCGTCGGGTGCCGTTTGAGTCCACGCTTGAGATCACCACTTGAATCTCGCTCAAACGACCGCGCCCCAAGCGTGACCCCCTGATAGACCTTGCAGTGATCTCCGATGCAGGTCGTTTCGCCGATGACAACGCCCGTACCGTGATCGATGAAGAATGACCTGCCGATCGTGGCGCCCGGGTGAATATCGATGCCCGTGTCCGCGTGAGCATGCTCCTGCATGATCCGTGGCAGCAGCGGCACGCCAAGTTCAAGCATGGCGTGCGCAAATCGGTGCACAGTCAAGGCACGCATGCCCGGGTAGCACAACATCACCTCATCAATATGCCGAGCCGCCGGATCTCCGTCAAAGGCAGCCTGGGCATCCAAACTGAGCATGTCGCGAACACCAGGCAGTGCCCCCAGGACCTCGGTAGCCACTTCCTCAGCGCGAGCCCCTGAGTTGCCTTCGCCCCAGTGGATAAACGCCCCTTCAATCTGATGGAGCAGATCGGCATGAAAGTGCTTCAATTCGATCTCAAGCCGGGACCCGAGCGAGGTGACATCGAAATCTGCGTGGCCATGCAATCCGGGGAAGAGGATTCCTCGCAGCCGTTCAAGCAGGTGCTTGGCAGTATGAGAATCCGGCAGATGGTCGGCGAAGGCACGCGCCATCCGAGCGTCGCCCGCCGTCGCCGCCGCCATCTGTTCCGCCAACCGCCCAATATCCACGCGTGCCTGCTCTCTTCTCTCTTCAGCTGGCCAGCCACCGGCTGGACAACGGACAGGGTGGGATTCGAACCCACGATAGCCCGAAGGCTATACCGGTTTTCGAGACCGGCGCGTTCAACCGCTCCGCCACCTGTCCTGAGGGGCGGCATTGTAGCGAGCTGCATTCCAGGACTCCCGAATCTCAACAACCCCCGCCAGAGGCGAGGGTTGTCGGGTATCCAGTGGCACGGGACGATCAGCCGCCGCAGTCCGAACCCCACCGGGCGAAGAGAAAGAGAAGGTCCTCAACGTCAACGCTCGCCGAGTCATCCAGATCGGCCCCGCACCCGTCACACGGCCCCCAGGTCTCGATGAGGTCGACCAGATCGGCACCATCGACAACGAGATCACCGTTGATGTCCGCATCGCAGCACTCATCGGAGAACCAGTTCTCGGCCAGATCGGACCAAGGGCCATTGATGTCATCGGGCAGATTGCCGCAGAAGTTGCTCGACTGCACTTGGAACTCGCTGTCGGACTCAGCGTGGAGGCCACCATCCCAGGCGCCTTGATTCCGGACAATCTGACAGTCCTCGACCAGCACACTGGCGTTGTTGGCATACATACCACCTCCGTAGCGGTAGGCCACGTTGTTCGCGATGAGACATTGCTTGACTTCGGCAGACCCGGTGTCGATGCCGATGGCCCCGCCTAAATCACCTTGATTGCCCTTGAACTCGCACCGCGTGATGTAGACCTCCGAGTCACTGGCCTGCACGCCCCCGGCCCATGTCTGCGACACGTTGTCCGACACCTCGCAGTCTTGCACGTGGAGTTTGCCACGCTTGCAAACGATTCCGCCGCCGTACCAGTTGGTCGCGCGATTCTGATCGACTACGCAGGAGAACAGCTCCGTGGCAACACACGAGTCGCTCCACAAACCGCCACCCTGCCACTGCGCAACATTCTCTCTCAACACGCATGTCTTCAGTGTCAAGAGACAGTGGACGCTGCTGACCCCGCCACCCGATGGGGCGTAACCATTGACGATTGAGAATCCCTCGATTGTGATCCCGTCGACGCCGCTCACGCCCTCTTCGTAGTCCTCACCCAGGCACGTCACCCCGCGGCGAACGCCCTCGCCGTCGATGATCGTGACTTCGGGCCCGCCGACAGCCACGATGCGAATGTCCCGTCCTCGACTGTCGACGCTGATGACTTCGTCTCCGGTTCCAACGTAACGACCGGGATGTACTTCGACCTTCCAGTACTGGGGGATTGCGGACACTGCGTCCTGAATGACCGCAAAGTCCGCGTCGGGATCGTCAGCCCCGTCATCATCGACGCTCAACACACACCAATCCCTGAAGTCGTTTCCGCCGGCATCGATCCACGGCCCCACGATGTTCTGGATTTCACCGGGATCGAAAGTGGATCCACCGACTTCATTGCCACAGAACGCCGATGACTCGACAGTCGCCGGGCTGGAATTGTCGGCGTCGACATACAGCCCACCACCATGGCCACCGTCACCTGTGTTCCCAGACATGACCATGCATCCACTCATATCCAGAACACCACCAGATTCAACCAGAAGTGTGCCGCCGAGGCCTCCCGCATAGTGGTTGTAGAACGTGGTCTCGGTCACATTGAGAGATGCCCCCGAGACATGAACGGCGCCTCCGGCATACTGCCCAGCGTTCGACTCGAACCTGCAAAGCGATATGTCCATCGAACCACCGGCTTCACAGAAGGCTGCCCCTCCGGCGCACTGACTGGCAGAGTCGAGCATGTTCCAGGCAAGGTTGCCTCTGGCCGTACAGTCCTGAAGTGTCACAGCACTACGGGCTCCGGTCACAAACCACCCACCGCCACGCTCGTTGGCGTAATTGTCTGTCACAGTGCACTCGTCCATTCGGATCTCGGAGTCCTTGGCATACAGTCCCCCTCCACGTGACGACTTGTTCCCATACACCACACACCGCGTCAGCGTCAGAGAGGTCTCATGCATCCCAGAAGCGGTCGCCAGAACGCCTCCCCCATCGGTATCGCCTACATTGCGATCGATGCGACAGTCCACAAGTGTCAAGGCAGAGCTGGCGAGCCAGAGTCCGCCACCACACTCGGCTTCATTGCCCTCAAACACGCATCGCTCTACGTGAGCGGCCCCCTCTGAGACACAGACTCCACCACCCGCGCCTGACGCGGCGCGATTCGACTGGATCTGGCTGTCATGCATTGTGAGTTCACCACCGTACACGTACACTCCAGCCCCCTTCCCGACATGCCAGCTCCCAGGCATCCCCCCAATGTTCTCATTGACGCTGGAGTCGTAGATTTCCAGCACTCCCCCAAACACCCGAATACCACCACTCTGTTTCGCGCGATTGTCGCTGATCAGACAGTTGCTGATCGAAATGTCCGAGTGTTCCAAACCGGTGATTCCGCCCGCGTATTCGTCATTGCCGGACCCCGCCAGACTTACCCCGTTGCGCTCGATGTCACAATCAGCGATCTGCGCAACCGAATTCCCAATTACCAGACCGAAAGTCCCGTTGTCTCGAATCTCCGTCTCCATGAGTGTCAGCGCATTGCAGTCGCGAACCTGGAGTGCGGCTCGGATGACTCCGGCGAAGCCGACGTCCGTGATCTGGCAGCCCGAAATCTTGGCGCTCTCGTGTCCCTCCAGATGTATCCCATAGCTCACCAGATCAGTGAACCTGCAGTCCAGAATCCACACGCGATCCTCTCCGTTGCCGTGGCACCAGAGCGCTCCGCCCGCATTCCGTACCGTGATCCCCTCAATCCAGACCGTCGCCGCCTGGCCGGTCTGGGAGATCCCAATCCCGCTGCCGCCACCATCGATGATGGTCTCGTCCACAGACCCCGTCGCACGCAATGTCAGCGACTTGCCCAGCAGATCAACAACCGGAACGCTTCCTCCCGCGCCCTGATACACACCCGGGGCAATCAGGATCTCATCTCCATCAACAGCGGCATCAACTGCCTGCTGAATCGTCAGGTAGTCCACCGGTACCAGCAGTTGTGCTGCTTGGGCGGCAGACGCCAATGTGAGCGTTGCAAGCGATATCCATGTGTGGTGGTTCACAGCAGTCCTCCTTGAGCGGCCGAGACTGGCCTCGACCACTGAAGAAACAGCTCAGACCACGTTCTATGCGCGCAAATCGGATGCCTTTTTCCGCAATTGAGGCCAAAGCAGGACGGCCTCGAGAACCATCCAGCCCTCAATAGCCAGCGTTCCCACGCCGATGCAGACCAACAGCCACCGCCCCTGGGCTGTCCAGGCCTCTTCTGATCCGGTGCCGAGAAACACCTGGGAACCAAGCGCCCAGACCGGAACGAGCAACATGAAGAGCATCGGCAGATACAGAAACCAGACCGGCTTCCCGCTTCGCCGCAGGAAGAACGCTATCACCAGGAACGCGAGGCCGGCGAGCAACTGATTGGTCGCTCCGAAAAGCGGCCAGAGAACCAGGCCGCCGGTGCCCATCGAGTCCCACGTCCAAGGTCCTCCCGATGCCGGTACCGCAGCCAGCAGAACACCCAGTCCGACCGCAATGGTCGTCGCGCCATACCGACCTCGCAGCGACCACGCTGCTCGCCGGATCCTCCCGTCGCCGCGGTCTGCCGTGGATATCAGTTCCTGCACGACATATCGTTGAAGCCGGCACGCGGTGTCGAGCGTTGTCCCTGCAAATGATGCCACGAGTACACCCATCAACGCGACGGCCACATTCTGCGGAATCGAGAGTGACGCCAGAAAATTCGATGACCCGTCAACGAATGCGGCGATCTTCGCGCCCAAGCCACCGGCGGCATCCCACGAGGCATACCGAAGCTCCCACGCCGCCCCGCCTGTCACCAGCTGCTCGTCCCCTCCCGGCACTCCCAGGCCGAGTCCCGCAGCGCATGCCAGGATGACGATGACTGCGAGAAAGCCCTCCAGAATCATCGCACCGTATCCAACCGCAACGGCGTCAGTCTCACGCTTCAACTGCTTGCTGCTTGTTCCGCTTGCCACCAGGCAGTGAAATCCGCTGATCGCTCCACACGCAATGGTGATGAACAGAAACGGCAGCATGGCGGGCGCACCCGCTGGATCGAAGTCGAACATCGGGGCGGCCAACTCGAGGGTCGGTCGTACCCCATCAACTGGCGCGCCGCCCAACACGCCTGCCACCACCAGCCCGGTCGCCACCAGTCCGAGCGCGGTGACCAGCTGCAGCGCGTTGATGTAATCGCGAGGCTGCAGCAGCACCCCGATCGGAAGCACAGACGCGACGAAACAGTAGGCCAGCAGCACCAGTACCCAGACCATGACCGGCCACGCCGAGAGGCTCGCATTGAATGCGCCGAGCAATCCCACGTCTCCGAAAGCGACAGACACATACATAAGAATCAGCGCTGCAGCTGACGGCAGAAACAACCCTTTGCCCTTGCGGCGAAGCACGACACCAACACAGATCGCAAGTGGAATCTGTACAACACACGGAAAAATGGCCGCCGGAAACATTCGAAAGACCGCCGCGATCACAAGGCCGAAGATTGCCAGAACGATGGTGAGTCCGATGAAGAGAATGCTCAGAAAGAGCAGCCGCACCCTTGGATTGAGCATGCGCCCCGCGACATCACCGATCGTCCGCCCTTCGCTGCGAATGCTGACGATGAGGCTGCCCAGATCGTGCACCGCTCCTATGAAGATCGAGCCGAACACAACCCATAGAAGTGCGGGCAGCCATCCCCACATGACCGCGATGGCCGGACCGACGATCGGCCCAGTTCCCGCAATTGACGTGAAATGATGGCCAAACACGACGCTTCGAGGCGTCGGGACGTAATCGACACCATCCTCAAGTGCTTTGGATGGACACTGGCGATCGCCGCGAAGATCGAAGATCCTCGCGCCGAGCCACCGACCGTACAGCCTGTAGGCCAGAATAAATCCGACAGCGGCGCCAACCGCCAGCAGGAGTGTACTCACGCGAGGAACCTCCTCCAGATACCGCAGCCGAGTGTATCAGCCACCTGCAGGTCAATCTCGATCGCTACCATCGGTCACCCGTCGGAGTACTTGGAGGACAGCCGCCATGTTGACCGCTCAGATCGTTGCCGTCATGCTGATTGCTGTGGGACTCTCGAATGTCTTGTGGTCCGGTACCTGGGCAGACATGATCACCGGCTCACTCACGAGTCGGCATCCGGCAGCGATGGGCTTGCTCAGCGGAAGTATCGGTCTACTCCTTGGTCTCGCCGTCGTACTTTCCGGGCCACCCACTGAGGGTCCGCTGATCATCACGGCCGTTGTGGGTTGGATCATGATTGCCAAGGGATCCCTGTGGCTGCTCGTTCCCCCGATGATGCTCAGGCTCGCCCCGCGGCGAGCATCGACAGCAGCGAGCCTTCACGTTGCGACCGGGTTGCTGGCTGTGATCGCTGGTTGCGTGCTCGCCTGGGCGGCTTTTACGTCGATGACGCCCACTCCCACCGCCCGAGATCAAACCACCCCCCCCGGTTTGGTGCGGACCGCTGGCCCGGATGCCGCCTGATGGGGAAGTGAGGAGTTGCTGATGAGCATAGCCATGTTGACTTCGATGCTGTTCGTAATCACGCCCCACGCAGCGGGCAGCCCATCCGACCACGTTGCGTTCGAAACTCACGGTGACCACTGGGTCATGTGGGACCCTCAGCACGACGATGCCGAGTACCTCTATCTGTTCATGCCAGGATCAGGGCAACTCCCTGAGGTTCGTTGCCAGTGGGTGCTGGAAGGAGCAGCGTCGGCTGGCCTTCGTGGCATTGGACTGGCATATCAGAACAACGGCACCATCAGCGACTACTGCCACGATTCCAAAGATCCGCACTGCATGGAGTCAGCTCGGCTGGAGCGGATCTATGGAATCGATACGTCCGACCTCATCGACTGCCCGCCCGAGCAATCGGTTGTTGGCCTGCTGCGGTCCCTGTTGTACGAGCTGAACGAATCGCACCCCGACATGGGCTGGCTTCGCTGGCTTGACGAAGAGGGCGAACCGCGGTGGGAACAGATTGTTGTGGCAGGTCACTCCCAGGGAGCCGGGAACGCGGCGTTGATCGCGCGTGACCACCTCGTTGCGCGAGTTGCCATGTACGCGGGCCCATTCGATCGTGACCAGACGACCACGGTCGATATAGCCACGCGGACCTACCAACCGAGTGAGTGGCTTCTCGACGGATCAGTCACCCCTCGGAATCGCTACTTCGCTTTCTACCATGCGCGAGACAACAAGCCGTACACGTTTGTTCTGCACGGCAATCTGCACGTACTGATGGATCCTACAGCGGCGTCGGCAGTCGATATCGAGCGGCTCCCCGGTATGGATCCCACGGGCTATCGACTGCTCACAACCTCGAAGCCGCTGCACCCACTCCAAAGTGCACACACCTATCCCATGCTCGAGCGATTCGCGGAAATCCACCAATACATGGCCGCGCCAGGCCGCAGCGGTGACCGCCGGTCACGCTGTTGCTCTGCGCCACAGAGGTTGACAGAGCCTGCGATTCGCTAAGTCGTTCGTGACAACGGCATGACGTGACCCGCGGTCACTGTGGTGGTCTAGCCGTCCTCTTGCATTTCCCGCAGCTGCTCCCTCATCATGATCAGCATCTGCTTGAGTTGCGCGCGACTGTAGAAACCCATCGCCGTGGGCACGTTGGCAGCATCTCGGTACCAACGCAGCCATTGCTCCACGATCTTGATCTTCTTGCGGAGTGACTGCTCGTCATCCCCCAGCTCCCCAAACTCCTTCATCGAGAACTGGATCGACTTCTGGCACCGCTTGACCAGATCGTTCCACTTCTCATGAAGCTCGCGCCCGGTCCCTACTTCGCGCCATCCGCCCTGATTCAGCAGGATTCCGAGTTCCTCCTCGGTGTCAGCCTCACCAATAGCAAGACCACAGTCAATTGCCTGACCAGCGTCAAAGCCGAGTACCTCTCCGGGGCCATTCATGATCACATCGCCTTCATGACTCTGGTACCACGTGACGTCGCCGGTTTCAGGATCCTTGGAGTACGAAAGCAGTGAGAGTTTCCCAGCCTCTCCTGTCTTGAAGGGGATACCCAACTTCGGGCTCCGCCCGGATGCCCGCAGTACCGGCTCGATGTACCGGCGCGCACCATTGACCTGATACCCCACTGGCATTGATGGACCTCCCGCCAACGTCGTAATCGAGCCGAAGTGACCACGGCTCTGCATCACGATGACATCGCAACACAGCGTCGTCATTCCCGCTGCGGACGTCCCGTCAATCACCCAAGCGACCAGGCGATGTCTCTTTTGCGCTTCGTAGATTGCGTCTCGAATCATGGCCCACTCAGCGACGTACCCACCTCCAGAGTTGATTTCCAGCACAATGGTCTGGCCAGGCCCAAGCTCGTCCGCCTGTTTGGTAATCGCTTCAATTTCCTCGGCGCGAAACTCCAAACCGACCATGCCCGTCAGTGGAAGAATGAACGTGGGGCGAATCGATTCGTCAATCTCGCCATCGTCGCCTTCCTTCGCCTCAGTAGAAGCGTCTGAAGGCTGGTTGCCAGAATCTGACGCATCGTCGCTCGCGGCTGACGTGTCCTGCCCTCCGCCGCCGTCGTCCTCCAACCGCTCGATCTCCTGAACATCTGCACTGTAGATCGGTGGCAGCCGTTTGCCGTTGTCCCCGGTCATCTCCAGCCAACCGTCACTGACTCGCTCAAGCGTCCCCTCGACGGTTCGCCGAATGCTCCGATCGAGATAGACCACTCGAACACGATCACCGGTCGTGCCTCGCCAGGTTCCGCCGTCGGCCATCTGCACCTTCACGGCATCGCCGGCCAGGGCCTGCCCGGAAACAACTGCGCAGCAAAGAGCCGCTGAGAGAATCAATCCAATACCGAGTGTGCGCATGGCATCAGGCTCCAATGTGGCTACCGCCGAGAATTCTTCAACGGTCTCCTATGGTAGCGGCCCGTGTGCACCAGACCCAGCAGCCTCGGCGATGTCCTCACAGGCCGCCTCAGGGGCTGCCCTCGCAGCCGCCAAACCCGGCGACCACCTCAAGTACATCCGCGATGTCGACGACCCCGTTCCAGTCAAGGTCTGCCACGCCCCCGGTTTGATTCCATGCCTCCAGAACAACCAGCAAATCAGCAATGTCAACAATCTCATCAAGCGTGGCGTCGCCAAGGCACTGCGGTCGGGGCGGCGTGCCGTCATGCTCGTCCTCACCCAGGCCGCCATCACGATTGCGGGGATACCGGATCGCGCCGTCAGCCTGATGTCCCGCCAGGTAGTGCCCGAGGTTGTCCGACCAGACCCCGTCGTTCTTGAACACCCGTGTCCAGCCTCCATCATTGACCACCAGACCACTCGGGATCACATCGAATCCACGCAGGTCGTGGATCACAGGCAGTGTCCACGTCTCTGCAAGCCACATGTCGGATGCGTCGAATGGATTCACCTTGACTACATCGATCTCTCCTGCAGTCTTCCGACCGATCAGGATCTGTCCATCTGGACCAAGCTGCGCAAGTTCTGATGACTCGCACATCACGCCAGCAGGCAAGGGCCAGCGTCCGACCAGATCTCCATCAAGCTCATATCGAGCAATGGTCACGCCATCGGATTCGATGCCTGTAAGCTGGTCCCTCGAATCGTCGTAGACCATTGCCATGAGCGGTGCGGCAAGGGACTCTACGCCGATCGCCTCGGGAAGCGGGGAGAGCGAATCATCAACCCATCCCATTCGCCAGTGGTGCAACTTCTCATCGCTGGCGAAAAAGACATCGCCAAGCCGCCCGGTCGCAACCTGCGCGTCGGGTGAGGAAAGCTCTGAAAGCAGTACGGTCGACCCGGATGCCTCGTCATGCACCCACGCCTCTGTGTCACCACGCGTCGAATGCACCACCAGGGCAAACTGGAATCCATTTGCCAGAAGAGCGAATCGAGAGATGTTGAGACCGACCAGATCGATGGGCTGCAATTCGTCGATCCAATCCAGCGGTGACCACTTCCGATACAGGATTCCGAGGTCCGTCCAGAGCGTCTGCGAAGGGTAGATCGATCGCACGCCCTGCAGTACACCTGTTCGTCCCTGTGCTTCTCTGTGATACCTGTCGATGGTCAATCGCTCGCCTGCAAATGGCCCGGCATCTTTGGGCCACATCCACGGAACATCTCCGCGCGGAGTCAGCCCCGTGGCGTGCGACGCATATGCAGACTGTGTGCACCGGTTTGAGCCGCCACTGCCCGGGTCGTTGATGAAAATCTGGTCGCTCTCGCCGCACACGTCCACCTTGGGGAGGCTCGCCACATGTGAGCCGCTTGAGCTCCACCGAGTTTCCCCGTCAACCTGTGCCTTTCTGTACCACGCGATGGCGAGATACGGCATAGCTCCAACCTTGAACAGTCCGTGCATGTGACGCGCATCAATCTTGGTGGGGTCGTCGACGGTGCAATCCTGCCGAGCCGTATAGAACCTGTCCTCGTACAGCCCATTCAAATACTCGATGACCGGGACGCTGGAACGCGTTCCACCGCTTGGATTGGTCTCCATCAGGACCCCCATGGCCCTGATCGCCTCAGTGACGTTGCTGTACTGATCGGCGGCAGACCAGTCTCGGATTTCTCCGTCGCTCCCTGGCATGGCCCACACAAACCCATTCTGGTTCAGCCACGCCAGCCAGTGCGTCACGGACGTCGGCACACAGAATGACCCGCCGTCGTTTGGCAACCCTGCATCGTTGGCGCACGCCTCAGCACGCACCTGATCAAAATCATGCGAACTCGCGTGCTCCTGCAGGCAGTCCTCGCTAGGGCGAGAGGCCCCGCACGCCAGACCGCACACAACCAGCCCCATCACACAGCCGGCAGTCACAGACTGCCAACATCTCACTTCTGGCACGATTCCACTCCTTCCAATCCCGATTGGGCTCCCACGCTGCTCCAACAGTAACGCCCTCGCCACCATGCCCCAAGACAATCCTCGCACATTGGCATCAACCGAGCCACACAATCGGACACCGCCGAAGTGGATCCCGCCGCACATGGGCCACGGGTCTGAGCGGAGCTTGGACACAAGGGTGGCAGGCGTGGTGCGGGGCCATGACGGCCGAGCGACGCGGCCCTCTATGGGCCGTGGAGCGAGGACGGCGCAGCCCCCCGCCACGCCTGGGGGCCCGACGCCCCGCTCCGCGAACAACCCCGCGCCAAAAATGAAGTGACCCCGATCGTGTTTCCACGACCGGGGTCAAAGAGTCGGCAATGACCTACTTTCCCGCGTAGCAGTATCATCGGCGGCCCGGGCTTCAC
>CAZRBV010000043.1:6464-16634 GCA_964598425.1 uncultured Isosphaeraceae bacterium | reverse complement strand
CCGATGCCCCAGACGATCCAGGGGAAGAATCTTCGGTTGGGATGGTCCGGGGTCGCTGTCACGCAGCGTGATGGTAAAAGCAAAAGGGGGTCAGGTACTGCTTCGGGACCTGACCCCGCTTTCCTTTTCGCAGCAGATGGCAGAAGGGGGGGCCCAAGGCGGACCTGCGGCAGGCCCCGCCCTATCTCCGCGCTACTCAGCGGTCAGCGTCAGCACATACGCTTCATGCAGCGGCAGCGTGCCAGCCTGAAACGAAATGGCATCGCTTGTGACAGCAACATCGAGTTCCGCTTCAAGCAGTGGAGCCAACAGCACATCCACGGCGGTGTCGGGAAGCCGCTCAATCCGGACGTGAATGGACGAGGCGCCGCTGAGCGATGGCGCCGCTGAGAGCCCCTGTAGTCGAACGGTGACATCGGTTGTCGGCGGCGAGGGGTTCCAGACGCGGCGCCGAGTGGACGCTCTCATCGCTGTACTGGCAGCAGTCATTCGCCGACAAGAAGGTGCATGTTCGAGCGGGCAAGTACCTCACTGCGATGTTCTTTGATACCAATACGGTGGCGTGCGACTGCTTCAGCGGATTCATGTCGCAGAATTTCAACCAGTCAATCGCCAACCCGATGCCGAACTAGGGCTTTGGCGGCAATGTCGAGTGGGATATCAGCGACGAGTTCACGCTGCTTGCGGGTATCGCCAAGAGTGCTACAACCGGGAACACAGCGGGATTCGACGGACTCTCGTGGGGGCATCTGTTCTCGATCGCGGAAGTGAACATCAAGGCGACGCCGCACATCAACGGAGAGAACCGGGAGGGTCATTTCCACTTCATCGTGTGGAGGAACAGAATTGAGGATTCGGCCGGGACCGGCAACGTGTCCGGGTGGGGAGGGCTCTTCAACTTCGACCAGGAGATCACCGATAACTTCTCGATCTTCGCTCGGATCGGCGGAGGCGATGGTTCTGTTTCGCCGGCGACCTTCAGCCTTTCGACGGGCTTCGGAGTCGAGGAGCCATTTGGCCTGAAGCGGCACAACGCTGGTTTGGCATTCTCTTGGGACAGAATGAGCACGCTCAATCGGACGAATCTTGCCGGGCTCCCGGTGACTGGAGATCGGTACATGATTGAGGGCTATTGGCGGGTACATCTGACCAAGACCTTGCATGTCGGCTCGGTTGTGCAGTGGATCCGTGACGACGACATTGGCCTGGGTGACACCATCGTGTGGGGATTTCGAACGACTTGGGTGTTCTGAGACCGTTTCCGGTGCGTCGACCCTATCCGTATCTCACGGCTGGCCTCCTCTCAGGGCTGTTTGAATGTGAGACGTTTGAGCGTCTTTGATTGGTGGGTGGCCGCAATCTGCCCGAGACATCTGAGCGTCTTTGATTGGTGGGTGGCCGCAATCTGCCCTCTATCCGGCTGCGGCCACCCACACATGGGGCTGAAGCCCCATCAAAAAAACCCGTGCATTTTGTTATTCAGATTTCGTGGTTTTGAATTGGCGCATGGCCTCCATCCGACCAGCATCAGGGAGCGGGTGCGTCGCCGCCTATTGAGCGAGATCGCGATCGGCACGCCTGAAGATTGAGATGGTGCGATGTTTGAGAAGTGGATGAGTGCGGTCGTACTGCTGTGTGCCCATGCAGGACTTGCAGCAACAATCAATGTGCCGGCAGACTATGCGACCATCCAGGACGCGATCGATGCATCGGTTGATGGCGACGAGATTCTGGTGGCGCCCGGGACGTACACAAGCACTGGGGATGAGGTGATCAACCCAGGCGGCCGAGCGATCACCATTCGCGGAACAGGCACTGCTGCAGAAACCATCCTCGATGGCGAAGGTCAGCGCCGTGTGGTGACGATCGCTAGTGCCGAAGGGGCCGACACCGTGATCAAAGGTCTTACGATCACGGGGGGTTGGACAAGCGGCTTCGGTGGTGGAGGCTTCATGCAAGATAGCAGCCCAACGCTGACTGCGTGCATAATCAAGGATTGCTCCGCGAGCTCGGGAGGTGGACTCTATGGCATCGGCAGTAACCCCACACTGGCCGACTGTACGATTACAGGCAACATCGCCACGGGGGCGCTTGGGCAGCCGACGGGTTCCGGAGGGGGGATGTTCTGCGATGGTGGTGGCGCCACACTCACCGACTGTATGATCGCAGATAACAGCGCTGCACTCGACGGTGGTGGGCTCCGCATGGGCTCGCTCTACAACATCACTACCGAGGTCCAGTTGACTCGTTGCACGATCACGGGAAACTCATGCGGGGAGCTTGGTGGTGGTCTGACCCTTGTTGCCGATCCACTTATGGCTCTCTACGATTGCCTGGTTGAGAACAATACCGCCGGTACCAAGGGCGGTGGCGTTGCCGTCGGCGGAACCCTCGATGTCGATTTTACGGGATGCACGATCATACGCAACACCGCGATTGAGTCCGGTGGCGGGTTTTATCTCGATGCTGGGCCCACAAGTGGTTGGGTCCGATTGGAATTCACGGCGGTCTGTGACAATACGCCTGATCAGATCGTAGGCAGTTATGATGGCACTTGGTGGATAGACGGTGGCGGCAATACCATTTCAGATGGCTCCTGCTCGCAGCTCAACGTGCCAGCGGACTATCCCACCATTCAGGCCGCGATTGATGCATCTTTTGATGGCGACGAGATCTGGGTTGCCGCGGGGACCTACACGGGCACTGGCGACTGGGTGATCAATCCAAACGGCAAGGCGATTTCAATTCGGGCACTCAACTCAGCCGAAGACACGATCCTCGATGGCCAAGGCCAGCGCCGAGTAGTGATGTGCAGCGGCGGCGGCGGCGACGCCGTGATTGATGGCTTCACGATTACCGGCGGCCTCGCGGACAACGGCGGCGGTGTCTTCTGTTACTCCAGTGGCCTGTCGCTGGCCAACTGCATCATCAAGGGCAACACGGCGACTTCTCTCAACTACGGCGGCGGCGGACTCTATTGCAATGGCGGCAGCCCGAGACTGGACAACTGCACGGTCTCTTTCAACACTGCCGACAATGGCGGCGGGATTCACAGCAATGCCAGTAGTATCGTGATGATGGGCTGCACGATCGTGGACAACAACGCGTCGTGGGGCGGCGGCGTCTATGCCTACCAGGGCAGCCCAACGATGACATATTGCACGATCGAACGCAATACCGCCAGCGACCAGGGTGGCGGCGTGCACGTCCGCTACGCAACGGCCTCGGTGATGAACAATCTCACGGTGTCTGACAATACCGGCGAATGGGGTGGCGGGATCTATTTCGCGCAGAACAGTCCTACGCTGGACACATGCATCATTGCGCGCAACACAGCCGGTGTCGCAGGCGGTGGTGTGTGTAGTGGAATGTTCAGCAATCCCACGCTGACGAATTCTATCGTGTGCGGCAATAGCCCCAGTCAATTCCTCGGTGACTGGACTGATGGCGGTGACAACGCGATCAACGAGGTGTGCCCCGTTTATTACGTGCCGGGAGACTACGCAACGATTCAGGCTGCAATCGACGCATCACTCGATGGGTATGAGATTGTGGTTGCGCCGGGGACCTACACGGGCATCGATGGGTGGGTGATCAACCCGTTTGGCAAAGTGATCACGATTCGCGCCACGGGCTCAGCTGATGAGACGATTCTCGACGGCCAGGGTCAACGTCGGGTGGTCATGTGTGGCGAAGGTGAGGGCGGCGGCACGGTGATCGAGGGCTTTACGATTACGGGTGGATCCGCAGAATATGGTGCGGGGATCTTCTGTTATGCCAGCAGTCCTACGTTTTCCAACTGTGTCGTTGTCAGTAACAATGCGACAGATAGCGAGTTCGGTGGTGGCGGCCTGTGCTGCTACACCAGTAGCCCATCCCTGAGCGACTGTGTGATCAAGGCGAATTCGGCCGCAAATGACGGTGGCGGAATTTTCAGTGGCGAGTCGAGCAGCCCATCGCTGACGAACTCGACAGTGTGCGGCAACGATCCCAATCAGATCGTTGGGAGTTGGTCCGACAATGGTGGTAATGCCATTGCGGCGAGTTGTGGCCCATTGAACGTCCCGGCGGACTACGCCACGATTCAGGACGCGATCGATGCGTCCTTTGACGGTGATGAGATTCTGGTCGCGCCCGGGACATACATGGGCGTGGGTGACTGGGTGATCAATCCAGGCGGGCGAGCCATTGCGATCCGAGCGACAGGCACTGCTGCAGAAACCATCCTCACGGGCCAAGGTCAGCGCCGCGTGGTGCTGTGCAGCGGCGGCGAAGGCGTGGATACGGTGATCGATGGTTTTACGCTGCGAGGTGGCTCCGCGGACAACGGCGGTGGCGTTTTCTTGTACCTCAGTAGCCCTACGCTGAACAACTGCACGATTTCAGGCAACACTGCGACCAGTACCGAGTACGGCGGAGGTGGCGTGTACTGCAACAACAGCACCCCAGCGATGAGCAACTGCACAATCGTGAGCAATGCTGCGGCCAACGATGGTGGTGGGATCTATTGCTTTGACAGCGATCCGACATTGAGCGGATGCACGATTGCGACCAACATCGCCGACAATGAGGGCGGCGGCATGTACAACAACGGCCCGAGCAATCCCGCGCTGACGAACACGGAAGTGTGCGGCAACGCCCCCGATCAAATGGTGGGTACGTGGGTCGACAACGGCGGAAACACCGTGGCCGAAGAGTGCGTGTCGTATTGTCCGGACATCAGCGGCGATGGGTCTGTCGACATGGATGATTTGCTTATCATGCTCGCAGCGTGGGGGACCGATGACCCTGCTGCAGATCTGACAGGTGACGGTACGGTCGATATGGACGATCTGCTGGTGCTTCTTGGGGCGTGGGGGCCGTGCGCCGGCTAACCCGTGACAGTGAGTTGATGAGCCGTCGCGTTGGAAGTGCGAAGGTGATGGAAGAGTGAGAGGGTGCGATGTTTGAGAAGTGGATGAGGGCCCTGTCGGACACTACAGGGTCTCCGCGATTGCCTCCTCTCAGGGCTGTTTGAATGTGAGACATCTGAGCGTCTTTGATTGGTGGGCGGCCGCAATCTGCCCCTCTTTGATTGGTGGGTGGCCGCAATCTGCGCTTCCGAAATGGTCTCCGTGTCTGACGTGCATGCAGTTCTGCAGCAGCACGATCCCGACACGCAGGATCGCGCCGAGGGTGACGGCAAGAGTTACCTCTATGAGGCAGTTGAGAACTACTCGAGCAGCCCGCTGAGCAAGACCATTGAGGATGCCCGTGGTCTTCGGGATGAACTTCCCGGCGACTGGGACATCGAAGGCTGGACCAACTCGCTTGCCTGGGAGCAGGATTTCAAGCGGGTTGAGTACGGCGGAACAAACAATGACTTTGCCGACGAGCATGACCTTGTCTTCTTCTCCGGCCATGGCTCCACCGGAAACGGCGAGTACTACAGCGACTCCACCCGATGCATCACCTTCAGCGACGATGACTGGGACGACCGAAAGATGACCGCGGGCGACGCGCATGAGTGCTGGGGCGATGACGACATGGAGTGGCTCGGTATGAGCGCATGCCAGACCATGAAGCAGCCTGCGCGGTGGGCCTCGGCGTTCGCTGGAGCGCACCTGATCATGGGTTGGAAGACCAACATGTACGACATCGAATTCGGCAAACACTTTGGCGGCCGAATGGTCGACAGCGGCTGGTTCGACTCGGCCTATCCGGTGAAGGAGTCCTGGTTCTGGGCCGCTGAGAAGACGCATTGGTACGTTGATCGAACGGCCCGGGTGGTCGGTGAAAACGCCACAATGGGCACGGACTATCTCTGGGGCGAAGGCACCGTCCAGAGTGACCCGACCGTGGACAGTTACTACACGTACTGGACCTACGACACGCGGGGCCGCGAGGAGGCGCCGGCCGCGCCGCCGCTGGATGACGCCATTGAGATTGCCGGTGCCGCGATGACGATTCGCGTCGAGCGTGACCTGCTTGCGACCTTCGCAGCCTCAGGCAGGCAGTCAATGCCGGTCTTCAAGACGATCCCGCCCCAGGTCGACGCCAGTGCCGCTGGTGGGCTTGCCGACAACCTGTGTCAGCGGCTCGGAATCCTCTGCGACGCCGATGTCGGACCCGACGAGGCATACACGGAGATGATTGCCGTGCTGGGTGATCAGGAGGCCCGCATCTGGATGGCCGATGGCTCGGTGGACATCATCGACCGGGCCGTATACATGCCAACCGACCCTTCCTTCGTGCCGTCGCTGCCCTCTCCGCAGAACGCCTATGAAAAAGCGGAAGTGGCACTGGCCGCCCTTGGCATTCCGATGGACGACCGCGTCCTTGTTGCCCAGGACCTGTTCTGGACGGACTCACAACTGTCCAAGGACGATCCCGATGCCCAGGGCCAGTCGATTCCGACTCGCTCACGCGTCATCTATCGCCGCCAACTCGCCGGGTATCCGACCTTTGGTCCGGGCGGGGAAGCGACGGTGGAGTTTGGTCATGAGGGTCGTCTGGCCAAGGCGTCCGTCCAGGCGTGGACGGCCATCGAGTCGTCGGGTGATGCCGCCATCATTGGCCTGCAGCACGCGCTCGATCAACTTGCCGATCAGGGCGGCGCCGCCACCCTCAACGGCGTACGAATGCCGCTGAAGGACCTTCAGGTCCGCGATGTGGAACTCGGCTACTGGATCGAGACGGCCGGTGATGGCCAGCCGGAGCTCCATCCTACCTATGGGATCCGCTGTCTGGTGTTCGGCGACGATGGTGACTCGAGCGAGATGACACTTTGCATGTCAGCGGCCACGCCCGCGCCGCAGGTCTATGTGACCGGACACGATCAGGGTTGCTTCGCCGCGGGCGAGGCGGTGTGCCTCGACGCTCACATCGCGACCTTTGATGGGTTCATGGAGGTCCGCTGGACCAATCCGGCGACGGGCGAAGAACTCGGTGGCGACGCTCGCCTGTGCACCTCCTTCACAGAGAGCGATCCGTCACGTCCTGCCCGTACCCAATCGGTCAAGGCGCATGTGCGTGACAGCCTTGGGTTCGAGACGGCCGCCACGGTCGACGTGTGTGTGGGCGACCCCACGGACGTCAATGGTGATCAGCTCACGGACATCAACGACCTGCTCACCATCCTCGGCGCGTGGGGCCAGCAGGGCTCGCCCTGGTCGGGTGGAGACGCGACCGGCGACGGTCTGTGCGACATCAATGACGTGCTGGCCGTCCTGGGTGGTTGGAGCGGCTGACGTCCATGTGGCATTCGGTGTAGTCGGATCGCCCCGGTTCGCTTCGGCGGGCCGGGGCGTTCTCATGGTGCCTCGCCCGCTAGGCTGTCCTGCTGTGAGTGTCGCGCAGGATGTACTTCAAGTGCTTGACGGTCGTCGCCCACCGATCGTCGTGCTGACAGGCGCGGGAATCAGCGCCGCGAGCGGGCTGGCAACGTTTCGGGGTGATGGAGGCCTGTGGGCGGGTCATCGCGTTGAGGACGTGGCGTCGCCCGCGGCCTTTGCCCGGGATCCGGCGTTGGTCCACGACTTCTACAACATGCGCCGCCGCAACCTGCTGTCGAAAGATGTCGCTCCGAACGCCGCGCACGAGGCATTGGCGCGGCTTGAGCAGGCGTGGCCTGCGCCGGTCACAATCATCACGCAGAACGTCGATGACCTGCACGAGCGAGGTGGCAGCCGAGATGTGGTGCACATGCACGGCGAGCTCCTCAAGATTCGACATCTGGACTCCGGCGAGGTGCGTCCATGGCGGGATGACTGCGACGGCGAGACGCTGGACGGACGCTGGCGGCCGCACATCGTCTGGTTTGGTGAGGCGATTCTGGAGTCCGAGGTCATCATGACGGCGCTTGAGCGGGCGGGCGTGTTCCTGTGCATCGGCACCGCAGGCCAGGTCTACCCGGCGGCGGGGTTCGTGCAGGAAGTTCGCGGTCCCAGCGTTGAATTCAACATCGGGCCGACCAGTATCACCGACCATTTCGACCACGCCGCCCATGCGCCCGCCTCGGAGTGTGTGCCGGCGTTTGTGAATGGTCTCTTCGACGCGGTCTAACCGTCCTGGTCGGAGAGCCGCGATCGAAGCCATGCGCAGGCATACTTCCAGTCGCTTGCGACGGTTCGTTCTGATACGTCAAGCGCGGCGGCGACCTGGGGGACCGTGAGGCCTGCCACCACTCGAAGCCAGACGACGTCACTGGCTCGCCGTGACTCCGAACCCAGCGCTCCAAAGGCCTCCAGCAGTGGTTCGCACGCGGTCTCGGTCAGTGGGACGCCGGACTGCGGCGGATCTTCAAGCACCGAGAGTGGCATCGGCCGGGCACCCTCGCCACGCTTCGCTGCGTTTCGGCGGCGAGATCGGTCGATGAGCACCTGCCCCATGGCTCGCGCGACGCTTCCGAAGAAGTGACCCCGGTGCTCCCAGGACGTCTTGGCGTTGGCGCCGTGCATGCGGAGCCAGGCTTCGTTGATGAGTTGGGTGGTTTGGAGGGTGACGGCATCGGACTCCCGCGAGAGGAGTTGAGAGGCCATCGCACGCAGTTCGGATTGGACCTGCGTCCAGAGCGAGGCAGCGGCGTCGTTGTCTCCCGTGGCAATCTGCTCCAGGAGCACGGTGATGTCGCCTGCATTGGCCAGGGGCGAGGTCAATTCTGCATGGTGGTCCACGGTCTGTTCCCCGTTGCACGTCCTGGCATGCCCTACGCATGAACTAGGGACGCCTGCAGATCAGTGTACTGTCACCGAGGGATTCCAATGCAAGCACTTTCGAGACATTCAATGCAGGAAGACCTCGTCCGCCGCATCTTTGTCGCAGCGGTGGCGGTGCCGAAGTCGCTTCGGGGGGCTTGGCTTGATGTCGCCTGTGAGGGTGATGCTGAAGTCCGGGCACGGGTCGATCGGCTGCTCGGTTGGGTGCAAGCCGAAGTTCAGGAAGACTCGATGGTCGGCACCACGCTGGGGCGTTGGTTGCTCCTTCGTGCATTGGGCAGGGGCGGGATCGGCCGAGTCTATGAAGGAGTCGCGAGCGGGCCGTGGGACGGTCCGGTCCGGGCTGCGATCAAGATCACCAAGTCTCCGATCCCCTTGATAGAGGCTGGCCAGACCCACCCGCGTCTCACGCTTCTGATTGAGTCGGGGGACGAGCCATGCCCCTGGGTGGCCATGCCGCTTGTGCCCCACGCCGAGCCGATTCTCGACGCAGCGGCAGCGATTGCGCCGACCGCAGCGGATCGGACTCGGCTCGTCATGGATGCGTGCGACGTCGTCGCAACGCTGCACGATCAGGGAATGGTGCACGGGGACCTTTCGCCGGGCAACCTGCTGGTTGATGGTGATGGCCATGTGCATGTGATTGACCTGGATCTTGCCCGCGACGCCAATGCCCAGCAAGCCGGCCGGCGAGGAGGCACGCCAGGCTTCATCGCGCCAGAATGCTATGAGGGGCTGCCGACACCAGCGTCGGACGTCTACGCCCTTGCGGGCGTGCTGTACCGCTTGCTGTCCGGCCACAATCCGTACCCAAGCCCGAAGGATCAAGTCACCGCGGCACATGTGGCGCGGGAACTTCGACCCGTGCCGCTGTCGCACTTTGCGCCCGGGCTTCCAGAGGGTCTGGAAGCTGTGGTTGCAGGCTCATTGTCGAAGGAGCCGGGCTTGCGACCGCCAGATGCGCGGGCGCTTGAGGCATTGCTTCGGTCTGCGCTTGCTGGCGAACGCCTGGGCAGCCGTCGAGCCACCGGCGTACTTCTTGCCATGGTGGTGCTCATGGTCGCTGCCGTGGGTCGGATCTTTGCGCCGGAGACGCCATCGCTGTACGAGGAGTCGGTGCTCGCCGATGCGCCGGTCGGGTTTTGGAGACTGAACGAACGACGTACCGCCGATCCGAATCGTGGAACAGCCGGCGACCGCTACGACGGCGTGTGGTCGGGTGATGTGGATGTCGGAGCTGGTGGCATCGATGGGGCCGCGTACTTCGATGCAGGTGCCTTGACAATTCCATCCGGCCTTCCGATCCATCTGAATGGGCCCATGAGCATTGAGTTGTGGTTCCGGCTTCCCAGGGCCGACGCCGCCGGCACCACGTACCTGCTCTCCAAGGGGCGTGACACGGGGGCGGGCTTCTACCGGATCTCGGTTGGTCGGGGACGCACGCCCGGCTCGATTGCGGTGCGGGCGGCGGGGC
>CAZRBV010000043.1:0-6364 GCA_964598425.1 uncultured Isosphaeraceae bacterium | reverse complement strand
GGCGGCGGGGCTCGGCGGCCACCTGGTGACCATGACCTCTGCGCAGGAAGCGGCCCACGTTGAAGCGGTGCGGGATGCAGCCAATGCAACTGCGGCATTTGTGACGGGTGGCTATCAGGATGCGTCGGCACCCGATTACTCAGAGCCAAGCGGGGGTTGGCGGTGGGTGACCGGCGAGGTATGGGACTATGTGAACTGGGGCGAGGTGGCAGGCGCCATGCAGCCGGATGATCTTCCGGGAGGTGCAAGCGTTGTCGGCGTTCGGTGGCAAGAGGATGGTCTCTGGGCCGACATAGACTCTGGGACTGAGTGGGGTGCAGTGTTCGAGTGGTCGGCGGATTGCGACGGAGACGGCGTCGTGGATTACGGCGAGATTCAAGATGGCACCCACGACGACGTCAATGGCAACGGCATACCAGACTGTTGTGATGAGGGAGTCTCGTGCCATCCGATCACCGTGGACGATGACGGCCCAGCGGACTACGCAGACATTCAGTCGGCACTGGAGGCCGCCGAAGAAGGCGCGGAAGTACTTGTGATGCCCGGCATCTACACGTCGAGCGCGGGCGAGGTCATCAACTTCCCCGGTCGCGCCGTGCAGCTCTCTTCTCAAGACGGTGCTGATGTGACGATCATCGATGGTGAGGGGATTCGCCGTGGCATCGGGACCAGTCATGGTGGGTCCGGGATCGTGGTAGAAGGCTTCACGATTCGGAACTGCGAGACCGGTGGTGGAGGCGGGGGCATCCTGTGTGGAACGGGCGTCGACATCACGTTCCGCTCCATGCGCATCGAGGACAACTATGCTGGTGGCGAAGGCGGCGGCATGAACGTGGGTGGCGCCGGCACAGTGTCTCTCATCGAATGCCTCTTTGTGGGGAACAACGCGGTCAACGGCGGTGGGTTGCACTGCCATGACGCATCCATGACTGTGAGCGGAGCTAGATTCGAATCCAACGTGGCTTCTGGAAGTGGCGGTGCCATTCACAACAGTGATGGCATGTCGCTCGTCATTGACAACACCTCCTTCTGTGACAACGATGCGGCCTCCGGTAGTGATATCTGGGGCGGGTGGACCGATGCCGGCGGTGTCATGTTTGATGACTGCGAAGATTCCTGCCCGGCGGATTCACACGGCAATGGCGACGGGGTTGTTGCGGTCGATGATCTCTTGATTGTGATCGGTGCCTTTGGCGGTTCGGGGCCCGACGGTGACGTCAATGAGGATGGGGTGGTCGGCGTCAACGACCTGCTCATGGTGATTGATGCGTGGGGACCGTGCCCGTAGCCATCTCGCATTGATTCTGCTCCTGACCCGTACCGCGGCCGGCACCTTGGTGGTGCCGGCCGCGTTGCTGCTTAGTTGAGTGCCCGAGTTCGACTGTTGGCGTTGTTGTGGGCGTGCGTAGTATCATGCCGCTCCCAAACGGCCGTTGACCCATGTTCGATCGCATGCACACCATCTGGGCCCTGTTAGAAGGGCAGCGCATTCGCTACGCCGGCGCGCTTGTGGCGCTCATTGTGGCGTCGATGCTGCTGTATGCGGTGCCGATTGTGCCGCAAGTGGTGCTCGATGGCGTGCTGACCGATGAGGTGCGTGGGGGCTCGCTGCCTGAGCGTGTCGGTCTGTGGCTGCTCGGGGGACGCGAGTTTCTGGCGGCGAATCTGTGGGTGGCGGCGGTCGCCGTCATCGGGCTGACGCTGCTGGCCGCGGCGGCGACGTACTTCCGGGGCCGGTGGGTGGCACTTGCGGCCGAGTCTGTCGTCTGCCGTTTGCGGGATCGCTTGCACGAGCACCTGAACCATCTGCCATGCGCCTGGTATGACGAGGCGGAGACTGGCGACGTCCTGCAGCGATGCACGTCGGATGTCGACACCCTCCGCAACTTCCTCGCGATGCAGGTGATCGAGATCGGCCGGGCGGTCGCGATGATGCTCATTCCGCTGCCACTCATGTTCATGATGGACGTGCCGATGACGATTGCGAGCATCGTGCTGCTTCCGATCATCATCGCGTGGGCGCTCTACTTCTTCGGTCGGGTCAAGACGGTGTTCCGAGAGAAGGACGAGGCGGAGGGACGACTGACGGCCTGCGTCAACGAAAACCTCACTGGCACCCGCGTCGTTCGCGCGTTTGCCCGGCAGGACTTCGAACGCGAGAAGTTTCATGATCGCAATGACGACCACAGAAGGCTCGACTATCGCCTGTACGCCATCCTGTCGTGGTTCTGGGCCGCGTCGGATGAGTTGTGCTTTCTCCAGAAGGCGCTCGTCTTCATCCTCGGCGGATACTGGGTAGCGGTCGGATCCTTGGAGATCGGTACCTATTACTTCTTCATCGCGGCCGTGTCGATGTACGTCTGGCCGGTACGGATGATGGGGAGGTTGCTTGCAGAACTGGGCAAAGCGATTGTGGCCGTCGACCGGATTCACGAGATCCTCGAGACCCCGATCGAGGCCGTGACCGGGACGGCGATACCTGAGTCGACAGATCGTTCTGGCCACATCGAGTTTGCGGGCGTGACGTTCGCCCATGGCGAGACAGCCATCGTCCGCGACATGCAGTTCGAGGTGAAGGCTGGGCAGACCCTCGCCATCGTCGGCCCCTCTGGCAGCGGCAAGAGCACACTCATCAATCTGCTGCTTCGCTTCTATGACGCGGATGCGGGGACGATCACGGTGGACGGGGCAGACATTGCGACGCTGGATCGACAGCAGCACCGACGCCGCATGGCCGTGGTCATGCAGGACCCGTTCCTGTACTCACGATCCATCCACGACAATATCGCGCTCTCTCGACGCACCGCCAGCGACGACGAAGTGCATCTCGCCACGCGGGTCGCGTGCATCCATGACTCCATTCTCGAGTTTGACGAGGGCTATGAGACCGTCGTTGGCGAGCGTGGAGTCACGCTCTCGGGCGGGCAGCGACAGCGGGTGGCGATTGCGCGGGCGCTGCTGCAGCAGCCGGACATTCTCGTGCTCGATGATGCGCTCAGCGCCGTCGACACCCGGACCGAACGCCTGATTCTGGAGGCCATGCGGGATCGACACGGCCGGCAGACGACCATCGTGATCGCGCACCGGCTTTCGACGCTCACGGCGGCGGACGACATCATCGTGCTCGATGAGGGTCGCATCATCCAGCGGGGCACGCATGCGACGCTCTCAGCTGAAGCGGGCATGTATCGACGGCTCTGGGAGATTCAGACGACGATCGAGTCGACCGAAGAGGGGACCGCCTGATGAGCACGTCTCCGTTCATCCAGGAAGAGGAATTCGCCGGCGGCAAGTTCGACTGGGGATTGTGGCGACGGATACTTCGGCACGCCAGACCTCATCGCCTGTGGTTCTGGACCATGGTCTGCAGCGGACTCATGCTGGCGGGGGTCGAAACCATGCTGCCGATCAGCAATGCGTGGCTGATTGACGAGGCCGTGGCCGGCCGTACGGACAGGGCCTTCACGTTGTATGGGGCCATGTACGTGGTGCTCGTCACGGCGTTTTCAATCATTGTCTGGCTGTTCATCCGCGCGGCAGGGCACTTGTCGACGGGGGTGGCGTACGACCTTCGTGAGCAGGGGTTCTCGCGGCTTCAGGAGCTGCCATTCTCCTACTACGACACGCGTCCGACCGGGTGGCTCGTCTCGCGTCTGACCAGCGACTGCACGAAGATCAGCAGCCTGTTGCCGTGGTTCCTGCTGGACCTTGCGTGGGGAAGCAGTTTCCTGACAGGCATCGCGGTCGCCATGTTCATCCTCGACTGGCAACTCGCCTTGTGGGTGCTGATCATCGTTCCGCCGCTTGCAATGATCAGTTGGTACTTCCAACGCAAACTGCTTCGCAGCAGCCGGCGCGTGCGGCGAACAAACTCAATCATCACCGGCGTCTACAACGAGGGCCTCATGGGCGTTCGGACGACCCGGGCGCTTGCACGCGAGTCAGAGAGCCTTGCGGAATTCCAGCAGCAGTCCGGCGACCTGAAACGGTTCACCATCCGGAATTCTCTGCAGAGTGCCGTCTACCTGCCGTGCATCATCTCGCTGGGTGCGGTGGGCGTGGGCATGGCACTCTGGAAGGGCGGCGTGCAGATGCAGACCGGCGGCGATCTGTCGCTCGGTGATCTGATTGCGTTCATGCAGTTCGCCGTGCTGTTCTCGATGCCCATTCAGGAGATCGCCTCCCGTATCACGGATCTGCAGGCAGCTCAGGCAGCGGCCGAGCGCATTCAGACCCTGATTGAGACCGTTCCGGACATTCGCGATGCGCCAGAGGTGATGCGGGCTATGAAGACCGCGGCAGCCGGCGGACCTGAAGACGGTGGTCGGTCAGACATCACGACCATCGAGTTCAGGCATGTGGACTTCTGGTACAAGCCCGACGAGCCGGTGCTTCTGGACTTCAATCTTCGTATCAGCGACGGGCAGACCATCGCGCTGGTCGGGGCGACGGGGGGCGGCAAGTCAACGATTGCTTCGCTTGCGGCACGCTTCTACGAGCCGCAGCGGGGCGAGATTCTGCTCGATGGCGTCGAGTACCGATCACGCAGCCTGCACTGGTACCAGTCCCAACTTGGCGTGGTGCTCCAGACGCCGCACCTCTTCTCCGGGACGATTCGCGAGAACATTCGCTATGGGCGACTCGATGCGAGCGATGAAGAAGTCGAGCAGGCAGCGAGGTTGGTCAGTGCTCACGACTTCATCTCGGCTCACGACGGGGGGTATGACGCCGAGGTCGGAGAGGGTGGTACCAAGCTCTCGGTCGGTCAGCGGCAATTGATCGCGCTGGCCCGGGCGGTGCTCGCCGATCCGCAGATCTTCATCATGGATGAGGCGACCAGTTCGGTCGACACCGAGACCGAGCAGCTCATTCAAAGTGCGATTGACACGGTCCTCGGGGGCCGAATCGCGTTCGTCATTGCGCATCGTCTTTCGACCATTCGCGCGGCTGACCTGATTCTTGTCATCGACCATGGCCGGATCGTCGAGCAGGGTGCGCACCGCGATCTGCTGGAGGCCAGGGGGCGGTACTGGCGGCTGTACACGCGGCAGGAGGCGGTCGAGGAAGAGGAAGCACTCGGCCGCGACTAGGCGCAAGGGCATTCGACCAGACGGCTCGAAGTATCCTCTCGCATCGCCGCTGAACCACTGCCACTGCAACTGGAGCCTGCAAGGCCATTGATGCGGCAGATGTTGGCCCCTACCCGAGACAGGTGGAGGCGGGCATTCAAGATCGCTGTGACTGTGGCAGTCGCCGGATTCGTCGGATGGATTGTCAATGGCGAACAGGCTGTGTGGGCGATGTTGACCGTGCTGATCCTCAGCACGTCAAACGTTGGGGCAACGTGGAAGAAGGCGGGCGAACGGGTGATTGGCACCGTGGCGGCCGTGGGCGCCTGCGTGGTTGTTGTTGCGGTGTTCCCGCAATCACAGACGGCGCTGCTGCTGATGTTCGGCCTGGGCTTTCTCGGAAGCCTCTACCTGTCGTACATTCAGAAGGCGACGCCGTACGCCTTCTATCTCGGGGCCGTCACGGTGGTCATTGTGATGTCGCCAGCCTGGGAGAACCCCGCTGCTGTTCCGCGTCAGGGCTTGCAGCGTCTCGAGGAGATACTGATTGGGGTCGTGGTGACGGCGGTCATGGCGAGGCTGCTGTGGCCAGTGAGCGCGGAGGCCAAGCTTTATGAACAGTTTGTTGGGCGACTGGAGCGTATCAAGCAGAGACTCGCCCGCATCGACAACTGGCTGTCTCGCACACCCGCAGATGACGCTGCGACGGCTCCCGAGCCGCGGGCTGCCTTGTCGGACGAGATCTCGCTACTCGCGGCGGCCACAGCGGAGTCGTCCGAGGTTCGTAAGCGCAAGGGCGCGTGGCTCGGCCGTATCACGCTTATCAATCGAATGGCATCGCAGGCCCAGGCGCTGGAGCATCAGATGGATGCGACCGATTGGGGCCGAATCCCCGAGTCGCTTCGGTCGAAGATCTGCGTCGCTGTCAAACAGATTCAGGCTGCGTGGACAGCTGTCGGGGAGGATCTCCTTGCCGGGCGCACGCCTTCAATCGACGCCGAGCAAGCCACGCAGCTTGCCGACGAATTGCAGCAGCTACGTGACCCTTCTGTGGACGCATACCGGCTTCCCGTGCTGACCACGGTCATCGTCATGCTCAAGCAGATAGGCGGAATCGGGGATGCGCTCGCCTTTCAGCAGGAGCATGCGGATACACCACTGCTTGGCGCATTTGCAGAACCGACTCGACGCGACAAGCGGTTCTTTCACTACGATCGATTGGCATGGCGAACTTCCGTCAAGGCCACGATCGCCGTCATGATCGCCACGACGTTCGTGGCGACGATGCATTGGAC
>CAZRBV010000042.1:0-17392 GCA_964598425.1 uncultured Isosphaeraceae bacterium | reverse complement strand
TTTCGGGGCCCGCTGGTCGCTCATGCGGCTGAGAGGAGTCGAACCTCCACGGGATGTTACTCCCACTAGAACCTGAATCTAGCGCGTCTGCCAATTCCGCCACAGCCGCGGGGAAGCGAGGGAGTATACCCATCACGGCTTCCGACGGGTGCAGCCCGGGTTCGTTCACTCAGGTGCCCGCCTTCGTTCCTTTCGGCACTTCCTCGGTCGCCTCGGCTGCGGGCTCTGGATCGGCCACGACACCTCTGGAAACAAGCACCTTGGCGTGCAGTTCCGCAAAGAGTTCGGGGTTTCCGGCGATAAAGGCCTTGGAGTTCTCCCGGCCTTGACCAAGTCGCATATCCCCGTAACTGAACCAGGCACCCGACTTCTTCACGTGACCGTCGGCCACGGCCAGGTCCAGCAGATCACCAGTCGCGCTGATGCCTTCGTTGAACATGATGTCAAACTCGGCATCTCGGAAAGGAGGCGCAATCTTGTTCTTCACAACGCGCGTTCGCACCCTGTTTCCGACATTCTGATCGCCATCTTTGATCGCCCCGATTCGACGGATGTCGATTCGAACCGAAGAGTAGAATTTGAGCGCGCGGCCGCCCGGCGTTGTCTCGGGACTACCAAACATCACGCCGATTTTTTCCCTCAACTGGTTGATGAAGATCACCACGGCGCTGCTCTTGGCGATGGCACCTGTCAGTTTACGAAGCGCCTGGCTCATCAAACGAGCCTGCAGGCCGACATGGCTGTCGCCCATATCGCCTTCGATTTCCGCTCGCGGAATCAGTGCAGCAACCGAGTCAACGATGATGACATCGAGCGCGTTGGAACGAACGAGCATCTCGCAGATCTCAAGTGCCTGCTCGCCTGTGTCCGGCTGCGAGACCAGCAGCGAGTCGAGATTGACTCCCAGCCGCTTCGCCCAGGTCGGATCGAGCGCGTGTTCGGCATCGATCATGGCTGCCGTACCACCGTTCTTCTGCGCATTGGCCGCAATCGTCAACGCGAGCGTCGTCTTACCGGATGACTCCGGTCCAAAGACCTCCACCACACGACCCTTCGGCACACCACGACCACCGAGCGCCAGATCCAGGCTGAGCGTGCCGGTCGACACACCTTCGATCGACCGAACCTGGTCACCGGCAAGCCGCATGATGGACCCGGTGCCAAACGCAGTATCGATCTGGGAAATCGTTCGCTCGAGCGTCTCGAGCTTGTTTTTCTCCTGAGTGCCCTTCCCCTCGGTTGTGGATGCGGCCTTTCGTGACATGGTTGACGTGGTTCCTTCCTGCTCGTTTCCTTTCGAGCCGACGCGAACCCTACCACGCGTGGTACTGGTTCCCTTGCCTGCTGCCTTCTTTCGCGAGCCATTCCTCGTTGTGGTCACCATCGGAGCGTCCTTTCATCCTTCAGGCTGGCCGGCGTGCGGCCCGGAGAAGAGTCATTGAGGCAAGCCTGCTCAGCAGACTCCCTGATTGAGCGTTCGGGCAGCCGTCCTGCCTCACGTGATCCGCCCACCTCATGTTCGGTATTTGTCAGGGTGGGCATCCTCGCAGAGATGATCGACCACCGCAACCGATGTTCGGTAGATTTTAGGGAATCTTTTTGGTGTGTGTTCGGGAACCGCCGTCCCCACGCAGCCGCTCAGGCTACCGGAGGCGCTTCCCAGAATGGGGTCGGCGGCGTCCACTCGGTCAAGTCCAGACTGGCGAAGTACTCAATGGTCTTCGTCAATCCCTCACGAAGCGCCACCTGGGGCATCCAGTCGAGATGATTGACCGCGGCAGAGATGTCCGGACACCGCCTCACCGGATCATCCGGAGGAAGCGGCTTGCGAATAAGAGATGATCGCGAGCCGGTCAACTCCAGCACGATTTCCGCGAGTTCCCGCACGGTTCGTTCTTCAGGATTCCCCAGATTGACTGGGCCGGTAAAGCCCTCAACATTCATCAGCCGCACAAGTCCGTCCACCAGATCGGACACATAGCAGAAAGACCGCGTCTGCGAGCCATCAGAAAAGATGGTCAGATCTTCGCCTGCAAGTGCCTGCCGGATGAAGTTACTCACAACCCGCCCGTCGTAGGGATGCATGCTGGGGCCGTAGGTGTTGAAAATCCTCGCGACTCGAATCTCCAGCCCGTGCTGCCGGTGGTAATCGAAGAACAATGTCTCCGCTGCTCGCTTCCCTTCGTCGTAGCACGCCCGGCGACCGATCGGATTGACGTTGCCCAGATATGACTCCGGTTGGGGCGTCACGGTCGGATTGCCGTACACCTCGCTCGTTGACGCCTGCAGGATCCTCGCGTCATTGGCGCGGGCCATCCCCAGCATGTTGATGACACCAAGTACTGACGTCTTGGTTGTCCGGACAGGGTTGTACTGGTAGTGCCCTGGAGCTGCCGGGCATGCAAGGTTGTAGATCTGATCGATGCCATCGAGAAAGATGGGATCGATGATGTCATGCCGGTGCAACTCCCACTTCGGATCGTCGCTGAACTGAGCAATCGTCAACTCGCTGCTGGTCATGAGGTTGTCGATACAGACAACTTCATTGCCCTCGTCAAGCAGGCGACGAGTCAGGTGAGACCCCACAAAGCCAGCTCCCCCGGTCACCACGATTCGCTTCGACATGCGCTTCAATCCTCGCCTCTGTTCCCGCACCGGAGCGGTACTGCTCAGTGTTCCGAGCGAGGCAGGCTATCAGATCAAGCGAGTGTTCTCCGGTCGTAGCCCTTGCCAGACCCCTGCCAGGCCGGGCATGATGAACACACATGCATACGGGCACACGATCTCGCCGAATCATCGCCGGCGCCATGACCGGCACGAGCATTGACGGTATCGATGCGTGCGTCATAGAGGTCGAAGGACGGGGGCTCCACGCGGGGGCCACGATCCTTGGAACAGCATCCGGCTCACTGGGACCGTGCGGCGATCCGCTGCGGTCACTTGCCTCCGGGGCATGCCTCTGCGCTGCCGAGATCGCAGCCCTTCGCCGCCAGTTCTCCCAGCGCGTTCTACGAGTGATTCAGAAGGCATCCGAAGGATTTGCACTGGATTGTGCAGTTGTCCACGGCCAGACCATTCTGCACGCGCCGCCCCAGAGTTGGCAACTGATCGACACCGCCATCATTGCTGCTGGGCTTTCCTGCCCGGTCGCGGGTGATGTTCGGGCGGGCGATCTGGCCTGTGGCGGACAAGGCGCGCCGGTCACGCCACTCGCTGATTGGATGCTGTTTCGACGTGATCACCCAACTGCCATCGTCAATCTCGGCGGATTCTGCAATATCACATGGCTTGCGGGGACGCTCCACATCGAAGACATTCAGGGTGCCGACGTCTGCGCGTGCAATCACCTGCTCGACTGTGCGGCGATGCAGCGGCTCGGCCAATCGTTCGACAACGATGGCGAGGTCGCGGCCAGCGGATCACCGCATGCACTGCTCGTGGAGTCGTTCATGGAGATCCTCCAACGGAGCGCTTCAAAGAGTCGATCTCTCGGCACCGGAGATGAATCGGTTGAATGGCTTCACAGCCCGGAGGCAACCGGAGCTTCGACCCCGGACCTGCTCGCGTCCGTCACAGAAGCAATCGGCCGGACAATCGCCAAGGCAGCTCGGATCAATGGCTGCCAGGAGATACTGCTCGCCGGTGGTGGCGCGCGGCACAAGCCGCTCACCCACTGGATCACGCAGGCCGCAGGCGTTCCCACATTCCCAACCGATGCACGCGGTATTCCGATTGAAATGCGTGAAGCGGCCTGCCTGGCTCTTCTCGGCGCACTCGACCGCGACGGCGTCCCATTCACCCTTCCACAGGTGACAGGCCGAGACTCGGCGCAATTCATCGGAATGTCCTGGTGCCAACCAACTCCGACCGGGCGTAGGCTTAGAGGAGCCTAGTGCGCCGCACCACAGCGATTCAGGAGGATGACATGATGCTAATGAAAACCGCACTCGCTGCAACGCTGGGGCTCTCCTGCCTCGCCTCGGCGCATCCGCACTCGAGCGCCGCAGTCGATTTTGCCAACCAGCTCTCCGAAGCATTTCAAACCGCCGCAGCGATCATCAAGCCATCGGTCGTACACATCGGGACGATCGAATCCGCGGGTGTGGCTCGCACGCGCCACGGGCAGCGCATCAACCGCGTTCTTGAGGGCACTGGCTCGGGCGTCATCGTGTCAACAGACGGTCTCATCGTGACCAACCACCATGTCGTTGCTGGTGTTGACGAGATTGTCGTCACCCTGCACGACGGGCGCACACGGAGGGCGAAAAACATGGGAACCGACAGGGCTGCCGACCTCGCCGTCATCAAGATCGATGAATCCGATCTGGTGGCCGCGAAGTTCACTGAGTCAAGTGACCACCAGGTCGGCCAGTGGGTACTCGCCGTGGGAAGTCCCTTCGGACTGTCGCAATCGTTCTCGGCTGGCATTGTCAGCGCGACAGGCAGATCCGGGCTCGGTCTGAGCCGATACGAACAACTCATCCAAACCGATGCTGCCATCAATCCCGGCAGCAGTGGTGGACCGCTCATCGATCTCCAGGGACGGATCGTCGGAATCAACTCGTCGATCAAGACCGCGACCGGCACGTACGCGGGCATTGGATTCGCCATTCCCGCAGACATGGCACAAAGAGTCACCGCTTCGCTCATCGAGCAGGGGTTCGCCGAGCGCGGATTCTTCGGCGTCACGCTGGCTTCGGTGAGATCGCAGGGCTCAACGCCTGACAGATCGGAAGCCATCCAGTGCGTGCTGACCACCGTCCAGCACGGACTGCCCGCGCAGCAGGCCGGACTTCGACGCGGCGACATCCTGGTCAGTATCGATGGTCGCAACGTGCACACGGCAGATGAAGCGGTCTACGAGATCGCCACGTGCGTCCCGGGCGACTCATGCGAGGTGACGGTGCTCCGCGACAACACGCCGCTGACGCTCACCATCGTGCCCGTCTCCCGCCGCGATGCCGCCACTGCTCAGAGGCCGTAGATCTCGCTGTACTTGCCTTCGAGGTAATCCAGCAGGAAGTCCGAGCACAGCGGCGCGCCGGTGACAACTTCGCACAGCTTCGGCGGAAGGTATCGGCTGCCCTGCTGATGAATCTTCTCGTTGAGCCACGTGCGAAGGGGTTCGAACTCGCCTCGCGCAAAGCCGTCTTCGAGTCCCGGAATCTCCCGCTTCGCCGCATCGAAGAACTGGGCCGAATACAGATTGCCCAGCGTGTAAGTCGGGAAGTATCCCATCGACACCATGGACCAGTGAATGTCCTGCAGGCAACCCTTGGCGTCATTCGGGACTTCGATTCCGAGATAATCACGGTACTTCTCAGCCCAGATCGCCGGCACATCACACACCTCAAGATCCCCCTTCAGAAGCGATCGCTCAATCTCAAATCGAATCATGATGTGCATGTTGTAGGTCGCCTCATCCGCTTCGACGCGGATGAAATCAGGCCGAACGATATTGGCGCCACCATAGACCGTATCCAGATCAAGTGACGTCACTGCATCACCGAAGTAATCAGCCAACTTCGGGAAGCACCACTGCCAGAACTGCCGGCTTCGGCCAACCTGATTCTCCCACAGCCGACTCTGCGACTCGTGTATACCAAGCGACACCGCCTGACCAAGCGGCAAGCCCGCGTAATCCTGTCGCAAGCCCTGCTCGTAGATCGCGTGCCCGCACTCGTGCATCGTCGAACCAAGCGCATCGTTGACATTGTTCTCATGAAACCGGGTCGTAATGCGCACGTCCTTGGGGTGGAAGCCGGAGCAGAAAGGATGTGTCGAAACATCCAATCGACCACGTTGGAAGTCGAAGCCAATGCTGGAGGCCACATCTCGCACGAATGCTTCCTGCCTGTCAACCGGCAGCACCAGTTCATTGAAAGCGTTGCTCGGTGGCGTGCTCGACGCCATCACCCGCTGCAGAAGATCCTGCAGCCGTGTTCGGAGCGGCGTAAAGACTGACTCAACCCACGCAGCGGTACAGCCTGGCTCATAGTCTTCGGCGAGCGCATCCCAGGGCTCACCGCCGTCAGCCCACCCGAAACATGCTGCCTTTCTCCGAAGCAGATCGACAACCTTGGTGAGCCAGGGCTCAAACTGCGAGAAGTCGGCGTCACGGCGGGCCTCCGCCCAATGGTGCTGCGCTTGCGATCCGAGCATCGCCTCTTCACCGACGAGTTCAGCCGGAATGCACGTCGCCCGATCGTAATCATGCCGAATCCGCCGAATCGTGACGGCCGTGTCAGACGATTCATCGTCAACCAGATCGCCAATTCCTTCACACTCAGCGATCAAGTTCCCCGTGTCTTCACACGTTAATTTTTCGTGGGCCAGCCTTGCCAGCACGGAGATTTGCATGCCACGTGGTTCGATGCCTTCGGGCGGCATCTTGGTCTCCTGATCCCAGTGCAGCACGCTGGTCACGGAACCAATGGTCCTGGCTTCCTGAAATGCGGTGGTGAGCGCATCCCATGCAGGATGTGTGGCGGTGGACTCGGTTGTTGTGGTCGATGACATGTGTGGGGGTTCCTTCTCTGGTCTGAGGACCGCCCAGCCTATCACGATCGAGAATACAGCGGCAGCATGAAGAACAGAAGACGGGGGACCTGGAAGGCCCCCCGTCGCGGGGAATCTCTCACCATGTTGAGCACCGAGCTACTCGCCAGCTGGTGGTCCTGCTGCGGCTGCCGGCTGACTCTCCTGGAGGAAGGAGATGACGGCAGATGCGTTCGCGTCGGTTCGCCGCTTGGCCAAATCCACTGCGGAAGCGCCTGAGTTGTCCGTCGCGGTCATGTCCGCCCCCTTCTCCTTGAGCAGCTTCAGCTTGTCAACGGTACCGTTGGCATGGGAAGCGGCTGCGAGCAGCGGCGTCTGGCCAATACGGTTTCGAGCCTCAATCTTGGCATTCCTGGCAAGCAGCGTCTTCATGCCCTCGATCTTGCCAGTCTTGCACGCATGCATGAGCGGTGTTGATCCGTCGATACTGTCGGTCGCCTCAATATTGGCACCGGCTTCGAGAAGCAGCGGAATTGAGTTCGGGTCACCAAAGCCCGAAGCCCAGATCAGGGGCGTGTAGCCGGTGGCGCTTCCGACGGTCTCAACTTGAGCGTCGGCGTCGAGAAGATCCTGCACGGAAGGCGCTTTGCCAAAGCCGCTGGTCCACGCAAGCGCGCCACCAATGAAGCTGTCGCGAATGTTGACGTCAGCGTCATTGTCAATCAGCAACCGCACCGCATCAGGCCGTCCGGAAGTACCGGCGTGCATCAAAGCTGTCCGTCCAACGCGGTCGAGTTGATTGACGTCAGCGCCGGACTCGATCAGCACCGTCATCATGTTGACGTTGCCCTCCTTCGAAGCGATCGCCAACAATGGAGTGCCAGAGTCATCGGTGCCGCCCGCCTTCTCGCCAGCCTTGAGGCGAGCAGTCACTTCGTCAACCTTGCCTCGGCGGACGAGGTTGGCAAGCGACTGCACTCGGTTCGTCGCCGCCGGATCAGGCTTGCCAGAGGCAGTGAGTCTCGGAGGCGTACCGCCCTTGTCACCCTTCTGCGGCCCGACTTCAGGGCCGCGCCCGGCATTCGCGTTCTCACGAAGTTGCCCACGCTGCCCCGCGTCCAACTTGACAATGGTGAAGTGCTGTGTCGACTTCGGATGATCAAAGTAGAAGGTGATGCGGGAATTCTTCGCTGTTGCAAGGAACTCGTCCCAGTCGATCTCAACTTCCTGCTTCGTACTTGCTTCTGCCGGGAGCTTCCCCTTGAGTACTGCGGGTTGAACGTTGAGTACCTTGAATGGTGTCTCATCGATCGACTCAAACACAATCTTGCCGTCGGGGTTGTCGTTGATTCCGACACGATCTGGCTTCATCGTCACATACGCGATGGACTTGCCTTTGACCGGCACCTTCAACTGGGGATAACCCTCGATTGTGAACGTCACGGTCTTATTGAGAACGCGGGCTGTCGGACCCCCACGCATGCGGATCGTGACATCTGTCCTGGCACCCGGCTCAAGAACGGTGTTCTTCTTGAAATCGGCGGTCGTGCATCCACACGAGGCCTTTGCCGAAACAACAGTCACCGGTGCTTCGCCGGTGTTGATCAATGTGACGGTTCCAGCCTTGGTTTCACTGGTGGAGAACTCACCAAGTTCAATAACAGGAGGTTCGGCCTTGATGACGGGAGTCCGGAGGGGGGCGCCATCCTGAGGTGCAACATTGGCTGGCGGACGCAATGCGCCGCCAGCAGGGCCGGTTGGCTTCGGCACAGGGGCTGGCTTCGGCACTGGGGCGGGCTTTGGTGCAGGGGCCGGCTTCGGTGCAGGGGCGGGCGCTGGTTTGGGATGGTCGGGCTTGGGGTGGTCCTGTGCCACGGCCATCGACGTCGTGACCAGCATGGCCGTTGCAGTAAGCATCAAGGCACAGCAGCCTGACGTCATGTTGCGAAATGAGATCATTATGGTTGGTCCTCACTAGGGGGCTTCGGCCCCATATCACTCTTGGTTGTACCCACCCTCACCAAAGCAGCGGGATTGGCGACCGAGCCAGGCCGCTAGCGCATAGCGCAGAAGGGGCAGTCTAGCGAATCCAGCCGGACGACCCCGATTCACAAGGGCATCGAACGCCACGTCGGCGATCTCATTGCTCGGGCATCGGGCAATCGACCAGATTTCGCGATTATTCCAGCCGGATCTACGCGGGCGTGCAGGCAGGAGTTCGGGGCCGAAGCACTGTTTGCCACCCCGCTGCGGGATGTGAGCCGGTACTCTTCCACATTCCACCTGAATGGAGTTGGATACCAATGGATTCCGATACAGGAACTCGCCCCCCACATATCGAACGGCCGCATCTGAGGCGGATCCTCCCCCGGCCGGTGTCTGACGGCACCAATCAGGGAATGGCCCTTCAGGATCCCTTTATGCTGACGCCTCAGACCATGGTGGTGCCAACGGCCTTCGGGCCAGCGCTCCAGCATTTGAACGGCGAGTGGACGATCGAGGAGCTTGCCACCAACCTCAAGGCCCCCGCTGAGGCGCTGGAGAGCCTGGTCAGCAAGTTGGACGAACTCGGCTTGCTATGGGGTCCGACCGCAGCGGATCTTGAGCAGGCCCGGCGGGATGAAATCCAGAACGACGGATGCCTGCCCATGAGGCAGAGCGGCATGCTCGGCGAGGATGCTGACGAGTGCCGAGCCAAGCTTGATGCATGGATGAAGGATGCGGAGGATCCTGAGGTCGACTTTGAAGTCCGCGGCCTTTTCTCGCCGCGATTTGACTACCCCGCCGCCGCGCACATCTATGCAGGTACGTATCACGCCATTGCAGGCAAGGAATTCGACCGCGTCCTCGTGTTGGGGAACAACCAGCTTGGATTCGGCGATGGCGTGGTCGGCACGCGATGGGGATTTCAAAGCCCGCTCGGCCGACTCCTGCCCGACACCGACTTCATCACGGCAATGGAATCCCGGTTCGGAGACACGCTCTTCAACGATCAGCTCGATCACATCACAAGCCACGGCATCGAGATGCAGATCCCCTGGCTGCAGTACTGCCTTGGAAGCCCGCGGATCTTCGGGTGTCTCATGCCCGACCCGCTCGACCAACCGATCGATGAAACTGACATGGTGAGCCCCGCCGACTTCATCGAAGCAGCCCGCTCGATCATCGACGAACTGCCCGGTCGAACCCTCGTCGTGGCGACTGGCGATTTGAGCCAGATCGGACCTCAGTTCGGTGAGCCTCGGCCGATTGATGATCAGCGGAGGTTCGAAGCCGAACGTGCCGATCGTGAGTTGATCTCCAAGTTCACCAATGGGGACGCCGACGCGTTTCTTGCGGCGGTCAAATGGAGCGCCAATGCCAATCGCTGGAGCGGCGTCGGTGCCATGTCAGGGTTGCTGGGCGTCGTAAAGCCGTCCAACGTCGAGCTGATTGATTACTGCCAACATCCCCTGGATGAGGAGGGCACCGCCATGATCGCTTCCGCGGGGCTCGTAGCAGGCTGATGTTGTGTGTGGTCCAGCGGGTATCTTCGGCCTCTGTTGAAGTCGAAGTGCCGCAGCACAAGGCCTCTATCGATACCGGCTTACTTGTGCTCGCCGCGGCTGAGCCATCTGACGACGACGATGTGATCGCGTGGACTGCGAAGAAGCTTGCCAACCTGAGGATCTTCGCAGACGACGCGGGGCGGATGAATCGGTCCGTTCTGGACATCGAAGGAAGCGTCCTTCTTATCAGCCAGTTCACACTGGCCGGCAATTGTGACAAGGGAAACCGGCCGAGCTTCATCGCCGCCGCCCCGCCCGAGCAGGCCGAACCCCTGATCGAGCAGTTGGGGCAGGGCATCGCAGCTCACGGCATACCGGTTGAGACCGGCGTATTCGGGGCCACCATGCGAGTCACCCTGGTCAATGAAGGGCCCGTCACGATCATCGTGCAGCGACGTCCAGATCGCTGAGTGCCCCCGGACAGACCGCCCCCGGGCAGACCGCGAGGGGCCACCGCCCAGCGTCCGCCAGGGCCGCGCCCCGGCCTGTCCGGGGGCGGTCTGTCAGACCGCCTCCGGACAGACCGCCCCCGGACAGGCCGTTTGGAGGGTGATGACGAGGGGCCACCGACAATCTTCCGCTTTTTCCGCGCCTCCTGGGAACCCGGCGGTACCTGCAAGCGAACTAGAGACTGTAACCAAGCCCCCCCCACAAGGAGCCTGTACGTTGGCGGTCAACGGCGGGCTCTTTTTTTGCGCACTTCAACCCGTATCCAGAGCTGTCATCACGACTTGCATGTCCTGCCACACCTGGCCTCTGACCTCCGCGGTGTAGTTTCGAAGCAGGTAGGCCGGGTGAAAGGTGGGCATAACCGGAATGGACAGGTCTCCTTCAGGATCCTGCCAGGCTCCCATGCGGCCTCTCAGCCTGGTAATCCCCTGCTGCGTCTGCAGGAGCAGTTTCGACGCGGGGCCGCCGAGTGCGACGATGACTGTGGGTTGAATCCGCCGCAGCTGCTCGTAGAGCCAGGGCGAAGCCTGCGCGATTTCATCGGGGAGTGGATTGCGATTGCCTGGAGGGCGGGCCTTGAGGACATTGCATATATAGACTTCGTCCCGCTCAAAGCCCATCGCCTTGATGATCTCGTCGAGTTTCCGCCCCGCAGGCCCAACGAACGGCCTTCCCTGCCGGTCCTCATCGGCCCCCGGTGCCTCACCGACAAAGACGACTCTGGCATCCGGATCTCCCTCCCCGAATACGCATTGTGTGGCCCCGGAGAGGCTCTCACAAAAGGGAAACGCTGCCTCGACCTCCCGCCGCAGATCCTCCAGCGAATCGCCTGTCGGAACATCCGTTTCTTGCCGCTTCGAAGCTGAAACCCCTGCCGGCCGCGGCATGCACGGAATCCCCAGCACTGCGTCGGCGCGGGCCAGAAGACGGTTCCGCGGGGAGGCCTCAACATCAGCTTTTTTTTGAGTTCGCAAACGGTTTCTCCAAGACGATTTCCGCCAATCTGTGCCCGCGCTGAATGCATGATATTGCGTAGGTTTCAGGATCTGGGGTTGCCAAATGAGCGACTTCGGCAACAATGCATCCTAGATCGCAAAGATGCTGCCACGGACGGGTTCAGGGGCTTTGTGGGCCCCTCAGCGTCGGCGAATGAAGGTGTGGAATGGATTCAACAATGACAGCACAGCCTCCGATCAGCGGGCTTCAGCCGTACAGCATGCTGCTGTACCGTGGCCCGATTCATCCGGAGTTCTTCAGCATTGCCGGGCGGCGTCAGACAACTCACCCGGACTTCGACTTTGAGACATGGGTCTTTCCCGGCGGACATGTCATCCGATTTGAGCATGCCACCACGACCCTGTGCGAAGTCGTCACGGATGACGTAACGGACCTTCCAGAGCGAGGACTCGTCACGACAATGCCCTGCTCGGGAGAGCGAGATTTTGAAGAAGTCTTCGGCGACCGTATCTCCTTTGTGACATCAATCCAGACCGAGACATTGTCAGACCACCTGTATCTGAGCACCTATCAGGAAATGCTCGAACACGGGGAGGACCCGGCATGCCTCATGGCCACCTGGCAGACGGACAACAATCACCCCAGCCTGTCTCTGGTTGAGTTCCAGCGGTACTCCGATCAGGTTCATGTTCAGGCCTATCACCTTCGCGGCGACGGCCTCATGGTGCTCAGAACACAGTCCATCCTTCAGGCCGGCGTTGAGGAAGACGAAGACTGAGAACCGGGCTCTCAAGCTCTACAGAATCAACACCCAACAGGCCGCAGCATGAGCTGCGGCCTGTTGTCTATTCCTCAGCCGCTGTACCATCGCTGCGGCTTGCGGCGTGAATTCCCAATCGCCGCGGCCTTGGAGGTGATCCATGTGCGAGCGTCCCCCAGCTACATCCGTCGAGGACATCCGGTTCGCAAGCGTGTTTCGGTACGGATCGCTGCTCAAAGCAATCGGGTCGGCGCTGAGTCCGGGACGCATTGGCATCGGCATGGTCGTACTGGCACTTCTCGTCGGTGGCGGACGGATTTGGGACGCCGCCTCTTCAACCGATCAAGCAGACAGTATTCTCGCACCGTTCGACAGCACGGCCCAGTGGATTGACATCGCGGTCGGCGAGATGATTGATGCCACGGTCACGCTCGACCCCGCTGACTTTGCCCAGGCCACCAGGGACTTGCTCTGGGGAACACCGATACGACTGTGGGACTCCGGGCACCGGTGGTTCGTCATCCTGTTCGGGCTCTGGACCGCTGCCGTGCTTGCCTTCGGCGGTGGGCTGCTGTGCCGGATGGAAGCTGTCTCAATCGCAACCCGTGATACGCCGAGGGTGAATCCTGCCCTCGCCATGGTGATCCCCCGATGGCCCGCGTTCTTCGGCGCCCTTGTGACACCACTTCTTCTGGCCGGTTTACTCTCGATCATTCTCCTGGTATTCGGCTTCGTGCTACTCAACATCCCAGCAATCGACATCATCGGCGGGCTGCTCTACGGAGTCGCGATCCTCTTCGGGCTCGGCGTGGCGATGTTGGTCCTTGCGTTCATTGTGTGCGGATTGCTCCTGCTTCCCGTTGTTGCAACCGAGAATTGCGATGGTGCCGACGCGATGCACCGCGCCATTGCGTACGTGGTCGCCAAACCGCTCACGTGGATGTTGTACCTCTTCACGATCATGCTCGGGCTTGCCCTTGGCCTTGTGCTGGTCAGTGGCGTCGCATCGTTGACAGTACTCATTACGAGCGAGCTCTCTGGTGCCATGACCAGGCATGACCTGATGCTGAGTGCTGCAGCGCTCGCCCAAGGCGGAGAGATTCCCGACATGAGTTGGAATGAACGGTTCACCGCCGGGCTCATCGCGTTCTGGACCAGTCTTGTGAATTGGGCAATCGGAGGGTGGGTCGTCGCATATCTCATGGCCGCATCGACCCGCGCCTATCTCCTGCTTCGCCGAGTGTGTGATGCGCAGGACGAGCGTGAAATCTGGTGGCCTGGGCTCATTCGCGGGACACTGGCTCCTGAGCCTCCGCAGCCGAGTGAGGAGTCCTAGCACAACTCGATGCGATCAGGAGCGATCCAGCTATCGCCGGAAGACCGAAGAAGATGTTGACCACGATGTGCCAATCGAGCGCAATCATGGCGACCCACGAGAGCGCCATGACAACGCCGCCGATACACGCTTTCCAAAAAGAGAGCCCGACACCAATTGCCGAAGTGCCGATGGCGATGAAGATTCCAAGTTCGCGTGGAGTCAGCGGCTGCGATGCCACTGGCTCATCGCCAAAGAGATGCGCAAACAGGAAGAACCCGAAGAATGCGACGTAGAACAAGCCGAGTCCGCGGCCGGTCCACCGAAGCGTTCCCGGCGTCCACTTCATGGATCCAACGGCATCAGGATCCAAAGAATGATGTAGACAAGCAGCCCTGGAAACGCAACAGAGAGAATTGACAACAGGACATACACGACGCGCGTGAGTGTCGGATCCCAACCAAGCCAGTCCGCAATTCCCCCGCACACACCTGCGATCATTCGATTCTGAGATGTCCGATGGAGTGGCATGCCCAAAGCCTACAGCGCACCAACAGGAGCCCGCAAGAAACGCAGACGTGGGATGACACCGCAGTGCCACCACGGCACGCTGAGCGACCTCAATCAGAGTTCCGTACCATTGCCTTCAGGGGCACGGGCCCCACATGCTCATAAGCATCAGAAGGTCATCGACTGACACCGCGCCATCCCCATTGAGATCCTCCTGGCAGACAGGCGGACACGATACGCACGGCTCCCCGGCATTGAGCCACACGCCGGACAACGCCGCGCAGTCGGCCTGGGTCAACGAAATGCAACCGCTCAGCACGCAGCATGATCGCTCTTCAGGTGGCCCCGGACAGTCGGCGCACGCTGCCTCTTCGCCAAGCCAAGTGCCCCCCGCGTCCTCACACACGTTCACCAACTCCATCGTGCAATCGTAATTGAGGCAGCACGGCGCAAAGATGCCTGGCTCCGCCGGCCATCCTTGCTCATACACATCAAGGTTGACGGCGACAACCTGCATTCCATCCGCAGACAACTGCAATGAGTACGCGAAGAGCCGTCCTTCAGACATAGCGCAGTCAATCATGACGGTCTGCTGCGCCGTTGGCGCAGGCCCGAATCTGCCGGCGTCGTGCCATACGCCCGAGCCATCGCTGGCCCGGAGCAGACCAGTGCCGCCGAAGTTGAATCCAGTCGCTGCGATGGTTCCGTCAATAGCAACAGACTTGCCAGTCGTGAGCATTGGTCCCAAAAACACCAACTCGTCAACGGACGCCACCTGATACTGGAAACTGCTGTCAATGGACCACGCGGTGTTGGCTTCCCGTGTCAGAATGTATGCATTCCCGTTGATCACGCTAAAGGGGGCGGACGGCAGCATCTTGTAGGCCCCGACGACGGCGTTCAGCCCGTCCACATCGACGTCAGCGCCGAACCCTTCAAGCGTTGTCGTCCCATCGATGTACTGATACAGGGACAGCGAGTTGTCCGAGTTGATGCTGTAGACCTCAAGCATCCCAACGTCGTTGTGTGCAGGCCGGCCGATGAAGGCCTGCGTTTCACTGACGTGCACGCCGAAGATCGGTGTCAACTGCACGCCGGTGTGAATCGGAGCCGATGTCCATCCGCCCGATGCATCTTGCGTCACGGCCCACACACCTACCGTGCCGGCGTTACTGGCTGAAACAAGTGCCACCCCATCGCACATGGACACCCGCATGTCGCTTCCCGATCCAAGCACCGTCGAATCGAGCGTGATTTGTTGCGTCCAAACGCCACCTACTTCCTCAAAGATCGTCGCGGTATTGGGTTGTACGCTGCCAACGACAGCGGTACTACCGTCTATAGAAACCGCGGCGCCCCAATACGGCGGAACTGCACCGGCAAACTCGATCTCACCGCCCCACTCCCACATTCCGCTCTCATAGCGCTGCAAGACCCACACTTCTCCACCGTCGGCATTTGGAATCCCAACAAGCACCCGATCACCGTCTGCGTCAACACTTCCAAAGACACCCGATGACGCATAGCCCAGCAGCTCAGGTTGCACATTCCATCGCCCGACATGCACCGTCTTGAACTGCTCGTCGAAAGTCCATCCTGCCATCGCGCTCGCTGCGCAGCCAGCGGTTGTTGCCAAAAGAACCACGGTCTTGAGCGGAATGGATCCCTCCCTCTGGGTCGGCGCATTGATGCACCGAGGCCCGAATCACGTCTCTGGATCGTACACGATGCCACCAGCGTTCCTGCGGCAAATCCCTTCACATGCCGCCCTGCAGCCAGCTTCCGATCTCGGTATACCGTCCTAGGCCACGCAAGACATACCGTCCTGGGCCACGCAAGACGCCCGCGTGACGCCAAAACCTGCTGCTCCAACTTCGCACCGGGTATCTGCGCTGACCATCCTTGTTCCTGGTCAGGAAGTTCTTACAATGAATATCGATGTACAATTGAGCATTCTGACCGCCTTGTCAGCACTTGCGTGAGGACCGGGCTGCGACGCGATCTCTAGCGATTCGCACGCACGCATCTGAATCTGATCACTTGCCGTTGAGAGGACCTGGGATGAAGAAGAGATTGGCACGTTCTGTATTGCTCACCGGACTGTTGCCGCCACATTGCAGGCGGACGTCGAGTTCATCATCGATGACGCCGATGGCTGGCGCGCTGCCATTGGCGAACCGCTTACTGCCATCGATTGGTATCCGCACTGGCTACCACCTGGCGACCTGCCACAATCCGATCTGATCCCCGTCGATTACTACATCGATCTGGGCATCCGGACAGGATTCGTAGACCCGACGGTCCCGGACGTGGTTGAGCCAAGGCCCGCATTTGACATGGCCTATACGGACCCGAACACGCCACCGTTCTTCATGGCCGGAAGTGCGCCCGTCCCAGATCCAGATGGCGCACATCTTTGGTTTTCCAGCCCCGTCAACGGATTTCAACTCACACTACTTCAGAGCGCGTCGTACAACTATGGCTTCTTCCCGGCCAAGTTCTTTCTAAACGGCCAACTGGTTGGTGAAACCATGGCCATTCCTCAAAACGCGTATGGATCACTCGGCATTGTGACCGACTTCCAGTTCGATCAGGTCCAAGCAAAGTCGGCGCTCGGACAACTCGAGTTCCCAACGATTGCAACGGATCCTGACTGCCCCGACATCAATGGCGATGGCGAAGTCGGCGTCGATGAAGTGCTCGCAGTCATCGCAGCGTGGAACACCAACGATCCGGACGCAGACGTCAACGACGATGGCACTGTCAATACCAACGACCTCCTGCTTGTGCTCTCTGATTGGGGGCTCTGCACGTAGAGCTCGAGCAGGATTGAAAACATCTCGTCAAGCAATGCCTTGTAGTCGGCGACCCAGGCGGCATCGGGCAACGCCGGACACCCACCAAACCGCCGCGGCAGGCACGAGAACGCGGATCTGTAGACAGTTGGCGGATGTCCGGAATAGCCTCTCTGATACACCCGGAGGCCCTCGAACATCTCACGACATGCAGGCCGCGCAGAAGGCGACTCGAGGCTAGCTGAGTTGGGCTGCTGTCTTTCTGAGAGAGATGGGACCGATCAGATGACCAGGAGATCGCAGGCGAAGAGGCGGTCAGCCTTGGGCAGCGACTGGACCTCATGCTTTGTAGTGGAGTCAGAGACGCCCAACGAGCTCACGAATCTGGCTTCAACCGGGTCCAGTCGCAGCGCTCTCGGGCAACGTCAGCATGCTCCCCACGAATTGATGACTGCCAAAACGTCGTCAACCCCCGTCTCGCCATCACCTGTGACGTCGCCGCCGGCTGTTCCCCACTGGCCAATGACGAGCAGCAGATCCCCTACGTCAACACTGAAGT
>CAZRBV010000041.1:0-18806 GCA_964598425.1 uncultured Isosphaeraceae bacterium | reverse complement strand
TTGCGACGCTGAACTCTCTCACTTAGGGTGGACCTAAGAACGGGGTAAGGTCATTGTACCAAGTTGCCCTGCCGACTTGGAGGGAGGGAGAGCGAGAAAGTGCGCGCCAAGTGGCTGGTGGGGAAGTACTTCTGCGCTCTGGGTGACGATGCCCTTGCTATCTGGACAAACGGAGGCGAGATGGAAGTTGCGCAATCCCAGCGGTTTAGTGGGATGGCTATGGTGTGACATGTTCGCGTTGGTCGGAACACGTTCAACGGCCCGCACTTAGATCAAAAAAAACTTCTAGATTGCCTCGTCCACCCAGTTGTCCACAGCGGGTCCAGAGTACCTCGCCGGGGCACAAGGCTAGCTTGGCCAGAACAGAATCACTGCAACGCCGCCAGCAACTGCGAGCACCATAAAGGGCAGGACGCGGCCCAGCATGGCCCGCCCGCCGAGGCTTGAGACAAGCATTGTCTTGAAGACGAGATTGCTGACAAGACCAGTAATAATGAGCCGCCAGCCGACTGTGGCTTCAAGGTCGCCCTGATCGACGAGCTGCGCAGTCGAGAGCGTGATCGCGTCCATGTCCGTGAGCCCTGAAAGCGCAGCGACGACGTACAGACCCGATTCCCCGACGTATTCGCGGGCGACCGCGACCGCGAGGAGAACGCCCGCGTACAGCGCCCCGAAAATGGCCGCAGTCCAGAGATTGGACGGTGCGTGGCTGACGCTTGCTTCGACCGGCTTCCTGCAGAAGATGACGAAGGCGGCGATGGAGAGAATCGCCAGCCAGCCGAAGACGGCGAGCAGCGGAGGCGCGAGCGTGGGGAGGATGCCTCGGGCCACAATGAGAATCTCAAACAGCACGCGAGCGATGACCACGGTCGAGGCAATCACGACGACGGTTGCCGACGCTCCTGCCGAGGTGCCTCCCTCTCTGGACTGCCTGGCGATGCCGACGGTCGTTGCCGTGCTGGAGATGACGCCGCCAAGCAGCCCTGCCGCTGCGGTGCTGGACCGCTGCCCGAAGAGCCGCTGCGTGACCCATGCCGCCAGGCTGATCCCGACGATGAGTACCACCATCAGCCAGATTCGGAATGGATTCAGGACGCCGTACGGCCCCCAGGCCTCGTTTGGCAGGACCGGCAGGATCACCATTCCGATCAGAATCAGCCTGACCGCGGCCTGCACGTCCTCCTTGCTCGTCTTGGCAATGAGGTTGCGAAGCGGGTGCTTCCATTCAAGAAGAATGGTGGTGATGCCCGTGACAACGACTGCCGCGCCTGCGAGATCTCGCATGCACATCGCGCCGACGCAGAACATCACGGCGGTCGCCACCATTGAAGTCACGCCGCCGCGAGCGGCGGGGCCAAGCCGCATCGTGATGACGAAAGTCCCGAGCACCAGAAAGCCACCCGCGAGCGGGATCTGGCCGAGGTCTCGAGAGAGCAGCCCAGTCAATGCGCCAAAGAGGGTGATGAGGGTGAATGTTCGGCCAGCCGGATGCTGGCCTGCCCACTCTCGCTGCAGACCGACAAGCAGGCCGAGGGCCGTGGCAAGTCCGATATGAAGAAGATCGCTGGTGGGCATTCCAGCCTGTAAGCCTACCAGTCTTTGGGATCAGCGAGCGGATTCGGGCCTGCACGACGACTCAACGCTGATTGCTTGCTGCTCGGAATGACTGTCGTTTGCCTGGTGGGTGTTCACCTTTGGCAACCGGTCGGAGCCCGTCCACCTGGAAGGCGGTGCGAAATGCTTCGAGGGTCGTTTCGTGGAGCAATCGGTCCATCGCGTCCTGCACCTCGACCAGTTTGTTGTGCAGCGGGCATGGCTCCCCAACGCCGCAAACTCCTCCGCCAAAGGGACATGCATCGGAGTCATCCTCGCGCTCGAAGAGGCGGTAGATGTCATAGAGACGGATCTTCTTGGGGGGTCTGGTCAGGGTGTAGCCGCCTCCGGGGCCGGGGGCTCCTGACACGAGTCCGGCCTGCGAGAGCATCGTCAGAATCTTCGCGACGAAGGGTCTCTGGAGCCCTCGGGAGTCTGCAATATCTGTAGCAGAGAGCCGAGTCTTTCCGCCATCGTAGACCTCAGCGAGCCGCGAAGCGGATGCAATTGCTGTTTCGGTCTGCTTGCTGTACATGGGTGCCAGCGTCTCCTCGTGAGTCCCCGGAACCGGACTCCGAATGCTCAGTCTGAGTCGGACTCCGGTCCGCCGGTTGGTTGCGGCGCGGTGAGCGACCGCCTGCGGGGATGGCCGGCATGGGGAATGTGAACGTCGATGGTGTGTGGTTGCAGGGCGATCACTGCGAAGTGGTCGGGTTGCCACCATGAATCGTGATCGCTCCGGCTCAAGGCATCGAGCCGCAGGTCGTGCGGGGGCGCTGCATGCTCGTCGTGCCTCAGTTGCTGCACGAGTGAGCGAATGTGCTGCCAATGCGCCCTGACTTCTTCTTCGCTTCGAACGATGCGGGCGTCGCCGTGAATTCGAATCTGGGTATCTGTGGGTCGGTCGTAGACGACGATGCAAGCTGCGGGGCGTCTCTCAATCTGCCTGACTTTGGCACTGGCGGCGTCGGCGTGATACCACAGTGTGTTGAATTGCTGGGACGCGCCTCGCAGCACCATCAGTCTGGAGTCAGGTGCGTCGTTGTCGCCAACCGTGCTGAGCACATGCAGGTGCATCGGATCGATTGGTTCATCCGCCGCTGCGGTCAGTCGGCCCCACACCCACGTGGCCAGCGACTCGTCGGTGGCGGTTGTGGGGTCCGGAATATCCGGTGGCTGGATCACGTAGAAGTGCTTTCTGAGGCCGATTCAACTCGAGCCGAAAGCGGGACCAGCTGCTCGTGCTGCACATCCCGCGTTGTGAGTACCGGAATCGAATGCGACTGCAGGAGGTGCGTGGCCACACTCCCCAGGAATAGCCGATGGACGAGGCTGCTCCCGCGTGTTCCTGTTGCAATGAAACTGCATCCAAGTTGCGAAGCAACGTCGAGCACGACCGGCGCGGCTTGCCCGGATTCGACTCGTGTGGTGACCCTGATGGTTTCGGAGGCCGCGTCGGCGGCCAGCCCGTCAAGCAGGTGTCCGGCTTCGACCTGACGGTGCCGGGTCAATTCGTCGGCTGCTGCCAGCGGCCCGTATCCCATGCCTTCGTACGGCATGTGCGGCGTTTCGCATACGTGCAGCAGCGTGAGTTCGCCGCCGCGCCCCGTGGCATTCAGAAGTTGCACGGCGGCGCTGATAGCGCGAGAAGACTCTTCAGAGAAGTCGACTGCGACGATCCCGCGAAGGGGCGCGTCAGCATCTTCCGCGTGCGCTGGCGGAACCGTGAGGACCGGGCAGGGCGACGTGCGAATGAGCCGCCGGGTGGTGGTGCCCAGACGCATCCATTCGAACGGTGAGTGGCCGCGAGCGCCGAGAATCAGCAGGTCCGCAGCGAAGGCCTCGGCATCGTCTCGAACCGACTCCCAGACCGGGGCGTGTGGAAGTGGGGCGGTTTGAACAGCATCGGCGTCGCCGCCAGCCTTGGCCACCAGAGCGCGGAGCGCATCATTGATCGAGTCGTTGGAATCGGCATCGGCGTGCCGCCGCTCGATGACATGAACGACGCGGAGCGATCCGCCTGCGTGTCCGAAGACGGAGACCGCCCATGCCACCGCCGCGTTCCCGGCTGGTGAACCATCGGTGGCGGCGAGGATTCTCAGGCCGCCGCGTGTGCAGTGCTCCGGCTCGCATGGCGTGGGCATGGGTGAATCTCCAGCCGCGATCGTATGCCGCCGGCGGCTGGATTCCTAGGGGATAGCCGAATCATTGGTAGAGATTTCTGCGATTATCCTCGCTGGCATCGGAAAGGGGTTTTTGCCTGACTCCGATAATCTCTGAAGCGCGACGCCATGCCAGAGGAAAAAGCTCAATGTGTGCAGGCTTCGGCAGGCCATCCAATTGTCATGGTGGGTGACGGAGTGAATGATGCGACCGCCATGGCGCGGGCGGATGTCGGTGTGGCTGTTCACGGTGGCGCCGAAGCGGCATTGTCAACCGCCGATGTCTGCTTGTCCCGTGATGGGCTTGCCGGAGTTGAGTCGCTGCTTTGTATGGCTCGGCAAACCATGACACGCATCCGACTCAACATCACCGTCTCCATTGGATGGAATGTGCTGTTTGCAGGCCTCGCCGTGGCAGGCCTGATCGGGCCGATTGCTGCAGCGATCCTGATGCCGATCAGCAGTGTTTCGGTTGTCCTGCTCTCGGCGCGGCGGTAGAAATCGCTCAGTCGTCGTCGTGCAGAATGCGTTCGGCAGGACCTTCGAGGTCATCAAACTGCCCACTGCGAACAGACCAGATAAATGCCCACACCGCAGCGGCTGCAAGGAGCAGTGCAAGGGGCAGGACGATGTAGAGGACTTCCATGATTCAAGGATACGGCCGATAGACGTACATGGCCATGACTTCGCGTATCACCGGGAGGCCTCGACGTGACACTGGATGCAGTTTGCCCGTTCGGGGTGCTGGGTCCTGATTCCTTCGTATCCGTGTGTGCCATGGCAGGCGAGGCAATTCGTCCGCATCAATCGGCCATGGGGAATCGTCGGTGGAGCTTCGGCCCAGGCCCGTGTTGCGGGACCGGTTCGGAAGAGTCCCTCAAATGTGCTTTGCGGCAGATGTGACGCCGAATCGGAATCTGCAAGCATCGGTTGCTGCGTGACGTGGCATTGCTGGCATGAAGCCATGTATGGGTGCGGCATCGGCCGGGCGACGCGCGTTCCCAGAACCATTCCTTCGCCGTGGCAATCAAGGCAGGTCTTGGTACGCGTGAACGATTCGATGTCGTGTGGAATGGTGGGTGGCGCGCCGTCATACGCTCTACGGCTGGCGCGGAGCTCAAGCGATGCCATGCACGTCTGATCACGATTTGCAGGTCGCCCGTATGTCCATGACGGCGACTCGCAGTTCGTCGCCGGTGTTGTCAACTCGCGGACTTGCGAAGGAACATCCCGCTCCACCGGGGCGGGCAGCGCAGTGTTGGGAGTGGCCGCCACTGCCCCGGCGAGCAGGATCGAGGCGCCGGCGATGGTCAGAACGCCAGCGAGAATCGTTGCATTGTTGAGCATGCGTGGTCTGGTCATGGCGATGCTCCTTCAGGCGCGCCGCACGGCGGCGGCGCACTTCTTGTAGTCGGGCTGTTTCGAGATCGGGTCGTGCGCATCGAGGGTCAACGCATTGACCAGCAGCCGCTCATCGAAGAACGGGATGAAGATCGAACCGGATGGGGGACCGCCACGACCGCCGACCCATGCGGGCAATTCAAGTGAGCCGCGGCGGGTCGTCACGATCATGCGATCGCCCGTGGAGGCGCCCATCGCTTTGGCATCGGCCTCATTGAGTTCGACGTAGGCAGTCGGCATGGCTTCGCGGAGCTGCGGAACACGGCCGGTCATGGTGCCGGTATGCCAGTGCTCAAGGACGCGGCCGGTGCATAGCCAGAATGGGTACTCGCCATCCGGCGATTCTGGAGGCGCCTCGTAGGGGCGGAACCAGATCTGAGCCTTGCCGTCGCCGGTCTTGGAGTGATAGAAGTCGATCTCCTCGCCTGCAGCGACGTAGGGATCGTCGAAGCCTGAGAATCGGAATCGCGTCTCACGCCATGACCCGTCTGGCTGCTGCACGACCGGCCATCTGAGTCCGCGCGAATTCACATACACGTCGTACGGGGCGAGGTCCTTGTGCTTCATTCTGCTGAACGGGCGGTATTCCTCGAAGAGATGTTTGTCGACGTTCGTGTCGTAGTAGTGGGGCCAATCCCACGCGGGGACCTCTTCGCCTTGCTCATTGGCGACGGCGAAGATGAAGTTGCCGTCCTTGTCACGCATGCCCTCGTGGCCGCGGTCGAAGAGGCGTTTGGCGACCGCAACAACCTGCCAGACATCATCGCGGGCATCGCCTGGCGGCATGACCTGCCTGAACCACTGCTGCGTTCGGCGCTCAGAGTTACCGAAGATGCCGTTCTTCTCGACCCACATGGCGGAAGGAAGAACGAGGTCAGCGACTTCCGTCGTGGCCGTGGGGTACACATCGGACACGATCAGAAACTTGTCCTTGAGTCCTTCCTTGCCTCGGAACAGTTTCTCAAGGTTGGGGAGCGTTTGCCCGGGATTGGTGACCTGAACCCAGATCGTCGAGACCTTGCCGCCTTCATCTGCGGGAGTGCAGAAGTTGTCCCACATGGCCACGGTGTGCGTGCCTGGCTTCGGATTGATTCGTCCGTGGGGCAGGTTCCAGAAATCCTCGCACTGCGTGCGATGCGCTTCCTTCTTGACGATGCGGCCGCCGGGCAGGGCGTGCGCGAGCGTTCCGACCTCGCGTGCCGTGCCGCACGCGGAGGGCTGGCCGGTCAGGCTGGTCGGCGAGTCGCCAGGCGTGCCGAAGTGACCGCTCAGCAGGTGGATGCCGTGCAGGAGCGTGTTCATCGCGGTGCCGCGGGTGTGTTGATTGGTTCCCATGCACCAGAGGCTGGTGATTCTCTTTGACGGGTCGCAGAACCGATCGGCGAGCAGTCTCAGTTTTTCGGCGGGCACACCAGAGATCTCTTCGACGTACTCGAATGTATATGGCTCCAGAGACGCTGCGTACTCCTTGAAGGTCGAGACCTGGCCAAAGAGGCTTGGTTTGTCGGTGTCCTTGCGGAAAGCGCAGTGTTTGGCGACAAAGTCTTTGTCCCATGCGTCCCGCGCGATCAACTCTCGGGCGATGCAGTTTGCGATCGCCAGATCGCTCTGCGGCGTGAAGTTGAGGTAGTGATCGGCGAAGTCGGTTGTTCGAGTGCGCCGTGTTCCGAGATCGAAGAGTTCGACTGTTTCGCCGCGAGCCCGGCGGTCCATGACGCGGCTGAAGAGGACCGGGTGCATCTCGGCGGGGTTGTTGCCCCAGGTGATGAGCACGTCGCAGGCGTCGAGATCGTCGTAGCATCCCGCAGGTTCATCGACGCCGTAGGTCGCCAGGAAGCCGGTGACGGCGGATGCCATGCACAGGCGGGCGTTCGGATCGATGTTGTTATTGGAGAGGCCACCCTTGATGAACTTCTGGCAGGCGTAGCCTTCCGGAATGGTCCACTGGCCGGATCCATAGATCGCAAAGCCGGGTTGATCGCCTTCGATCCGATCTGCCATGACGTCGAGGGCTTCATCCCAGGTGATTGGTTCGAGCTTCCCGTTGCGGCGAAGCATGGGCGTGGTCAATCGGTCAGGGCCGTAGAGGATGCCCCCAACGTGGTATCCCTTGGCGCACAGGAGGCCCTTGTTGACGTCGGCCTGCAGATCGCCTCGGACGGCTTCGACCTTGCCATTGCGGGTGCCGACCATGACGTGGCAGCCGGTCCCGCAGAAGCGGCAGGGTGCCTTGTCCCATGTCAATTCATCGCCATCGAGCACATTGAGCGATACGTCGGCAGCGTTCCCGGAGGCCATTCTGGCGGCTGCAGCTGCGGCGGCGGCCATGGCGCTGCGGGCCATGAATTCTCGTCTGTCAAAGATCATGGTTGGCATCCCTTCGTGGCTGGTGCTGGAACGGCGGCCTCGCCGAGGTGGCTCGGCGGTTCCGGGGTGGCAGCAGGGGTGGGTGGGCTGGAGATGGGGTCGTCGAGGCCGATCCACGTGATCGCAACCTGCTCGATTTCGGGAAGGGCTTCGAGCAAGGCGATTGTGGCGGTCGTCGCTGATTGATCTGCGTGCAGGGTGGCGGGCAGAAACCGGCCACCCACCAAGTCACCGACGGTCAGATCGGGGGCCTGGTGGGTGGCCTGGACTGCAACGGAGGCTGGGGACGCGTCGGAGCTCAGCGTGATGACAAGTCCGCTGGTAGGCATCGGTCGGTCCTCCTGCCTCCTCTGGGAGGAGACGTCGAATCACGGAGTAATGACTCCGCGTTTGTGGAGATTACCGTTCAAGTACGCGGATGGGAAGGCTCTTGGCAGACGGATTGTGAAAAAAGCGACAGAAAGTAAAACGGCTTTCCCGGGCCCGCGAACGGTGAGAATGAGTCTCAACAGGCGATTCGTGAAATATGCGACAAAATGGGCAAAAAGAAGTGTGTAAATAGCGACCATTGTCTCTAGATTTGGGTACGTTGTCGCCAACCGTTCGATTTGAGCGGGACTCAGGAGGTGCGATTCATGAACGCATCAAGAATGATCGGGCTGGCTCTTGCAGGCGTCGTCACGCCTGCATTGCTGGCAGATGACGGCGACGCTCTTCGAATGAAGATCGCCGAACTCGAGGCGCAACAGCAGCAAACCAACTCGCTGCTGGACGCGCTACAGGGCGATCTCGACCGCGTACGGGCCGAGTCGTCGGATAACTGGCTGAGCGAAGCACGCACCGAGCAGATCCGAGGTCTTGTGCAGGACGTTCTCGCAGATGCCGACACCCGCGCTTCGTTGCAGGGCAACGGCGCCACCAGCGGCTATGACAAGGGGTTCTTCATCGCCTCACCCGATGGGAACTTCAAACTCACGATGAACGCGAACATGCAGTTCCGCTTTGTCTGGGATCAGCGTGATGACCCAGCGGGGCAGACGATTGGCCAGGTCAATCAGACCGAGGATGATCTCTTTGGATTCTCCAATCAACGCACAGCCCTGATCTTCAAGGGGCACGCGTTCGACCCGAGCATCACCTACTTCATCCAGAGCATGTGGGGCGCGACCTACACCAATGGTCTTCTTGATGCATGGATCGGTAAGACGCTTGACGGCGGATGGTCGATCAAGGCCGGTAAGTTCCGCATGCCGTTCATGCGGGAAACGCTCGTGGGCTACAACCAGCAGCTCGCCGTCGACCGTACGCTCATGCAGTACTACCTCGGTATTGGCCGTTCGCAGGGTCTTCAGGCCCAGTACAAGGGCGACGATATCCGCCTGACCGCTGCGGCGCTGGAAGCATTCCAGACCATCGGTGGCATCGGCGGCATTGGTCCCATCGGCACGACCACCGACAGCATCGGGTTCTCGGCCCGGCTGGACTGGCTGGCCGCGGGCAACTGGGGTGATGTTGCGAATTACACGGCGTTCTCTCCGAGCGAAACGTCCATCCTGATCGGTACAGCGATTGCATACGCATCGCTGGATCAAGGTCTTGATGCGCTTGGTGGCTCTGGCTCTGGCCAGCAGCACGATCTTCGCTGGACTGCCGACGCAACCGTCAACTTCGACGGCGGCTCACTTGCAGCAGCCGTCGTGATGGCCGATCTTGACGAGGATCCCAACATGAGTCCCGCCTTCAACGCGCGTGAGCGGGACACCGTGTGGGGATTCAACCTCCAGGGTGGGTTCTTCCTCGCCGACGATGTGCAGGCGTACGCTCGTTATGAGTGGGCCGACTCCATGTACGCAGGCTCGGATGATCTGAGTGTGCTGCAGGCTGGTGTCAACGTGTACTGGCATGGCCAGCGCGTGAAGTGGACAACCGACATCGGGTACTCATTCAACGAGCTTCCGAGCGAGTACTTCTATGTTGTGCAGGCTCCAGGCCGTGTCGGCAACGGCGGGACCAACCTGACGGGCTGGACGCCGGATGGCGGCGATGGCCAGTGGCTCATTCGCTCGCAGGTTCAACTGTGCTTCTGATCTGACCAACTCTCCCATATCGGGAACCGACTCATGCGGAATCGAGTGCTTGAAAACGTGATTGGATGGGGCATCTCGGCTGTGCTGCTGATTCTTGCCGGGCTGTTCTTCTGGGCACCGATTCAGGTGAGTGATCCCGTTCCCGAAGTGGTCAACGTGGATCGGGCGCGCCTTGGGGCGCGCCCGATTCGCGTGGCCATGCATGACCCGCCTGCAATTGGGGTGGCGACCTTTGAGATGAAGTGCATGGAGTGCCACGCTCTCTTTGAGAACGACAAGATGATGCCGGCGGGACTGGGACGGCACGACGACATCGTGATGGATCACGGCATCAACACCTACTGTTTCAGTTGCCACGATGTCGCCCACCGCGACAGATTGGCGATGGAGGGTGGCAAGACCGTCGGATACGACCAGGTGCCGCAGCTCTGTGGCAAGTGCCACGGGCCAACCTGGCGTGACTGGCAGCAGGGCATTCATGGCAAGACGATCGGATCATGGCGGGGAGGCGACGAGCGGCAGCACCGCTACACATGCACCGACTGCCACGACCCACACACGCCCGCATTCAAGGCGGGCATCCCACTTCCGGGACCGAACACGATCCGCATGACGCCTGGCGATGGCGAACATCACGATGACGGTATTCATCGGCCGCTGGCGCAGTGGATCAATCACTTTGGGGGAAACGGACATCATGACGATGGCCATCATGAGGAAGGGCAACACCAATGAGACTCCCCGTGCTCCGACAGGACGACGCTGGGGGCGGATGCGGCGGGGGATGCCCGCCTGCAGATGACGCCGACTCACGTCGCTCATTTCTTCGAAGCACTGTGGCGGTGGGGGCTGGATTCACCGCGCTTGGCGCCGCGCTGAGCCCGCTTGCCGACCTCGACACCGACAAGGTGTTTGCAGGCGAGGACTTCTTCCGCGAGCACTACAAGGAACTCACGCCCGAAGACAAAGCCACGCTCTTCGCCGATATCGAAGCCCAGATCGACCGTGAGTACGGCGTCGAGGCAACCGTTGGTGACCCGAGGCCGATGCCCGGTGTCGAGTTTGTGTACGCGCTCAATCTTTCACGCTGCGACGGTAACCGCGCCTGCGTGCACGCGTGCGTCAAGGAAAACAATCAGAGTCGAAGCCCCGAGATTCAATACATCCGCGTGCTTGAAATGCCAATCGGCACGTTTGAACTCGAGCGCGGCGACCAGTACTACAGCGAGAAGACGCCCAAGCCGGGTCACTTCTACATGCCGATCCAGTGCCATCAGTGCGCCAACCCGCCTTGCGTCAAAGTCTGCCCTGTCGAAGCGACGTGGCAGGAGGCCGACGGCATCACGGTCGTCGATTACGACTGGTGCATCGGGTGTCGCTACTGCCAGGCAGCATGCCCGTATTGGGCGAGGCGATTCAACTGGACCGACCCCGAGATTCCATCGGACGAAATCAACCCGGACATGGCATACCTCTCCAACAGGCCGCGAAGCCGCGGTGTCATGGAGAAGTGCACATTCTGCCTGCAGCGAACTCGCAAGGGCCGCATGCCCGCATGCCTTGAGGCATGCCCGACCGGCGCACGAAAATTCGGGAATATCCTTGACCCTGGCAGCGAGGTCTCGCAGATCCTCCGCGAGAAGCGCGTCTTCGTGCTCAAAGAAGAGGTCGGCACGCGTCCGCGATTCTTCTACTACTTCGATGAACTTTCCTCCAGGACAGATGAGAGGGTTGAGTCATGAAGGAGTACTGCCGATTCCTCTACAGGTGTTTCCGCGTCAGTTTCGTTGGTGACTGGAAGTACCAGTTGTGGATGCTGCTGTTGACGATCTTCGTGCTCCTGGGCGTCAATGCCTGGGCGAGGCAGTTTGTGCATGGCCTCATTACGACCGGTATGACCGATCAAGTGTCGTGGGGCCTGTTCATTGCGAATTTCACCTATCTGGTCGGCATGGCGGCAGCTGCGGTCATGCTGGTGATTCCGGTGTACATCTATCGCAACAAGGAACTGCACGACCTCGTCATCTTCGGCGAGTTGTTCGCGGTTGCCGCGATCATCATGTGCCTGCTCTTTGTGGTGGTTGATCTCGGCAGGCCGGACCGCATGCAGCACATGCTTATGCGATTCAACTTTCCGATGAGCCTGCTGACGTGGGACGTCGTTGTCTTGAACGTCTACCTCCTGCTGAATCTCCACATCTGCGGCTACCTGATTTACAGCAGGTACCGCAGACGTGAGCCCGGCAAGTGGTTCTACATTCCGTTTGTGTTTGTAGCCATCGTCTGGGCGATCAGTATCCATACCGTGACGGCTTTCCTGCTTGTCGGCCTGGGCGGCAGGCCGTATTGGAACAGTGCCATCATCGCGCCGCGATTCCTGGCCTCGGCGTTTTCAGCCGGACCAGCCTTCATCATCCTGACGCTCATGGCGATTCAGTGGTTTACGAGCCACAACGTCCCGAAGAAGGCGTACATGACGCTTCGGGCGATTGTCGTCGTGGCGATGAGCATCAACGTCTTTCTGCTCGGCAGCGAGCTCTTCACCGAGTTCTACAGCGACTCGGCTCACATCGCATCGGTCAAGTATCTGTGGTTCGGTATCCACGGGCACGACGAACTCGTGCCGTGGATCTGGACCGCGCTCGGCATGAATCTGGCGGCCTTGATCATGCTCTACCTGCCGATCACGCGGAGCCGCAGGCTGCTGGCCCCAGCGTGCGTGCTGCTGATCATCGGCATCTGGATCGAGAAGGGCATGGGGCTCATCGTTCCGGCATTCGTTCCGACGCCGATCGGTGAGATCGTCGAGTACACGCCGACGCTCAACGAGATTCTCATCTGCTTGGGTATCTGGGCCTTCGGGCTCTTGATCTACACCATCTTTATCCGCGTCACGCTGCCGGTTCTCTCTGGTCGCCTCGTCTCGGATCGGATCTTCCACACGACACCAAACGCTGATGCCGAGTTTGCGGCATTGCAGCATGCGGAAAGGACACAGGAGGTACTGTCATGAAACACCCAATAGTGTGTACAGGAGTCGTCATGCTGGCCGCGAGCGCGGCGAGCGCATTCCCGCAGGGAGCCCACGGAAGTGGTGGCTCCGCCGGGGCATTCGGTCTCGCCGAGATCAGCGATGCGAGCAAAGAGTGCATCAAGTGTCACCAGCAGCAGAATCCCGCGATCTACGAACAGTGGGGCGATAGTCTGCACTACCGAGCCAATGTCGGCTGCTTCGAGTGCCACATGGCTGACAAGGACGATGTCGATGCATTCAACCACTATGGGAACACGATTTCCATCATCGTGAGCCCGCGGGACTGCGCCCGGTGCCATGAGGCCGAAGTCACCGAGTTCGAGGCTTCGCATCATGCAAAGGCCGGACGTATTCTCGGATCGCTCGACAACGTGCTTGCCGAAGTTGTCGAAGGCAATAAGGGCATGGTCACCGAGTCATTCCCGATGGGGGTTTCTGCCGCTGCCGTCAACGGTTGCTGGCAATGCCACGGAAGCCAGGTCAAGGTGCATGCCGACGGCAGCCTTGACCCCGCAACCTGGCCAAACAGCGGCATTGGCCGCATCAACCCGGACGGGTCAGAAGGATCGTGCGCAGCGTGTCACGGGCGGCACTCCTTCAGCGCGGCTCAGGCGCGGCATCCCGACAACTGCGGCAAGTGCCACATGGGACCTGACCACCCGCAGAAGGAGATCTACGAAGAGTCAAAGCATGGCATTCAGTTCTTTGCCAATGAGCATGACATGAACCTTGATTCGCCCAAGTGGATCGTCGGCGAGGACTACTCGGCCGCGCCGACGTGCGCGACGTGCCATATGTCCGCAACGAAGAATCAGCCCGTCACGCACGATGTCGGCATGCGAATCAGTTGGAACAATCGCCCGCCGATTTCCGTTCGACCAGAACTGAGTGACAAGAAGATGGGCCTCCCCGGAGCGGACGTGCCATGGCAGGTTCGCCGCCACAACATGCAGGACGTCTGCATCAATTGCCACAATCAGGCCTGGATCGACAACTTCTACATCCAGTACGACGGCCTCGTCGATCTGTACAACACGAAGTTCGCCGCGCCCGGCAAGAAGCTGTACGCACTTGCCAAGCCGCTCATGAAGAACATCAAGTTCGGCAACAAGATCGACTTCACGTGGTTTGAGCTGTGGCATCATGAAGGGCGACGTGCTCGGCACGCAGCGGCCATGATGGGACCTGACTACACCCACTGGCACGGCACCTATGAGATCGCCCGGAACTTCTACACCGAGTTCATCCCGGAACTGGAAGAACTCGTCGAGAAGGGCCTGCACTCCGGCGATGATGCCAAGGTTGCTGCCGCCAACACGCTGCAGGCCGCCATCGATGAAACGCTGTCTTCCGACGACCACAAGTGGTTCATCGGTGAGATGGATCCTGAAGAGTCTGCGGCCCGCAAGAAGGCGGCCGAGGACTTCAAGGCCCGCTACAAGGACTGACCTTTCATGATTGCTCACGAAGCGAAACTCGAGGCCGACGCGCACGAAGCGCTTCGTGAGCACCTCCTGCGCACCGCCCGGCTCGGCCGGCAGCGACACAGCCCCTTGCGAACACTCGCAGAGATGCAGTCGCTGTTGGCCGACCGGGATGTGGTGCGCTATCCAGTCGAAGTCGTGTTTGACGCCGAGCCGCTTGAGGATGGCGAGTTTGCATTCGCTGATATGGCGGGAACTCGGCCAGACACTGGCTACCGTATGTGTATTCACCCGCAGTTTGAAGGGCATGCCACAGCGTTGCCGCTGCTTATCGCATATCACCTTCCGACGATCAACTTCGGTCCAATTGTCAATGCGGATGAGTCAGAGGCGTTTGGTGCTGAACTGCTCGGGCTCGATCAGGATGCGTACTACACGCGGCTGTGCGCGCTGGCGGACTCGATTTGAGGGAACGGGGACCGGCGGCGCCTGACCCCATTTTCTATTTCAAGTTTTCCTCGAGCCATGCGCGGTCTTCGTCTTTCTCGATCGCCTGGCCGATTTCTCTCGCCCGCTCGATATGTGCAGCAGCGTCGTCTGATCGTCCCGCAGACCGCAGCGCACGCGCCATGCCTTCGTGCGCAAAGGCAAGATCAAACGCGCCGTAATCGTCCCGCTCACACGCTGCGAGATACAACGCTGCGTGATGAAGGGCAGCTTCGCTCATGCCTGCCTCGGCGCAGCACCTGCTGACCTGCCACTCGCCCCGAGCGAAGTTGATCGGCTCGCCCACGACCCCCCAATGCCATCGACTGGCATAGGCGGCGCGGACCATTTCATCACGGTCCTCTGGCGTACGGTCACGCTTGTCCAGCAGGGTCCATGTGTAGTTGAAGAGCGAGACTGCGCAGGCCCGGTGGGCAGCGGCGTCGATGGCGGCGTGGGGATCTTTGTTCATGAGAGCATCCTAGAGCACGATCAACGGGCGTTGACGGGTTGTCAGAGAGGATGGCCGGAACCGCCCGCTGAACACAGGCGGATACCAATGTTGCGGCTTGTGCGGGTCAATCCCGCTTGTAGGATTGACCATGAAGAGGACGCTCCAATGACCATGTGCCTCAAATCCGCTCGGAACTGGCTTTTTGGCCTCGCGGCGGTGCTTTGCGGGACTTCAGCCTCGCTGGCAGGGGCGTTCTCGGTATTGGTGTCGGAGCAGCCACTCATCTACGTCGAGGGCATTGCGACCCCGGTCGGAGACGGAACTGCCCACGTCGACATCGCATGGGTTCTGGATACCTCTCCAGCAGGTGTGGCCATGTTGCCACTGAACACCCGCCCGGGCGAGCCGCACGTGGAAATGGTCCTCTACATGATCTGCGACGAGAATCCGATCACAGGGATGTGCGAGACGTACACCAAGTTCGGTGTGCTGGATGTTTTCAACGTCGACTACCCCGATTCACCTGTTCCCAACGGTCTCGCCTTTATGGCGGCGACGGCCCCAAGCGAGGCTGGCGGCTGGTCGTGGTCGGGAATGACCTGGACCAACGAGACGGAGATTCAGGACACCATTGATGGAATCGGCCCACCTTCGCCGTCGAGCCCTGGATGTGACACACCTTCCAAAGTGCCGAATGAGACGCGGCAGTTGATTGAGTTGGGCAATGGGCTCTGGCTGCTCATCATCGTTCGTGACGGCCAGGTGATCATGTTGGTGTACAGGGAAGATGAGAACGGCTGTTGGAGCTTCGGGTTCTCGCCACAGATGCCCGGACCTGGAGGCGGCAATCCATGGTGGGGTGAACCGATCGGTCACACGCTCTCGGAGTCTCTGGTGCGCGTCACCAACTATCTCATTCGCAAGGTCCATGCAGGTGGATTCATGGAGTGGCCCGACGGCCCGATCGGGGCTCCAGGGGGCTGACCGCAGGTTGCTTCCATTCGCCAGCGTCGAGTACTCGCAGCCGTCCGTCCATACCAAGAATGGCGACTTGGCGGTCCTCGTTGATGAACCCCGCTGCGACCACCAGTCCGGTTTTCCATGGAATCGCCGACAACAGCGTGCCGGTTTCCGAGTCGAGCAGCATGACATCGCCCTCAATAGCCGTGCTCAAGAGACGCTGTCCGTCGCTGCTGATCGCGATCGTTCGAACAGGCGTGTGGTGCACCGCACGATTCCACAGCAGCGTCCCGGAGGCATCGCGGAGCGAGATTGTGCCGTCGGGGTTTCCCGTTGCCGTCACCCCGGCTTCGGAGTCCTGACTCCACGGGTGTTGAGTCGCTGGCGCGGAATCGGTGGTGACATCGCCGCGAGGTATGAGCCTCGTACTTCGTTCGCCGCCGGATTCAATCAGGGCGGTCCCGTCCAATTCGATTCTCGCGTGTTCGATCGGGAGATTCCAGGGGACCTGCAGTTCTACTTCGCCGCCACGACGCCATCGGTGGAGTATGCCGTCGACACCTCTGGTGAGAAGCCAGCCGCCATCGGGGGAGAAGCGAACCGCATGTGCGGTTTGATCCTGATGCGCTTCTGCAGACCAGGACTGCTCAGCACCGGTGAAGTCTGTCACACGGATGGTTCCCCCCGCGTCCAGACTCGCCAGTGCTGCAACTTCTGGATCCAGTGCGAGGGCGACGATCCCTCGTTCGTGAGCAATGACCGGGAGTTCTTCGCGTGCGACAAGATCGCTGCTTCGAATGACCCAGGCGTTGGATGTGCCTGCGGAAGCTGCGCCCACGGCGAGTAGCGAACCGTCTGAGCTCAGCGAGACCACGGCTGGGCCCTGGATCATCCGGATGCTGCGTCTGGATGGTGTCGGGCCGGTCTGCCAGATCGTCAGGCCGCCTGTGACATCGCATACGGCGACTGTGTGTCCCTCATCCGCGACGGCCAATGCCGCGCCAGTGCCCAGCATTCGATCGGAAATTGTGTCATCGAGTTGAACTGTTCCATCGCTCAAATCCACAACCTGTACTCGCGTGGCCGCAGTCAGGCTGGCAGGGTCCGTTGGATTGAGCGGAGGAGCGGTTGCCACCGCAACAACGGTGCCAGCCGCGTCCGTTGAGAGGCCAACAACGTGTGATGGAGTGATTGAGTCGCGGAGTACGCGGGTCTCGCCGCTGCGGCGGGTAACGGTCAGTTTGGAGTCACGGCCGACAGTGATGACCTCGCCGCCGCTGGTCAAGATGCCGTGGATCCAATCGGGGGGAGATGGTAGGAACGATGCGGATGTATCTCGGGACTCGGTCGAACCATTCGTAATGGCAGTCACGGTTCCATCGCTATCGATGGCGGCGTCGCCGTGAGCAGGCACGTTGATGCCGACGAGTTTGTCTGCAGCCTTGCGGCGAGTCCATCCCCACTCCCAATGACGGAGCTGCTGTGGACAGGTGTCCAGCATGGCCAGCGCGGTTGCGACGTCGCCGCGGTCGATGGCATCGGAGGCTTGCTGTATGACGGCTCGGTACTCGGCGCGGCGCTTCGAGGCCGACTCCGCCGCGGCCGAATCGATGGCCGATTGGGTGTGCTCCATCTGCGTCGCAATGACGGCTGCCGCAATGATGGTGCCTCCGACGAGAAGTGCCGCCGCGGCAGAGGCCACGGGGGCCCGCTGGATGAGTCTGCGCGTTCGATACGCAATCGATGCAGGTCGCGCGGTGATGGGCCGGTGATCAAGGAACGCGCGGAGGTCTTCCGCCAAGGCACCGGCATGTGGGTATCTACGCGGCGGCTCCTTCTCGAGTGCGTGCAGCACAATTGTTCGAAGGTCTCGCGGGGCGGCGAAGGAGACGGGCTGCCGCTGGGTGATGATTCGACTTGCTGCTGCGAGATTGTCGCTTGGCAGTTCGTATGGGAGGGTTCCCGTGAGCACTTGATAGAGCAGCACGCCAAGGGCATACACATCGCTCGTAGGTTCGATGCCGGTCAGTCCCGATATCTGTTCAGGGCTCATCCAGGGAACAGTGCCGATGACAGTCCCTTCGGTGGTGGCAAGTGACCTGCTGGCATGGCCACCGTGGGCGATGCCGAAGTCGAGGATCTTCGGCCTGCCATCTTCAGTGACCAGGATGTTGGCTGGCTTGAGGTCGCGGTGCACAATGCCGAGCGCATGGGCCGCCTGCACACCGTCTGCGATTGAGGCCATCAGCGACGCGCGAGCAGCAAGTGATGGCTGGTGCGCTTCGATCCACTGCGTCAGCGGCGTTCCCTCAACGAGTTCCATCGCCGCCCAGGGTCGGGAATCTTCGAGTTCACCGGCGGCGAGCACGCGGGCAACCGCAGGGTGATCGATACCCGCAAGTGTCTCCGCTTCGGATTCGAACCGATTCCGCTGCGCGGCGTCTGCCATCGGATCGGCCATGATCTTGATCGCGACGGGGCGGTGGGGGCGCTCTTGAACGCCTTCGTAGACGACGCCATCACCGCCGCGGCCGATGATTCGCACCAGACGAAACCCCGGAATTGACTCGGTGACAACAGGCGCGGCAATCTTTCGCGTATCTGGCGGCGATGCGGCATGCGAGGCGTGGAAGTCGGGCCCAAGTGCCGCGGACTCCATGAAATCGTCCGCCTGATCATGCGCGAGAAGGTCGTCGACGTGCTGCCTGAGTGAGCCATCGCCGCTGCAGGCTTCGTCGAGATGGGCTTCTCGCTCGTCTCCTTCGAGCTCACGGGCGGCTTCGAAGATCGCGCGGATCTGACGCCATTGTTCCGGGGGGTGCGGCGTCATTCTGAAAG
>CAZRBV010000040.1:0-19692 GCA_964598425.1 uncultured Isosphaeraceae bacterium | reverse complement strand
CAGAGGCCGTCCCCTGGCCGGCTTCGCCGGCGACAGTCCGGTTGGTCCTGTGTGAAGGCCCAACGCTTGCGTGGGATCCGGCGGCCGAGGAGGGCAGCCTCCGGAACAGCAGACTGTGTTCGCGCTATGCTCGAACTCCGTCTACCATGGTGGCACGCCCTTGGGTCACCCTGTATTGCCTTGTGAGCAGAGGAACGGATGCCGACTGAAGCAAAACGAGGCCTCATTCGGATTGGTAGCAACTACGTGCGGCTCTTCGCGACGCTTGCCTTTGGCATTGCGCTGGTTCCGCTGCTCTCGTCCTGGCTCGGCGCGAAGGCCCTGGGTTTGTTTTTCCTGCTGCTCTCCCAGGCGGGCCTTGCATCGCTCTTTCGCGACATCGTGCAGACCAGCCTCACGCGGGAACTGGCGTCTGCCTGGCACGCAGCGGGCGACTTTCGACCGGCGGCGGCCGCTGCCAACCTCGTAAGTCTTGGCGCGGGTGGAATCACAGTTGTGACGTTTGCCATCATGATTCTTGTGCTTCCGCTCTTGCAAGTGCCCCCCGAGTTTCTTTGGGCCGCTCGGTGGATACTGCTCTTTGAGGGCGTGTTTACGCTGATCTTCTGCATCACTGCGTCCGCTACAAGCATGTTCATTGTTCGTGAAGAGTTCATCATGCAGAACATCTTCATCGTTGGCCGCCGGAGCGACTTTCTCGTGTCGGTGCTGATCTGCGGTGCCATCTGGCCGATTGTCGATGCGGGCTGGGGCATGTTGTATTTTTCAGCAATCGCGGTCGGGGTTCGGACGTCTGTTGTGCTGACATCGATTGTCGTGATGTGGGCTCGCGAGCCCGCCTTGCTGGCGCCGCCGTGGACGGCCCGCCGCGAGCAAGTACGCAAGATCATGAGTACGTTCGGCTGGAACTCCGGAGTCACACTCGCCACAAACATGCACGATCGGGTGGGGACCTTCATCGTCAACTACTGGTTCGGCCTTCTCGGCAATGCCGTCTTCGGACTGGCGCTGCGATTGGTTTCGTATGTTCGACAGTTCACGATCGGCATGACTGCCGGCATCGAAGCTGTTGGCGCCCGGCTTTCGTCCGGAGAAGACAACACCGACCCGCTTCGGCGCATGCTTCGGACGTTGACGCGAATGCACGGGCTCATGGCATGGCCTGCGGTCGTGGTGACCTTTCTGCTCGCCGAGGATCTCCTCCGCCTCTGGATCGGGCGGTCGATGGAGAATGCCGAGGAATACATTGACATGTCCGCGATGCTTGTTCGAATCATGGTGCTCGGGCTGGCCGCCCGCGCGATCTCGGACGGGTGGGTGTTTCTGCTCTACGGCGCTGGATTCATCAACAAGTACGCCAAGGTGCTGTTCATCGGCGGCATTGTCAGCCCGGTGCTGGCAATTGCGCTCGTCATGTTGATGCCCGACCTGGGCGATCGAGTTGTTCTTTGGAATGCGATCTCGGGGCCGAGCTGGGCGATTGCGATCTGCTTCTTCATCTTCCACGGCATCCTGCTGCCGCTCCGCGGGGCCGCCATTCTCAAGGTCTCGCCCATGAACTTCTTTGGGCCGCTCCTTCCCTCGCTGCTTGTGGCCATTGCGGCCGCGCCGATCTTGTACGTCCCAATCTGGATCGTTGGAACCGGAACCTGGACGCTGCTCGACCTGGCGATCGGCGCAGCGAGCTATGCGGTGGTCTATGGCGCTGCTGGCGGGATGTTGCTGCTTTCGGCGGAGGAGCGACGCCGCTTGATCGGCGCCGTGTCACCATTTGGAGCAAACACCAAAGCCGAGTGACGCGGTGGGGTATCTTGATTGCATGTCGCATCCGGAACACCCCAACCTCCAGGTACTCGACCACCCGCTGATTCAGGACAAACTCGCTCGCATTCGCGACGAGTCGACGCCGACCGGGCTCTTCCGCGCGCTTGTGTCCGAGGTCGCAGGGCTCATGGTCTTTCAAGTGAGTCGTGATCTGCCGCTGCACAGGGAACTTGTCCAGTCGCCGCTTGAGAAGACCGAAGTGTTTCGGCTGGCGACCCCCGTGACCATCGTGCCGATCCTCCGCGCCGGCATCGGCCTCGCCGATGGCATTGCTTCGCTCATGCCAGAGGCGCGGATCGGACACATCGGTCTCTACCGCGACGAGGAGTCGCTGGATCCGGTGAGCTACTACTGCAGATTGCCGGACGATATTGCCAAGGGGCCTGTGTTTCTCGTTGATCCCATGCTTGCGACTGGTGGCTCTGCTGCTGCAGCCGTCAAGGTGTTGAGAGATCACGGTTGCAGCGACATCAGGCTCATCTGTCTTGTCGCGGCGCCCGAGGGCGTGCGTGCGATGCACGAAGCCGCCCCGGATGTGCCCGTGTCAACCGCAGCGCTGGATCGGCAACTCAACGAGGCTGGATACATTCTGCCCGGCCTCGGCGATGCCGGGGACCGGATGTTCGGAACCCGCTGAAGGCCCTTGAGCAGGCTGCGACGAGGTAATCCGCTGCAGATGGTTGAAGCGCGAGGCTTCATGCTTGACCTGCGCTCGCGGCCATGGTCCAATCGGGGCCCATGGTATGTGGAGGGACATATGAGGAGTCATCGCCGTGAAGATGCTGCCGTCGGTTGTGTGTGCTGTTCTGGTTGCAACCTCGGGTAGTCAGGCCGGAGATGCGGCCGATGGTGCCTGCTGCGTCCTTGGCGGAAACGGATACTGGTTCTGTATTCAGACCAACGCCGATCACTGCGAACTTGAAGGTGGCGCCTGGCACGGCGAGGGAACCGAGTGCAGCAGTGAGAGTTTGTGCCCAGATGACATGGTTGGTGCCTGTTGTTTCAAGGGCGGATGCATTCCCTCCGGGCAAAGTTCCTGCGAGGTCTGGTTTGGAGTGTGGCATGGCCCCGGTTCAAACTGTGACACCGTGTCGTGCTCCGGTGAATCGGGTGCATGTTGTATTGCCACACCCAACGGCGGGTTGATCTGCGAGCAACTCGGCGAGTGGGAATGTGCTCAAGAAGGTGGCGAGTGGCTGGGAAACGGAACTCTCTGCGAGAACGCTGAGTGCGCCGATCCGCTCGGCGCGTGCTGCGTGGGCGATCAATGCCACCAACTCACTGCCCATCACTGCTGGGAAGAAGAAGGTCAGTGGTTCGGTCCGGGGACGGGCTGCGATGCCGTCGAGTGCAGCGACCCGAAAGCGGGCGCATGCTGCGTGGACGGATTCTGCGAAATGGTGACCGAACTCATGTGCGGCAAAGCCGGCGGCGAGTGGTTCGGATGGGGCGTGCCCTGCGGCGATGTCGCGTGCGGCCCCGGCCCGATGGGTGCCTGCTGCATCAATGGCTCCTGCTACATGGTGCCAGCAGAGCCGTGCGGACTTGAGGGCGGCGAATTCATGGGCGCGGGCTCGGTGTGTGAGGATGTCGTGTGCGGCAAGCCGATGTTCGGTGCCTGCTGTATTGCAGCAAGCGACGGGTCCATGCACTGCGTAGAAACAAGCGAGTCGCACTGCAACGCCGAAGGAGGCGACTGGCAGGGCGACGGCACGCACTGCGCGGATGTGCCGTGCGGAGAACCTGAGACAGGTGCTTGCTGCATCGACTCGGAATGCCACCAGTTGACCGAAGCACACTGCGCTGCGGAGAAGGGATTCTGGATGGGCTGGGGTGTTCCCTGCGAGGATGGAATCTGTGACGAACCGCCGCATGAAGGCGCGTGCTGTATTCCAACTGCTGGCGGCGTCGTGTGCGTCGAAACAACGGAGCCACACTGCCTTGATGAAGGCGGCGACTGGCTTGGCGCTGGCGTGCCATGCGACGGCGACGTCTGTGGCAAGCCGATGATGGGTGCATGTTGTATTCCTGCTGCGGATGGAAACCTGCATTGCATCGAGACTGGCGAGCAGCACTGCCTGGATGAGGGTGGCGACTGGCAGGGGGCCGGAACGCATTGCGACTCGGTTGGCTGCGGCTCGCCATCTCACGGCGCATGCTGCATCAACGGTGGCTGCCTGATGCTGATGGCCGATGACTGCGAGATGGTCCATGGCCACTGGCACGAGACTTCGTGCGATCAGGTTGAGTGCCCGGCATATTGTCAGGGAGACGTGAACGGCGACGGCGTCGTCAACGTGAACGACATTCTGATCGTGCTCTCAGACTGGGGCCCATGTAACTGAGCAAAAAGACATTGTGGGAGTGGAGAACGCCGGCTGGCCCCAACCAGGGCTGGCCGGCTCTTCATTGCGCGGCGGCCCACTTACCTGACTCGGGCAAGCCACCAGTCAATGAGCCTCGCTGACGACTCGGCGCCGACCCCGAATGCATTGTGCATGAGCGCGGCGGATTCGCGAATGTGCGCCAGCCGAGCACGCTGGTCTGATGCGTGACTTGCCTCGGTGAATGCCCCTGCTGCCCGGTTCCACGAATCGGAATCACATGGCATTGGAAGTGCCAAGACGTCTTGGGCGGCGAGTTTGATGGCAGAGGGGCTTCGCGCCGTCCCCAGGTGGCGGTGCAAGGCAAGCAGCGACACCAGCGGGCAGCCAAGTAAGGCGGCGATGTGGGGGAGCATGTGGGGATCCGCCGTGACGCTGATGATCGGCACGCTTGGGAGCCATCGCCCCTCAGTGTCGAGCACGGGTTCGAGAATCCGGGTCTGTGTTGGAAGCAGAATCTTGGGCACCAGCCGCGAGGTCGCCCATTGCTGCATGGCCGGATCGAGTGCAGCAAGGGTGACTCCGGGGCGATTCCACGACTGCTTGTGGAGCCGCATTGGCCGCGCGCCCCATTCGCATCGCGCGAGATCAAGGCCCCCTGTGGTGACGACGGGGACGACGCCGGACGGAATCGGGGTTGGTGTTTCTCCCAGCGCGGGTGAGAGCCCGTAGTACTGATCGCGGAAGTCCGCGGTGGCGTGAGCGATGTCGCCGAGCGTTCCGGCGCGTTCAAACTGCGGCGGGTCCGGTACTCCAAAGGCGGGCGCTGCGAGCGCCGACCAGGGATGGCCCGCCTGTGGAGGCTGGCATGCTTCATGCTCGGCGGCGGGCAGATCACCGAATCGGCGTACCGGCAATACCGGTGCGCTGGCGCACGCGTGAAACCCGACGGCGCAGACGTGCACCTGGGCATCGAAGATGTGCGCATTCGTTGACCAGCTGAATGTCGGAGCGAAGGACTCGAGCAGCGCGTCGCGAATCGATTGGGTATCCCGCGCGGCGAGTACGCTGAGCGGTTGGACAAGCGCCAGGTGTCCACCCTCTCGCAGAGACTGGCTGGCGAGGGTCAGAAAGACTGCGGCGAGGTCAGCGTAGGGTCCGATGGGCGATCCGAGGATGGCTGCGGCGCGGCGGCGAAGGATCTCAGCATCGGTGCGGCGGCGCAGCGGTGTGCCGAAAGGAGGATTGCCGACGATGATGTCGGCAGTGTGCGCTGGCAGCGCGTCATCGTGTAGCGCATCGATCGTATGGATGCCGCGAGCAGCCTCAGTCGATCCGCCCGCCAAGGCAGTGATGCGTCCGCGGAGCCATGCGGTTGCCAGCGGGTCCGGATCGAATCCAATGAGTTGCGGTCCGATGTGCTGCCAGGCCTGCACTTCGGATGCGCCGGTGCTGCGGCAATGCGCCGCGACGAGTTGCCTGCCAGCAGCCAGGAGGAATCGCCCGGTCCCGCACGAGGGATCAAGGACGCGGGGGAGGCGATCGGGCGAGTCTGCCATCCAGAGTGCCAGCGTCCGAGACAGCATGAAGTCAACGAGCTGCGGCGGTGTATAGAAGGCTCCCGCGCGCCTCCGGGCTTTGCCGGGCGTGGCCTCGCCGGTTGCGAGGTGGCTGCTCAGTATTGGAAGCAGCGGCTCCATTTCATCTGAGTCGGCGGCCTGTTCTTCAAGCATGGCAGCCGCGCACGCCATCCGCGCCGCGGACGCTGCGGCAGAACCCGCAGCCTCTTCAACCTTCTCCAGGAAGCACTCAACCTCGTTGGACATGGTGCCCACGATAGACGGATTGGTCTGCGCTGCCCCAAAACAGGCGAACGAGAGGCCGAGATTACCCCTTGTGGGCGGCTTTCTTCGGTTTCATTCGATGAGATCGAGGGATGTGGTTGGAATTCGCTGCGTACTGAGTCACAGTGGGGATGTGGCGGTTTCCCGCCACACGCGAGGCAAGGGAGTTCTCACAATGCGCATGCAGTCGGTTCTGGTTGGCGTCCTCGGTCTTGGACTCAGTGGAGCGGCGATGGCGAACAGCCAGACGCGGCTCGGCTGCGACGGCGATAGCACCCGCGACGGCACCGTGGATACCAGCGACATTCTTCAAGTCATTTCCGACTGGGGCGACACCGGCGGATTTGACATCGATGGCGACGGGCTGACCGGGGTCCCCGAAATCCTCCTCGTCCTCGAAGAGTGGGGCCGCCCGTGCCACCCCTTCCATGACAACATGACGGTCGTGTTCGATTACCCGGCCGGATTCGCAGTTGTTACCGGGAGCGGCCTGCCGGAGCATCCGATGGGTCCTTTCGACGGTTCCACCGGGTGCCACAACCCGAATACTCCGACCGCCATGGGCGACACCTGGATGATTCCGCTTGAACCAGTTGTCGGCAATACATCGGGCGTCGTCTACCTCGACAGCATGGGCAAGGTTGGACTCATGCTCAATGGCGTTGCCTTCTACAATCCCTACGACAATGGCGGCGTCGATGCGCCAAGCACCATTTGCTTCGATGAGTACAACGGTCATCCATCCGAGAATGGCCGATACCACTATCACCAGACTCCCGGTTGGGGCTATGGCGACGGTACGGGGCACTCCGAAATCGTCGGGTATGCCGCCGACGGGTATCCCGTCTACGGGCCCTACGAAAGTGACGGCGTGTTCGCCAATTCCATCTCCGGCGATGGCGCGCTGGACGAGTGTCTCGGCCACGAGGATCCGAGCCGTGGCTATCACTATCACTCGATCTCCTATGACCTTGACGCGAACGGATATCCGTGGGTCCAGGGCTGCTGGCATGGCAATCCCGAACTGAGCAACTTGGAGCAGGGTGGTGGCGGCGGCGGCGGCGGTGGCCCCTGCGACGACGGCTGCGGCGCCAACATGATTCCGCCGCCCGTTTGCCAATGCGTGCAGCAGAGTCCTCAATATGCCTACTGCTGCACGGACTGGGACTCCGCCTGTCAGGACTACGCCGAGCAATTCTGCGGACTTCCGTGAGCCAGTCAATCGTGGACCTCTCGGCGAGATCAGTCACCATGAGTTTTCGATGCTGCGTCCTGATGCTGCTGTGCGCGATGCCACTGGGTTGTGCCGCTCACCAGACATCACCTGCTGTGCGTGGCGTTGACGGCGCCATGCACACACCGCTTCGGGCGGAGTCTGGCGACGTCGTGGTGCTGTTCTTCTCCAGCCCGGACTGTCCGATTGCCAACGCCATGGCTCCCGAGATCGAGCGATTGGATCGGCAGGTGCGTGCCGGAGGCGGTCGGTTTCTTCTTGTCCATGCGCGGCGTGATGTGACGAGCGATGTCGCACGCGCGCATGCGCGTGAGTTCGGAATCACGGCACCAATACTTCTCGATGTGGACCACCGGCTCGTCAGCGAGTTGAACGCCACGGTGACTCCGGAGATCGTCGTTCTGCGAGGCGCCGATGCTGGCGCGTTGAGATGTGTGTATCAGGGACGCATTAACAACCTCTACGCCTCGCTTGGGAATCGCCGCGACCGCGCGACGGAGCACTACGCGCGGGACGCGATTGCTGCTGCATTTGACGGTGGCGAGGTGGATCCGGCGTATCGGCCGCCGCTCGGTTGCTTTCTGGAGAAAAATCGGTGATCACAACGGCGCGAATCGCTGCGGTGATCGCGTTACTCGCAGCCATGTATGCGCAGCCACGTGTACGTGGTGACGAGACAGCAGCTCCGACATGGAGTCGTGACGTCCGAGGGATTATCGAAGCGCACTGCACCGACTGTCACCACGCGGCTGGCCCGGCACCATTCGCCCTGGTCACATCCGGCGACGTGGCCCGCCGAGCCGAGTTTGTGAGCGAGGTAACCCGCCGCAGAATCATGCCACCGTCGATCGCGGCAACGACTGGAGAAGCCATTCAAGGCCATCGCGCATTGAGTGATCGCGACATCGAAGTGCTGGCTGCATGGGCGAAAAGAGGCGCTCCGGTTGGAGTTGATGATCTGCCGGCTGCGATTCCATCTGAAGACGGCGCGCGTGCGGATGTCGTTATCGAAATGCCAGAGCCATGGACGATCCCTGCAGAGGGCGGCGAGAATTGGGGCAGACGTGACCGCGACAAGTGGACATTCGCTATGCCGATTGGGAATGTGGCCCCGCTGCGTGTGCAGGCGATGACGCATCAAACCTCGGCGCCGACCGCTGTGCATGCGGTGAGTTATCTGGCCGACACCAGCGGGCTCGGCCGATGGTCTGACGAGCGATTCGACGGCCCGGGCTCGTACATGACCGGCGATGTGCGTGACCACCCAACCGGAGAGATTGGCACGACCGGCGTTGGTGCCAGAACCGCACGGTTGCCGGAGGGGTTTCATTGGCATGTCCCGGCGGCGGCTGACTTGATCATGGAAGTGCACTACCGCCCGAGTGGTCGCCCGCACGATTTGAAGGACACGCTCTCGCTTGAGTTGGCTGCCGATGAAGACTCACGACCCGTTCGGTCGCTCGTTTCGATGATTCGCAAGGTTGATGTGCCGCCGCATGAGGCGGCGGAGTGTGTGGACGAATTCGTCTTGCCTGAGGACGTGACGCTCGTAGGGTTGACGCCTCGGGCCATGGGTGTCTGTACGGGCATGCGGATTGAAGCAGACATTCCTGGAGAAGGTGAGGCCGTAATCCTCGACCTGCCGGACTACGACCCACACTGGCGAAGGATGTGTATGTTGGAGACGCCCAGGTTTCTCCCGGCTGGCACCGTGATCCGAACGTCGTGGACGATCGCCAACACCGAAGACAATCCGCGAAATCCGTTCTTGCCAATCGAACGCCTCTCGATGGCCAGGAGAACCGGCGCTGTTTCGGCACTCATCCACGTGGCTGCAGATGACGAAGCTGCCGATGAACGATTGCAGCAGTGGCACGGGGAATTGATGCGAGCTCGCGTACGCTGACCGCGCTGCGACCAGCCGGTGGGGGTACTATTCGCGCTCACTGTTCGTATCCCTTTCAACAGGAGCGCATCATGATTCTTCGAACACTTCTTGCATGTTGTGTTGTGTCCTCGGTCGCTGCCGGATGCAGCTCCTCTGGGCCGAAACCGTCCACAGCCGGGCAACGTCTCGACAGCTCGAACGCCGCATCACGAGCAATCAGCGGTTTTGAGCGTGATGCAAAGGCCGGGACGTTTTTTGATTCAGCCTACGCCTGGGCCGTGTTTCCGAAGATCACCAAGGGCGCCGTTGGTCTTGGTGTTGCCAGTGGATCGGGCGAGGTGTATCGCGGCGGAGAACTCGTGGGGTATGCGAAGATGACGAGCGTGACGATTGGCGCGCAGATTGGCGGCCAGACGTTCTCCGAGATCATCTTCTTCGAGAATCAGTTTGCCTTTGACAAGTTCAGGAACAACCAGTTCACCGGGCAGGCCTCTGCTGGCGCGGTTGCTGGCAAAAACGGTGGCCTGAACATGGCCGATTACAGCCACGGCGTTGCGATTTTTACGCGCAACAACAAAGGATTGATCGTTGCAGCCGATGTCGGCGGCCAGAAGTTTGAATATGAGGCGAAGTAGAGGCAATTGGTAAGTGGTCAGCAACAGACACTTGTGGCTCGGTCCACTGTTTGTCCACCGACTTTTCCCCCGATTCATCCACCAACTTCCACCAACTTGCAGCGGCGGGATGCGCAGCGTATTACTACGTGCGTTGTCGCTGGCTGCTCGGCCGAGGCCGGGCTGGCGAAAGGCTCTTTGACAAGCGGAGAAGTACGTGTCGGATAGCGAGGAATGCCTCCGATCCGAAAGCAGCTGAGGGCCGAAAGGCACGAAGCAACGTTCCATGGTTTCCCGACATTCCAGGAACGGCCGACGGAACACAATCGGAACGCACCCAAATTTCTCGCAGTCGCATTCGGCCCGAGGCCACGCAACGATCGTGGCAGCGGGACTGCAGTACCGAATGGTCTCTGGAAGGACGTGAACGGAACCGTGTTTCGATGCGGGGAAGCACACGAAACCACCGGAAACGGGTCGACGCCTCAAACAAGCGAATACGGAAAGCCTTCGGGCGCCGAGTTCGTGACGCGACGATCGCGACAGTCCAAAGACCTCACCATGAGAAACCCAGACCGTGTCCTGCACGGAATGGGAAGGACATGGAATGAGGAGTTCGAGGGCAGCATGGCTGCCCGGGCCGGCGGTTCCGGCGGCCCGAGCAATTGATGCTGTGGACCACCTCACGCGACCAAGTCGAGCAATCAGTTCATGACCCACACCGGACGTGGGATCGGCAGAGAGCACGTGTGCTCAATGCCAGGGCTGATGGAAGTCTCGCCAAGACCGCGAGGGGGCTAGTGCCACTCGTGCATGGGATCCATGGTTCCGACGGGAACCACGGGAGATCCGAATGCCATGCACAGAAAGTAGCGCAGCTCGAAGGGAGTGGAGCGTAAATGCCAGAAACGCTCGCCGCGAGGCAACGCGGCGAGGACGCTGCCACTCAACGGAAACCGACACGCCCGAAGTGCACCGGGTAAGGTGGGGTCGCCCACCGAGATCACCGCGAGCGCCGATCGTCGCCCACGTCGAAAGACGGCGGGAAGACGTATCGGTCCGGCTCAGCCCGGCCGAGCAGCCAGCGACTGCCTCAAGTGTGTGGGGGGACCCCCACACTTGGGGGAGGAGAGAAGAAGCGAGGACGAGTCCAACGACTCGTCCTCGCGTTTTTTTTGGTTGCGGTTGGTGTGCGGCCTGCTGTCCCGCTCTATCCCGCTCGCGCACCGTCAAGTGGGAGGGAGGGCGGAATGTCCTCGTCGGAAGGAACCATGAATTCCATGGTGTTGATCCAGGCCTTCGGGATCTTCTGAACGCTGCCAACTTGATCCGGGCCGCGTGAATCGGTCAAGGCGATGAACTGGTCACACTCGTGAATCAGCAGGCCGACGGTGTGCACTTCAGCGAGCGGCCTGAGCGCGAACTCCACCATGTCCTCGGGATCCTCCCAGCCCGGACCTCCACGGGCTTCCGCATCCACCCATCGAACGGAAACAACCGGCCATGGGCGGGCCAGTGCCCGATCGGCATCGTCCGAGTGAGTTGGCTGGGTTTCGTTGGTCGGCCTGACCTGTGGCATGGAAGAACCTCCAGTCCGACAATGCCCCCGAAGCGCCGGTCCTTTCGGTCCATGAAGTAGACTGGCCGCTGGGGCCTGTTGGACCCCATGAGGAGCGTGAGCGTGCGAAAAAGCCTTGTTTTGCAGTCTTTGGCGGCCGTGTTCGGCATGGCTGGATTCTTCGGCCCGCACCTGGCCGCTGAGCCGATGCCGCAGCCAGAGATCCCCACGCTCCTGCGGGGGACCAGTATCGTGGCTCAGGCCACCCCTCCTGGCGCTGGCGAGGTGCCGCAGGTCGTTGCGGCGGCTGCCTCGGGACGTATCGCGACGCTTCGTGAGGTTCTCACCAATGGCGGAGATGCCAACGAGGTGTATGCCGGAGGTCGTGGCGGCCTCGGCGTCTCAGCCCTCGGGATTGCGTCTTCAGGCGGAGATGTTGCCGCCGTCGCGGCGCTGCTGGCCGCTGGCGCAGACGTCAATGGACCTGAAGGAACACTGTCCCCACTCGCCGAAGCGGCGCTCGGATGTCATCAGGCAGTGGCCCGGACCCTGCTTGACCGCGGCGCCTCGCCGAATCTCAGCCGGGGCTCAACGCAGGTCACACCGTTGTTGGCGGCTTGCCAGGGCGCATGCCCGTCGGTTGCATCCATGCTTCTCCGGCGCGGGGCGAATCCGCACGCGGAGACGAGCAGGGGGGTCACGCCACTGATGGCCGCAGCATGGTGGGGTTCCGCAGGATGCCTGCGGGAATTGCTCGAACGTGATCCGGACCTGCTCGCAACAGATCACGACGGGCATGACGGCGTGTACTTCGCTGCGCTACGCGATCATCCTGAGTGCCTCAAACTACTCCTGGAAGCAGGCGCCAATGCAGATCGCACCACCATCCACGGATGGTCTGCGCTTATGGCCGCCGCCCGAAGCGGATGTGAGCCCTGTGTTCGCTCGCTGATCAAGCATCATGCCGATGTCGGAGAATCGACGCCGGCCGGGTGGACGGCGCTGCGCGAGGCCGTCGATCATTGCCACGCCGGAATTGCGAAGTTGCTCATTCAGGCAAACGCGTCGGTCGGTCGCAGCGGCCCGAGGTGGCCAGCGCTTGAGACGACCGTACGCAACATCTGCCCGGATGTGATGAAAGCCTTGTTGGAATCTGTTGCTGCGGCACAGGACCTTCGCAAGCATGTCAACGCCGCAGCGGATGATGTTCGCGCGAGACTTGAATCGAGCGACCTGCCCGGTGAAGTGAGGTCGAGGCTCGAAGCGTGCCGCGACCTGCTCGAACAGACCAGAGAACGACTCGAGGATGAGAGCTGAAAGATGGAATTCATCCCACGCGAGATTGATGGTGACATCATGGTCATCGAGGCAGACGGAGGGCTCGACGGGACCAACGCCAACCAGTTCACGGACGATGTGCTCGCGATCGTCGAGGGCGGCATCAGTCGGTTGATCATCGACTGCGAGCGCCTGAGCCACGTCTCCAGCGTGGGGCTCGGAGCGCTCATTCGCATTCGAAGCAGGGCATCCAAGGTGGGCGGAGACGTCAAACTCTGCAGCGTGTCCGGCGTGGCGATGCAGGTCCTGCAGGCGAGCCGTCTGGACCGCGTGTTTGGCATCTATTCTGACCTCAATCAGGCCCGATTGGCCTTTCAAGAGCCAACAGCGGATTGATTCCGTGCGTGAGAAGGGGCGATAACGGAGAGCCCCTATTTTCTCGTTTGAGAGTTCAGACCGGCCCGATACGCTCGATTCGGCGCCCCGATGAGGGACCAAGAGGAGCATGTCAGATGTCGCTACGCACTCTCTGTATGGCCGCTGTGTGCGGATCTCTGTTTCTGAACCCCGATGCCTCCGGCCACGGGAAGATTCATCGGGTCGAGGATCTGCTGGCGGGAACCGATTTGTGCGTCATTGCCATTCCGACCGGGCATCAGGCCACGATTGATGGGCGTTCTTCGGGTACACGGGAGTTCTGCGACGTGCTCCAGGTCGTTTCGCCGGTGCTGTCTCGCGGTGGTGCCCCGGATGAAGGGGAAGAACTCTATATGTATCGAGCGGAGGTCAAAGGCGACAGCTTGGTGTCGTCCGGCCATGTACCACCGCTCGAGATCGGTCGACCCTATCTGTTTCTTCTTCAGGAGCGCGATAGAACAGCCGGAAGCTGGGACATCGTTGCAGGAGACCAAGGCGCGTTTCGACTCGTGTCTGATGAAGGGTCTTCCAGCGAGATCTACCCAATGCGGTTTGGTCGCCGCGGAATCACCGATCTCAACGACGATGGCATGCTTGAGCTCACGCCGAATCTCGACGGTATCGTCGATGGCCTGGCGATTCCGGCAGGCGACCTTGATGCGCTGATGTCACCGGCGCCAATCCCAACAGGGGAATCCGCTCTGTCGGCCACGACCCGCACTCCATGGCTCGGTGGGGGGATACTCACGTTGAGTGATCTGGTTCGATTGCTGGTCAATGCAGATCAGGGAGATGCATCTGCCTTGTCCATGCATGACCACAGTGCCCACGGTCCGATTCCACTCCCGAATTCAGGAGCGGTGTCCGATCGAGGTGGCATCGTCGACTTGTGTGTGTGCAACCGGTGGGAGCTGATGTTGAACATCGACGCGCTGCCAGAACACTTCTGGGCCTTCGACAAGGATATGCACTGCATGTGGACCTACAACCAGTTTATGGATATCTACCGATACTATCTCGATCCCACATGGGGTGGAGGCAATGGCCAAAACGAGTTTGGAGGGTTTACTTCCGGTGCAACCATGCGGTCGCAATACAGCAACACTTTCTCCTGGGGTAACACGCTTGGCGTGACGATGTCGCGGTTGCCCACCGGCTGCGACTGCTGCTGGTTGTTAGAGACCGATGTGCACTACAACCCGAGTTTCTCATGGTACGACGACATTGACGACACGTTGAATCTCTTCTGGAGTGATGGCAGGGTCTTGTATCGGCCGGTGCTCGCACACGAACTCGGACATACGTGGGGATATCAGAGCGAGGGATCGACCGGCTCTGCGTGCCCCGAGACCTACAACTACGACCGTCACTCCGTGATGCATGGTTACTACGAGGATGTCATCGAGACGGGGATGGGCCTGCATCTTTCAGATGCCATGATCATTCGCGTAGGGTACTCCGATCAGACTGTGACCCCGGCTCTGATCGATGTCGGATGTGAGTCATACTATGTTGACTCAGCAGGGCAGTTGGAGGGGAGCTATTTCTACCCGGTTTGCCCCGATCCCAATGAACTCGTGACGCTGTACGACGTCGTCATGGAAAACATGACGCTCGGATGGTCGTTGCAGGATGTGGAACTGCGTGTATACCTCTCCAAGAACAATCACACGATTACGGAAAGCGACCGGCTGGTCGGAACGTGGACATGGCCTGAACTGTCCCCTGAGACATGGTGGCAGGGCGATCTCTCCTTTGTCTGGCCTGACGATCTCGATCCCGACATCTACTACATCGGCCTCATGATGTACTTGCCGCAGGACGACTACACACAGGTCGATTTCTACTCGAGCAACAACACGACCTGGATGGAGATGCAGTGCCCGGGAAATCCCGCCGTTCCCGACACGCCGACATGTGGAACCCCGACGATTGTCGATGTTATCCCTTGGGACTTCTATACCGATGTCGTCTGGATTTCCTACCCATTCGGGCTGGATGACAACGATCCGCCGATGGAGCTCTGCTGCTCGCCGGGTGAGATGTTCTATGGACCGGACCTGTGGTATGAGATTACGCCGGTTGCGAACGGGATGATTACGATCTCACTTGATGGCGAGAACGCATCAGATGTCATCGCCCTCTACGAGGCCGATGCTGCATGCAGCGGGAGCTCGCCCATTGCATGTGCGTGCGAAACCGGTAGCGATGGAAGCGGTGGGAATCCGGCCTTTGGTGGTCAGGGCGAATACGTGTCACTTCAAGCCCCGGTCTCGGCCGACAAGCGATATCTCGTGCGGGTTGGAAGCCTGACCGGCGAGCCTGCGGGTGGGTATCTCAACATCGGCTACCGCCTTGAGGGGATCCCGGGGGACTCTGTTGCGTTGGCGTTGCCTCTGGATGGCGTTGTGTATGAAACGCTGTACGACAATACCTATCAGTCAGGTCCTGAAGCGGAGTGCAGCCCGAACAAGCCCAAGGCTGAGTGGTATTCCTGGGTAGCACCTGCCGACGGTGAAGCGTGGGCCAGCACGTGCGATCTCTCCACGTCCTTTGACACCGCCCTCGCAGTGTTCAAGGCAGACGATTGCCCGGACTGCTTGCCTTTTGCGTGCAATGAAGATGCAGATCCGCCGTGTGGCGAGACGGGAGCGTCCCGTGTCTCGTGGATTGCGGCCCGAGGCATCACGTATCTCATTCGCGTTGCGGGTGGCGGCGAAGACCACGAATACGTGCTTCGGGCTGGTGTTCATGCGGCCCCGCCCGACAACGACTCGTGCAGCTCCATGGCAGCCGTCTCAGAGGGCGTGCATCCGTTCAGCACCCTCGGCGCGAGCGAAGACTCGGTTCCCGGATGCGGGGGCGATAAGACCGATGGTGTGTGGTTCAAATACCTCGCCAGCAATGAAGGACTCGTGACCATTTCCACCTGCGAAGACGATGGCGGGGATGCCGACTATCTCTCACACGTGATGGCGATTCAGCAGAACCAGTGTGAAGACGTGCTTCGCTGCGGGACGCCATGCGGCCAACATGGATCACGGTTCACGCTGTGGGTTCGGGCGGACAGTTACCCGCTGCTTGTTGGCGGCGCGTTGCTGATGGATGGATCTGAGTCCGGGCAGGGTGATCTGGCGATCTCACTTGATGTGCGATGCATCGGTGATGTTGATGGGAATGGTGGCGTCGGCATCGACGATCTCCTGCTTCTGATCGGCGGCTGGGAAGGAGTCGATCCGCTGTTGGACTTCAGCAACGACGGCATCGTCGGGATCGATGATCTGCTCGCAATGCTGGATCGATTCGGCTGCTCCAGCGGTCTCTGATCGCGGAGATCTCCGGGCTCTCTTGTCGGACACCCATCTGACCTTCTCGCAGGAGCAGGGTCAGGTGGGTGCCCTGTTGTGGTTGGTGCCGCGGGGTGATCCGTTTTGGAGAAAACAGGGATGGTTGGGGCCGCCGTGTAGTAGGGTGAATCGGGTCACCTGAGAGGAGTTCGATCAATGAGAGAGCGTCGTTGTGCTGGAGCCGTCGTATTGGTCGGTGGAATCGCTGCGATGGCCACCGCCGGAAGCGATCACGTTGCTGGATGGTCATTCGACGAGGGCTCCGGAAGTCTGGCCTGGGACGATGCCGGGGACACATTCGGCCTCCTCGACGGCCCGACCTGGGTCGAGGGCATAGCCGGAACGGCGCTGCACTTTGACGGCTTGGACGACCTCGTTGAACTCACCGATGGTGACGGACTGCCCGATGCTCTGGTCTCGCTGGAGTCCGGCTCTGTGGCGATGTGGATGCGCTTTGACACCCTGCCCGATGCAGGCGTGCTGCACTCGATGATGTACCTCGGCCGCGATTGGGAAGATTCGGATCATTCGTCATTCCAGATCGAGTTGGGGCACTCACAAGTCAATAGCAAGCTGTACTGGACGATCACCGAAGTTGGCGAGCAGCAGCCGACGCTGTGTTACGACTCGACGATCAATCTTGTGACCGATGTGTGGTACCACTACGTCCTCGTCGTTGATGAGACTGGCAACACCGGGTATCTCAATGGCGAAGTCATGGGGAATCGCCACTACAACTTTGGCTCACCAGACCACCGCAAGTTCTTCGGTGACATTCAGATCCAGACGATCATGCATCTGGGACACGGCTTGTTTGCGGGATCCGATCAGTGGATGGGCGGAACGCTTGACGAGGTGCGCATCTGGGATCGCGCCTTGTCGGCGGTCGAAGTGCAGGAGTACTTTGACTCTTTCGGCTACGACCCCCCGGACCCGCCGGACGAAGACGGCGTGACGATCGAGTCGCCTGAAGATGGAGACGTCGTTGTCGGCGACGTTTCGATTTCGGGAAGCAGTGTCGGCCTTGAGGGCGGTCACATTCGGGTGCGTATCGGAGACCAGCCGCCCGTGGATGTAACGGGTATCGAGAACTGGACCTTTGACTGGAACACCGTTGACTTTCCAGACGGCGACACGTCGATTCGTGTAGTCGGCCGAGCCTGCCAGTCATGCCCCAGTTTCTCAGATGAAATCATGGTGGAAGTCGACAACATTCCTCCGGCGATCGTTTTCGGCTCTGTCGATGACGGCGACGTCGTGTGGGGCGATGTGTCGATCAGCGGATCAACAACGCAGAGCGGGTCCGTGACGGTGTCCGTCGATGGCGGCGAGCCGATTCCGGCAGGTGGCGGAGATCCGTGGAGCGTTGACTTGGATATGACTGCAGCAGGCGCCGGAGCACATGTGCTTTCCGCTGAGCTTCGAGATAACGGAACCTTGATTGACGCTGCCGAAGTCACGCTCATCGCATCGAGTGCCTCGCCGCCGGTGCCGTCCTGCGGCGATGTGGAATTCGGCGATCGGCTGCCGTATTCGAATGCTGCGTCTCCTGATTGGGTGAATACCTGCGGCGATGTCTGCTGGCCGGTTGTGACCTTCCACATCATTGGTCACAGCGAGAGCCTCGGTCTCGCATCGCATCTGGCCGATGTGTTTACCGAAGCGCCTATCGACTTCCGCGAGTTCGTCTTTGTTGAGCATGCGATTGCTGGTGAAGAAACGTGGGAGTGGATTACGCCGGGAAGCGACGGGGAGGCGGCGATTCAATCCATCTTGGCGGAAGCTGATGGAGTCGATGCGCCTCCGCACATCGCGCTCGTCTTGACCAGCAACAATGTCACATGGCCCGCTGGCGATCCAGACATGAGCGATCCGAACTATGCCAAGTACGTTGCCGATGTGCAGGCGCTCATCGAGATGTTGGATGATGACGGTCGTGGCGTGATCATGACGTACCTCACTGCACATCGAATGAAGCCCTCGAATCTCATGCCCGCGTGGTATGAGAATCTTGCAATTGGAGACGTCATTGCCGAAGCCGAAGCAGCCGGATTCTCACGTCTCAAGTCTGGGCCTGACCTGCATGCTCCGTCATGGTGCGCCTTCCCCGGCGGGTACGCGAGCGATCTCTCACACCCCGACACTGATGGACTCCGCCAGATGGCCGAGGCGTGGCACCCCATTCTCACCGGTGACATCAAGCATCCTGGCGACGTCAACGGCGACGGAGCCGTATCCACAACCGACCTCCTTGCGATCCTCTCTGCCTGGGGAGATTGCGGCGAGTGCGTCGAGGATGTGACTGGAGATGGATTCGTCGGCACGGATGACATCTTGCTCATCCTTTCATATTGGACGTGATGTGTGAGGGAGTCCCGGGAGCGACGTCGAATGACCGCCCCCGCAACACTGGCGATGTGCCTGTCGGTCGGCGGCGCAGCTTTCGGGGCTGACTGCGGCGGTGATTTTGATGCTGACCATGATGTCGATACGGATGATCTGCTGACCCTGCTCTCCGAGTGGAGCAGTGGTCAGTGGTGCACAGCGTCCAACATCATGTGAGATCTCATCGTGGACGTCAACGATCTTCTGGGTCTCGCTGAGCAGTGGGGGGATTGCGATCCCTCAAAAAAGGACTCGGGCGATGGTCGGCATTCGTGGCAGACCATCGCCCGAGTGACTAGGGGGAAGGGGGGGGGGTAGATCAGAGGCCGTATTCGGCCAGAAGCTGCATGAGATCTCCCACGTCTACGGCGCCAGAGGCATCAGTGTCGTAGTGTGAGTTTGCGCTGCCCCACATGCTGACAAGCTCCAGCATGTCACTGATGTCGACCGCTCCGTTGCCGTCGAAGTCGGTTGCGTGGGAACCGGATTCGCCGGGCGAGGTTGTGCCGGTTGCGGCATCAACATCTACTGGAGTATGGACAGTCGCTTCGACGAGATCGATGCCGAATTCGAGTGACTCAGCATCGGTCTGCAGGGCTGCCTCGTGAGCCATCGCGTTTGGCTGATCTGTGGCTGCGATGGCAATGGCCTGCTCGAACGTGACGGTGGCCGTCTCGATCCGTTCCATGATCGACGCAATGTGCTGGACCTGACTCGGGCCTGGCTCAAAGGTCTCGATGCCCAGAACCGTTCCGGTCTCGGAAGCAACCCGAACTTCGTGAAGTTCAGACACGCTCTGATCCCATGTGAGGACGTGGATGTCGACCAGATTGCCCATCGCTCGGGCTTCCATCTTGAGCACGATGCCATCGGTTGCCTCGACCGCTGCCTGCGCGGCATCCGCGTAGGTAGAAGCTGCAGCCGTGGTGTCATCGTCGCAGTCATCGTCGCAGTCATCGTCGTCATCTGAGTCATCGTC
>CAZRBV010000039.1:0-19720 GCA_964598425.1 uncultured Isosphaeraceae bacterium | reverse complement strand
CGGCGATGTGGACATCGACGACATGTTGGTGATCTTCAGAGAATGGGACGGGCCAGGTGCCGATCTCAATGGCGATGGCACGACGGGCGTTGCGGACATGTTGATCTTGATCGAGTTCTACGGTCCATGCGGCTGATGGGCTTCGCAGTGCTGGTTGTGTGAGGTGACCTCTATTCGAAAACGATTGCGCGACCATTGTGCGCGATGACGCGATCCTCGAGATACCAGCGAACGGCTCTGGCCAGCACAGTGCGCTCGATGTCTCGACCCTTGCGGATCATGTCCTGCACGCGGTCGCGGTGCGACACGCGCGTGACACCTTGTTCGATGATCGGTCCATCGTCGAGCGTCGCGGTCGCAAAGTGCGCAGTTGCGCCGATCAGCTTGACGCCCTTCTCGTAGGCCTGGCGGTAGGGGGCCGCGCCAGCAAACGCCGGAAGAAACGAGTGGTGGATATTGATAATGCGCGAGGTCCATGCATCGACGAAGCCAGTGCTGAGCACCTGCATGTACCGCGCCAGCACGATGAGATCGATTTCGTGCTCACGCAAAAGACGCTGCTGCTGGGCTTCGGCCTCAAGGTCGCCGGATTGCTTGACCGGAATATGATGAAATGGAACCTCGAATCGCTGCGCGACGGGGGCGAGATCGTTGTGATTGGAAACGATGAGTGCGATGTCGCAATGCAGCTCGCCGTCTCGTTGAAGCAGCAGCAAATCGTGCAGGCAGTGGTCCTCGCGTGAGACAAAGATTGCCACGCGGCGCGGCGCATCGGACCACCGAGTGGTCCAGGTGAGTTGCAGTTCGGTCGCCAGTTCGCCGAGGGACGCGTCGATTGCATTTGTAGCAGGTTTCTGAGTGGGCCAAGAGAGGTGCAACCGCTGCAGAAATGTATCGCTTTGGAAGTCGGTGTGCTGTGCTGCGTCGAGGATGTTGGCACCCGCGCGGTGCAGGCAATTCGCAACCCTCGCCACGATGCCCGGTTGATCCGGGCATCTGACGAGGAGGGTGGCTTCGGCTGATTCTGGTGTTGGCATGCAGGACGCATGCTACGGGGCTGCAATCAGTTGCACGAACCCCACTGCGAGAGCACGATCAGGAGATCGTCTGTGGTAATGATGAAGTCGCCGTCGACATCGGCTTGGGGGTTGTGTTCGCCCCACGCGGCGATAAGCCGCAACGCGTCTTCTACGTTGACCTCGCCATCACAGAAGCCATGTTCGCCAGGTAAATCGGCAATGCAGGTGTCTATACGAAGAAGTGCACGGTGACCTCCGGTCGTCTGGATGTCGCCGCCAGCGTCCCGCCAATGGAGATGCACAAGCGCGTTCAGACTCGTCCAGCGATCGACCGTGAATCTCCCGATGAGCACCCGCTGATCCGGATGTGAACCGGCGACTCCCTGATCAGCTCCCGGGTAGAGAAACCACGTGCCCTGGCTCGGGATATACAGCCGACCGTCGTTGTTGAATCCATCGAATTCAAACCCAATCGTGCTGAGCGTGTTGTCCGTGGAATCGGTTCGGCCAATTGTGACGAATGAGTCTGCCTGGAGAGATGGATACGTTGCTGCAAGCGACGCATTGATATCGTTGCTTGTGTTGAATGCGTCCGCGCTTGCATTGGCCGCGCACTGATAGAATCCGGCCGGGCCTGTTGTGGCGATGTCGAGCGGTTCGGCGAACTGTCCGCTGACGGCAAGCAGTTCGTCCGCGGGGTTGTCGAATTCGGCGTACAGCGACACCGTGAATAGGGTTCGCTCCGTCTCAGGCGTGGCCCATTCAGATTGGTCCGCCTCGGCCACTTCGGTCGTAATGCCGGTGACGCCAGCTGTGGCAGATTGGCTCGCGATGCAAAGTGCCGCTACGGTCTTGAGTCTGTTCCGCATGTCCCACCTTCTTTCGTTATGCCAGCCCCAGGGGCCGGCAGGTTGCTCCAGACAGGAGTATGGCCTGCCCACCATGCGCTGCGATCTGAGAAAGAGCCAATTTTTGGCCAAAATGGGGGGGGGGAGGATCGCGCCGGATGGGTGTCACGGCCCCCCCTTGAGCCACATTGAGCAGGATGTCATCGGCATTGACGTATCAGTCGCAGCTGTGCGGGCAAGACACGCTATTCCGCAGGCGGATTTCCTTCGACGGTCAAACGCGTCGGGTGTCCGTACCAGCTGTTGATCTTCGCGTCACCATACTTCTCGCGGAGGATGTTGGTGACGTCCTCCATCGTGGCGTCTGCCGGGACCCAGCCGTTGAAGACGTCGGGGAAGTCGTGGTGGCAGTTGTCGCACTTGTTCTCGCTGTGGAATCGGATGGGGCACCAGAACGACTCGACGTTGCGAAGCATCTCCGAACCGAGCGCCCAGATGCCAGTCATCCAATCGCAATACAGGCACCAGATCAGGTCGTGGCCGACGAGATTCTTGAACTTGTGCCGCGAGACGCGCACCCACTCGCCTTGCTTGTATCGGGGGAAGCGAATGAGCCAGACAAGGAACGGGTACACGAAGATCTCTGCCATGCGAATGATCCAGAACATCGGCACGACGATGGCGGTCACCCAGACTGCGGTGAAGTTTCGCCACGTGCCAACCAGACCGTTGAGAACGGTGACGATGCGCGGGCCTTTGCGAGCGGTCGGGTGCGCGAGGCCGTGGGCAACAGTCCAGAGCATGACGGTCAGGATCTGCGAGACGACAGCCGCCGCCAGACCGGTCCACCCCGCAACAATTGGACCAACGATGAGCGGCGCCGCTGTGAAGTATGTAATCACAATGTCCAGTCCTGGCGCTGCGCACAGCCATGCTGACAATGCCCGCCCGGGTGGGCCAAGTTTCGCAATGACGTGAAGAAGGGCCGCCCCTGCAAGCAGCGACCCAAGCATGATGAGCGCGACGGTGATGAAGGTTGTCATGGGGGCGGCATACTACGCGAGCGTCATCGGCCCGACGGGTGATTTATATCCCTGCGGGACAAGGGGTTACAAGGGCGCCGGGTTGCAAGTGGTTGCTGTGCAAGGAGATAAACTACCCGTCGGGTCGTGATACCATTCCTGGCTCAGATGTCCGAGCAGCAGCAGCCATTTGAATGGACCGCCCACCCCCTCCGCGAGCATCCCGCTAAGGCGGTGCTGGCAGTTGTGCTGGTGTTGGTGTGCGGCGTGTTGGTGGGCCTCGTGGTGGGCGACCCCGTATTGGGGCCTCTGGCGGCGGGGGGGGCCATCGTGTTTCTGTTCGTCACCTTGAATCGCTTCTTCCTGCCAACCCGCTATCGCATGGATGCGCACGGCATCGCGGTTCGGTACCCGTTGCGTACGCGGGTTTTACGTTGGTCCGAGGTCAAGCAGTTTCGCCATGACCAAGAGGGCGGCTACGTGTCGCCCCGCTTGCGAAGCGGCGTCTTCGACACCGCCGGCATCAGCCTGCTCTTCGGCAACCACGCGACCGAAATCATCCCGCGAATCGACGAGGCCATAAAGTGACCGCCGGTCACTTTATGTCGTGTCGTGACAACGGGTTACAGGTTCTTCAGTTTTGTAAGTTGTTGTGTAGCAAGGAGATAAAGTGACCGGCGGTCACTGTGTGGTATGAGCTGGCGAGATGAGCTGAGGAATGCTTTTGCGGTGGACAAGCCGGGGGCTGCTGAGCCCACGGAGCGGCTTGTCGAGATCGTTGACACGGTCGCGAAGGCAGTTGTGCGGCGAAACATGACCACGCCTGCGCTCATGGCACTTGAGATGGGGCGACCGCTGAATTTCGTTGCCTCGCAGGCCATTCACTTCTTCCGGCCCATCATTTCGGTTGTCCTCGACACCGAAGCCATCAAGGAATTCGCCACGTTTCTTGAGCAGCGGGGCTCGGTCGAGTACCTTTGCCGCCGCTTGGAGCATTGGAGCCAGGTCGGCCCCGACGCGGAAGAACCTGAAGGAGCCTCAGACGCCTCGCCCACCACCGTGGACGGCGGCGACGGACCATCCGATGTCCCAGATCGACCCTGAACAGATCAAGGTCATACTTGCCACCGACTGTGGCAGTACGACGACCAAAGCCATCCTTATTGAATACGTCGACGGCGAGTACCGACAGACGCAGCGGGGCGAAGCGCCTACCACGGTTGAGCGACCATTCGCCGATGTGACGATGGGCGTTATCAATAGCGTCACGGAAATCGGTGAACTCGCCGGACGCCGGCTCGTTGGCGACGATGGACGCATCATCTCACCTGCGACCGACACAGAAGGGTGCGATATCTACATCTCGACGTCCTCTGCTGGCGGCGGCCTGCAGATGATGGTCGCTGGTGTGATTGCCGAAATGACCGCGGCCAGCGCCAAACGCGCCGCGCTTGGCGCCGGCTCGATTGTCATGGACGTCATCGCTGCGAACGACGGTCGTCGCCCGCACGATCAGATTCAACGCATCCGTGACTTGCGCCCCGACATGATCCTCATCTCCGGCGGCACCGACGGCGGAACAACCGACAAAGTCGTACAGATTGCTGAGCTCGTTGCACCTGCCAAACCGCAGCCGCGATTCGGCAGCGATTACGAGATGCCGATCATCTACGCAGGGAATAAGGACGCCCGCGAGCCGATCTCGAACGTCTTCGACGAAGGCGGATTTGATCTGCAAATCGTTGACAATCTTCGCCCGGTACTCGAGCGAGAGAACCTCGGACCCGCCCGCGACAAGATCCACGACATCTTCCTTGAGCACGTCATGGCGCAGGCTCCTGGCTACGACAAACTCATGGGCTGGACCGGTGCCCCAATCATGCCAACTCCAGGCGCTGTGGGTGACATCCTTCAGACCGTGGCTCGGCTTCAAGGCATCAATGTCGTAGGCGTCGACATCGGCGGCGCGACGACCGACGTCTTCAGCGTCTTTGACGAGACGTTCAACCGAACCGTGAGCGCCAACCTCGGCATGTCGTATTCGATCTCGAATGTCTGCGCCGAAGCGACGATGCCCAACGTGCTTCGCTGGGTGCCGTTCGACATGGATGAGCGAGAACTCCGCAATCACGTCAAGAACAAGATGATCCGCCCGACGACGATTCCGCAAACCCGCGAAGCGCTCATGTTCGAACAGGCGGTCGCGCGGGAGGCGCTGCGGCTGGCGTATAAGCAGCACAAGGAATTCGCCACGACGCTCAAGGGCGTGCAGCAGCAGCGGACCGTCGGCGACACATTCAGCCAGGAAACTGGCGGAATGACGATCGTCAACAACATGAAACTTGATCTGTTGGTGGCCTCGGGCGGCGTGCTCAGTCACGCCCCGCGGATGCACCAGACTGCGATGCTGCTCATCGACGCCTTCGAGCCCGAGGGCGTCACGATGCTCGCGAAAGACTCGATCTTCATGATGCCACACCTCGGCGTGCTCGCAAGCGTACATCCCAAGGCGGCCGAGCAGGTCTTTGAGCGCGACTGCCTGGTGTATCTCGGCACCTGCGTGTGCGCGAAGGGCACGCCCAAGCCTGGCAAGATGTGCTTCAAGTATGAGCTCACCGGCGACTGCACTGAGTCAGGCGAGATCGTCGGTGGCGAACTCAAGCTGATCGAATTGGGGATGGACGATCGGGCAACCATCACCTTGACTCCCGCTCGCGGGATTGATCTTGGAGCCGGCCCCGGCAAGAAGCTCGAGCGAGAAGTTCGCGGCGGTACCGTCGGTCTCATCCTCGACGGCCGCGGCCGACCGCTGGCCCTTCCCGAGGAACGCGCCGCATGTCAGAAGACGGTGCAAGGCTGGCTTGATTCGCTCGACGTATACGCAGAAGACAAGGAGCCGGTCGCCGTCTGAGCGGCGCGGACACACGATGGCCAAGGCCTATACCCCCGGATTGCTCGTGACTCGCCACAAGAAGCACCGCTGCATGCGGCGACTCCCGATTGCCGGCGATGTTCGTGTGTCGGTGGGCGATTCCGTTTCTGCTGATGACATCGTTGCTGAGACGAGTCTTCCCGGTGATGTGAACCCCATCAACCTCTCGAACCAGATGTCGCTGCCGCCCAAGGACGTCATCGGTTGCATGCTCAAGCAGGAAGGCGAGCCGATCGCCAAGGGCGAGCCGCTGGCGCAGTCCAAGGGCCTGTTCGGGATGTTCAAGAACACGATCAACAGTCGCTACGAAGGCACGGTCGAGACCGTGTCGCCCGTGACTGGCCAAGTCATCGTTCGCGGCGCGCCACTTCCAGTGCAGGTTCGCGCCTACATGGGCGGCGATGTTGTCGCGGTCCGCGAGCACGAAGGCTGCGAGATCGAAGCGGATGTCGCCTATGTGCAAGGCATCTTCGGCGTCGGTGGTGAAACACATGGTCGCATCGTCATGGCCTGCGATGATCACGAACAGGAATTGACACCGGATCGCATCACCGACGACATGAAGGACGCCGTCATCATTGGCGGCGCACGCATGTCTGTTGCTGCCATCAAGAAGGCGCAAAGCGTTGGTGCTGCGGCGATCATCTCTGGCGGTATCGACGACCAGGATCTGAAGAATCTCCTTGGCTATGACCTTGGCGTTGCGATCACCGGCCGCGAGGACCTTGGCATCACTGTTATCGTCACCGAGGGATTTGGCGATATCGCGATGGCTGAGCGAACATTCAATATGCTCACGGATCATGCGGGCGATGAGACTTCGGTCAACGGTGCGACGCAGATCCGCGCGGGCGTCATGCGGCCCGAGATCGTCATTCCCCTTGCCTCCGTGCCAGCGGATCAGGTAGACCACAAGTTCGAGGAAGGTCAGCTTGAAGTCGGTCGAACATTGCGTGTCATCCGTGATCCCTGGTTCGGCATGATTGGTGAGGTGTCTGGACTGCCCGCCGAGCCGGCGGTGCTCGGCTCTGGATCAAAAGCCCGCGTGCTGGAGGTGAAGTTCCCCTCCGGTGAAACGGCCATCGTGCCGCGCGCCAACGTGGAACTCATCGAGGAGTGAGCGGCATGAAGTACGCCGTGGGCTTGTTGCTGGCAGCGATGCTGGTCTGGACGACGCAGTCGTTTGGCGCCACCATCACGCTGGCGCCACCGACCGACGTGACGGTCGAGGATGTGCCGAACGACGTCGGCACGCAGATGCTGGTCGAGTGGACCGCATCACCGGACGAGGCGGTGACTTCGTCAAGCGGGCGAACCCTCGCGGGCTACGCCATCTTCCGAATCGTCGCGCAGACCGGCGATGGGCTCGAGAGCATTGGCGAGCAAGCGACGAACGCGTCTGAGATTGGGTTTCCTGCGGATTTTGATTTCGAGGACATCCAACCGATCGGTTCAGTTTCGTACGGCCGGACAAAGTTCGTCGATGAGAACGTCGAAGCGGGTACAAGCTATCTCTACGCGGTCGCTGCCACGGGGCCTGGCGATACGTTCTCGCCACTTGCCATGGCAACGACGCCGGTCACGGCGAGGATGCAGTACTTCAACCTCGGCAAGTTCTGGTTCCTCATCATCATGCTGGCAATCAGTCTGGTGATCATCGGATTTGTCTGGTACGCCAAGCAGGGCGGCGAGATCAAGGTTCGACCCATCGCCGGCCTTGAAGCGGTGAGCGAAGCAGTGGGCCGCGCAACCGAGATGGGCAAGCCGGTCCTGTTCGTGCCGGGCATTCTCGACATCAATGACATTCAGACCGTCGCTGGAATCACGGTACTGGCCAACGTCGCCAAGACGGCAGCTCAATACGACGCGCAGCTCAAGGTGCCAACCGCTCGCTCGCTCGTGATGACTACGGCCCGTGAGACGGTCGAGGCCGCTTACCTCGGTGAGGGCCGTCCAGATGCGTACAACGAGGACAACATTTACTACCTCACCGATGAGCAGTTTGGCTATACGGCTGGCGTGCAGGGAGTGATGGTGCGTGAAGAACCTGCTGCCTGTTTCTACATGGGCGCGTTTTACGCCGAGTCGCTCATTCTTGCCGAAACGGCCAACTCAATCGGCGCTATTCAGGTGGCCGGTACCGCGATGCCATCGCAGTTGCCGTTCTTCGTTGCGGCCTGCGACTACACGCTGATCGGCGAGGAGTTCTTCGCCGCATCCGCGTACCTCTCGCATGATCCCGAGCAGCTCGGTTCGCTCAAGGGGCAGGACATCGGCAAGATCATTGCTGCAGGCCTGCTTGTTATTGGCTGCATCCTGGCAACGCTGGCGGTGACGACGGACTGGCGGGGTGCGAGAATCGCGGGGCTCTATATTCAGGACAACATCCTCGGTGACGAGGGGCTTGTTCCGGACGAAGACAAGGTGGCCGAGATCGATGCCGAACTTGAGTCACTCGCCCAACAGCCTCACGGCGGGGGAGATGACTCGTGATTGCAAAACGAACCATTCCACTTTTCATCGCAGCGCTGATCGGCGTACTGATGATTGCGACCTACTTCGTTCCGTATACGGAGCAGTGGGGCGCGGAAGCGATGGAAATGTTCATCATCCTGGCGGCTGCCGCGATGGTGCTTGGTGCTGGCAATCTGCTGCTGCTCAACCTCTCAAAGATCTCGAACCGCCAGCCCGGCTGGGGCTACGCGGGCATCACGCTCCTGGCGTTCTTTGTGACCCTCATCATCGGGCTATTCAAGATTGGTGCCATGCCGACGGCCTCTGCCCCGGACAATGCGTGGACTGCGCCGGTGGTTCAGGAGGGATCACCATTCTGGTGGATCTACAAATACGGACTCGTTCCCCTGACGGCGACGATGTTCGCAATGCTCGCCTTCTACATCGCTTCGGCAGCGTTCCGCGCATTCCGCGCCAAGAACGTCGAAGCGACTCTGCTTCTTGGCACGGCCTTCGTCGTGCTCCTCGGGCAGGTGTATGCCGGCGTATGGCTGACGGACTTCCTGCCGACACTTGAGTCGTATGTCGCGAGTTTCCCTGAAGCAAGCCAGGAATTCGTCCTGGCAGTTGGAATGCAGATCAAGACCGGAGTGCCGCTCTCAGAAGTTGTGGTGGCGGGGGTGGGGTACCCGGACATGACCGGCGAAGCGCACACACTTGCGCTTGAAACCAGTAACTACATCGGTGGCTGGTGGTACCAACTTCTGAATGGTTTGCGGCTGGAGAACCTCACACAGGTGATCCTCGACGTGCCGCAGAAAGCTGGCAACCGGGCGATCATGATCGGTATCGCACTTGGCATCGTCTCTACATCTCTCAAGGTCATCCTCGGCGTTGACCGCTCATACCTCGGATCGGCGGACTGACCCATGTTGAACCTGCTCCGCAATCTCGATCGACGTTTGATCTTCCTCATCATGGGTCTCGCAGTCGCCATTCCAGTGCTGATGCGGTTCGAGCCGCCGTCCGAAGTGACGATGATGGACCGAAACGTCTTCAATGCGGTCGAAGATCTCCCCGACGGGTCGCGCGTACTGCTCTCGTTCGACTTCGACCCGGGCTCGCAAGGTGAGTTGCTGCCGATGGCCATGTCGTTTACCCGGCACCTTGCCGAGAAGAAACACAAGATCTACTTCATGTGCCTGTGGCCGCTTGGTGAGCCATTCATTGAAGATGCGATGAAACTTCTCGAAGAGGAGTACCCGGATCTGCAGTACGGCACCGATTACATGTCCTTTGGCTACAAGCCCGGCGGCGAGGCGGTGATCAAGAACATCATCGTCGACTGGAAGCAGCTCTTTATTACTGACTCACGCAAGCAGGATCTCAGCGAGATTCCAATGACAGCCAACCTCAAGTCGGCCAAGTCGATGAACCTGCTTATCAGTATCAGTGCTGGTGATCCAGGCACCAAGCAGTGGATTCAGTATGCCGCGACTCCTGCAAAGTTGCCGATGGTCTCCGGGTGCACCGGCGTGCAGGCGCCGCTCTTCTATCCGTACATTCCAGATCCGCTTGGTGGCCTGCTTGCCGCGATTAAAGGCGCTGCTGGCTACGAGAAGATCATGAGCGAGCACTATCCCGATCTCAAGACGCCCGAGTTCGTCAAGGCACGGTTCTCATCGACGGCCGCGCAGCAGCGAATGGGACCACAATTCGTGGCTCACTTGCTGATGGTCGCCCTCATTGTGTTGGGCAACATCATCTTCTTTATTGATCGCAATCGAGGAAACGCCTGATGAGCCATCACGACACAACACATGTTCCGGGAGCGACCGGCGGTGGCTTGATTGGCTGGATTGTTGGCCTGCTTGTCCTTGTGGCTGGCATGGTGGTCGCCGGCTTCGTGCTTGATGCCGGACAGGTCTGGGTTGTTCCCGAGACGCAGTCCTACGTTGCAACTGGTGGGACCGCTGCGGCACCCGAAGATTGGACGCCTGCTTCCAGCGAAGCGGGTCAGGCAGCTGAGGCGGCTGGTTCCGCGGTGGCGTCATCGACCTGGGTCACTGTTACGGAACTGGCTGCCGGCTCCGCTGATCGACCAGCGGGCGCCATCATGAGCTGGAACCGCACCATTGGCGTGTGGCTCGCGGCGATTCTTACGCTTTGCATCATGTCATTCCTCGTGGGCGACAATCCCTTCTACAAGACCGCCGAAGCGCTCGTCGTGGGTGCATCGGCGGCCTATTGGATGGTGTACTCCTTCTACACGGGCATCGTGGACAAGTTGCTGGTCAATTTGTGGCCGGGATTGGTCCGAGCGTGGACGACTCCCGGACTTGCGGATGACTACTCATGGCACTGGATCTACATCATCCCCCTGATCCTCTCGGTCATGCTGGTATGCCGCCTGCTCCCCAGCGGAGGCTGGATCGCCCGCTGGCCCCTAGCCTTTATCATCGGCGCCACGGCCGGGTTCAGGCTGCTGGCTCACCTCGAGTCGGACTTTCTGCTTCAGATCAAAGGCACTATTACATCGCTCTGGGCGGTCAATAGTGCGGATCAATTCCAGTTCTGGCCCTCGATGGGCGGCATCATCATCCTGCTCAGCGTGCTGGCGTGCCTTGTGTACTTCTTCTTCTCGATGGAGCACAAGGGGGTTGTTGGCAAGGCTGCCCGAGGCGGCATTCTGGTCCTGATGATCACCTTCGGCGCGGCATTCGGCCTCACGGTGATGGGGCGTATCACGCTGCTGACCGAGCGATTTGACTTCCTTTTCAAGGATTGGCTCCATCTGTTATAGGTCACGGCCTCGCCGCCAGGCGAGCCGGAGGAATACCCCATCGCGGGCCATTTCGTTGACAAAAAAGCCCTGTCCACGTATGCTGCGTGGCTCGCTGGAGGCCCCTCAGGGGACCGAACCCAGCCTTTGAGGAGACCCCGACCATGGCCGTTCCAAAGCTCAGGACATCCCCGGCCCGCAAGCGTAAGCGGCGGAGCCACCATGCCCTGTCGAGGACGAACCTCGTCGAATGTCCCTCGTGCGGCGCGACGAAGCATCCGCACGCGGCTTGCCGCGAGTGTGGATATCTCCGTCCCGGACTCACGTTGAAGACGTCCGGTACAGTCTGACCCCATGCGACTGGGTGTTGATGTCATGGGCGGCGATCTCGCGCCAGCCCCAATCCTTGAGGGCGCCCTTGCTGCGCTGCCAACTTTTTCAGATGACGACCGGTTGGTGCTGTTCGGCGATGAAGTTGTCATCCGCGATGGAATCGCGGCGTCAGGTGTCAGCGAATCGCTGATTGAAGTCGTCTCGACGTCCGACGAAGTCACGATGGACGATTCGCCGGTTGAAGCTGCCCGGAGCAAGGCCGATTCGGCCCTTGTACAGATGGCGAGGCTTGCTGGACCAAAGGCTGGGGCCGATCGACTCGATATGGCGATTTCGGCTGGCAATACCGGCGCCTTTGTTGCCGCGGCGCAGATGCACATGCGACGGCTCAAGGGTGTGGCTCGGCCGGGCATCGCCGCAGTCGTGCCGACCTTCGCCGGGCCAGTGACGTTCGTTGACGTCGGTGCCAATATCGATCCGAAGCCTCATCACCTTCACCAATACGGTGTCATGGGCACGGTCTACGCCCGCCGGGTGCTCGGCATCGAGCAGCCCCGCGTGGGGCTCATGAACGTCGGCGGTGAGGAGCAGAAGGGCACGGACGACATGAAGCGTGCTCGCGAGTTGCTCCGCGACGATCCTGCGGTGGAGTTTGTCGGCTATGTCGAAGGCCGCGGCGTGTTTGACGGCGACTGCGAGGTTGTCGTGTCGGATGGCGTGACTGGAAACGTCACGATCAAACTTGCTGAGGGGCTGAGCAAGGGGATCTTCAAGCTTCTTCAGAAGGAACTGCAGTCGCACGACCCGGCCTTCGTGGAGCAGTTCTCGCCCATCGTGAAGAAGCTGTACGCCGAGTACGACTACCACGAGTACGGCGGTGCTCCACTCATTGGCGTCAATGGCGGCTGTTTGATCTGCCACGGCTCAAGCAAAGCTCGCACCATCACGAACGCCCTCGGCGCTGCCCGGCGTTTCGTTGAACTGGGTGTCAATGCGAGAATCACCGAGATTCTCAGTGCCCAAGAGGTCGAAGCCTGATGTCGATGCAGGTGCCCTGTGGGGTGCGTATAGCAGGGTGTGGCTCTGCGGTACCGGACAAGCGGCTGACGAACGCCGACCTTGCGGCGATTGTCGAAACATCAGACGAGTGGATTCGCCAGCGAACGGGGATTCAGGAGCGGCGAGTCCTCGACCCTGAGAGGGGAGAAACTCAACTGTGGCTGGCAACGCAGGGGCTGCAGAATGCCTTGAGCGATGCTGGCATGTGCGGGAGCGACCTGGACCTCATCATTCACGCATCGGTCACGTCGGAAATGACGTGCCCGTCCAATGCATGCCGGATCGCGGCGAGTGTCGGCGCGGAGCCTGCCGGCGCATTCGATCTCGTGGCAGCCTGCAGCGGCTTTGTCTACGCCATGAACGTGGCTGACTCACTCATTCGAACGGGTCGCTACGGATCGATTGGTGTCATCGGATGTGATGCCATGACGACAGCCGTCGACCTAACCGACCGGACTGTCTCCATTCTGTTTGGCGATGCTGCCGGGGCTGCAATTCTTGTCCGTGACGATGACCCCAACCGTGGCTGCATGTATCAAACACTGAACGCTGACGGAAGAACTTGGCCGTCGCTCTTTATCCCTCGCAATGAATCTGACCTTCCGCCTGATCGTGAAGACTCCGGTGCACGTTTGGGCACGCTTCGGATGGACGGACGCGAGGTCTACAAGTTTGCTGTCGGCAAGTTCCGTGAGGTGATTGAAGACGCGCTGCGTTCAACCGGTCTTGCTGTCGATGACATCTCGCAGTTCGTCTGCCACCAGTCCAATATCCGCATCATTGAGTCTGCGATGGACAAGATCGGTCTGCCGCCCGAAAAGGTCTATGTCAACATCGATCGCTACGGCAACAGTTCTGCCGGCTCGGTTGGATTGTGCCTTGATGAATTGTGGAAGGCTGGCAAGATCAATGAGGGCGAGACCGTCGTTCTGGTCGCCTTCGGCGGCGGCTTGACCTGGGCCAGCAGCGTCTGGAACGTGTAGGCAAGCCTCACCTTGTGAGGTCTTTCCCGCTGGGAGCGATTCGTGCTGTGAAGGGGGAGGCTGCCGCGCCCAGTTCATGGTGGTGTCCACTGCCCCCTCTATGGTGGCCCAGGCCCGGAAAAACATGCATCGATGGTGACTGCAGGGGGCCGGTCCTGCGAAGTCCTATGGCGGTCGGATGGGCGTGTGAGACGTTGTACTTCGAGCATGTTGTCGTGGAGAGCGGCGGAGCCCTCGACCTCGCAGGCTGCCCAATCTACGCCCACAGCGCGGACATCGAAGGGCAGGTGGTCGGCGAGATCGTGATTGTGCCCGGCGATGTGCTGTGCCCGGGCGATGTGACTGGTAATGGCGAAGTCGATATCAACGATGTACTCATGGTGCTGGGCAACTACCTTTGCGAGGGTGATTGCGAGGGCGATGCCGACGATGACGGAATCGTCGACATCAACGATGTGCTGCAGGTGTTGGGCGATTTCGGGGGCTGCGGCTAGCAGGCCGCTCAAGGGTTCTGATGCCCTGTGAGCCCTCGAGGGGACCGCTTCCCGGAGCGTGGGTGCCCCAGCCCACCTGCCCGGTGGTTGGGGGGCAGCTTTGGCGGTGAACCCGCCGCGAGCGTACCATACGCGTCTATGACCACGATCAATGTGACAGCGCTGTGCCCGGGCCAGGGCGCTCAGGCAGTCGGTATGGGGGAAGGTTGGTACGACGCCAGCGAGGCCTCCCGAGCGGTATTCGAACACGCTGACGCGGCGCTTGGCGACTCGCTCGGGGCCCCGCTCACGACGCTCTGCTTTGAGGGGCCTGCTGAGACGCTGAATCGAACAAATGTCAGTCAGCCCGCGATCTACACATGCTCGGTGGCGTGTTGGCATGGCCTGTACGGAGAGGGCGCAGTTCCCCACGTGGCAGCTGGTCTCTCTCTTGGTGAGTACACCGCGCTTCATCTGGCCGGGGCGTTCAGTTTCGAGGATGGACTGGACCTTGTCTGCCAGCGCGGCGCGCTCATGCAGGAGGCTGCAGAGGCCTGCGATGGCGGCATGCTTGCCGTCATGGGCGCGACTGAAGAAGAAGTCGAAGCGTTGTGCGGCGAAGTGACTGTTGGCGGGGGGGTGCTGGTGCCTGCGAATCTCAACGCGCCTGGGCAGATTGTGCTCAGTGGCGATGCCGATGCGTGTGAGCGTGCTGCCAGCGCGTGCAGCGACCACGGATGGCGGGCGACGCCGCTGACGGTGGCAGGGGCGTTTCACTCACCGCACATGCAGCCGGCAGCCGATGCGATGCAAGCTGTACTTGCGGGCGTTGAGATGCAGGCGTTGGCTGGCGAAGTATGGTCCAACGTGACCGCTGCCCGCTACGCTTCGGATGATGCTGAGGCAATGAGGGCCTCGCTGGTTGCGCAGATCACGAGCCCCGTGCGATGGAGTACGCAACTTGCCGCGATGGTCGAGGCAGGGTGCGACGAATGGACTGAACTGGCACCTGGCAAGGTGCTCAAAGGATTGATGCGGCGGATCGAACGATCTGCAAAGGTGAGCAACAATGACCAGCCAGATACGACGGTTTCATCCTGACTTTGCAAGAGTGCTCCTTGCCGCTGCTGTATGCACCGGGCTGGCAGGCTGTGGTGAGGATGCGCCGCCAGCCAAGGACGACAAGCCGAAGAATATTGTCGATGCCGGGCCGCCACCGCCCGCTTCCATCGAAGAGTTGATCGCTGAACATGGCATCGACGACCGCGTTTGGATGGATGAAAAACTGGCACCTTCGACGACTGAGGAGCGAGTCCTGACCCTCAAGTTCTTTGATGGGTTCCTCAAGGGCCGCGCTGATCTTCTTCGCCCCCATCTTGGGGATTTGGAACTGGAAGAACTCGCGATTCTGGAATCGACCGGGCAGTTGGCCCAGTTGGCTGCCGACATTGAGGGCATTGAAGTCATGACTGGCGCCTCGCATGAGGGGCAACCGGCCTGGCTCGCTCTCTATGAGTTTGCAGACCACATTGAGGGGCAAATGTGGGAGATTCACGGTGGGCCCGGAGGCTACGTGCTGCAGGCGGCCCCGCTTCCGCCCGGCCTGAGCCAGGCACTCGGCGCTTCGCCATTTGAGGATTGGTACGCTGCGGTCGCTGCCGAGCAACTCATGAAGGACGCCTCGGACCTTGGCGTCGAGCGTGCCCGGGCCATTGCTGCTGCTGATGATCCGAATGCCGGGATCGATGAGGGCGGGGGCAGATCTGGTGGTGGTGTGAGCCCTGGCAGATAGCTGACGCTGCGAGAGCATGCGTGTGAGCGATACCATGCGGATCGTCACGCGGTCTGTTGAGTAAATCCTGTGTGGCTGTGTAGGAGTGGGCGGATGACCCCTGCGGAGACTGACGACAACCAACGCGTAGCAATTGTGACCGGTGCCAGCCGAGGTATTGGCAAGGCAATTGCGCAGAGGCTCTCCCGCGACGGACATCATGTTGTCCTCGTGGCGAGGTCGGCGGATGCCATTGAAGCGGCGGCGGCCGAGCTGAACGGCGAAGGCGGCTCAGCCGAGGCGTGCCAATGTGATCTTGCAGATGACGCGGCTGTTGACGCGATGCTTGAGGGCGTTGTGGAGCGGCTCGGCAGGCTCGATATCCTCGTCAACAACGCGGGCATTACCCGGGACGGCCTCATTCTGAGAATGAGCGACGAAGACTTTGACACGGTGCTGGGGACGAATCTCAGGGCAGCGTTCAGGCTGTGCCGGGCGGCAGCGAGGCCAATGATGCGAGGTCGCTGGGGCAGGGTCATCAATATCGGGTCCGTTGTGGGTGTGATGGGCAACCCTGGCCAATGCAACTACGCTGCAGCCAAGGCGGGCCTCATCGGCATGACCCGATCGATTGGTAAGGAATTGGGTGGTAAGGGTATTACCGCAAACGTCATTGCCCCTGGGTTCATCGAGACCGATATGACCGATGCGCTTCCCGACCAGCTTGTCAAGGAGGCCGTGAGTCGGCTTCCAGCCCGGCGATTGGGCACACCCGAGGAAATCGCTCACGCGGTCTCATTTCTCGCCTCTGAAGGTGCGGGCTACGTGACGGGGCATGTGCTGGCCGTGGATGGCGGTATGTTGAGTTGACGATCTTGATCGGGGCTGAATTCGGCCCTCTGGCGTATGAAACTGTACAATCCAACACATCAGCAGGGACTGGTCCCTGAACCTTAGGAGAGACTCCCGTGACGGAAGCAGAGGTTGAAGCCAAGGTCATCGAGATCGTGGCTGAGCAAATGGGCGTGGAAAAGGGTGAAGTCAGTCGTGACACGAGTTTCGCCAACGACCTCAACGCAGACAGCCTCGACACAGTCGAGCTCGTGATGGAGTTTGAGGACGAGTTCGATACGTCGATCCCGGATGACCAGGCTGAAAAGATTCAGACGGTCGGCCAGGCGATCGACTACATCCTCGAAGCCGCCAAGGCCTGACGGTCTCTTTCCCTTTCCCCGCACGTCAGGATTCACGTATGTCCTCGATGGAGCGTCGTGTCGTCGTTACCGGCCTGGGGGCCGTCACTGATCTGGGTGTCGGCGCCGCTGCGTTGTGGGATGGTCTCTCGCAAGGTCGCTCTGGCATTGATCGGATCACGGCGTTTGCGCAGGATGACGAGTGGACCACGACAATTGCGGGCGAGGCGAGCGACTTTGACCCGGCGGCATTCATGTCTACGCCCGAGGCTCGAAAGGCCGATCGCGCGTGTCAGATGGGCCTTGCAGCAGCAGCCGAGGCGGTCGAAGATTGTGGACTCGATTTTTCACAGGGTGATCCCTATCGCCGCGGCGTCGCAATCGGTTCCGGAATCGGCGGCATCCTGACGATCGAGACGCACTACGAGCGTCTGCTTGAGAAAGGACCAAAGCGACTGAGTCCGTTCGTGGTGCCCAAACTCATGGTCAACGCGGCTGCGGGACAGGTCTCGATTCGGTTCAATCTCCGCGGATGTAATACTGCCGTGGCAACGGCCTGCGCAACTGGAGGGCATGCGCTCGCTGACGCATACATGATGATTCAGCGCGGAATGGCTGACGTCATGCTTGCTGGCGGGGTCGAAGCAGCTGTTTCGCGGCTCTGCATAGCCGCATTCAGCGCGATGAAGGCGCTCTCAACGAGTAATGAGAATCCTCAGGCGGCGTCGCGGCCGTTTGATCGTGATCGCGATGGTTTTGTGCTTGCCGAAGGGGCGGCCGTCGTGGTGCTTGAGGAGCTCGACCATGCCAAGGCGCGGGGCGCGGAAATCTACGCAGAGCTTGTCGGATTTGGAATTACCGGAGATGCCCACCATATTGCGGCGCCCGACCCTGAGGGGACGGGGGCTGGGAAGGCGATGGAGTTCGCGATGGCTTCGGCGGGATTGAATCCCGATCAGGTCGGGTATATCAACGCCCATGGGACGTCGACTCCGCTTGGAGATTCTGCAGAGGTTGCCGCTGTGAAGCGAGTGTTTGGTGACCACGCGTACTCGCTGGCGATGTCATCAACCAAGTCCATGACCGGCCATGCGCTCGGGGCAGCCGGAGGTATCGAATCAGTCGTCTGTGTGATGGCGCTTCATCATGGCGCATTGCCGCCGACAATCAATCTTGATCATCCTGACGAAGGCATGGATCTCGACTTTGTTGCCAACGAGGCAGCAGATCGTCAAGTTGATGTCGCCGTCAACAACACCTTTGGCTTTGGTGGCCATAACGTGTCGTTGATCTTCAAGCGGTTTGACGGGTGATCGCGGTTCGCCGCCCGGACGCTCAACCGATCTCTAAAACGGAAGACTGAGACCGGTGTACATCAGCACGCTGTCGCGGCCGGGGTTGTGCTGGTACAGCGATGCATTTGAGATGTGGTGCCACCGCACGCCAACGATCCAGCGGCGGTCCTGACCGACGTCGAACGTCACGCCAAAGCCCGCCTGCGGCGTAAAGTTGAACTGCGAGCCATCGGCCGGAACGTTATGCGTTGAGCCGAGCATGCCACATCCAAAGTCACTGTAGAAGGACCATCCATCACCCTTGAAGAGGTGCCATTGAAAGAGGAGGTCCAGACTGCCACCGAACGAATTCTCGATCTCCTGAGAAAACCCCCACAGGTGAATCTCCGGCGCGAAGGCGAAGTCGTCGACCAGAAACCACTGCATTCCGAGCCCAAGGCCGTACTCGCAGTTTCCCGAGTCTTTGACGTCGATGCCCCAGTTGCCGGTGATGGACCAGCGGGTGCTCCCTTCGGTTCCGAAGGCCGCTGTCGTAGTGTGCGGCTCGCTGTCGGGATCCTGGAGCCACGATGATCGGCCGGAGACGCTCAGGGGTGGCAGATCAGACCATGGCACGTCAACGATTCTGGCTGCATCTGATTCCGACTCAACGGCTGATGCCAGAGCCGCGCGAACAGACGGCACCGGCTTGGCCGGCGGGAGTAATGCGTGGGATGGAGCAGCGATCGCAGCGCCGAGCAGGAGCATCATGGGCATGGTCAGAGTTCCTCCAGAGTTGTCTCTGGCACAGACTATCGGCCCGACGAGGCTTGTGGGGCAGAAAGGTCGGCGGAGAATGCCATGTCAAGCAACTTCGCCACCTCCTGCATCGCCAGCCGGGTTCGCCTCCCAAAGGCCATCAGCGGAAGGATGTCGCGTGGGCGGCGGGCGAGATCCAGGGTTGTCACCAGAGGCCGAAGATGGCCGCCGGGCGTAAACCAGCGGTCGCATCCTGCGGGCAGGTGGTGGTCGACGCCATCGCTGATGCCGCGAACGATCGCCCATCGGTGCCCTGCAGCTTCGGCGGCCTCCACAAAGGCGTGTGATTCCATGTCGACGATGTGGGCGCCGGTCCGCCTGGCCAGCGCCGCCTTGTCATCGGGTGTTGCAACGATCTCGTCTGCGCCTGTGACGCGAATCCCCTCTCGCAGGAGCGGGCTTGTCCGAATGCCCTCGGCGGTATAGACCTCGCTCACGTAGTAGGCGGTGCCCGAACGCAGTTCGGGAACCAGGGCTCCGGCTACTCCCGCCAGAACCAGCGGCCCATCGGGACGAGCGGAATCGACCGCCCGCGAAACAGCCGCTCCGCCAATGCCGGTCGTGAGGAGTCGCCAGCCTCGCCGCGCTGCCAAGCGGCGAATGCGGGCGGCTTCAAGGTTGAGCGGGCACAGAATGGTTGGATGTGATCTTTGCACGGGAGGGAGGATCGGCAGGGGCAGGATGCAGTATCATCCACCGATCAGACCCCATCGTCTAGTCAGGTCTAGGACATCAGGTTTTCATCCTGGGAACAGGGG